>CAZXYS010000079.1:0-3130 GCA_964645005.1 uncultured Hyphomicrobiales bacterium | reverse complement strand
CGAAATCCAGCGGCTTGTGCCACACCGTATCAATGCCGCCCTCGGCGTGCAGCGCCGTAACGCTAATTACTAATAACAGAAGCGATAAAATGATTGATTTTTTCATGATAGTTCCTCATAGATCGGAAAACAAATATATTTAATTAAAACGATACCCGGACAATTGTTACACTTATCCATTTAATAATATAACAAATAATTTATCAACTTACTAATTTCCTAAATAGAATGAAAAAATCAAATCGAAAACAAAACACATCAACCCGGCGGTTTACCGTCGGGTCCTTTCCAAAGGCATTCACAACAGCACAAAAAGGACAATGCAACAGCAAGCTCCGGATTGCTGCAATAACATCTCCATCAATTGATGTATCTGACGATTTAGCAAAACCCGCCCCAGACAAACACTCCAGGCTGCTCATGGCTGCCCCATAAGATCGAAATTCCGAGTAAATTCCTTTTTAACGTAGCGAGAAAATTATTATTAATCAGACTCCTGCCCTGCTAAAGCAGGATCTAAAGACATTCGCAGGAATGACATTTTCATGCTTTTGGGGGAGCCCCACAATTTCCCGCGAAGTTGTACTTTGTATTATCAATCAGAGAAATTAGTCAAATAAGCGTTAATCAGCGGTTAAAAACCAGCAGCCAGTAACCTGCAGCCTTTATTCTACAACAGCGCAGGCATAATTCAGTTCGCCGTCCATATAAATTTTTAAACGTGCCTGCCATTTAAAATGGCTGACATTGATAACCCTGATCACATGCTCGAATTCCTTTGTATCCTCCAGAATTTGCCCTATACTATTCGGTGTTTTCGAAAAGAACTCCTCATTGAATATATTTCCGGATTTATCCGGATATAGAGGCAGGTACTTAATATTCGTCTCCACCAGATCCTGGAAAAAATGTGTGCCAAATGAGAGTTCAGGTACATATCCGCCCTTATCGCGGGCAACTTCTATCAACATAGCCGTATTATTAATATCGCTGTAAATCACCGGCACCCCGAGCTTTATATCACCCTTGCTGCCCCATCGTCCCGGTCCTAAGAGGATGAATTTTTTCTTTGGAAGCTTCCGGTTCAGGCGGCTAATGATCCTGCCGATTTCCAGCATTTTTTCAGTTGAATCAAGATTTGAATAACCTTCATCAGTCACGTAAACAACATACTCAATGTCCTTTACCAGACCATTAGTAACATTGTGACTGGCTGTAAATATTTTAGACTCATTCGGAATATTCGGAGGTACTTGAACAGTAGCCTCTCTTAGGAATTCACTCTGAGGACGGCATTGGAGCAGATACAGATTCTCGCCGTCGGAAGCAAACTCAACATCCACGGGTCCGTCATAAGCTTCTTCCAGAGTTTTAAGTATTTCTTTCAACTGGCTTAAGAAAGGAGAACGTTCAAATAAATTATTGAATGTAAGAACAAGGTCTGCATTTTTAAAATCAGCAAATGCGCTTACCGGATCAACAAGCTCACCTTCTTTATTAATGGACACAATTTGTTCCAGACCGGTGAAGTATCCTCCCGATTCATAGATAAGATCACGAAAATCTATGGTCTCGAATGAATTTGTATCCATATTGATAACATCAACAAATTTCTGAGAATATCGGATCCTCTCATCAGTTGTTTGATTGATCTTCAATCCCGGCTGCCCCGGTGAAATGAGGGAAGGGTAATCATCAATAGTACGATCTACTGCTCGGGTACCCAACCCTGCGACTATCCTGACAACACCATCTTCGCGCCTTAGCCTTTGCGACCAGCGGAGTTCGTTATAACTGAAAGCTACCCCAGCATAGCTGGGCAAATAGTATTTACCTATACGTTTTCCTACAACCTGTTGAATAAGGATTCCCATCTCCTCGCGGAAATCCAGCAAACCTCTTTCCCGGCGGTATTCGATTGGATCCGGAGCAAAAACACTTGCATATACTTCCGCTATTGCATTCATGAACGAAGTGAGTCTCTCTTCCTTAGTACCTTTATTAGAAAGGAATAGACTCTTGTACTTTCCGCTGAAAGCGCCTTCAAAACTATCTTCCAGTAAACTGGAAGAGCGTACGATAATAGGCTTCCCTTCCATATCATCGAGGATCATGCTAAATGCATGCTTAGATTCATGAGGGAAATGAGAATTCTTAAAAATATATTCCAAAAACTCATGTTCCTGTTGAATCTGCTCGGGTTCCTGGTATTTTGTATAAACAAATTCTTCGAGTGCGTTGAAATGCAGGAACTCATAAAGTTCATCGGAGGTCATGAACCTGCTTTTAGGAGTCTTCACTTTCTCAAGCACAGGATTATCTTTTCTCTTCGATCTCAGAACATGTTTGGCAAGTATAAGACCCGCGCTTTTTCCGCCCACTTTACCGGTACCCTGTGCCGGCCCGATTACCCGGTCCAATACTTTTCCCATAACAGATATTTTAATATGATGCTTGGCAATATTCACATAGCGCAGGTTCTCCGACAAAAACCGGTATATCAGCGCAGCTCTCAAACCGATTCTTTCTTCAATAGCCTGCAGCCCTCGACTGTAAGATATCTTAAGATATTTCCCGATTGCTTCCTTCACTTCGACAAGCGCTGATGACCTTTTCTCAAGAACAAGCGACAGAAATCCGATATGTTCCTGATGTATCCAATCATTTATCAGCGTTGTAATTTCAACGTCCGACAAATAATTGTCGGCTATTTCAAAAAGTTTGTCGATTATATCATGCGGATTAAACGGGCTGCCCTTTGGTTTGGGCCAATTAGGTCCGTAATTTTGCACTTGCGTGCTGTGAATTGCCGGATTAAGCTGAAGCATAAGTTCACGTATCTCGGGAATTTTCATTCTGTCCAGATGAATGATCATTCTCCTGCAGATTCTGTATAAAACATCCTGATCCTGATAAACCAAATGGTCTAAGATGATTTGCCACTCCGGCTTTTTGGGAAAAACCCTGTCCTTTTTCTCGTTAAGTTTCATATCTTTTTTTAGAATTGTTTATTATCTAGCTTAAAAAAGCAAAAAATCTTCTAATCTGCAATTTTTTTTGTAACTTTTTTCATTTTTTTCTTGACTTTGACACTCGTCTGCAAAAAATCGCCGTAAGTCATTGATTTTTC
>CAZXYS010000078.1:3866-3965 GCA_964645005.1 uncultured Hyphomicrobiales bacterium | reverse complement strand
AAATCCAAGATCACAGTTAAAAAACTCAGCGAAATCAATCAAATCAGCGCAAATCTGCGGTTCAGACTTAATTTCTTAAATCAAAACTCTCAAAAACCC
>CAZXYS010000078.1:0-3766 GCA_964645005.1 uncultured Hyphomicrobiales bacterium | reverse complement strand
GTAGCCCGTAGCCCGTAGCCCGTAGCCCGTAGCCCGTAGCCCGTAGCCCGTAGCCCGTAGCCAGTAGCCATTCCCCGTTAGCCGTTAACCTCTATCCAACAGCAGCCAAACTTGTTAAAACCGATCCCCTATCCAACAAGCAATCAATTCGACAACGCCCAGACTACAATATTTGTTCCCATTTTCAGGGCTTGTTCACGTTTGCGGGGCGGATCATTATGCACGCGCGAATCAGCCCAGCCGTCGCTCGGGTTCGACTCTACGGTAAGGTACACGCACAGCCTGCCTTCATGGAACAGCCCGTAACCTTTCGGCAGTTTATCGTCATGTTCATGTATTTTCGGCGGACCGTCATTGAAATCGAAGTGGCAGTGATAAATCCCGTGCGAGAAAGGCAGCTCCGTGAACTCCTGCTGCGGGAACACCTTCTTCATTTCCTCGCGGATATACTTATCCAGACCATAATCATCATCGATATAGAGGAAGCCGCCGTTTTGCAGGTAGGCGCGCAGCCTTTCCACTTCCCCCTCCGAGAAATTCACATTCCCGTGTCCCGTGAGGAAAGCCATAGGGTAAGAAAACAGGTTGTCCGAGCCCAGATCGACAAACTCGTATGTCGGCTCGACCTTAATATTCGTATTCGCGGCGACAAACTTCAGCAGGTTCACCTCCGCGGATTTATCATTGTACCAGTCGCCGCCGCCGGAATATTTGATGCGGGCCAGCTTCACGGCGCTTTTCGTTTCCGCCGAGTTGACGCCGCTGCCGCCGCCAGCCAGCAGCGCTGCTGCGACAGTCACAATCACCAATTTAAATATCTTCATCACATTACACCATTAATTCAAAAATCGTCTGCCCGTAGTGACGATTTTCCTGTGGAATAATTAGCATTGTCATTCCTGCTAATCCAGGAATCTAATTCTCCCTTAGCAAAGGATGATACAGGGGGTTGTAATAATTCACCTCATTGAGGATGGCACACCGCAGGCATAATGCGAGGTGGACTCTTAAGTTCGTAATTCTTCATTAGTAATTTGTAATTGAATAAACCTCGCTCTGGCTCTATAGAATAGCCCTGCTAACAAAGTCGCACTTTTTTTGGCTAACTTTCTGATTAAGCTGTGCTTTATATTTCTTAATCACAAATTCAATCAAACATGCAAAGATCAACAGCTCACACGACGAAATCCATAGAATTTAAAAGTATAGAATCAAATATTTCTATTACCTATTGATTATTTTCTGCTTCTACAATTTCTTTTTCATATATCTTAAGTGTATTCTTAATTCTGTCAGAATAATTATAAATTTCATTTAAATCTGATATAGGAAGCTTTTCATCTACTTTTTTACTTATGCTTTCGGATTTATCAAATAGAACAATATATTTTTGCTCGTTATCAAGAATAAATCTACATATTGGTTTTCGGTTATTATCATCAAGTAAAATTCCAAAATATGTTTTTTTATCTCTGTAGAATATTCTGGAAATGTCTATTACTTCACGTAAAATCGACTTAACTATACTGTATGCTTCTATTTCATCCTGTGTAGTTGTCACTTCATCGTCACTATAAAACACACCATCTTTAACCAACTTTGTTTCTTTTTCAGGCTGTTTTGAGTCCCCCTCTCCATCATCTATCGTTTCTTTGCTTTCTTTATTCATAGCTTCTTGGAATCTTTGATTTAATTGATCTTTTATGAATTGGGAAAATGCTCTTTTCGTTATATCTGTAAATTGAGCTATAACGTTTTTTGTTTTCATTCCTGAATATACCTTCGAAACAAAAAATTTAGTAAACTCTTCATCAGGATTAATTAATTGTTCATTTAGAATGGCTTTTATTTCTCTAGTATATTTCAAATCGCTTGCTGTGGACAACATCTCATCTATGTTAAAACTGGATTTGCTAAATTTCTTTAATTCCTTTACTTGTGATTCATTAAAATCCAACATATTAAATTCAAGGAAAGGTCTGTCATCCATCTGGTTCTGTTTTTCAAGATCTGTAAAAAATCTATAAATAATACCATTTGTAAGAGCCCCTATTTTAGCAGTTGTAGCAGAAAAATATCTAAATAGTTGCGAAGCATGTTTTAAATCAAGCTCTGAACCACACCATTTACATTCAACCAAGATCATTGGTTCACCATCAATATTTATAGCATAATCGACCCTTTCACCTTTTTTTGTCCCAACATCAGCAGTAAATTCCGGCACAACCTCATGAGGATCAAAAATATCATAACCTAAAGCATTAATAAATGGCACCGTAAATGCCTGTTTAGTTGCTTCTTCGTTTTGAATAATTTCTCTGCTTTTTTCAATTTTTTGAGCCAATGCTTGTAAGGTATCAAACAAATCCATAATAGAACCTTCCTTTATAGATAATTAATATAGATTTTTTTAACAATTTCATTTAAACATTAAAATTTAATAATAATTAAAATAAAAAACAAGTAATATTATTATTCAATTACTTTTTTTATATATTTTATACCGTTTCCTTGATATGTCTTTTCTTCCTGCATAACTTGTACGCCAAAAAACGAATCGAAAGGAAAAAACATTAAGAATCAAGCGACAAAGAGCTTAACCCAGCGGTTTACCGCTGGGGCGGACCGGTACAAACAAAGTCTTTTCACCCAGTGGTTTATCGCATACCAGAACTGAGCCAAATGATACCAAATGTCAATAATTCGTACTTTGAAAATCCATTTAAACTTAGAACTAAAAATATAAAATCCTTATAGCCAGCAGCCTTTAGCCATTAAAACTACAGATAAGTATCTTCTTCTCATCGACCTTAAACTGCTCATAGGCGAACAGATCGATGAGATATTCCTCGACTTCGAGATTAGTGAATTTGGCTTGGGCTTCCTCGATTTCCTCGCGCAGGTCGCCGCCCTTCATCACGACAAGCCTGGCGGCGGGTTTCATAAGCGGTTTCACCCAGCCGGCGAGCTTTTCCAGCCGCTTCACCGCCCGCGCAAAGATGAAATCGTAAGATTGCCGGCAGCGCTTATCTTTGGCGAGTTCCTCGGCGCGCGCTGCCTTAGCCTCTATCCCTTTGAGAGCCGTATGCTGGGCAAACATCGCAGCCTTCCGGAGCTTCTTATTGATCGAATCCACCAGCAGCATACGCAGATCGGGGCGCGCAATCTTCAGCGGTATCCCCGGCAAGCCGCCGCCCGTGCCGACATCCAAACACTTCGCCTTTTGCGGGATGTTTACATATTTGAGGATAGCGAGCGAGTGCAGTACATGCTTCTCCAGCAGATTTTCCTCATCGGCGCGAGATACCATATTAATTTTCTTATTCCAATAGACAAGCTCACCGGCGAACCGCTCAATCGCCTTAAGCTGCTTTAGTTCAAGGTTAATCCCGTTCGCCGAGCAAATCGTCCAAAATTCAGTCATATCCATAAAATGTAAATCGCTTTCATATCTGTTCTTTGAAAGACTACAACTTATTCCCCCTTAAAAAAGGGTGATACAGGGGGTTGTAACAACCATTCCCTCTTGAAAAAAGGCTAACAAAGGGGATTGTAAAATATCCCCGTCTCCGTCAGGATGTTACATTTGACGAAATCCCCCTTAATAAAGTTTGACAGGCGCTTATCTCATTCCAACATTGCAATACCTGACGCTCCAGCGTTATACTACACCTTGAGATCCAGTGTCCATCCGTCTCAGTTAGTTGTTTCAACTGACTGGGCGCCCAATCCGGCAGTTGTAATAACTTCCGGGACGAGAAAAAAC
>CAZXYS010000077.1:0-4333 GCA_964645005.1 uncultured Hyphomicrobiales bacterium | reverse complement strand
AGAAAGAATCTTATTAGTATTCTTTTTCATAATATACCTCCGTTTAATGAAACAAGACTAGTTAAATTTATAAAAGAGCGTGATCTTTTGTATATTGGTTTTTCAGTCGTTTTTCCAGACCGATTTTTATAATTTATTGTCAAAATTATGATTCATTATTGTGGTATATTAACACAGCTTTTGAGATTTTGTTACATATTAAATTGATAATATTATCTAATTTTTTTTAGTTATTTTTCTATGAATATTCGTAAATGTTATTATTTATTAACTTAGAAAGTTTTGGAATTAAGAAAAAAGCAATTTATCCTATTGCAAAATATATTAATCAACTATATATAAATAGATAAAGTTACTATATAAAAGAAGAAATACTAACTATATATAAATAGTACAAATTTCATTTATTAATATATTTTAATAATTTAAATGAACTTGGTTATTTTATTAGAACATAAACAATCTCTTATACCCTCCTTCTCCCCGCGGGAGGAGGGTGTAAGAATTTCTTATTACACTGAAAGTCCCTTCTCCACTTGGGAGAAGAGATTAAGGGATGAGGGAATTCTTATAATGAATTTTCCCATCTAACACTTTTGTAAGCACAGGTCTCCCATAGGGTTATCTAAAACTAAGGGTTAAATAAGAATCCACCCCGCCCTCACCACGCTAAAGCGTGGTTTCCGCTGAGCTGCAACTGCGCTCGGGCACCTCTCAAAGAAGGGGATTCCGTCAGATATAACATCTGACGGGTCGTTCTGAGGCGGGTTAACTGTTTTTTCCACAAACGCAACTTTTATATTGTGAATCCGGGTTAAATGATAACCTGTTTTCCGTGTCAAAAAATTAATTTCCAATTAACTCCATTACGTCACAAAGCCCTATAATTCCGTTGAGCTTTTAACCCGCGTCCGCACTCATCTCGAGTTGAATCTTTCCCGTGATGCGTTGCTCGAATACAATGACGAACTAACCGAACTCAACGAACGCCAGCAAGGACAAATTCTTCTCTATCATTGCGCATGATCTGCGTGGACCTTTTACCGGATTTCTGAGCTTATCCGATCTTCTCAACGAAAAGTACGAAGATCTCGGCAAAGAGGACATAGCAAAGATTGCAGGCAACATGAACAAAGCTGCAACCAACCTCTCGACTTTTCCGGAGAATCTCTTGCAGTGGTCGCGTTCTCAGATGAATAAAATGGAATTCGTGCCGATACAGATCGACATAGCCGAAGCCGTCAGCAGGGCTGTTTCCCTGCTTTCGCCCGCCGCGCAGGAAAAGAATATTGAAATTGTCAATAATTCCGGCGCAGGACAATTTATCAATGCAAATAATAACATGCTGAACACTATCCTGCGGAATTTATTATCCAATGCCATAAAATTCACCGAAAACGGCGGCACTGTCAGCATTTCCACATCCAACACCGGCGATAAATTCTACAGCATAAAAGTAACCGACACCGGAATAGGCATAGATGAAGAAGATAAAACCAGACTCTTCAAAATCGACCAAAAATACAACACAAAAGGCACGAATAATGAATCCGGCAGCGGTTTGGGCTTGATCCTGTGCAAGGAGTTAATAGAAAAGCACGACGGCGAAATCAGTGTCGAGAGCGAGAAGGGGAGAGGAAGCGAATTTATTTTTACTATGCCTAAACATTCCTGAATCTTTAGAGTTTTATTTTGTTTAATATATGTAAAAAAGTTATTTTACAATAATGCTTATTTTTAAAGCATAGATTGGGGATTAAGTTAATATATTTTGAAAGTTTTAAATGAAAAAGCTGCTTAAATTACTCGTAATTGTTTTATTGCTTACTAATGCCGGTTCTTTGTCAGCACAAAAATATTTCTCATCTTACAAGTTTGATTCTACAAAAACTTATGCTATCGCGACTATAGATGATTCAAGATTTATAGGCGAATTCAAGGAAAAAACTTCCGAATCAGTTGTATTAACAACATTATCCGGCACTGAGATAAAGATTCCTTTCGGAAACATTATAAGCATTGATGAGGTAGAGCCATCACATGTGAAGCATGGCGAATACTGGTTCCCAAACCCGCACGCCGAGAGGTATTTTTTAGGTAATTCCGCAATTCCATTAGATCAAGGTGAAGGTTATTTTCAAAATATCTGGATATTTTTAAATACAATAAATATTGGTATCACAGATTTTATATCCATAGGTGGAGGTCTCGAGTTAATTTCTTCATTTGGAGCAGGTCAACCCATATTCTTTGTTACCCCCAAAGCTGGTTTCAAATTATTTGATAAATTACATGCAGGTATAGGTGCATTATATGTAAGTGTGCCGAATTTTGCAAATGACAGGTCAAATTTCGGCTCTTTGTATGCTATAGTAACCTATGGTTCTCATGATTATAATGTCACAGGTGGTTTAGGATGGGATTTTGTCAAAGGAGAATTCACATCAAAACCCATGATCAATATATCCGGGATGGCTAGAATAAGAAAAAATTTCGCCTTAATATCCGAAAACTGGATTTTACCTCTCGCTTCAGAAGGGCATCAGGACATGATATTATCTTACGGTGTAAGATTCTTTGGCGAAAGTATTTCCGTGGATTTAGCTTTTCTGAACAATGCGCACATCGTCCAATTGATATTTATCGGAATACCTTATGTCGATTTTGTTGTTAAATTCTGAAAAATGAATTATTTGTTTTTATATTTCTCGTAAAACTCGCCTATCCGCTTAAATGCCCTCTCAAGCACATCTTCCGAGGGCAGTATCACAAAGCGGAAGTGATTCGAGTTTGGACGCTGCCCGAAGCCTGAACCCGGAACAACCACTACACCTGTTTCTTTTATCAATTCCCGGCAGAATTTGCTGTCGTCGTCAACTTCAATTGACGGGAAAGCATAGAAAGCACCTTTGGGCTTCACCATAGAGATGCCGTCGATAGGATCGAGGATAGAAGCTGCTAAATCCCTTCTTTTTTCGAGTGTGGCGACAAGATTATTGATATGGTCGCTGGAGCCGTCCAGCGCCGCTGGAATGGCATATTGCTCGGGATGGTTGGCGCAGACGCGGGCGCGAAGAATCCTGTTGACGGCTTCGATATAATCGCCCATGATTTCCTGTCTGCCGCTGACAACGCCCCAGCCCACGCGGAATCCTGGTACCACGAAATTCTTCGACAGCCCGGAAAAAGTCACCACAGGTGCATCCTTATTCAGTGAGGCTATCGAAACATGCTTACCGCCGTCGAAATAGAGCTTGTCATAGATTTCGTCGGCAATTATAAGCAAGTTATGTTCCAGAGCCAGATCGACTATCTGCTGCAGCGTCTCGCTATTGCCGACAGAGCCCGTAGGATTGTTGGGATTGATAACCACAATCGCACGCGTTTTGTCATTGATCTTCGACTTAATATCCTCGATATCCGGCTGCCAGCCATTGGATTCATCGAGGTAGTAGGGATTGGGTTCCAACTCGAGTTTGCTCTGCACTGCGGTATAGAGAGGATAACCGGGTGTAGGCATGAGAAAGTTCTCGCCGGAATTCAGCAGCGCAGTGAGGCATATCTCTATAGCTTCACTTGCTCCGTTAGTGACAAAAACATCGAGAACATTGTCTATACCTTTTTTTTCCGCGTCGCGTTCGATCGCTTCAAGCGCGGGTTTAATACCTGTCGATGGCGCATAGCCGTTCTTATTATCGAGCATCGCCTTATGCGTTGCTTCGACGATATGCGGCGGCGTAGTGTGATCGTAGGCGTTCGGATCGCCAATATTGAGGTAGAGCATTTCCTTGCCTGATTTCGCCGCTTCGTTTGCGAGCACAATGATATCGCGTATTTCATATCTTATATTTTCTGTCTTACGAGCCGGTATTATCGGATTCATTTTTAACTCCGAATTAATTTTCGAAATTGTTATTAAAGAATTTTCAATTTTAAAAATTTAACCATTAATTCCTAAAATTAAAAAAGTAAAACTTATTTGTAAATATTTGTGGTTATTCATTAGTTTACTAATTTTAATATGTTGTTTATTAATTAAAAGTAATATTATTTGGAGAGAGCTAACGGTTAAAGTTGGAAGTAATCCTGTGCCCTGTCTGAGGGTGACCCAAAAGCTTAATTCTGAACGGAACGAAGTTGAGCGAAGCGAAATCCTGCTTTAGCAGGGTGGAGTGAAGAATCCGGGATGCCCGTCAGTACTGGATTCTTCGCTGCGCTCAGAAGATGTTTTACGAATTTTTATACTTTTGAGTCAACCTCCGGACTTTTTGTGAGAGTCGGAATTTGGGAAGCAGGCTTAAGATCGTACTATCAAATCCAAAAACTCCGCCGC
>CAZXYS010000076.1:0-4466 GCA_964645005.1 uncultured Hyphomicrobiales bacterium | reverse complement strand
AAAGATCGCTGCCGAAAGAATAAAAGCCCCGCCTGCCGGCGGGGCTTTTATTTTTCTTGAGGGTGATGAGGACAATTCTTTTAAGAAACAATAATTTATTTTTATAAATTCAATTAATGAATCTACTTACCTCTTCGGCAGTTGCCGCGACCTCTTCCATAGCCTTTGCCTTGTCCCTGTCCGGCACCAAAGCCTTTACCCTGCCGTAAGTGTCGTTGCTGCCTGTCGGCAAAATTATCGCAAACACCGTCACCGTCTTCATCTACGAAATTGGGGCGATTCTGTCCTCTGTTGCCTCTGCCTTTACCCTTACCGGCTCCTCTGCCTTTGCCGTATTTGCCGCTGGTGTAGTTGTCGCATACGCCGTCGCCGTCTTTGTCAACAAAATTCGGGCGGTTTGCCGGAGTCTGGTTGTTGCCGGATTTATCGACATTTTGTTCTGTCTTTGTTTTGGCTTTTGTTTCAGTATTGTCCTGAGCTTCTATATCCGTGAAGATCACAAATCCCGCCAGTACTATTGCTGCTGCGCCTGCTATTATCTTTTTCATTTTATCCTCCTGTGATTTTTATTTTTAAAAAACTGTTCTGATATATACATTACAAGCACTGTGCCAAATATTGTAATTCACAATATCACAATGAATTAAATATATTGCCGATTTTCATTGTAATCGTATTTTCGACAAAATTGTCGAAAATAATTTAAGGATTCGTCGATTTTGACGGAATTATTTATTTTTAGAATGTTTTGCCGGATTTTTGTTAATTTTATCATATTTAATTTTAATAAATTGTAATTATAGACATGTTGTCCTTAAGATCAAGAATTTTGATAGGTACCACGCTGATACTCGGGATCATCGTATTCATCATTGTCTTAGTGGAAATCAATACCAGCAGGAATGACTTGCAGCAGATACTCAGAGAAGAAGCCACTACACTCATCGAAACACTTAACCAAAGCATTGAAAATACGATTATTACAAATATTGAGATAGAAGAGTTGCTTATAAAGCGTCTGAATTCCGTCGCAGAACTCGCATCGCATTTGGAAGGACATTTTTCCGGTCAAAACAGACAAGATCACTACTATCAGAGAAAATTGCAAAATGTAGCCGAGGAATTTGACATCAGCCACATTTCTATTATTGATAATAAAAGCAGACTGATTGCTTCGAGCGCGGAAAGTGTTCCGTCCGGTTTTCAGGTTCCATCCGATCTTATGCAGCAATTAAACGCTGTCTGCAGCGGCGAGTATGTGTGGTTGGATCTCGGGCTGATCGAGAACCCCATTGAGGGTGAAAATATGTATATGATCGCAAGGGAGCGCCTTGAAGGTCCCGGCTGCGTTCTGACGGGATTCAGTTCGGAAAAACTGCTGGCATTCAGGAAGAAGATCGGCATCGGCAAGAAAATACGGGATATCGGCGATAATCCTAATATTATTTATGCTGTTTTGCAGGATGAAGCAGGGATTATTTCCGCTTCGAAAAGCGTTAGCGCGATGACGCCTATCGCACAGGATAAATTCCTCAGCGATGCCTGGGAAGGAGGTAAGATAAAGACGCGAATCCATGATTACCAGGATGACAGAGTTTTCGAGGTGGTCAAGGTTCTGTCTCTGGAGAACGGAGGCAAATTTATGAACAGGATAGGTCTGTCAGTCGAAAAATTCAGGGAAATTCAGCAGAAAGGCGTCAGGCGAACGATTTTCATAGGAATCGGCATTTTTATTACCGGATTTTTTCTGATAGGATTTGTGTTTACGAGGGAACGCTTCGCCTCGCTCAAGCGGGAGCATAAGCAATTCAGGGAATATTCTAATATTGCCCTGAACAGCGTCACCGATGCGGTAATCGCCGTCGATTCCGCCCAGATCATCACCGTTTTCAACAATGCAGCCGAAAATATCTTTGAGTCTTCCGCCAAAGATATGATCGGCAGGAAATATGACGAAGTTTTCGGCAATGACGAGGCTCTGATCCTCAGGTCCATGACCACCGGCAATCCCGTAAACTACGCAGAAACCGAGATCACCGCTGCTTCCGGCAAAACGAAAATCATCGGCATGAGCACATCCTTCCTGAAAAGCGCCGAGGGCGAGCCGGTCACAGTGCTGTCCATAGCACGCGACCTGACGGAACGCAAGCGGATGAATGAACTTCTTCGCCGCAAGGAAAAGATCACGGCGATGGGCGAGCTTGCAGGCGGCGTTGCCCACGAAATCAGGAATCCGCTGAACGCTATCAATGTAATTGCCCAGCGTTTCGAATATGAATTCGAGCCCGATCGCGGCAAAGAAGATTACCGCAAGCTGGTCAGAACTGTTCGCGACGAAGTCAAGCGCGTGAACAGGATCATCAATCAATTTCTCGAATTCGCCCGTCCTTCGAAGATTTATCTCGAGCGAGCGCCGATAAATAAACTGCTCGAGGAAACGGCGGACGTGCTTAGTTCGTCTGCCCGACAGAATGACGTCACTATCGAGAATAAAACACCTGCGGAACTGGAATACAAATTCGACAGAGAAAAGATGAAGCAAGTATTCCTCAACCTGATGCAAAATGCCATCGACGCTATGCCCGCCGGCGGAAAGTTGATCTGCTCTGCGAAAAAGGAAGATAACAGTGTCATCATCGAGATTACCGATACCGGCGGCGGCATCCCCGAAGATATAAAATCGCAGATATTCGACCTTTACTTCACTACGAAAGACCGAGGCACCGGATTGGGCTTGAGCATAGTACACCAGATTATCTCTGAGCACAACGGCAGTGTCGACGTCATCAGCGAAAAAGGGGAGGGAACGACATTCCGAATCAGTTTACCATGCATGGATTGAGACATTTGTAAGTAACATGTATAGTTGATTATTAAAATACAAATCCATACTTAAATTCTAGATAAATCATTATAAATATGACACTTAACATTAATAATACACTGAAAATTGAAAATTGAACAGAATTTTCTCTATTTTTGCACATCGTAAAAACTGAGTACAAAAGCAAGGATAACGTGAGCGACAAAAAGACCGGTCCATGGAAATTCATACCCACGCAGTATTTTGCCGAGGGACTCCCTTATATAATCGTCAACAACGTATCGGTAGTCATGTTTAAATCCCTCGGCATACCCAACGACCTCATCGGCTACACCAGCTTCCTGTATCTTCCGTGGTCGCTGAAGCTGTTCTGGGCTGCTTATGTCGATTCCACCGGCACCAAGCGAGGCTGGATGCTCTACATGCAGTTGCTTCTCGGCGCGCTTTTCCTGGTGATCGCCGGCGCTGTCTATCTGCCGTGGTTCTTCACTCTCACTTTGATATGCTTCACCGCGATAGCTTTCATATCCGCTACCCACGACATATCCATCGACGGTTACTACCTCCACGCCCTCGACATGAAGGACCAGGCATTCTTCTCCGGTATCCGCAGTTCCTTCTACCGCATCTCGATGATCTTCGGCAACGGCATTCTCGTCATCCTTGCCGGCGCCATAGGCGAATCCACCGGCAACACTGAATTAGGATGGACTATAGCATTCATCCTATCGGCAGCCATCTTCTTAGTGTTGTTCATCTACCACCGCTGGGTACTGCCCTATCCCGAGACCGACAAACCCGCACTCGAAACAAGCAAACTCCAATCCTTCAAAACAGCATTCTCGCAGTACTTCTCCCAGCGCAAAATAGCGCTTATACTGCTCTTCATCCTGCTCTACCGCTTCGGCGAAGGAATTCTAGTAAAAATGTCGCAGCCATTCCTGCTGGACGACCTCTCCGCAGGCGGCATGGCTCTGAAAGTAAGCCAGGTCGGGCTTTACTATGGCACCATCGGCGTCACCGCGCTATTGATCGGCGGCATTCTCGGCGGCATCCTCATCAAGAGATTCTCCCTCAAAAAGCTCATCTTTCCCATGGCTCTGGCCATGAACCTGCCCAACGTCGTTTACGTTTACCTCGCCTATTTCCGCCCGGACATGGTCTGGACTCTCGACTTCACCTGGCTGGCGGCGGGCTGGACATTCACCTTCCATCCCCTCGTACAATTAGGCATAATCCTCGAGCAATTCGGCTACGGGCTCGGCTTCACCGCCTTCATGGTTTACCTGCTATACATCTCCAAGGGCAAATTCAAGACTACCCACTATGCCATCTCCACCGGCATTATGGCGCTCGGCATGATGCTCCCCGGCTTTTTGAGCGGCTGGCTGCAGATGAACGTCGGCTACCTGTGGCTTTTCATCCTCAGCGTCATCTTCACCCTCCCCGGCATGATAATCATCTTCTTCCTCCCGTACGAGAGGGAAGAAGAATGATCCGATAATAAACATTCTTAATAAATCCAATTATTAACAAAAATTAATAAAAAAAAACTTGCATATAAGGAAATTATTATTATTTTAGTAGTAGCTTGTGGTATTAAAATAAGAAAAAAGGTAAGAAACAGGAAAGCTGAAAAGCC
>CAZXYS010000075.1:0-4837 GCA_964645005.1 uncultured Hyphomicrobiales bacterium | reverse complement strand
GGGTCGAATTTAGGTTAATTTCATCGATTGATTGGTTAATACCAGGGGAATTTGAAAAAATGCCGCACCCTTAAATTAAGGATACGGCATTTTAATTTTAGCAATAACCAATTAATTATTTATTGATAATAATATCGAAGGCTGTAACTTTGCCATTAGCTCTGAAAACAGCTCTGTAAACGCCGCTCGATATGTCCACACCTGATTCTGTGATCCCGTCCCAATTTATGGATTTTTCCCGGTAAGCTGAGACGAATCCTTCAAAATTCTTGATCGTCCTTCCGGTAACATCAATTATTGTTAATTCATACTCTGCTGATATATCCAGAGCAAACTTCATTGTAAGCTTGCCGTTAGACGGATTTGGGAAGATATTGAAGGATTTTACGAATTGGGGATTTTCAAATACAGCCGAAGGTATTCCGGCGCCGGCAATGCTGACTTCCAGAGGATCATCAATCTCTGCGATGTCTATGGAAACGGTCCCATTATAGGTTTTTTCATCTTGAGGCGCGAATTTCACCTTTATTTCCTGTGAATCACCTTCTTCCAGATCGAATGGAGTAGGGGGTGAAACTATGCTGAATACATTATCATCCTGTTGAATGGAAATATTATTTACAGTGAGTTTATCATTCCCTGTGTTTTCCAGATCAAAATCCATAGTCTTATCTTCTGTCAATTCGACATTTTCGAAATCCAGAGATTCTACGGATGTAGTTGCATCATATTTTGGAACAAAAGCAGTATCTTTCGCAAAAGCCTTTAGAGATATTGTGGGGCTGTTATTGGCATTGCTCGTAAATTCTATTTGAGCCGTTTTATCTCCTTCCGGACCTTCCGAATTAAAACGAACAGTTATGTCGTGAGCAGCTTCCGGTTCGAGGTTGAAATCATCGCCGCCGAATCTAATGATAAAGAGAGAATGATTTGCACCGGTCAAAGAAACATCAGTGACATTAAGATTTTCATCGCCGGAGTTGGTTACGGTAACGGTCATATCCTTATTCTCGCCGAAGTCTACTTCTCCATAGTTCAGTGTTGATTCGGACAGAGATATCATTGGACCGGGACCTGCTTCTTCTACGGTGAGTCTTCCTTTCTGGCTGACAACTTCACCGCACTGATTTGTAACGAGGCAGTCATAACCGCCCTGATCATCTTTGGTAACACCGGAAATAGTCAGCGTTCTCTCGGTCATCCCGATGAGTTCGATGCTATTTCTGCGCCATTGATATTCATCAACTTCGCCTTCAACTTCAACACTGAATACAGCATCTCTGCCCTCGATAACAGTGGTATCACTGGGATGACTTGTAATTGAAGGAATTTCCAAAACAGTAACCTGTACTTCGTCGCTGAAGGCTTTCGGATCGCATCCATTATCTGCGATAACATCATAAGTACCAGCATCATTATGGGACAACGACTCGATTAGATACGTCGGATCTGTAGCACCGTTTATGTTTTGTCCGTCTTTTCTCCACTGATACATAATATGTTTACCTTCTGCCTGTACTGTTAATTCGATTTGATCTTCCAGGCAGCCTTCTTTATCAGCAGGCTGCTGTGTAATTTCGGGTGGATCGAGAATAGTCAACACAGCAGGATCGCTTTCGACTGACGGCGGACATTTGCCGCTTATAACTACAGTGTAGCTGCCGGCATCATTCTGAGTTACGTTATCGATAATAAGTTCATTAGATGTTTCGCCGGATAAGTTTGAACCATCTTTTTTCCATTGATACTCAAGGTCGGTTCCATCTGCATTTACCATGAAAACCACACTTTGTCCTTTGCAAATGTCCTGTGATGAAGGCGGTTCAATCATTTCAGGTTTCTGGTCTACAATAAGCTCGGCAGCGTTACTGGTAACAGCGTTGCCGCAGGCACCATCAACTACAACCGTATATTCAGCAGCATCATCAGGCGCTATATCCTGAATTACCAGTGAGTTACTAGTTTCTCCGGGGATGCTGCTTCCATCTTTTTTCCATTGGTAGGTCAGATTGCTGCCGGTTGCAACAACTGTAAAAGTAACATCATCACCTTCGCATTTTCTTCTGGTTTCCGGCTGAGAAGTTATTTCAGTTTCTGCAGCAATTTCAAAATTAGATTCACTTTCGTCATTTAAATCCGGATCAGAAACATCAGATATTTTCACCCGATACTGGGTGCCCGAAGTCTGGCTGGACGGGATATTCCATGAATAGCTGCCTGTTGAAGCATCAACCGATGCAGCTATTGTTTTCGAATATGAACTGCCGCCGTCATCGGAAAGTTCAATCTTGACATTATCAACGCCGGTTGCATCCCATGTTATATCATGCGAAGCTCCTGCACACCAAACTTCACCTCCGGTAGGTGCAGTTATATCAATACCTTTTACAATTACTTCCTTAACACTCATCCAATTCCATTCATCTTCCGGTGTAGCCATATTATCTCCATTTACGGCATTGCCTATCGCTCTAAGATAATAGGTGCCCGGGCTGTTCGGAGCGGTCCATTTAAATGAAAATTCCGCCGAGCCTCCGGACAGATTCTTTGGTGAAGAATGGGTCAATTCACTGCTTTCAGATTTCAAACCCGATCCGGTTACCGGTGAAAGTGTTCCGGCATTTACACTGCCGGTTTCTGTCGTTTTGACAGCTATGTTGACACCGGCTTTCGATTTACCGGAATTACTTACTGTCACAGTAAACTGCGTCTCCGAACCCGGGGATACTTTGAAAGTACCTGCATTACTTGAAACACTCAAAGTAGTATTTGAACTTGAACTTGTGTTGTGACATGAGCATCCGTCCGACGTGGACGATGTTTTACCCGTTTTGCCATTCGTGCTAGCCCATAAAGTGATTGACAGGGCTGTCAAAAAAACGAAAGGAACTACGAATTTAAGTATATTACGGGTAGTCATTAATTTGTTGATCATTGTTAACATATCCTATACCTCGTTTATTTTAAAAAATAATGTTTTATAAATTTCTTATGTATTTATTAATAACACAAACAATCATGTTCTGTTACAAAAAAAGTGAATTTATACATTTTTTTTTTAATATGTAACATTTTAGTCTTTCATCTGTTTATTATAAGTTTATACGTAGTTAATTCAGTAATTTTAATTAATTTTATGTAATAATAAATTTTTATTAATAATATTAATCAATCTTAAAAAATTACCAAAGCTGAGGGTAAAAATTTAAAATTTATTGACTTCATTGTGTTGTTAATGTTTTTTATCAAATAAATTATTGATGCATTAAAAATTTATGCATAGAGTTTACAAAAAGATAATTTTTATTTAAAGCAAATTTATTCCGCCGGTTAATTATTTTTTTGCCAGAACGGTTTTAGTTGCTTATTTTTATATTCTTATATTTTTATTTATATTCTTAAAAATATTAATCGAGAAAACAGCTTAATTATGAACGTAAGAACAAGAGAAGAATACGAAAGAATAAACAAGGTCCGACAGGATAAGATCTATAAAGAACTCCTTGACAAAGATACGGAACTAATTTTTGATGATCCGATCGAAAATGATATGGTCCTGAATATGGGCCCGCAGCATCCGGCAACACATGGTGTTTTGCGCGTTTTGCTGCGTCTCGACGGTGAATCCATAATAAATTGTGTGCCGGAGCTTGGCTACCTCCACAGAGGGTATGAAAAATTAGCGGAAAACGTAACTTTTCATGAGTATATAACACATACCGACAGGCTGGATTATCTGGCGCCAATGTCCAACAATGTAGCAATTGCATTGGCTGTAGAAAACGCACTTGGTATAGAAGCGCCACCCAGAGCACAATGGATCCGTGCTCTCGTAGCAGAATTGGCAAGAGTATCTTCGCATCTTATGGCAATGGGCTCTACATGTATGGATGCCGGAGCGATGACACTGCTTCTGTGGACTTTTACCGAACGCGAGAAACTATATGACATTTTCGAACTGATCTGCGGTGCCCGCTTCACAACAAGCTATACACGTATCGGCGGAGTAGCCAACGACATAGATGATAGAATTATTAATATGATCCGTGATTGGGCGGAACAATTTCCAAAGGAAATGAAATATTTTGAAGGACTTGTTCATCGCAACAGAATATTCATAAATAGATTGTCAGGAATTTGCAAGTTATCCGCGGAAGATGCAATCCAACTTGGTACTACCGGACCGGTTCTTCGCGGATCGGGCGTTGCCCGTGACTTGAGGAAAGACGAACCTTATCTTGTATATGATCAACTCGATTTTGACGTGATTACTTTTGATGAAGGGGATGTCTGGGCACGCTACATGGTCAGGATCAAGGAAATGTATGAAAGCATTAAGCTTATCCTGCAGATCATTGATAAAATGCCCAACGGTAAGATTATTCTTAAAGATCCAAAGACTACTCTCCCCCGTAAGAAGGAAGTTTATACCAAGATGGAAGAGCTGATCAATGACTTCATGCTTATTAACTTCGGAGCCGAACCCGAACCGGGCGAAACCTATACGGCTATAGAAGCGCCCAAAGGCGAACTCGGGTTTTATATTGTTTCCGACGGTACAGGGCATCCATGGAAATTGAAGATACGTTCCCCTTCCTCAGCAAATCTGCAATCACTGCCGGAAATGGTAATTGGTTCAATGGTTGCCGATGTTATTCTTGCAATCGGTTCTATAGATCCTGTTATGGGTGAGGCTGACAAGTAATTGATATTGAAAGTGTTTTAATAAAAGATGCCGTATGATAAGCAGGTTAATAGGCTCACACTACGACTACGCTCAGAAAGAAATAATTTTTTTTGACACACCATAGGTCTGTCTCTAGTTTTTCATTAACCT
>CAZXYS010000074.1:0-6666 GCA_964645005.1 uncultured Hyphomicrobiales bacterium | reverse complement strand
ATTCCTTAACTTGGAATCCTAATTGGCTATGATTTTTTTATTATTTAGGACAGATTTGGTATAATATATAAACATAGAATTGCATAATAATAGAATTAAAATTTAGTTCTTTCATGTCGGGGTGGGGAGATTTGAACTCCCGACCTCTTCGTCCCGAACGAAGCGCGCTACCGGGCTGCGCTACACCCCGTGTTGTCAATCAACAAATTTCAAAATTAGTAACTTTTAAGCTCTTTTACAAATGTTACCAAAAATCATTTTACTCATTATACGTATAAGTTTAAGTTATCTTTTGAGTAAAGCTTTTTAAAAATAAAATAGTTCGGCAAATTACATGAATTCTTATTCATTCGACCTTGCGGGGTCATGGTGGTTATTAATACTGGCTATTATTGTGGGTTTTGGGTTCGCTTATTACACCTATCGGCGGACGGTGCCGCCCGTCAGCGGCGCCAAAAGGACGATCCTTATGACACTGCGCACCCTGGCACTGGCGCTGCTGCTGTTCGCACTTTTCGAACCGGTGCTGACCATTATCAGCGGTAAACAGGAACCGCCGAAGGTCGCCGTGCTGCTTGATAAATCCGAATCCGTTGCTGCTACCGATGCTCTCGGCGATAGAAAAAAGCTTTACGATGAAGCTATTGAAAAATCAGGGATTAAAGGGCTGGATGAAGATGAGAGAAAATTTATACTTTTCGATGGGGATATAAGTACGGTTAAAAAAATTGAAAATGATTCGCTAAAATTCAATGGGCAGTTGACCGATATCTCTAATGCTATTAAATGGACTTCGCGGAATCTTGAAGAAGAGAATATTCGCGCAGCACTTATGATCACTGATGGCGCATTTAACACTGGGAATAATCCCGTATATGAAGCAGATATCTTCGGCAAACCGATCTATACTATCGGTATAGGCGATTCCACCGAACCGAAAGATGTAGCCGTGACGACAATCCTGACTAATGAAATAGCTTACGTCGATAATCCCGTGCCGGTCAATGTCAATGTGAAAGTTAACGGCTATGACGAAGGCACGCTGAGCCTCGTTATGAAGGATAATGGCAAAAAATTTGATGAACAGGAAATTAAGATACATCCTGACAGAAACGAGTATACGGCGATTTTCGAATATACTCCCAAAGTGAAGGGGTACAGGAAAATCACAGCGGAAATTTCCGGTTTCGAAGATGAAATTACACATAAGAATAATAACAAGTCCGAGTTTATCAATGTGCTTGATAATAAAAGAAATATAGCTGTTTTTGCGGGGGCGCCGAGCCCTGATCTTTCTATGCTGAAACAGACAATTTCTCAGGAAAAAGGTGTAAAAATAACAGATTTCATACAGAAAAAAGGCTCGGAATACTATGGCGATCCACCTTCTGAATCAAAGTTGTCGGAAAGTGATATAATTATTTTATGTGGTTTTCCGATCAATTCCACTCCTGTCAGCACTCTGGAATTAATAAAAAGTCAATTAAAAAGAGGGAAATCGCTCTTTTTCATTGCCTCCTACGATACTGATTATAATAAGCTTAAGCGCCTTGAAGAATATCTGCCTTTCAGAGTTGCTCAAACAGGAAAGCAGGAATTTACAGCTATCACTGATTTTAAACGGGAAGCGCTTTCGAATCCCCTGTTACGTATTAAAGGTGTGGAAGAAGATCTGCAGCACTGGAATAAGCTGCCCCCTATCTATCGTACTGAAACATTCGTGGATGTCAAACCCGAAAGCGAAGTTGCAGCAGGCATGAAAGTAAATAACGTTGAGATCAATGAGCCACTTATAATGACACGCTCGTTCAATAATAAAAAATCTGTTGCTGTTGTAGGTTACGGACTTTACAGATGGAAGCTTCTCGGTTATGCGGCGGAAGCATCAAAGGGCAGGTCTGATACTTATGACCTCTACGATATTTTTATGGATAATGCTATCCGTTGGCTGGCTGTCCGTGAGGAAAACGAGATGATTCGTATCAAAACTACTAAAAAGCACTTCACAAATACTGAAGAAGTTGAATTTACAGCACAGGTTTATGACGCTGCGTACACGCCCATAGATAATGCTGAGGTTGTTGTAACCGTCAGCGGTGGTGAACAACCCAGAGACCTTATCCTCCACTCTATCGGCAATGGCAGATATAATGGTGATATGGAAGGTCTCGGCGCCGGTGATTACGCTTTCAAGGGTATTGTCACCGTTAATGACAAGAAGATCGGAGATGATAACGGCAGATTCAGTGTCGGTAAAATTGATCTGGAATATCAAAATCTGAAGATGAATGTCTCTCTACTCCGTCAAATATCCGAGCGTACAGGCGGCAAATTCTACACCGCTGCAAATGCGGATCAAGTGTTGAAAGATATTCGCGACGATAAAACATTTAAATCAGTTGGCATTACATCCCGCGATGAATTTGCCCTTTGGAATTTGCCATGGATTCTGGCTGCGGCAATTTTACTCTTTGGAATTGAATGGTTCCTCAGGAAACGCGCGGGTATGATTTGATATAACACAAACAAATAATTTTCAGCTAACTTTAACATTTATTCGATTTTATTTTTAGTTTTGTGATGAATGGATATTTAATTTTATAACTATCGATTAATCACAGATGACAAAACAAGGAAATCCCTCCTATACCTTCCGGGGGCTGATAAAGACAATAGGTCCGGGCATATTATACGCGGGAGCAGCAATTGGAGCTTCTCATATGGTTCAATCAACGCGAGCTGGCGCAAATTACGGATTCGAAATAATCTGGGCGGTGCTGTTAATTAATTTATTTAAATATCCCTTTTTTGAATACGGACATAGATTTACAGCCGCCACCGGCAAGAGTCTTATTGAAGGCTACAGGGAACTTGGCAAATGGGCTGTTGCTGTATTTTTTGTGGCGACATTGACAACCGGGATAGTGAATTTTGCAGCGGTGGCACTTGTAACCACAACTCTGGGAGCGTTTTTCTTTGGAATTGATATAAATTCAACGTGGTTGAGTATTACATTGCTTGCTGCAATTTTAATCATGCTATTTATCGGGCGTTATGCTTTCCTCGATAAATTCATGAAATTTTTGATAATAATATTAAGCATAGCTACGATTACGGCATTTATTCTGGCTTTATTTGAAGGGAGAACTTTATCACCGGATTTTGTGCCGCCGGAGTTATGGGATGCAGCGGGGATAACATTTCTTATTGCTCTTATGGGGTGGATGCCGACGCCAATAGAAGCTTCCGCCTGGCCCTCACTATGGGCTTCAGAGCGTCGAAAACAGACGAACTATAAACCAAAGTATAAAGAATATCTAATTGATTTTCATATTGGATATTTAGGCTCCACATTATTAGCGGTTTTCTTTTTGGGGCTGGGAGCTCTGGTGATGTACGGTACAGGAGAATCCTTTGCAGGTTCCAGTCTGACTTTTTCCGAGAAATTCGTATCATTATATGCTAACTCATTGGGAGAATGGAGTGCACCATTTATTGCGGGTATAGCTTTTGTTACTATCTTCACTACGGCATTAACTGTCATAGATGGCTACCCTCGAGCGATAGAAGCGTCTTTTTTTCAAATATACAAGAAAGCTGAGAGATACACTGGGAAATTAATCTGGCTATGGGCGGTTATATTATCAATATTAGCTGCTTTGATAATTGGCGTTTTCGCCGAGAGAATGAAAGCATTCCTGGATTTTGCTACTATCATCTCTTTTCTGGCGGCACCTGTATTTGCTATATTGAATTATAGAACGGTAATATCGAAATCAGTGCCTAAAAAAATGCGTCCGGCAATTTTTATGAGAGTATTAAGCTGGGCTGGAATTATATTTCTTATAAGTTTTGGAATTATTTTTATATATGCAAGGATTTGGTTGTAAAATCCGGCGTTGATATCCAGTCCTTTTTTAAATAAAAATAAGAACTCAGATTATTTAACTCTTTCAGAGAAATGGCTGTACATAATAGCATATAATTGCAATTGGCGTGAATATTCCATTTCAGCTATAATATTTTTGGTCATGTTTATAGCTTTGTTTTTATTAATGGCAGAGAGTGAATCAAGATTGCCGGAATTTTGGACGTTAAGTTGACTAAATGCGGGATTTATTTCTTTGATATCGTAAAAGACATTTAGTAATTGTCCATTATTGAACAGCAAAGTTTCTTTGAAAAAATTGAATTGGCTGTCAGCAATACTCCAGTATTTAACTCTGTTGACCAATTCTTTTCTTTTTGATAGATTCAAGGCTTCCATATATTCAATAATTTTGTCTTTCAATTGATATTTTTCATTCTCTACAAGCATATCTACGATCTTTTCGGGCTCTATCCAGCTTTGTTCGTACATATTTATTGTTTTTTTAAGCTGAATTATTGAGTAAGGACGGAGTTCTTCGAGTGAGTAAAAAGATCTGTAAGCGCTTTTATCATAGATAGATATAACGTCTGATAGTGCTTCAGAACTATTCCATTTCTGTTCCGACTGACTTTCAGTCCGGAATCCTTTCAAAGCAAATATTCCAACTATTAAGATGGAAATACTGATGAATAGCGTTTTATACATTGGATTCTCCTTATGAAAGTTTCTGACTAATTTTTTAAGGTCAAATTTTATGCCAGTTTAGTCGCAGTAATTGGCTGGAATTATTAATGTAAATTTAGGGACGGTTTGAAATTATTAAATTGTAAAAAGACATTGTTTTACTTTTCTATTTGCATTTTTCATTTAAACACCGTAGTTTTTCGATTACATTATCTGAATAATTTTAAGTTAAGATGATATGAAAAATAATACTGAGTTTTTAATAACAGCTAAAGCTTTTATAGTAATAATTTTATTGATAGCCCTTATTTCACCTGTATTATCACAGGAACTTATGGAAGAGCCGCCAAAAGAAGAAGTTAAGAAGGAAGCTCCCAAAAAAGGGAATGATGAAGAAGAAAAAAAGGTAAAAAAGAAAGATGAAAGAGAATTCACCGGCGAAATGAATGCAAATCATGATGATTCCATGCTTGGTACAGTGGAATATCAAGTTGTATTGAAAGATGATAATGCTGATTCCAGCCTTCCTAACAGGTATCGTAACTGGTGGTATGTTAAACTTGAAGGAGTGGATACTCTCAGCGAGACAAGGCTGCATATTGAACGCGACGGCTTTCCGGGTGAGTCTATGGTGATACCGGTGTATTCTTATGATAATGCGAACTGGGAAAGGATGCGTCCTGAAAATGTTATCCCCGGAGAAGCTGCTTATGGAAGTTATAATTATACCATAGTGAAAAAATTCGATCGCTCTAAAGTATGGGTAGCACGCTATTATCCATATACTTATGAAAGACTACAAAACTACGTTTCCAGTATTAAAAAGAATCCTCTGGTGAAAGTTGAAAGCATTGGCAAAACAAGACATAATCGTGATATATATATGGTAACGGTGACGGACACTAAGACTGATAATTCAAAAAAGCGGCGTGTTTGGATCCATGCCAGAACCCACCCGTCGGAAACCGGATCTTCATTTTTAGTAGAAGGCTTGATTAATTATCTTATCAGCGAGTGTAATGAAGGGTGCAAGGAAGCAGATCTGTCAAAACTTATCTTCAATATTGTTCCTATGGTGAATATTGACGGGGTTGTGGAAGGCAGAGCGCGTGTGGCGCCGGAAACAAGCCAGGATTTAGAGAGAATGTGGCTCCGAGATAAGAAAAATGGATATAACTTGCGAGACACCTGCCCCCCGGAAGTAAAAGCCATACATAACACGATCACCAATTTCGATAAAAAAGGATCCAAGTTCTTTATGGCTTTGAATGTTCACACGAAGAACGCTGAACCTGAGTGGACACCTTTTGTATATACGAATTTTTACAGTAAAAATGAGAAACTTGGCGAAGAAGCAGATTCTATGTTCTTTAATCAGATAAGCTTTATCAAAATCTTGAGTGATGAATATCCATGCAAAGATACTCTGAATATGCGTCCGAGTTTTGAACGAGATCTTCCTTTGAGTGAAAAGCATTATCCGGAAGCATGGTGGTGGGCTAATTTCAAGGATGATGTAATGGCTGCAACTTTTGAGCTTACCTCAGGATATGATGGCTGCTTCGAAGAGTGGGTGACTTACAAGGACCATTTACTGATGGGCGAAGCTGTAGCAAAGGCAATTTATAAGTATTATCGATATTTTATAAGTCATGATTATGCAAGATATGAAGCACCGGAAACCAATATGGATGAACTTTTGAAATATTACAGGGACTATGTGGTTAGAAGACAGTAAAATAATTACCAAATTTATATGAGTAACGAAGGTAAATATATCTACATCTTAAAAGAAATGGTATTGGATAAAGATGATGAGATCAAAATATTTCTTTTCGGGTCAAGGGCATCAAACTCAAATAATAATCAATCTAATGTGGATATTGGTTTATACTCCGAAAAAAAGATAGGTCAAGACAAAAAACTTTATTAATTGAAAAAATTGAAAATTCGAATATTCCTTATAAAATTGATATTGTGGATTTTACGGAGGTTTCGGAAAGTTTCAGGGAAAAAGCTATGAAAGTTGCGGTAATATGGAAAGATTATACACGGTTTTTGCATTAGAAAAGTTGATTCTGCTAGTAAGTATTGCAACAAAGTGCTTTAGC
>CAZXYS010000073.1:0-6686 GCA_964645005.1 uncultured Hyphomicrobiales bacterium | reverse complement strand
CTGTATCTTTCTTACTTATGCAGATTATCGACTGATGGCGGTAATTCATGGGAAAATTGATTCATGCTTATTTTACTATACAAATAATGAACAAGTAGATTGTAAATCATTAACTGACTTATTAATACAATTTATATGATTAAATTTTGGGAAATCGCACTATGATTAGAATTTTAATAATAACAGCTTTAATTTTTATAATAGGATGTAAATATACTTTTTCGACTGTTGGTTGGGAATTACAGGATACAAAAATCAAATCATCATTAAAGGATCTATATTTTGTTGATTCTCTTAACGGTATTGTTGTTGGAAATGGGGGAACTATTATGAAAACCACTGATGGCGGTAAAAATTGGAAATCGATACAATCCGATTTTTCCTCAAACTTACAAAGTGTTTTTTTCATTGATAGTTTGCGAGGTTGGATATGTGGACAAGCTGGCACCATATTATATACTGAAAATGGCGGTTATTCATGGGAAAAACGTAATTCTAATACTAACTCTTGGCTTTATAGTATTTATTTTACAGATGAATCAACTGGTTATATTGTAGGCGAAGGCGGAATAATTTTAAGTACATTTGATGGTGGGAATAATTGGGAAAAAAATAAATATGGTAATAATACTTTTTATAGCATAAGTTTTTTTGATTCTAAAGTTGGCTTTGCCATAGGTGAGCATGGAACAATTTATAAGACAGTAAACAGCGGGAAATCCTATGTTAGAGTTGAGCCTTCCTTCAGTAACTCCTTTTTTAATTGTTTTTTTCTGAATAATAGTATTGGTTGGATTGTTGGTGCAGATAATACAATTATTTCAACTAAAAATAAAGGTATAGAATGGATTAAAAATAAAGTTAAAATAGAAAATGATTATTTAATGGATGTATTTTTTTCATCATCTCAAAATGGTTGGATTGTAACTTGGAATGGAAATATATTACATACTAAAAATGGCGGTATAGATTGGAAAATACAGTTCTCTTCAGAAGATAAAAAATTCTTTGGAGTTTTTTTTAAAAATGAAAACAAAGGATGGGTCATTGGTGAAAACGGATCTATCTACCATACCGTGAATGGTGGGGTTTCTTCTATAAATTCTGAATATAAAACCACTATTTATTTAAATAATTGTTTTCCTAACCCTGCAAAAAATTTAATTAATCTAGAGATAAATCTTCCTAAAGCCGGACTATTGAAGATTAAACTTTATGATATAACAGGCAGAGCAATTGATTTAATTGTTAATGATCATTATCTTAAAGGGGAACATGATATTATTTATAATCTCCATAATTTGCAACCTGGAATTTATTATTTTAAGTTAATATTCAATAATAAAGTGCAAGTTAAACAATTTATTAAATCATAAAGAAATATTATTTCTCGCTCCAATGCTCTGGAGTGAAGTTGGGATTATGAAACATGATACTGCGCTGTCATTCTTAATTCCCATTTAACGATAGATTAAAAAGGTTGTAAGAATTCGTAATTCCTCATTCGTAATTTAATATCATCCTGCTTTCCCCCCATCCACCTTCTCAATCTTCTTCAGCTTATACACGCCGGAAGTCACCGCTTCGAAGATAAACTTCTTATTGATTTTATCATATTTCCAGATTTCAATGGTTTTATCCTTCTTGAGTTCATTTTCGACTTCGTCGGGCGGACCGTAAAGTATATGGACTTTCCCGCGGTCGGTTTTAGCGCCGTCGCGCTCGGCGAAAGTCTGATAGTTGAAGAAAGCGTAATCCACGCGGCTGTAGTATTCCGCCATAGCCTCGTTGTAGGGTGTCTCGGGGGTAGGATCCTTCTGTCTCCAGAACTCGAGCAGTTTCCTGAATTTCTCTTCTTCCGAGCCCTTGTTGATCTTGTCGAATTGTTCCTCGGTAAGTATATAATAGGTCAGATCGACCGCGTAATCAACATTATTCTTGAGCGACAATGGCATATCTTCCCAGATAACTTCGAATTCCTTTTTAAGCGTGTCCTTCTCGCCTTTGTGGTAGGCGCGAAGCACGTAATTACCAGGAACCAGCTTATCCTCCGGTATCGAAATATTCAGCATACCGAATTGCAATTCGGACTTTGCCCGCGGCGGATAAGCAACATTCTCATTAAGTTTGAAATTGATAGTACGTTTTTTGTCATTTTGGATTACTTCCAAAGTAATACCGTTGAGAAAATCAACCACCCCCGACATCTCAATATCTTTGTTCCACTGAGTATTATTACCCTTTTTATCAACTTTGTTAAGTTCATAAAAATGAGCGTTCTTATTTCCCTTTTTATGCGAATGGAACAGGAAAATATCAGCGCCGCCGGAATTAAATGAGATATTATTACCCAGAATAAAAGGTCTGAAAATATCTTCCTTATCAGTATTACCAACGAACAGCGGCTCGCTCATTGCCGGTTCCGAAAAATACTTGTTATTAAAATCCATGCTGAGCCGTTTGGTATTGATTTTATTACCGCGGCTGCCAATAAGATTAGCATTCACTGTATATTTGCCGGTTCTGACTTTTGTTATCAAATAGCCGCTTATGTAATCGGTTTTCGAGTTAGTCTTCACGTAGTCATTTAGGTAAAGCGTATCCCGCCAGCTTGCTCTTTCCTGGATTATCTCGTCGCTGTCGCGGAATTCAATTTCAACGGAAGCCGGAGCTGCAAATTTACCCTTATACGAATCAACCTGTCGGAAAGACAATGCATCATATAATATCCTGAACATCACCACCATTTCCGTTGAATCAATGGAATTCGACGGAAATGCATGCGCTTCCGCATAAAACGGTTCGCCGTAGCGGTAGTACACGCTTCTGTCGAGTTGTTCCCTGCTGTACTGGGCTGATAAAAAATTTGCCGAAAGAATTATCAATATAAAAAAGGAAATAAATCTCATAATAAATTATAAATTTGTTTATATTATTCGTTCAATTCATTTAAAAAATCTCTCAAAATGATAGCGGCGGCGATTTTATCGCTGGTACCTTTTTTCCGCCGGTTTTTCTTCTTCATGCCAATTTCAACCATAGTTTCGGTTGCGCGAACCGAAGACAAAGACTCGTCAGATTTGACGACGGGCAAGTTCGATTTTAATTCCAATTTTTTTATAAAATCGTCGATATTTTCCAGCACTTCATTGGTTTTCCCATCCGATCGATAAGGCACACCTACTACAAGCGCTTCCACATGGTCTTTTTTGAGTTCTTTAATTAACTGTTCCCAGAAATCCTGCGCATCATATTGGAAAAATCTTTTAGGTGTCACAGTTATATGCAGTTCGTCGCAGACAGCGTAGCCGACTCTTTTCAATCCGAAATCTATCGCTGCCAGTTTCTTACCTTTCAAGCTGTATTTATTCATTGTTTTCATTTTCCGTTACCTGTTAAATTGTCAACGAATGATCTTCTCTGTGTCGTTTTATGCGCTATCGGCAGTCTGAAAGTAATTTCAGAGCCTTTGCCCGGTTCGGAATCTATGTTAATATCACCGCCGTGCAGTTCGACCACCTGCTGCATTATCATAGTTCCAATCCCTGCCCCGCCAGTATTCTCAGACGTAGTAAAGTATGGTTTTAGCATTTTTTCCCTGGTTTTTTCATCCATCCCCTTGCCTGTGTCTTTTACGCTGAAATAGGCATTTCTCAGATCGCTTGAGCATTTGATAGTAATCTTGCCTTCCTGTCTGTTCATAGCTTTTATGCCGTTTTCCACCGCATTCCGCAGCGCCCGCGTTATCTTCGCCCTATCGCAGTACAGATTGAAATTCCGCAGGTCAAGCTCGAAATCAACCTTCGGAAACATTATCGGATCGAATTCATTCCTTATCTCATTGCATATATCGGCGGCATTGACCTTTTCTCTGTTTAGTTCGTTGCTTCTGCCGACAGTAACAATATCCCGCACCCGCTGGATCAGAATATTCACTTGCTGGATTATCCTGTTCTTCCTGTTCGTGTTGGAATCTTCCGAATCTGGCAGTAGTGATTCCGCATTCAATCTGATGGTAGAGAGATTAGTCTGCATATCGTGCGCCAACTGCGCCCAGTTCGACAGGCGCTTGCGTTCGAGTTGTTCGGTAATGTCTATCCCCGTGAACACGAGCCCGCGATAATTGCCCGCAATATTCCTCAACGGAACTATTGTGCAGTACCATTCCTTCTGGTCGCCGTTAATCATAAGATTCACTCTCTGATGAACGCTTTCCTTCGATGACAGTGCATTTTCGATTATATCTTTTATCGGGCGGGTAGTATCGCTCACGAAATAATACTGGAACAGGCGTCTCATCGGGACGTTCTCGCTAATCCCGAGGAATTTTTTGCCGGGATTGTTCGCGTTGACAAGCCTGCCGTATTTATCGACCACAAGCACAACGCCTGTGCCAGGCAGTTCCAGCACTTCCCGCAGCAGCCGTTTCTGACGCCGGTACATCCTGAATAATACAAATAAAACTATCACGAGTACCGCCGGAAGCAATATCTTCCCACGGTTCTCAAGAAATCTGTTGAACACCCACAAAGTATTATGTTTTTTCTCAAGTATTAGCGCGCCTGTATTACTAGTTAAAATGAGATGATTATTTTGATATGAAAGTTCCGGCTTGATATCGAATTTTTCACCGACAGCCACAAAATCCGCCGATTCAATATCCCCCTCATCATTGAAAGAAATTATCCCATTCCTGAATATGGCATATATAATGCCGCCGTCAGCTTTCAATTCCATCGGCTCGATGAATTGCTCGGGTATATCGACTTTCCTGATGAATTCCGTTTTGCCGGTTAAATTCAGTTTGCTGGCGGTAAGAGAATAGCCCTCATCGGTATTTTCTAGCGCCATGAGCTTTGTTTTTTCCTTTTTCCGGATAAATGCGAGGTTGTTAGCATTGGCATTTACCCAGAAATTCGTCGCAACACCCGCCGTATCGACAATATGCACGAACGACTGAAAATTAACTTCCGAACTCGTTATGACGGCAATTTTCCCATCCACCAGCTTCATATCGTACATTTCTGCGCGCTGCAGGCGGGCGGCTATCTTCTCGTTCTCATCTTTATCAATAAAAATGACGAGACTGCTCGCCTCATTTGAGATAGTGAATGCCAATTCCTGCTTCTCGAAGCCGCTATTCATTAGGGAAATCGCAGCTTCCACATTATTCTTGAGAAATTTTGAAGACAGATAACCTTCTTCGCCAATAGATATCAAATAAAGCTCATCCGTTAGCTGCAAGAGATATTTGTTATCGGCAATTTTTCCTATCCACCGCGTCCTCTCAAGTCTTTCAAAACCAGAAATTTGCTTTAATTTTATCGACTGAGTGAATTTCACATTCTGATCGATTATCCCAGCATAGACCGTATCATTATCCGACCAGACGGCAAGCAGCGCCGAATCAAGAGGCATGGCGTCACGCACATCAATCCGTCCGATTGAATTGCCGGAGGAACCTTCTTTCCGGCAGCCCTGCCATTTATAGATAACGCCGTCTTCCGCCCAGCCCGACTGCACGAAAAAGCTGATTGGCTCTTTCCCGCCGGCATCCGGCTGCAAGAGATACAGCTTCCCGCCGCGCAGATATTCCGTCACCTGGTATGATTTGGGATAGGTGTTGTCGGCGAGAGCCCTGCCGCTCAGGCACAGCAAAGCAAGCAAAAACAGCCATATTTTCAGGTAAAATTTCATTCGATCCTGCTTAATTCACTTATGCAAAACGCAGCGATACCTTCGCCTCTGCCGATGAATCCCATTTTTTCATTGGTAGCCGCCTTGATATTGACTCTCTCTGCGCTTATCCCGCATAGCTCAGCGATCATTTCCCTGATTGCCTTTTTGTAAGCGCTCAGCTTCGGTTTTTCGAGAACCACCGTTATATCAATATTTACAATGGCGAATGAATTTTCTATCATTCCCATAATTTCTTTCACGAAGCGTGTGCTGTCCGCATTTTTGTACTGCGGGTCATTATCGGGGAAGTGTTCGCCGATATCGCCGAGTCCTGCGGCGCCGAGGAGAGCGTCGCACAATGCATGAAGAATGACATCTCCGTCGCTGTGGGCTGCCGTCCCTACATCTGATTCCACCGGAACACCGCCAAGAATCAGACTCTCACCTTTCGCCAGCTTATGTATGTCGTAACCGAAGCCAATCAATATTCTTATCCTTAAACTACTGTTTTTAATTAATTACCTATTTTAATTAAATTTATTTTTTAAACTTATGAAAAATATAGGATATGTTAGAAAGAAAAATACATGTAACTCTTAAAATACTAAATTTAGCCTGGGTTAAATAATTAAATTTTAGAAGTTTTTTTATTTTCAAACGATATATATAAAAGAGTAAATTTTAAAAAATTGACTTGAGGATCAATTTAATTAAAAAATTAATTGACCCGAATACCTTTTATATATTAAAATTGACTCCGGAGACAATATCTTGAAATATTTTAACTTATGTGAATATTTTTTACTTGCATTTTTCAAATTTTAATTTATTTTAGTGATAAGCTAAATATGCATTTAGCTGCAAAACAAAAAACTAATTTTAAAAGGAAAAAAGATGGCTTACTATTAGCTGATAAAATAGTAAAAAAGCCCGACATCAGTGGGGATGCCGAGCTTGTACACCCAATCATATTGGGTTATCCAGTTAACCCATAACCCAACTGATTG
>CAZXYS010000072.1:0-7033 GCA_964645005.1 uncultured Hyphomicrobiales bacterium | reverse complement strand
TTTCTTACGAACTCGTTGCGTGATACCGATTTACGTTTTTACACATAAATTTGGAATTGATCGGTTCTCTCTTCTCTTCTACGACATTTTTACGGCATTGATTTTAAACTCTTTGCTGTAGCTGTTTCTTGTTTTTTTATTTATTTCTGCTTTCCTTTATTAATAAATTAGTTTTACACAACTTATTAACATTTAAAAAGTTTTTGTTTTTTGAGGAAAATTTAATTAGATACTGAGAACAGATTATCTTTTATTGAAATCATCGAATACTGATATGAATCTTAGGTGTACTTTGACCGAAATAGACAGGTCAGTTTTCGGCGGGAAAAAACAGATATTCTATCGCCAGAAAATATTCTAAGCTACCTATTCTTTTTATACTTTCTTTTCATTACTATATCAGGTATTTCCTGCCAATTGGTGAAATCTATTCGCTTGAGAGCTTCATTGAGATCTTCTTCTGATACAAATCTATTATTACCCATCTTACTATACGGCAGTTGACCGGAATTCATCCAATTATAAATTGTGTTCCGGCTGACATTAAACATCTCGCACAGATCATTTACCCGATAAAACTTGCTGAGTGGCTGTTGAGTATCTTTCTGATCCTCTGTTTTAGGTGTATGCCTGTTTTGATCTTGCTTATTTGCCGGTCTATCATCTTGTTTATAAGTTGTAGTTTCTTGCTTCTTATCAACGGTAGCTTCCTGCCTACGGTAGAGATCATCTACATATCTGTTTCTTTCAAGGGAGTTAATCCTGGAATCCAGTATATTTCTAAAGTCAGGTATGTGTGGATTCAATATACTGCCGGTCATTATTTTGTTGGATTCTAAAAATTCTTTAAACTCGATGTTTAATAATAACTCAAATATTTTAGCTGTCTTTGACTGGCTGAGCGATAAAATAAATTGTTCCAGCACATAAATAAATTGGGGTTCAAAATAATTGTATTCATCAAGAATTTCCCTGAAATATTCTATTTTGTCTGTTTGGGTTTGCAGATTATCCGAGTATCTGAATATATCATCAGGTTCGAACATAAATATCGGGACAGCAGGTCTCCTTTGCATAATCAGGTCAGATATTATCTTCTTTATTTCAGTTTGTATTTCAAAACTGAAAGGCTGCAATTCACCAAAATATAGATCAAATGAGAACGACTTAAATTTATCCTGCTCATCTTCATTTACTTCCAAATGTTCATTCTTTTTATAATAATCCGGATCTGTTGATGCTACGATGAATTCCCGGTATAAATTTTTGTATGCAGTAATTGAATTCTCCCACTTTTCAGGGAATTCCTGCCCATGCTGAGATTTCATATCCTCTAGTTTCTCAATGCACTTGCCTAATCTCCCGATTGACTTCATATATTTTTGGTATCTTTCTTCCTCAGTATACTCGAAATTCTTATAATCATCAATCGTTCCGATCTGTTTTTCAATCTCAGAGATTCTTTCTCTAAGATATTGCAGCGATTTTTCATAAACAATATCAAAGTTCTCATCATTTATCTGGTTCATCATAGACACCTTTTATTAAAAATCTAAATTTACTAACTGTCCCACACTTTCTTCATTTCATTTTCTTTCATTTTTCCGGTTACTGCAAGGTACTTCTTCATTGTTCGATAGTCGTTGTGTCCTGTTATTGACATAACCGTTTCGGGTCTCATACCCATTTCCAATGATAGTGTGACAAAAGTTTTCCTTGCCGTATGTGTTCCGATAAATTCATATTTGGGCTTTACGATCTCAATCTTTTCCGAGCCTCTGTATCTTACACGTTTGATAGGTTCACTAATTTCAGCCATCTTGCAGAGTTCCTTCAAATGTAGATTCATCATTTGGTTCGACTTTGACGGGAATGGCAAGCCATTAGAAAAATATTTGTCCAGAATAGTACAGGCTTTTTCGGTTACATAAACACTGATCAGTTCTCTGTTTTTCTGGGTTCTCACATGCCAGTGATTATCTCTTATGTCATCGGATTTGATATTGGCAATATCGGAAAACCTCTGACCTGTAAAGCAACCCAAACAGAAAAAATCCCTTACTTTATCCAATGCCCTGTCATCACTCAAATCCAAATTATACAGTCTCATCAATTCATCATAGGTAAGGAAAATAATCTCGGGATCATACTCCTTTATCTTGAATTTTTTGTATTCTTTATTATCAGTATAATTTCTTTCAACAGCCCAATTCAGGAAGGTTCTTAGCAATTTAAGCATTGTGCTGACAGTGTTGTTTGTCAGTCCGAGATCATCAAATGAGTAATCAAGAAATCTGTCTAAGAAGTTCATATCAAGAGAGTCAAAAGACAGTTTAAATTTCTTATCTCTTTCGAATGTAACCAGATGATTTTTCAGTGTTGTAAAATTCTTGATATACTTTTTAGAGAACTTACTACGGTTTGAATCTAAGTACAGATCAAATATTCTGAAGAACTCATCATCATCCTGACTTGGGTTTTTAACAATATCTTTAAAATTCTGCTTAAAATTATCGAATGTAGTATTTGGATCCTGCCAGAGCCTGTAGTATTCTTTCCTTACTTTTGAAACTAATAAGCTAAGATAATTATTCAATTCCGTATAATCAGAATGAGATTTGCGGACTAACTGCCTGGTTTTATTCCAATCTTTGGGATCAAGGGTAACACCGGTATTAATATAAACAGACTTATTTTTAATACCAGTGGCTCTGCAATAGAGAGCTTTTTCCCCTTTACGATTTGATTTACTGTCAAGATAAAAATTAATTGTCATCGTTACTACAATTATAAAAGTTGGACAATTTATTTTAGAACAAACAAACAAAATATCTAACAGATTTCCAACAGTTTTCATAAACAAAGTTGGATTATTTTGTAATAATTTTCACACAACAAAATAATGTAACATGAAATAATGTGTTATATGACAGTTATTTATTCAAATATGTGAAATGGTGTGAAGCAGGTTGATCCTCCGCTCAGGGTGACAAAAACAAGTTTTCATAGGAGTGTCATAGTGGGCGGAGTCGAACTATGACCACAATTCCTTACTTTTGAGCCACCCTCAGAATAAAGGTGGTGCTAACGAGAGCCTTTAACCGCTATCAAAAAGAAAATAAACTTAATTTGAAAAAATAATCGAAAATGGACATTCATGGCAGAACACAAAGTAGAGATCAACGTTGACTATCTTGGCGACCTGCACTGCTCGGTGGAACACGGTCCATCAGGCAGCAAATTCATGACTGACGCGCCCATCGACAACCGCGGCAAGGCGGAATATATTTCCCCGACCGACCTTGCCGGCGCATCGATAGGTTCATGCGTCGCTACGATAATGGGCATTAAAGCTCAGGACAACAACATCGACATCAAAGGAATGAAGATAAAAGTCACCAAAGAGATGGTCAACGAGCCTTACCGCCGCATCGGCAAACTCATCTTCGACATTACATTCCCCCACAAGCTCAGCGACGAGGAATTCAAGCTGCTGTCGAATGTAGTCAGGACTTGCCCTGTGACGCGCAGCCTGAGTTCCGAGGTAGAGCTCGAGTATTCGTTTAGTTATGCGGAAGAATGATAGATGGTTACCGGCTGCAGGTTGAAGATTTTTTATTATCTCAAAACGATCAATTTCACGGCTTGTGTGAACTCACCTTTTTTAATCCGGCAGCAATATATGCCGCAGGGTATATTTTTAGCATTAAAATCAATTTTATGACTAACTTTACCATAATGTTTATTAATAGCTAAATTAGCTGCTTGCTGTCCCAGCGCGTTGACTATTGATATAAATGATTCTGGCTTGATTTTGGATGGAATTTCATTTGAAAAACATGTTTTTTCTTAAATTTTCATTTGAAATATTAAATAAAAATGTTATATTTAATGAATTTATTTTCATAATTTTTAAATAATTATATGGAAGTTAGAAATTCAATATTAAGTTTTTTATTAGCGCTTATCATGCTGCAGGCGGGCGTCGTTGACCTTTTTTGTCAGTACAAGGCGGAAAATGCTGACTATTATTACAAGCAGGGTGCCGAGAAATACGAGGAGCGCGAGTTCAATGAGGCGATAAAAGATTTCTCGAAGGCTATAGAAATGGATCCCGGATACGTGAAAGCCTACTACAAGCGCGGCAATATCTATCTGCGAATGGGTATGCTCGATTCGGCTCTTAGTGATTATCAGAAAACTGTGGAGGTCGATCCCGAGTACGCGCCTGCTTATCACAATATCGGCATATATCATTACTTCAATCAGAACTATCAAGAAGCGATCGACAATTTTGAAAAAACGATAAAATATGATTCTACGTATAATAAAGCCTATAATAATTTAGGGCTTATCTATCACGAAACCGGTAAATATGAAAAAGCAGTTGATTATTTCACAAAATCGATAGAGCTGGATCCCGCAAATCTCCAGGCTTTCACAAAGCGGGGAAATACTTATGCACGGCTGGGTAAGCTGGATTCTGCTATTCATGATTATACAAGAGCTGTCCGGATAGATTCCAATGCGAATGACAATTACTTCAACAGGGCTATGATCTACTATGCGAGTCAGGATTTTGATAAAGCCATTACTGATTTCACGCGGGCACTGGAGAGAAACCCGAAGTATACCCAGGCATGGCTGCAAAGGGGAGCAGCTTATATCAAATCTGATAGATATGATCTTGCTATTGAAGATCTGAGCAAAGCGCTGGAATTGGATAAACAGAATGTGGATGCGCACATTGATCGCGGGCTTGCCTATAAGGAAAAGGGATTGTATGAAAAAGCACTGGCAGATTTTGATAAAGCTATCGAATTGGACTCGAGCGCTGTCACTGCTTATTTCAACAGTGGGCTGACTAATTTCAGGATGAACAAAATGCGCGATGCTATAAATGATTTGACAGCCGCAATTCAACTAAACCCCAATGATAAGGAGTTTTATTTTAATAGAGGGATTGTTTACTCTCGCCTTGAGAAATTGGATTCTGCTTTGATGGATTACAATAAAGCGCTTGAGTTGGATTCTGGCTACACTAATGCTCTCGTAAATAAAGCTTTCCTGTATTATAGTATGGACAGCCTCGATAATGCATACGAAAATTGTAAGAAAATCCATAGTGTTGAGCCGCAAAATCCGGAGGCTTATTATATCAAAGGTCTTGTCAAACAGGTGAATGCGGAATTCGACGAGGCTAAGAGTAATTACAGGAAGTTTATCGATCTCGCCGATAATAAAGCACATCTTCAAAAATATGTAAGCAGGGCTAAGCGAAATATTAAAAAAATTGTTAATTCGGGAAATTGATTTCTGTTTCGTAAATTTGCAGTTTATTTGCGAATTCTTTTAATTAACGGATAGGGAATGAAAGAGAAGAAGAAGTTTCCTCTGTATTATCAGATATTGATAGCTCTGGCTGCAGGCGCTATATTCGGCGCTATATTTAATGTCGATCCCTATCAGTTGATCGTTAAACATAAAGTTGATGGTGCCGCCGCTAAAGTCCGTATCGAACAATGGCATAAGATGCGGTTCACTTACCCGGATTCGCTCCTGGATGCGGGTTATCAGGAGAAGGTCTTTGATAAAGAAGATCAGATACAGATCATTAAGTATTTTAAGTCTTTGAATAAGGAAAAGCGACGGACTCTTCATCTGCAAAAGCTGGATAAAAACGGTGATATTGTAAAGGAGATAAGCGGAGTTGTTTCCATTAAGAAGGATTCGACGATTGCTACGGAGATAAAGCCTATCGGCGATTTGTTTATCCGGCTGCTGAGTTTTCTGGCGATACCGCTGGTGGTTGCTTCGCTGATATTAGGAGCTGCAAGCCTCGACGATGTAAAGAAAATAGGCAGAATAGGAGGACAGACACTTCTCACATACGTTATGACAACTGCGGTTGCTATAACTATCGGGCTGGTTGCGGCAAACGTTATCGAACCGGGCAATCAGCTTGATGAGCTTTCGAAGAACAGGCTGCTGGGTTCGTACCAGGAGGATGAGCCTGCCGAAGTTGCCGAGGAGCTTGAAATAGATATACTCGATTTCTTTGTGCAAATCGTTCCGAAGAATCCGGTGGAAGCGATGTCCAAAGGGGAAATGCTGCAGATCGTTTTCTTTGCGGTGATATTCGGGATAACGCTGTCGCTTATCAAGCGGGAGAAAGCTGAACCGGTGCTGAAATTCTTCGACGGAGTCAGCGATGTAATGATCCGCATGGTGGAGCTAATAATGAAGATCGCGCCGTACGGGGTGTTTGCCCTGATTGCGGCTACTGTTGCGGATTTCGGCTTTAATATTTTGTCGACGCTGGTCTGGTATATCATGGCTGTGACTGCAGGTCTGCTGCTTCAGACAATTCTCGTCTATACATTTCTTGTAAAAGTAATCGGCAGGGAAAGCCCGATAAAATATTTCAGCGAAATCAGGAATGCGCAGGCGATCGGCTTCAGCACAAGCTCGAGCGCCGCCACACTTCCCGTGACGATGGACTGCGTCGAAAAGGGCATGGGCGTGCCGAAACAGATTTCCGGGTTTGTGCTGCCGCTCGGCGCAACTATCAATATGGACGGAACTGCGCTCTATCAGGGGGTGGCGGCGGTGTTTATTGCGCAGGTGTACGGATTTGATCTCACGATTGCGCAGCAGTTGACGGTGGTGATGACTGCCGTGCTTGCGTCGATTGGGACAGCGCCGGTGCCGGGAGTAGGCATTATTATGCTGGTGATCATCCTGCGTGCGATACATGTACCGCCGGAGGGCATTGCGCTTATCCTCGGGGTGGACAGGATCCTGGATATGATGCGCACGGTCACTAACGTTTCGGGTGATGCGGCGGTTACGATCTCTATCGCTGGCAGTGAGAAAAGAAGAAATAATAAGAAGGCGCTTGCGGGCTGAGCTTATCGTCATTTTGATTTAAAATTTTAAATAAATTTGCCCATAATGATTTAACTTATTTGAACCTTTTTTGATTTGTAATTAAGATGATTTTTTTTGCTGTGTAAATTATTGATATTATTGA
>CAZXYS010000071.1:0-9758 GCA_964645005.1 uncultured Hyphomicrobiales bacterium | reverse complement strand
TAAAGCGCTTTGTTGCTAATACTTACAAGCAAAATCAACTTTTCTAATGCAAAATGTGGGTTAAATCAGGTAATCTTAGTGCCGGAGCATATTATTACAAAACCGAATCAGAAAGCTATACGGAAACCGCTATAATGATTATAAAAAAATAAACGGCATCATGATTTTTTGTAGCCAAGCCTGTTCGGTTAATTCGTTACGGGCTTTTCTAATCACTTCTTGTATTATATTCTACTTTCAATTCCAATAATCCCTCTTTATCGATTCCACAGCCCGGACAGTTCCAGTCATCGGGGATGTCCTTGGCTTCGTGTACTTCTTTCAGTTCTTTTTCTTTATCAACTACTTTCGGATTTCTTGCATACCCGCATGATGGGCAGATATAATCACTGGTATTGCTTTCGGTAATCATATTACAGACATTATTTGGTGAAACAATATTTATTATTAAAACGCCCTAAAAATTTTATTATTGCAGAACAATGCAGCATATTGTTAATAACCAGGTATAAAAAAAACCGCATGGACCAATCTCCATACGGGTTTTTAACGTGTGACCCCGGCAGGATTCGAACCTGCGGCCCTTTGATTAAAAGTCAAATGCTCTGCCAGCTGAGCTACGGGGTCTGAAAAAATCAAATCTATTTCTATAAATAGCGATTTTTTATTCTTTTTTCAAATATCGAAAATAACAAATCCTGTAACGTTGACTTAATTATAATATTTTCAAATTATCAGGATTTTTTCAGAAACTAATAAATTGTCAACCATCGCTTACCAAAGATTTACAATTTAATAATTTTTTCCCGAATTTCAATAAAAAAATTAATCTTTTGCCCAGGCGCACACATAGAGTTCAGCCGGATCGACAAGCAGATCATGATTAGGCAGCACTCTTATAGTGAAGCCCTGCATACCGGTATCCGGGCAAGTGTATTCTCCTTCGTAATGGTGGAATTTCCCATCGGAGCCTGCTTTTTCCAATGTGGCAGCTTCTGTGTTGGTAAGTTCTCCATTATGATCCAAAGATCCGTAATATACCTGAACTATTACATCTTCAGGCTTAAGGGCGCCAAGTTCAACTACAGCAGATAATTTTATGGGTTTACCTACAAAGGCTTCGCCATTTTCCTTGATTGATACATCATTTATATAAATGTTTCCCCATTCTGCGTGAACTTTATCTTTCCATTCTCTTAGTTTGTGGGCATTTTCGGCGTTGTTTTCCGTCATCGTTTTATATTTCTTCAAAGCAGGAATATAGAACATTTCCGTGTATTCTTTGATCATCCTGCTGGTAGAATATCTCGGAGCATTAGTTTTAATAGTTTCTTTCATATAGTTTACCCACTTGCTGGGGACTCTTGAAATAGAGCGGTCGTAGAACATTGGTATAACCGTATGCTCCAGCAGATCATAAAGGGATTCGGATTCAATAATGTCCTGCTCTTCTCTGTTTTCATAGATCTTTCTGTCACCAATGGCAAAACCGTTCATCCCATTGTAAGCTTCATCCCACCAGCCGTCAAGTACGCTGAGATTCAGTGTTCCGTTGAGAGCACCTTTCATTCCGCTTGTGCCGCTGGCTTCCTGCGGTCTCACAGGTGTATTCAGCCAGACGTCGCATCCCTTGACCATCAACCGTGCAATAACCATATCATAATCTTCAAGAAAAACTATATTATGCTCTAATTCATAATCACGTATTTTCTGAATTATCGACTGAATTACTTCCTTCCCTGAATTGTCATGAGGATGCGCCTTGCCAGCCATTATTATCTGAACTGGCTTATCCTGATCTTTGCAGATCCTGCTCAGGCGTTCCATATCCCGGAAGAGCAGCAGCGCTCTCTTGTAAGTGGCAAATCTTCGGGCAAAGCCGATTGTCAGTGCGTCAGTATCAAGATATTCATGGATCTTGTTTACCTGATCCGGCGGCAGGAAATTCTTCTGCTTGTTAAACAGGTAGTCTCGGGTGAAAAGGACCAGCCTAACACGACGGCGCTGCTTTTCGCGATACAATTCTTCCGAAGGTATCTGATCAACATTTTTCCATATTTTTTCATTTGCGGGATCAATCCTCCAGCTTGGCGAGAGATAGCGGTTGAAAAGCGCTCCGAATTCCCATGCTACCCATGTAGTAGTATGAATGCCATTTGTTATGGCTTTTATCGGTACTTCTTCTTCCGGGAAGCACCTCCATATCCTGTGCCACATATTGCGGGAAACTTTCCCGTGTAATTGACTTACACCATTGTGGAATGAAGTCATACGCAATCCCAGCACAGTCATCGAGAATTTTTCATCCTGGCTATCCTCTGATTCCTGACCTAATTTGAAAAATTCCTCCTGACTAAGTCCCAATGAATGATAATAATCATGAAAATAGTTTTCCATACGGTCAAGGCGGAATGTTTCGTTGCCTGCAGGAACAGGCGTATGTGTAGTGAAAGCCGAACTGCTGCGAGTTATTTGTTTAGCAGTATAAAAATCCATTCCGTATTGTTCCATAAACATTCGCGTTCTCTCCAACAGCGCAAAAGCAGCATGACCTTCATTTATATGAACTACATTCGGCAATAGGTCCATAGCTTTGAGCGCGCGCATACCGCCAATTCCGAGGAATATCTCCTGCTGGATGCGGGTATCTCTGGTTCCGCCATAAAGCTGATCGGTTATGTCCCTGTATTCCTCGATAGAATTTTGCTCAATATTAGTATCCAACAGATATAGATGAATTCTACCCAGATTCATCTTCCACACCTGTGCGAAAGCCTTGGCATACGGAAGTTCAACGTTGATAATAAGAGGCTCATTATTTTCATCCTTTACCAGCATTATCGGCATTGAATAAAAATCATTAAAAGGATATATCTCATTTTGCCAGCCTGACTGGGTCAAGTGCTGCCGGAAATAGCCCTGTTGATATAACAATCCCATTCCGATCATTGGCAGTCCCAAATCCGATGCTGATTTCAGATGATCACCTGATAGTACACCGAGACCGCCGGAATAATTGGGGAAACTCTCATTTATTCCGAATTCCGGACTGAAATATACTATCGATCCTCCTGTTGGCTCTTCCAGAGAATCATACCAAGTCTTATCATCCATGTATTTAATAAATTTGGTATGTACGTAGTTCAGGAAACTTGTAAAATCTGTCTGCTCGGAAAGTTCTTTGACTTTCTCCTGTGGGAGTTTATTTATCATTTGAACGGGGTTATGCTTAACGTCCTCCCATAAAGTTCTGTCAACTCTTTTAAAAAGTTCGCGGGCATCGGAATTCCAGCACCACCAGTAATTATATGCCAGTTCCTTGAGCTTTGCCAGCTTTTTCGGTAAATGTGCTGTAACAATGAATTTGTGTACAGGTTTCATTAAAATCTCCGTTGAATTTTCAAATTAATCTTAAAGAATATTAAAACTATGAAAAATATTATTCATTTGAAATATTTTTTTAATATTTACGATATTCAAAGATCGAAATAAGTTAAGATAGTATTTTTTAAATTAAGCATAAAACCTGATTATATCGGTTAAAACAACATCAATTTCATTTTAAATGAAGTCAAAGCTAATAGATATTGAAAAAAATTTCAGCCAAGCACTGGAGCTTGCTGGCAATCTTTTGAAAAGCGGCGAAATTATAGCTTTCCCAACAGATACGGTCTATGGACTTGGTGCGGACATTTTTAATGAAAAGCCTGTACGTCAGATTTTTGAAGTTAAGAGAAGACGCCTTAATAACCCGCTTTCAGCCCACCTGTCCGACATAAAGGATGTAGAGAAATTATGCAAGAATATTCCTGAAAGCTTTTATCAACTAGCTGAGAAATTTCTTCCCGGTCCGTTGACAATTGTACTTCCAAAGAAGGATAATGTCCCGGACATTGTCACAGGCGGGCTGAATTCCCTCGGCATAAGAATTCCCGATAATAAATTTGTCAGAACTCTGATTAGAGAAACCGGCATCTATATCGCCGGTACATCTGCTAACTTATCGGGAGGGCAGGTTCCTAACACTACAGAAGTCATTATTCGGGAACTCGGCGACCGCTCATTTTACATTTTTGAATCAGGGGCAACAAAACACAGGACAGCCTCTACAGTCATTGACCTATCCAAAGTTCAACCGGAATTAATCAGGAAGGGCACTGTCAAACGCACTGAAATTGAAAATACAATAAATAAAAAATTGTTAAATGCTTAAAATTAATATCGGAGAGTATATCACAAGCTCGAAAATAGTAACACAACTTCTGTCATCCTGATCGGAGTTGAAGAAAGACCGGAGTCAAAGTATGATAGATGCAAGCATAAATAAAAATCAATTATGGGATACTCTCTCATAAATGCAAGATAAAGTCATTTTTTTTAAAAAAAACTTGTTTCTAAGAAAAAAAATATTATATTTACTACGAGAATAAAAATTAATAAATTGCATATCTTTATTCATTAAGATGTGTGAATATGATAGAAAAAGAAGTTACGGTAAAGAACAGGGCAGGTTTGCACACACGACCCGCGGCTTCGCTTGTTAAACTTGCCTCGCAGTATAAATCGGATGTTTATCTTCTCCGTGACGGATTCGCTATTAATGCTAAAAGCATAATAGGTGTCATGACACTTGCAGCAGAACAAGGTTGTAAATTGCAACTCCAGGTTGATGGAGAGGATGAGGACACGGCGGCAAAAGATTTATCTGAGTATTTTGAATCAGGATTTGGAGAATAGGTAAAAATTTAGGTTTGGTAAATACGTCAAAAGTAAACACAGTTCAAATATTTAGGGGGTCAAAAAAAGTACATCATTGTGAATACAGACAACAATAAATATAGCAAAAATAATTTCGGTCCGAAAGAGGTGGATTTTGGCTTTGGCGACAATATAGAAGCTGAATTTGAGATAGATGAAATTGTATTGAAAGGGGTTCCCTGTGCTCCGGGTACTAACATTGGAAAAGCCGTGGTTCTCGAGCGGGAAAAAATCTATGTGCCTGATTCAAGGATATCAAAAGGCGAAATAAATGGGGAGATAAATAGATTTGGCTCGGCGATCGAGAGTCTCAGAAACGAATTTGCCTCCATACTCAATAAAATAGGAAAAGAATCAGCTAACATTGCACCCATCATCGAGACCAGCCTGATGATGGTCGAGGACGATTATTTCAGAAAATCAGTGGAAAAAAGAATTAAGCAGGGTTATTCAGCCGAAAGCTCACTGGTAAGGGAAATTGACGATAAAAAGAAGTTCTTCAATCGCTCCCATGACAAGATTCTAAGAGAAAGGGCTGTGGATCTTGACCATATAAAGGAAAGGCTTCTATACATTCTTCGCGATCGCTGTCTCGTTTATTCGGTTAGCAAAGATTCCATAGTGATTGCCAAATCCCTGACTCCTGCAGATATAGTAAACTTTAAAGAAGCAGGTGTAATAGGTATAGTTACAGAGGTCGGCGGTATTGCTTCTCATGCGGCGATACTGGCACGTTCCTTCGAGATACCAATGGTCATGGGAGTAAAAAATTCTACTGAATTGATCAAAAACGGTGCTGAGATCATCGTTGACGGTTTTAGCGGGAAACTGATATCAAATCCCACCGAAGGCAGCATAACTCTATACAAAGAAAAAAAATCAAAGGAACAAGCCCACCGCCGGCAGCTCGGGAAACTTGTAAAAGAGCCATCAGTGACTTTAGATGGCAAGAAAGTAAAACTCCTCGCAAACGTGGACTTTCTCGAAGATGTTGAAGCATCCATTATGGTTGGAGCCGAAGGCGTTGGATTGGTAAGAACGGAAAATCTGATTTTCGGATCGAATTTTGTACCTTCGGAACGAGAACAGTACAAGTGGTACAGAGAATTAGCCGACAGATGTTACCCTCATGCTGTTACCCTGCGTGCATTCGATCTGGGAAGCGATAAATATGCCGAAGGGATGCCTTTTCACGAAGATAATCCTGCTCTGGGTTATCGCGGTATAAGATTCCTGCTTTCTCGCCCCGATCTTTTCGAACCTCAGATTAAAGCCATACTCAGGGCATCTGTAAATAGAAATGTCAGATTAATGCTTCCTATGGTTTCCACAATCAGAGAAACTTTGGACGCTCGTGAGATAATAGAAAAATGTAAAGAAGACCTGCACCGTAGGAAAAAAGGCTTTGATACTAACATTCCCATAGGAATAATGATCGAGACTCCATCTGCAGCTCTTATCTCCGATAAACTGGCTGAAGTTGTTGACTTCTTCAGTATTGGTACAAATGACCTGACGCAATATGTTCTTGCAGCAGACAGAGATAATGAACTCGTTGCCGATATTTTCGATTCTTTCCATCCTTCAATCATTAGATTGATAAGACTTACCGTAGAAGCTGCAAAGAAGAATAACATCCCTGTTGCGATTTGCGGGGAACTTGCAGGCCATTCAGCAGCTACTGCACTGCTCATCGGCTTAGGAATTGATGAGTTAAGTGTACCTCCGTCAATACTCCTCGAACTTAAGAGCCGCGTCAGAGAACTGGAATATTCTCATGCTTTGAAGTTAGTGGATGAAGTTATGACTTATTCCTGCCAAAAGGAAGTAAGAGATTTACTAAATGTATAAAATCACATTTCATCTTTTTTTGATTAAATATTGTGTAGATATTGTATAGATTTTTTATGCTCCCATATCACTCGTGCTTTTTATATCTTTTCCTCCCAAAAATATAATAAATCACTATCAATATAATCCATTGACGTACGTTCTGAAGAAAATAAATTGTAGATATATTGTATAACTTTAAATTTCAAGGATTATGAAAAATCTAATACTTATGATTGTTATATTCAGTTTATCACTGAATTCTTTATATGCACAATCAGATAACGGTAATTGCAAGATAACAGGAACTGTCCTTGACAGAAGCAACCAATCGCCTATAGCCGGAATTAATGTTGTCGTGGTTGGTACCAAAAAAGGTGCAATTACCAACAAAGAGGGGAAATTTTCAATAAGCAATCTTGAAGATGGCGTATATTCTCTAAGGTTCAGTGGTGTAGGTTACAATGCTTATGTTGAATCGAACATTGCTTTCATGTGCGGCAAACCCAAAACTCTTGAAATCGAATTAACTCAGAAAATTATTGAACTTGAAGGTGCTGAAGTCAGAGGCAGCTACTTCCAGGAACGTATCCGGAATTATACAAGCACTCAAACCTACAACTCTGAAGAGATACGCAGAGCACCCGGTGTTCAGGAAGATATAATAAGGGCGACGGCTCTCCTTCCAGGTGTGGCTGTTACAGGAGCCGGCAGGAATGATCTTTTTGTACGTGGCGGCGCTCCTTTTGAGAATCTGTTCATCGTTGATAATGTTGAGTTGAAAAATATCAACCACTTTGGTTCGCAGGGAACTTCCGGCGGTCCTTTGTCCATTATAAACATCGATTTTGTAAAGAATGTAGATTTCTCTACCGGCGGATTTGGTGCGCAATACGGGAATAAAGTCTCCTCCATCACCGATATCACTCTCCGAAAAGGAAATGACCAGCGATTCACAGGTGATTTAAAGCTCTCGGCTACCGGCTTCGGCGCAATAGCAGAAGGACCGATAGGGGAAAAGGGATCCTTTCTTTTTAGCGCTCGCCGCAGTTATCTGGATTTGATCTTCAATGCTGCCGGATTCAATTTCGTGCCGCAGTATTGGGACTTCCAGACCAAAGCCGATTATAAGATCAACAACAAAAATTTGCTTTCTTTCCTTACTATAGGAGCATTGGATGATGTCTCCTTAAATTACGATGATGATGAATCAGACTATGACAACAGCCGCTTTGCCGTACCGATACAAAAGCAATATGTAACCGGACTAACTTGGAAGACCATTTTCAAAAAAGGCTTTGCTAATTTCACCTTGGGGCGCTCATATACATATTTCAATACAACTCAGAATGATTCGCTACGTAATACCATTTTCAAAAATGAATCTTACGAAGGAGAAACATCTTTTAAAGCCGATTTGGACTATCAAATTGGTGAAAATTTCAATCTGCTAGCCGGCAATCAGATTAAATATGCCTCCAAACTCGATTATGACATATTTCTTCCTGATTCTCTTCGCAGAGACCAAAATGGAGTGGGAAGAGAACTCGACGTAGATTCTAACTGGACAGCCATAAAAAATTCTACTTATCTGAGCCTCACTTCCTTCATTGGCGCCCACAAAGTCACAGTCGGCGGTAGAATGGATTATTATGATTTTGTCGATCCGAAGCTCTATCTCTCTCCACGCATATCGGCTCAATATAAGCTAAATTCCATGTTTGCATTCAATTTAAGTGCCGGCAGGTATTACCAGCCGCCATCATATATTTGGCTTATGGGCGGTACTGAACAACCCCTTGAAGCTATTCAGACGGATCAGATAGTTGTTGGATTCGGGCATACTCCATTGGCAGATTTGAAAGTCCAGCTTGAAGTTTATTATAAGGTCTATGACAACTATCCGGCAAGGATTTACAGACCTCATGCCGTACTGGCTCCATCGGGTTTTGACGATCTATTCATGGATATCCCTTTTGGTTTGGAGCCAATAAGAAGTGTTGGCACCGGATTTTCCCGAGGAGCGGAATTTTTCATACAAAAAAGGCTCGGCGAAATTCCATTATACGGATTGTTAAGTCTTACAGTCAGCCAAACTAAATTCGAGTCAATAGCGGGTGTTGAACATCCCGGAAAATTTGACTCTCGCTTTATTATCAATGTGTCAGCCGGATACAGATTGCCAAAAGAATGGGAGATCTCAGCAAAATTCCGCGCCGCCACAGGCTTGCCAACGACCCCGTTCCTCGATGACGGCTCCGGCAGACGCGATTATACGCGTTATAATGAAGGAGAAAGATTTCCATTCTTTCATTCCCTCGATGTACGAGTGGACAAAATGTGGGACCTTGGCGGTAGATTCAGTCTCGAAACATTTATTGACATACAAAATCTTTACAGCCGTGAAAATGTATCAGGCGTGATGTGGAACTACCGCGAGCAAAGAAAAGAATACCTCAAATCCTTTGGAATACTTCCCAGTATAGGTATTGTATTCACATTTTAAATAAATATGATTAATCCTGATAATTCATTATAAGAATTCCCTAAACCCTAAATTCCTTCTCACAAGTGGAGAAGGGTCTTTCTGTGTAATAAGAAATTCTTACAACCTTCTCCCGCCAAGAGAAGGGCTGGGGATGAGGGGGAATAAGTGATTGTTTATGTTCTAATGCTATATCAGGGTCAAAGATTTTTAAATTTTTTGTCAGTGAGGATTAAGAATGTGTGTCACGCTAAGAGCGCAAAGGGCGCAAAGGGCGCAAAGAAAAGATGGGAATTAAGAATTTAGTGATTGAAAAGATAGAAGAGCTAAAGAACTCACGCTAAGAGCGCAAAGGGCGCAAAGAAAAGATGGGTATAATGAATGATACCTCCGCTTTATCTTACTTTTTATGATCGAAAATAAAGAAAGGGATAATATATACAATAATTAATGCATTTATTTCGTTTTGGTCTTTTGTTATAATATAACGATAGTAAATAAATTATAACTTAATTTCAGATTAATTTTTGATGAAAAAATTGACTTGAAATAAAAAAAATCAAAAATTAATTGTGTTTTTTGAAAAAAAGTTGTACTTTTGCTAACGCTTAAAGTGATAAGCGGGAATAGCTCAGTTGGTAGAGCACAACCTTGCCAAGGTTGGGGTCGCGAGTTCGAGTCTCGT
>CAZXYS010000070.1:0-9895 GCA_964645005.1 uncultured Hyphomicrobiales bacterium | reverse complement strand
TAGCGTGGCGAGGGCGGGGTGGATTCTTATTTAACCCTTGGTTTTTGATAACCCTATATTTTGCATTAGAAATCATCAAACCTACTAACATATTATATTTTACTAATTTAGAAAAACCACCCCGTAAAGCCTTCGGCTTCACTCCCCTCCTTATTAAGGAGGGGAAGAGAAGGGGTGGTTAATTTCTTAGTGTTAAATTGTTTATGATATTGAAAGAATAATCTAATGAAATATATGAGATAACCCTATGGGAGACCTATGCTTACAAAAGTGTTAGATGGGATTTTGCATCAGAACAAAAACAATCTCTTGTTCCCCCTCATCCCCAGCCCTTCTCTGATCGCACTTAAAGCAGCTATAATCGGCAATCCCGCCTCTTGTTCCCCCTCATCCCCAGCCCTTCTCCCGGCGGGAGAAGGGTGTAAGAATTTCTTTTTACACTGAAAGTCCCTTCTCCACTTGGAAAAAGAGATTTAGGGATGAGGGAATTCTTATAATTAAAATTTCCTTTTCAAGAGTGCCGCCAAGTTGAAGAGAGTATACCTTCTCGAGTAACTCAAAAACGATTTTTTCCTCATTATAAAACAGGAATAAAGATGGTTAATTTATTATAATGCATGTAATCAGTATATTGTTAGGATTTATTTTCCGCTTTTTTCTTATTTGCTTCAATGATGTCTCTTCTAAGAGTTTCACCCATTTCCCTGCCTACTTCAATTGAAGCGCTTTCCACTGCACCTCTGATCTGCTCTTCGGAAAGAGTTGATAGATCCGCAGCAATTGTGATATTTTTAATTGTTCTATCCGTATTTCTATGATAGGGATAGCCGGTTTTTCTCAGCGGGACGCTTTCCCTTTCGGAATTTTCCCACACCAGACTGCCGGTATTTCTGTCTGTAATTTTAGTCTCAGCTCGCACGGAGATATAAACCCCATGGGAGGAAGCCCTTAATTTACATTCATCCAGGATTGTTGTTACTATGAAGTTAGAGCGGTCATCCAATTCCCTGGTAGATTCTGCGCGAAGATATTTAACCAAGCCATCTTCAATACCAAAGGACACATTTTCTACTATTAACCTCGGATCCGCAGCTCGACGAAGTTTTCTTTCCGTTTCTGCCGACAAAATGGATGCCCCAACAGCAGTGGCTATGTCCTCTGTAAAGGATGAAGTCGAGTCCTCTTCACTTTTTCCGGTTTCATAAACAATCTCTACCTCGGAAGCACTGCTGGAAATGATCTCCTCAAAATACAGAGTTTCACCGGAAAGATTGTATTTATGAAGATTATTTACATGCGAACATTGAACCAATAGAAATGATAGAAAAATCGAACCGACCAGAAAAATGTAATTCATAGTTCCTCTCCCCGTAATTTATAATAAATCCAATTTAAAAAATTTAACAGGAAAAAAATACTATCGTTTCCAAATTTTGTTTAAAAGAGAGCATATTCCGCCTAAAATTCCTGCTGCTTGATCATTGTCGAGTCACCGGAGAAAATCAACGAAAAGTTCTTACCGAAAGGCAAAGATATATCATCGACACGCTGAATTGTATCTTTGGTCGTAAAGTCAATTACTTGAAAGCTTTCCCTTCTTTCAATAATTTTTGTCAATACTTCCGATGCTGTGCCGTAAGGCAGAACATCAACAAGAACTTCGGATTTTTCGGTGGTGGGAACGTTAATCTGTATTTTCGGATATTTTTTTGAAGCATTGATAAACCGGCGCTTGATATTTGAAAGTGTGGCGCCCATAGTCTCGCTCAAAAAGTGGATGATTTCCGTATTGCCGGTTACTCCAGCGCCTATAATGAGCAATCGTTTGTCGGAATTGGCTAAATCGGCGGTAATTGTTTGACTTACTCCATTGAGAGTGATCAGGTGATCGCCTTCAGTCACTACCGTAGCGAGAGATTCGGTAAAATATATCCCTGCCTGTGATAGCTGTTCGCCACCGTTACCGTCGCCTAGAGTAATATTCATCCGCTCTGATCCGGGAATGGCATTTACAATTTCAGTGAATACGCCTTTTTCGAGATATTCAATAGGCACATCCTCGTCATTTTCATTGATGAGAGCCATTTTGTCGCCGCTGGCTTCTTCGCCGGTTTCTACAAGCAGATATCTTTGCTCCGGCTCGAAGCGTGTATATGTGCAATAAAGGAGTCTTTTTGGTTCGGAGCGAAAGAGTACAATCGGCGCCGGACCGGGATCAATAAATATTGATTTCGATATATCTCCGAAAGTAAATTTCTCCGCCAGAACTTCGCCGGACTCAAAATTCTTAACTGTATTGTCCTTGTCGGGGCGCGCGCCAAGCGTGATGGTTATCTCTTCCCGATCGCCGCCCTGAGCCGTATTAAAGACTCTGACAATTGAACGCCCGTTTAATGGTTCTTCAAGAATGGTGGGTGAAAGAAGTTTCATGCCTACATTATTGTCCGACGATTCATAAACCACAATGGTATATCTGCGCATTACTTCGAGAGAAACGTTCATCGAACTCAATGTGTTAGAACTATTGCTCTCATAAGCCACGATAGTATTCTGCGTTAACGAAGCGCAGGCAGTGATTTCCTCGTATTTTCCGACAGAGTTTCCGGAAAGATCATCACTTATTGTTGTTGTATCAGGCAGTTTCTTAACATCAATTTCTATATCGGATAGGTTGATAACCCTTATTTGTGATGTCTGCTGCTCGATGGTATCCAACGGGCTGATTATAGCGTCTTTCGATGGATCCAGCATATCCAGAAGCATTAATTGTTCTTTTTTGTCATCATTACCGGCATATACTATAAAAATATATTGTTCCCTTGGCTGAGCTTCTATACTAAAAGTCCCAACCTTTTCTTCACCATTACCTGTATTCCTTATTAAAGATAATGCCACACTGTCCTTCCTGATTTCCTCTAATAGGCTGGCGCTTCTGTAGCCGACATTTGATATGATCTCAGTGCCGTTTTGACATCCCACACGCAAAGAATATCTGTAATCTGTATCCGGATTAGCATTAAATAGCTTTATATGCCCTTTTTGGTTATCCTCAGCAATAGTTGTAGAAGACAAAACTGATATTAGCGTATCTACCGGTCTCTGGTTTGTATCACCTCTGGCGGTTGGCAGCGCAAAATATGTATATCGGAGGTCTCTGCTGAAAAGTGCTTTCTTTTCAGGGCTGAACTCCTTATTTCCATTTTTAAGAACAGTCAGGATCGCTGAATCCGCAGGCGGATGAACCGCTTCGGAAGTTGAAGCATATTGAACTTTTTGTAAGGTTTTCTCTTCTCCCATTTGAAGTGATCTAGGCTCTTGATCAGAAGCAAGATTTACGAAACGTATCAAAACTGTTTCAGCCTGGGACGGTGGATTTACCAGCTCGGGGCTCTCTTCTATGCACCCGGTTATTAATGTTATTGTAATCAAAATAAAAGTCAAAGATAAAAAGCGCAATTTCATTGATCCCTCAGTATAATTATTTTAACCGGTAAAGGTTATTGTCATAAGCATTTCACCCGATTATACATGTCTTTTTAAAACAATTTACACCTAATAGCCCTTTAAAACTAATATAAATACGTATGAGGAGATTAAATAATTTTCAATTAATTAATTTTTATTATATTATATTTTGGCGAACCTAAAATATATGTTATTATAATTTAATATTTAGTTAAATAAAAATTGCCAAAAAATTAATAAATCTTTTGTTTTTAATTGAAAAAAATTATAACTTAAATATATGTAGTTAAGAATAAACATTATTATAGTATGTCTCAAAATATCAAAATAGACAGTGTTGTTAAGGGAATGGTATTAGCCGAGCCTGTAATAAATAAATACGGTCAGACCTTAATTCCGTCGGGTACGGAAATAATAACCAAACATATCAATCTCCTAAAGACATGGAACATATTTAACGTAACGGTTAGGTCCGATAATGAAGAAAATGTCAATGAACTGAGTGATGAACTCAGGCAAATTGCTATAGAAAAAGTTAACAAAAAAATAAACTGGAAACCCAGAAATCAAAGTGAAAAAAATATTTTTGAATTAGCTGTTTTGAGTTTAGGAAAACAAATTGCCGGGGAGAAGTAGAAACAGATGCTGAATGCCGAATCTACAATAGATCAAATACAGGAATTGCCAACACTTCCGACAATCTACACCAATTTGATGGAAGTCACTTCAAATCCCAGATCAACTGCAAAAGATGTAGCTGAAGTCATTGTTAACGATCAATCGACTTCAGCAAAAGTCATAAGAGTAGTGAATTCTTCTGTATATAGATTGCAAACAAGAGTAGATAGCATAACTCAGGCAGTTTTTTACCTCGGTTACAAAGAGATAAGAAACATTGTTTTATCGATTTCAATTTTCGAGATGTTTTCAAAAGTGCAAAAGACAAGTAATTTCGATATTGTCGAATTCTGGAAACATTCCATTGCCGTAGGAGTTCTGACAAGGACAATCGGCAATATTTCAGGCGTAACGAATTTGGATAATTATTTTTTAGCCGGAATTATCCATGACATTGGTAAGTTGATCTTTTTAAAGATATCACCTGAAAATTATGACAAGGTTGCTTTATTGATCAAAGACAAAGATTTAACAATCTTAGAAGCAGAAAGAAAAACCTTTGGAATTAATCACACTAAAGCGGGAGCTATACTGGCAAATAAATGGAAGCTGCCCGATTCACTGAAAAATGCCATTAATTATCATAATACCGGTTTTGTTAATAACCGCCCTGATAAATTAACCGCATCTGTCCATATTGCAGACATTATGGCACGTATGATGCGATTGGGAAAATCCGGTGAAGAGAAAATATTAAAACCAAATTTCAACATTTGGGAAGTAATTACTTTTAAACCCGAAAATATTGGGATGCTTTATGACAGAATTATGATGGATTTCAATCAGGCGGCTTCAATATTAATGCTGGATAAAAAAGAAAACGAAAATTGATGATCAGTTTGAATTAATCAAGTGAAGTAAAATGTCCTTAAAAAATACCAGTTACGAAGTAGACAATCTTATCGAAGCAATCGATAACTTCAATGTAAATTATGCAACTGAAGCTTCTTTTCCAAATTTGGTTTCTGCCGGTTTAGAAGTCTTTCTGGCAATTGAGGTTTCTGATTATGCCGCTTATTATAAGATGAATAATGAGACTTTCGAACTCCAGCATTATAGATCCCTCCCGGAAAAACATATCAAAAAGTCGAAAAAGATATTCGATAAATCTATAGAAAATGGTATAGTTGGAGATGCATTAAATACCGGCAAAGATGTAAATTACACCGATGACAAAGAAAATAAGCACTGGATAATATTCCCTATGATCGTACAGAAAGGTCCTATTGGATTGATAATCCTTTGTTTAAAAAAATCACCATTTGAAATAGAACAAATATTAATTAAGCTTCTAAGCATCTTTACTTCAAAATTGGCTTTTGCCATTGACAATCTTGAACTGCGTGACGAAAGTAATAGAACTCAAAGTGTTTTAGACCAGATTGTAGCTTCCCGAACTATCAATCTGGTTGAAAGCAAAAAAGAAATGAGCGATAAGATTGAGAACCTTAAATCCAATCTTCTCATGACTGTTCCTCATGAAGTTAGAACACCTCTGAATCAAATCCTCGGTTTTTCAAGATTCCTAAAGGAAAATTTTAGCCGTGTTGATTTTGATGACGCAGCGGAAATGCTTGATGATGTTGAATTTTCAGCAATGAGACTTCAAAGATTATTTGAAAACTATCTGTTCTACGCCAGTTTATCCATAATTGCAACTAATGTAATGGAAGTTGAAAGGCTTCGTTCCGAACAAACCCATTTCGCCGATCCTGTTATAAATGAAAAAGTTATATCCGTTGCTAATTTAAATGGCAGGCACAATGACCTCGAACTTGATATTAATGATGGAAATCCGGCGATCTCTGAAGTATATCTGGCAAAAATAGTTGAAGAACTTACAGATAATACTATGAAATTTTCCGATACTGGGTCCAAAATTCAAATAAGCTCAGGAATTGAAAATAACAGCTATTTTATAATCTTCGAGGACCATGGACACGGAATGACGGATAAACAGATTGATAACATTGATGCTTATATTCAGTTTGACCGGAAAGTCTATGAGCAGCAGGGCTCCGGATTAGGATTGTCAATTGTCCGTAGGCTCCTGGATATCCACGAAGGCAAAATGGTTATTGACAGCCAACCGGACAAATACACCAGAATAAAAGTCCAGTTACCATTAGCCAATAACGCCGGATAAAATTATTCTTAACGAATGCTGTTTTTCAGAGTATAAGTGCAGCCATTAACTTCCCGTCCTTCATGCTGCGTTCATTAGACAAATAATGGGATATATCACCAAACTACAGTTCACTTCTTCTTAAAAACTATCGGATTACAATTGCACTGTTGCTTTACAATTTCCTTCGCGGCTTCCGCCGATTCTTTGGATGTATAATTGCCAATGACAACCGCATACAGAGCTTCGTTATCCACCTCTTTTTCAATGACTTCACAGCGCATCCGCTGTTTCAGGAACTTATGCATCTCTTCTTCAGCGGCATCCTTCGAACTGAAAATGCCAACCTGCAGTCCCCAGGCATCCTGCATTTTGCTTTTATCGCGGGGAGGTACCACACGATACATATTCCCGGCTTCTTCACTTTCCGAGGATTCTGTTTTTGTTACCTGCACGGGTTCAACATCTTCCATCTTTTCCGTCGATCCAGCTTTTTTAGCAGATTCCTGTTTCTTCTTTGACTCCATATAATCAATCATCTGCTCTTGCGAACTTTTTTTCTCTTCGGAAGCGGATACCGACATCTCTCCGCTTCGCGCAAGCGACAGAGACATATTAACTGTTGCAGCAGCAGATTTAATGAAATCCGAGCCGGGATATTTCTGTTTGAATTTTTTAAGCATTATCATGGCTTCGCTGGTGTCGCCTTTCACAGCATGATACAGCACCATACGCCAGTAAGCGTTCTCCGCCCACTTGCTTTCGGGGTGCTTCTGAGTTATCCTTTTAAAGATCTTATAAGATCTTGATGCCTCATCCAAAACTATCCCATGAAGAAGCATAACACCCGGATGATCCGGATATTCCGCCAGTAGATCAAGCAATTCCATTTTAACTTCCTCGATCTGCCCGGAAGTGGTCATATCCAGATATTTGTTGATTTTCTCATCCGGTTGAGCGTGTGAAGTTAAATTTACCGTTGTTATTAGAAACAATAGAGATATGAAAATCTTCATCGTTCCCCCCTGAAAGATTTCTAATCTATTTATTATTTTTTTTATATGCTGCATTCCTGAAAGTGTAAATTAGCGTTTTAAGTATTAATTTCAAAAAAATATAGTACATAAATTCTAATTTTATGACTAATCTTCATAAATGACAATCAAACAACTATCAAAAGGTAGAAACATCTTTAGTTTTTTAATTTTCATTTTTTCGTAGAAAATATTTTTAGTAAATTATTAAAATATTTGAATTTTTTTGACTATCTTATAAAAAATAAAAAAGATATAATTTATATTATTATTTATCAATATAAAACGGAGGTCATATGTTACCATCCTACTTGATCATTCTTATTTTCATAATAATTATATTAGCTTCGGCAATCAAGATATTGAAGGAATATGAAAGAGCAGTAATATTCCGTTTAGGGAGATTGATCGGTGTGAAAGGACCCGGACTTATAATTTTGATACCTTTTATTGATAAGATGTCCCGTATTGGTCTGCGTACTATAGCTATGGACATTGAACCACAGGATATTATCACCAAAGATAATGTTTCAATAAAAGTTAATGCCGTACTTTATTTCAGGGTGCTGTATCCGGATAAGTCCATTGTCGATGTTGAAAATTACCTGTTTGCCACAAATCAGATCTCCCAGACGACCCTCAGGAGCATTATCGGTCAATCTGATCTGGATGAACTGCTGGCGGAAAGAGATAAGATAAACCAGAAGCTTCAGGAAATTATCGACGAACAGACAGAACCCTGGGGCATAAAAGTTACAGCAGTCGAGGTCAAGCAGGTTGATCTTCCACTCGAAATGCAGCGCGCTATGGCTCGCCAGGCTGAAGCAGAGAGGGAACGGCGTTCGAAAGTCATCAATGCCGACGGTGAATTTCAGGCAGCCCGAAGACTCGCCGACGCAGCCAATACCATTGAAAAACATCCGATAGCATTGCAATTGCGATTCCTGCAGACTCTCGCGGATGTGGCTTCAGAGAAGAATTCTACTACCATATTCCCCGTACCGATAGACCTGTTAACTCCATTCATGGAGATGGGCAAGAAAATAGCTGAAGGTCAAACACCACCGCCAACTTCCACAGCAGGCTTCCCCTCGATAACCGGAGAAGGTGATATCGGCAAAAAACCTGAAGGCGGCGAAGGAGGCTCCTCAGAAGAAGATAAAGGGGATGAAAATCAGTAAAAAAGCAAGAAATTAAAAATAGCTAATAAAGCGAGGCAGCCGGATTTGCAACAAAGAATATCTGTTGATCCGGTGCTTCGCTTTTTTATTTTCCTGATCTATTTAATTATGAAGTTAGGCATACAAAATCACTATAACACATTAGGATTCATAACCCCAATTAAAATCAATTTCCATAAAATGTCATAGCGGGAAGCATAGCGAGGAAGCAATCTCTATCAAGTATCAGTACGATTTAAGAGACTTAATTTTGGGCGCATTGTTAACTTTTGTACTTTTTTACAGTCTTAAAATTTTCTCAGCTTACCCCCTCTGGGTAAGGATTACACCCGTAATAACCAGAATACCTCCGATTATGAAAAAAGACGTCAGCACCTGCCCGAAGATAAAAATTGAAAGAATAGTAGTATAAATCGGCTGCAGGTTGTTAAAAACAGCTACTTTACTCGCGTCAGTCTTGGTGAGGGCATAGTACCACAGGGCGTAGGCAATGCCTGAAGTAACTATTCCAAGATACGACAGTTGCAGCCAGTTAATACCTGAAATGGAGCCTGTCTCAAGCTTAACCGGCATAAGAAAGAAAATCGGTACATACAGCAGGAATCCTACTATCATTGCCATGCCCGTAGAATATGATGCTCCGTATTTGCGGGAAAAATTCCTGCCGATCACGGTATATAGAGCCCAGGAAATGCTCGCAGTCAGCGCCAGAACATCCCCGAGAAAAAATTCGGAAGAGAAATCAAAGCCATCCTCAGAAAGAACCAGTATAGCACCTGCGATAGCCAATACAATTCCGGAAAACCTCAACCACGAAGTTCTTTCTTTCAGGAATATCGCTGAAATAACAAACACAAATGCGGGAGTCATAGCGTAAGCCAGAGCTACATTGGGCGGATTGGTTAATTTGATTGAAGTTAGGAAAAGAAATTGATTTATTGGAATATTAAGCGCTCCCAAAATGACAAGAGCCGGCATATCTTTCATTTCAATTTTCCTGAAACCTCGAAATCTTACAAGTATATAGACCAAAAACAACATTGCGGATATCAAAGCCCTGAATAGCAGCGCTAATCTGGGATCCACATCATAAGTCAACCCTTTGCCTATAATGTGGGTTCCCGAAAGCATAAGTTGTTGAACAGCCAGTATTAGTTCAGTCATATATTATCCGCAGAAGTTCTGATCCTTATTTCATTATAAACAAAATTATAGATTAACTTCAGATAAAATTATAAAATAACAATATACGACTGAAATCAAGAATATTATTTTCTCTTTTTCTAACTCTCCTGAGACAGTCTTATTCCCCTTAAAAAAGGGAGACAAAAGGGGGTTGTATCAATTCGTAATTGAATAAGCCCTGATTCCCAAATTCCGATTTGGGAATCTTTGTTTCACAAAAGTTGTAC
>CAZXYS010000069.1:0-11119 GCA_964645005.1 uncultured Hyphomicrobiales bacterium | reverse complement strand
GAAGAAATTTAGGGATGAAAGAATTCTTTTACGAAAATTTTGCCATTGATAATTTTTTCAAGGTCCTGCCATTCTTCTGCTATCACAACATAAATTTCTTACCCTGGCTTTGATTCAACTGCTGCTTAAGTGCCTGTAAGCCGTTATCGAGAGAAGAAAATTTAATGCCAAGGTCAGTTTCTGCTTTTAGAGTAACCAGACCGCCATTTTCCGGGCGTTTGGCTTTTTGTTTTAATTCCTGCGGGTCCATCGGTTTTATTAATCCGTTATTAAAACCGAAGACGGAAGCGGTTTTTTGAGCTATCTCATATCTGTTCATATAATCGGCGCCGGCTGCATTGTAAACACCGTATCTTTTCTTGTTAATGAGCTTGAAGACCGTCCGTGCAAGATCATCAGTGAAGGTAGGATTGCAGTATTGCCCTTCGATGATGTTCAGTTGCTCTTTTTTACTCAATTTATCAACAATCCACCTGATAAAATCTCCCTTGTCAAATGAAGAATATCCGTATACTACATTTGTCCTAATGATCGAAGTAGTATCGCAGCCGGCAAGAGCGGCATTTTCACCTGCGTGTTTCGATTTGCCATAATAGCTGAGGGGATTGGGCTTGCCTTCTTCGGTATAGGGGCCGTTCCGCCCGTCGAAGATATAATCCGTAGAGAAAGTAATAAAATGCGCTTCGATGATTGTGCTGATGCGGGCAAGATTTTCTACCGCATGAACATTGAGGTCCCATGTTAGCTTTTTCTTTTTCTCGCATTCATCGACGGCATTCATAGCGGCTGTGTTAATGATGATATTCGGACGTTCGTCAAGGCATATTTTACGTATGTCTTGTCTTTCGAGGGCGCTGATTTCATAGTATTTAGTATTGTCATAACGGTTGAACTGGTTCGCCTGCGATGATAATACGAGAAATTCATATCCGCCTTCCGCGCGTAGCAGCTTATAAATCGCTTCACCGGTTTTGCTTGATGCACCTAATATTAATAATTTGGGTTTATCCATTGAATATATCGGTTTTTTGTTTTCAAAATTAAATGTTCCACGTGGAACATATTGAATGAACCTGATAAAATAATAATATTAAATATAACATTTATTCATAGAATTACAAATCAAAGGAAAATTTTAAATATATGAAAGTAATTGGCAAAGATTTATTTCAGGTATAGAGAAATAACTGATACATCCGCCGCCGACACACCGGAAATCCTCGATGCCTGCCCGAGGGATTGAGGACGGATCTTGTTCAACTTCTCCAGGGCTTCATTGGAAAGGGAAGTCAGTCTGTTATAGTCGAAATTATCAGGAATAAGCTTATGTTCGTTGTCGGTGAAATAAGATATCTCTTTTTTCTGGCGGTTAATGTAGCCTTCGTATTTGATATGAATATAAAGCTGTTCGAGCGCCTTCTTATTATGATAAACAGGCGCCGCGCCGTTAAGTCGATCTTCCGCTAATTTTAGCAGGTCTCCGAGATGAACTTTGCTTCTTTTAGCAAGGGTGTATACGTCAGTTGTATACTTTACCGGCGGCTCGCCGATAGATTCAAGATAGGGATTGACTTCGTCTGGCTTGAGTTTGATATCTTTCATTAGATCATAGCCCTGAGCTTTCAGTTCCTGGACCTCTTGATTTTTCTCGTAAATCCGCTCAGGTATCAGACCGAATTGCCTGCCGTATTTCATTAGGCGTGCATCGGCATTATCCTGGCGCAAAAGCAACCTGTACTCAGCCAGAGAAGTGAAAATTCGATATGGTTCATTTGTGTTCTTATTGACCAGATCGTCAATAAGAACACCAATATAAGCTTCTGATCTCTTCAAAGTAAATTCCCCCTCGCCGCGCAATTTTAGCACAGCGTTTACGCCTGCGACAAAGCCCTGACCGGCGGCTTCTTCATAGCCTGAGGTGCCGTTTATCTGTCCGGCAAAATAGAGACCGGAAACAGCTTTCGTTTCCGTAGTGAATTTAACCTGATAGGGAAAGAAAAAGTCATATTCAATGGCATAAGCAGGTCGGATGAGCTTCACATTTTCAAGTCCCTTTATCGACTTCAATCCTTCTACCTGCACATCCACCGGCAGACTCGAAGAATAGCCATTTACATATATCGAGTCCGTATTAAGCCCTTCCGGTTCAAGAACAATTTTATGAGAATCCCTGCCTGCAAAGCGCTCTATCTTATCTTCAATAGAGGGACAGTAACGAGGACCGACACCGTCAATCAATCCCCTGAACATAGGCGAGCGGTCAAAACCGGTACGCAGAATATCATGCGTCTGCTCATTGGTCTTCGTGTCGTAGCATACTATTCTGTTTTTGACTTCAGACGTTCTGTAAGAAAAAGGCTCGGGATTTTCGTCACCGTAATTTATGGGCAGCGCTTCGAAATTAACGGAGGACTCATAGACCCTTGGCGGTGTGCCGGTCTTAAGTCTGCCGCGCTCGAAGCCGTATGAATTTAACAGATCGGAAATCTTATTAGCCTGCGGTTCCTTGTATCTGCCGCCTTTGGTGGCTTCCATTCCGGTGTACATAACGCCGTTGAGGAATGTACCTGCGCAAAGTATTACAGCATCGCAAAAGATGATTTCATCTTCAGCAGTACTTATGCCATATACCTTATCATTCTTTACAAGTATCTCATCAACTTTGGCTTTTACGAGATCGAGGTTTCGGGTTTCCATTAGGAACTGAAGGGCGAATTTGGGGTACAGATCCTTATCTATCTGAGCGCGCGGTGACCACACAGCAGGACCTTTGGACTTATTAAGTACTTTGAACTGCAAGCCTGCTTTATCGGCAATGACGGGCATAGCGCCTCCGAGGGCGTCAATCTCTTTTACGATATGCCCTTTGGCGGTACCCCCGATAGACGGATTGCACGACGGTCTGCCGATACTGGAGAAATCCATAGTCACCAGCGCTGTCTTGGCGCCCATTTTAGCAGCTACATACGATGCCTCTATGCCGGCGTGCCCGCCGCCAATCACTAAAACATTATATTTATTCGATCTGTTAGCCATATTCTTGCTTTTAATTTTAACGTAATTCATCGACGAGCAAATCATAAATGAATTTTTGGCAATATGTTTCACGTGGAACAATTCATCATCCGGAATTATGTGTATTTTAGAAAATGGACATCTGATCTTATTTATACTATTATGGATAGAGGTTAATGATTAAATGCTAAAGGTTAAAGTTTGCCCTCTCCTGAATAACGTTAGAATTTTTGATTTAATTCTAAATTTAAATTTTTTGTTTTTGAAAGATATTATTATTTTGAGAAAAAATTGTAAAACAAATGAGTGAAAACTATGGATAATCAAGAAAGAAATATAATCAATTTCAATATGGCGGTTGAGTTTATACTGCAACATCTTTTAAATAAGGAACTCAATAATAAGGAGGAAGTCAAAAAGGCGCTTATACAGATAAGAAAAAGGAATTTTGACGATATCATAGAAAATATCGATTTTAGTGAGATTTTTGATGATGGTGATGATGATGATTCCGAACTTGATGATTTATTGGATGAGGCTTATGACTTGCCGCCTGATGAGGCAAAAAGAATTGCCCTGAATTTGTTGGAAAAGTATCCCAATAAACCGGAAGTTTATGCTTGTTTAGCCAATTTCACGGAAGACTTTGAAGAAAAAAAGAAGTATCTTGAAGATGGTATGCGTTCCTTCGAGGAAGATAAAGGTGATGAATACTTTGAAAAGCATAAAGGAGCTTTTGGTGATACTTTAGATGATATAGATTACCTCAATTTAAAAGAAAGCTATATTGAACTGTTAGTTCAAAAAAACTTGATAAAAGAAGCTATAAAACAGGCGGAGGAATATTTGCAATTGGATGGGCAAGATCGCGCTATGGTTAGATACTTATTAGCTCCTTATTATCTCGAGAAAAATCAACTTAAAGAATTTGAAGATTTATATGAATCTTATAAAGATGATAACGATACTGAATGGCTATATTTAAAAGCAGTTTATGAATATAAGAAGAACGGCGCTGTAAATAAAACAAAACAAGCTTTACAGCGAGCCTTCAGAGCTAACGAAAATGTAATTGATATTTTTCTGGATATTATTGATTTAGATGATATAGATCTTAACGAAGAAAATCTATTGGATTATGAACCAGGTGATAAATACGAAGCCATATTGTTGTTGCATAATATTAATAATTTAGTGGAAAAAACTAAGGGGCTGGATAAGTTTCTTGCTAATGAAATAAAAATATATAACCAGATTGGCAGATATACATCACCAATTTAGATCTCTGAAATTCTCGATCATTTCTTCACACTCATGAATAATATCTTCATTGTGTGATGATTTTACAAGAATGAAGCGCAAATCATTATCTTTGGCAGCTTCCATATCGGTTATGGCATCGCCGAAGAATATGCTGTTGGACTTGTCAATATCATATTTTTCGATTAAGGTCGACAGTAGTTGGGATTTTCCCGGCGGGGAGCCGTGAACGCCGTCGAAGTATTCATCGAGATTTCTATCTTTCACGACTTCCTTGATGTTTTCATCCGGAGTGCCGGAAACAACCAGTATAATATAATCGTTTTTATGCCTTTTAATGAATTCGAGTATGCCAAAGATGAAATCCGCTTGCAGGACTTTTTCACGGACGAGTTTATTGAATTTTTCGCCTAAATCTTTCAATTCATCTTTGGTAATGCCGCGTCCAAGAATATTCCTGTAGAAATACTCGAATTTCTTGTATCTAGAGACACCGCCGGCATGCACATGATAATCTATCAGGTCTTCTACTTCGTCTTTATCATATTCGGAAAAGAGCTGCCGTAAAGCTTCGGTCTTAATGTCCACCGAATCCAGTACTACGCCGTCGAAATCAAGGAATATCGCTTTGTTCATTGTTATTATGTCTAATCAAATAATCACAAATTTATAATTGATTTAAAACTTAAAACCATTATTTATATCCTTATAAATTTCCTCCATCAATTCCAGCAATCCCTGTCCCATATCTATGTATGGATTATTCACCAGTTTCTTGCCGGGCTTCGGTGTGAAGTTGTAGGGAGTGGCTTCGTAATGGGTGCCGCGTTCTTTCGGCTCAGAGTAATTTACGTAAATTTCGCTTGAGAGCATTTCCTTTATCATAGTAAGAAGGTCACGGTATTTCATGCTTTCTGCGCCGGTCAGGATAATGTGCTCATTCTTGTACTTTTCGTCAAGAATGTCAACAGTGAGTTTTGCAGCATCCTTGACGTGGATGTATTCGCGGATTTCTTCGCCGGTGCCGGAATAGTTTATCTCGCCGTTTTCCAGAGCTTCCTTGATATATCTATGAATGCTGTTTCTGTTGTCTGAACGTGAGCCGTAAAGCGAACCATAGCGGATTATAGTGTAGTCCAGCCCGAACATCTTTTGATAGCTGTCGATGAAATTTTCGCAGGCTTGCTTGGTATCCTTGTAGATAGTGCCTCGGGCGCTGTAAACATAAGATGAACTGGCGAAAACATATCTCTTGACATTCGTTTCCACACATGCTTCCAGGAGTGTTAAATTCCCAAGGATGTTATATTTAGCAGCTTCGATTCTTTTATCGGCGCATTCGTCAATGTCGGAAATGCCGGCGAAGTTTATTACAATGTCATTTCCAATTATGGCTTCTTTCACCAAATTCTCGTCGAGGATATCGCCCACAATCATTGTCTGGTCTTGGCGCAGGTATGGGGATTCGGTCTTATCGAAAATGGATGTTTTAAAACCCTGGTCGCTCAGTTCGTCGGCTACATGCGAGCCTATGAATCCCGATCCACCAAATATTATCACTTTTTTAAGCATTTTCAAAGACCTCGTTTTTTAGTTTTTCGCCATTTTTAAAACGGATGACTTCCCCGACTGCCTGCACTTCCATCTGCTCACGCGTTTCTTTCGAAGCGGCTCCCATGTGCGCAGTCAAGAGACAATTGTCAAGTTCTGTCAATCTTCCTTTATAAGGCTCTTCCCGGAACACATCCACAGCAGCCGATTCTATCTTGTTATGTTTCAATGCGTTATATAACTCCTCCTCGTTCACAATACCACCGCGGGAAGTATTTATTAGAATTGAATGTTGCTGCATTATTTCAAACTCTTTTTTATCAATCAAATTAATCGTATCATTTTTTAACGGAACATGGACTGTGACTATGTCGCTTTTCTGCAGGAGTTCTTCTTTTGAGACGAACTCGGCTCTATGCAGCCGGGCATAGGCATAATCGAAAACAATTTCATTAACCAGAAAATTGACATTGAAAGTGGAAAGCAGGTGAATTACGCTTTTTCCTATCCTTCCCATACCGATTACGCCTATGGTCTTTCCATAGAGAAGATTTCCCATGCGGCGCTGCCAGATGCCTGACTTGATCTCGCGGTCAGTTATTCTGAAGCTGCGGGACAAACCGATCATAAATCCTACTACCATCTCAGCGACAGCCATAGTCGGGGCATCGGGGGTGTAAGCAATTCTGATACTACGCTTGATGCAATTTTTAAAATCGATATTATCCAACCCGATACCCACGCGGGAGATCAATTTTAAATTAGGAGCCTTCTTGAAGACGCGCTCGTCAATGTATTCCGTGCCTGCAATCAAAACATCCGAATCGCCCAGTTCCTCGGCTAATTCATCGGTGGTAAGTTTCCTGCCGTATTCGTTTTTTCGCAGTTCAATGCCGTTTTCCCGCAGCAGTTGCATGGGTTTCTCTGTGGTTTCGGAAAATGGATATGTCGATACGTAAGCTTTCATGATCTCCTACAAAAATTGTTTAATCCTAAACTCCATCAAATATACGATTTTACATCCTGTTAAAAATATAATTAACGAAATTAATGATGTAATTAAAAACAAATTTACATCATCTAAGCTGCCAAAAACAATAATATTTCGTATTTCATTGATAAAAGTGTTGAAAGGATTGAATTTTATAAGTGACCCGGAAATGCCAGAGTCAGGCATCGGGAAAATTACCGAACTCAGAAAAACTCCATAGGTAAGGATTATAGTCGTAATTTTTTCAATATCTCTGTAGATTATATTCAAAATTGATAAAATCATTCCTGTACCTACACTGAAAAAAACTAACGGTATTAACAATAATGGCAGTAATATCATGTAGAAATTCAAAGAAATTTTGAAAATTAAAAGAACCACTAAGACAAAAACTGTGCTTACGAGCAATTCATATACTACTCTGCCAAAATTTGAAGCCAGGACGGTTATCAAAGGATATTTCACTTTGCTTAGCAATTGTTTTTCTTTGCTCAGGGCTTTCATGATGGAATTTATATTGGCTGATAGGAAAAACCATAGTGTCCTTCCGATTACTATGTAAACTGCAAAATGCATATTGTCCGGCATTCTGACAGCTTTTATCAACCCAAGGAACAGGTATACACTGATCGGGATAATTGGAAGAATTATTGACCAGATAAAGCCCAGTACCGTCTGCTTGTACTGTGATACGAAGTCCTTTTTAAAAGCCATCCAAATCTGCCATCGGTTTTGCTGTAATTCGCGATAAAAGCTTAAAAGGATTTTCGGAAGGCTGTCGCCAATTCGGGAATCCGGCGTGGTTGTGGTGATTTTATGGCTCTCGGCTTCGAACAAAATTAATACATGCCCACTATTACATAACGAAAATAACTAATATTAAATTAAGCATTATTTTCGAAATAACAAATTCTGAAGAAGATTAATTTATGAATGGATTACGGGTAGAATAGTTTTAAAAGATGTTGAGATCATTAATCATCATTATCTTCAAAGGGATTGGCAAATTCTTCGCTGTTTAATTTGTGGCATAGCATTAGGATAGCATTTACGTATTCCCAGCTATTGTTGTAATGATATATAGCAGCCCGGCGTTCTTTAGTTGTCTCGCCCCAGCCATTTGTTTTCAGATAATTTGCTGCACTGAAGACGGCGTCTTCAAGATCGAAAAGGTTTATCTTACCGTCTCCGGTGCCGTCAACAGCCCATTTTACGTAACTGGACGGCAAAAACTGAGAAATTCCGAATGCTCCAGCCCAGGAGCCTTCAATGTCATCGATCGAAATGGAAGAGAGAGAATCCATTTTTTCCAGAGCGAGTAATTCTTCGATTGCCCAGTTGGCTTTACTGTCGGAACGGCTTTCGATTTCAGCGAGTAGTTCCTTAAGTTCGGTGGAGTCTCCTTCAAAAGATTTTCTTATTCTATCCTTATTCCTTTCAACATATTCAGCCTCGTTTGCCATAGCTGTGCTCAGATACACAGACGGGACATGGTTTTTACCGAGAATATTGCCGAATCTGGTTTCTACCCAGATGACAGATGTAATCACTTCTTTTGGAATGTCATATTTGGTTTCGCACAGATTAAGGATAGAATTATTTTGCTGAATGAATCTCTGAGCTTTTTTAACGGAATAACTTGAATAATTGCTGGAATAATCGAGTTTGCGAAGGTGGTTGTTAACATTTATGCGAACAAATTTTTCATTAAATCTGGTTTTCGGAGAATTTACAAGCCGTATTACAAAATTAGTGTCGGCACCATTCTTGAGCAGCTTTTCAACAACAGGCTTAAAAGCTTTCATTTTCCAGGTTCTGAATTCGGCTCGGTCTTTAGCGGATTCGCCTATCGATGCTGCAAAAATAAGAATGAACAGTGAAATAACCATTACGTATTTATTTAATCTCATTTTGTAACGAGATATCATAGTCTTTTCCTCTTTTTGTTATGCTGCTTTTCAAAAATAATTAAAAGAGCGCTGTTATTCAAATCGACGTTGGAATACGGAGTTTAGGTTTTATGCCATTATTGAAAAATATAATTTTCTCAGTTGTAATTAGATAATAAAGCAATTTCATGATTAGCACGGATTGTGCATCTTGAAATACATGTTTCTAATCAATTATATATCAGATTCTTTCCAGTAAATTTCTCAAATTTAAAGATAACAAGGAAACATGTAGTTTTATGAAACTTTAAGGCGGATTAATTTGCTTTTTGTTTCAATTCTTCCAGTAAGTTATCTAGTTCAGTCATATCCAAATCATCGATACTCTTGAAGCGAATGGCTTCATGACCGGGCTGAACTTTCCCCAGGCGCGAAGAGTATTTGCTGATTATTTCCTGATGAGGAATATAAAGGCTGTAAAAATCCTTTCTGGCAGATATACCAATGAGGTCAGTTTCATCTTTTCGTGCTATTGCAATGCTCCATCGGACTCTTTCTTCCGCCTCGGGTATTTTCTCTCTGAACTTGTCGATAATAATTTTAATAGTTTCAACTTTTGTCGGACCTACTTCCGTCAAATACTCCTCGAAACTGTCTGCTCGTACGTACATTTAAATCCTCTGTCTGTTTTATAATTTAATTCTGACCTGTATTGTCATTGTAACAGTTACTTTTGATAACCAATACTTAATGGCTTATATTTATAGGTTTAATCTGTTTTTATTATGATAAGGGGTGTTATTCGATAATTTCCCCTTTTTATGCTGCGCTTTTTATAAGAAATTCATTTTTATTATCGGTTATTAACTTTTGGGAATTTACTGTTTTATAGCAAAATCCGTACCCTATCTGTTGAAATCTTTTGTTAATTCTAAGAACAATCCAATTAACATTGATTTATTAAACATTAAGGATTAGCATTAACCTTAATGACAACTTAACAATAGATTTATTTTTGTAATTTTTTCTTTTTTTAAAATAAGGAAATTTTATTTAAAAAAAAGCATTTTTTTTAATTATTTTAAATTTTTGTTAAGATCCGCGATCAAATCCTCTACATCTTCAATTCCCGCAGATAACCTTAAAAGCGTATCTTTTACACCTTCTTTTTCTCTTTGTTCGGGAGTTAATGATGAGTGTGAAGTCATAGCCGGTGAACAGATCAATGATTCTACACCACCAAGACTCATTGAGGGCAGAAAAATTTCAAGACTCTTTTGGAATTTGATTGGATCCATACCGTCTTTGAGTTCAAAGGAAAGCATAGCTCCGAATCCTCTCATTTGCTTGCGGGCAGTATTATGTCCGGTATGATCCTTCAATCCGGGATAATATACTCTCTGTACCTTGTTATGGACACTCAGGAATTCAGCTATCTTCATAGCGTTGGCACTTTGCTGTTCGACCCGCAAAGCCAGGGTTTTCATACTCCGTTCAAGTAAATAGCAATCCATTGCATTCAAACTTCCACCGAGATTATGAGCCATGCTGCGGATTTTTTCAATTATATTTTTATCAGCAACAACTGCACCGGCAATGATGTCGCTATGTCCGCCGAAATATTTGGTAGCACTGTGGATTACAACATCTACACCTATGTCCATAGACTGCTGATTAATCGGTGTAGCAAAAGTATTATCAATGATTGTCAATAATCCCCTGGACTTTGCCAGTTCCACGATAGCTTTAATATCAGTAATGTTAAGAATGGGATTTGAGGGTGTTTCGATGTATAAAAACTTAGTGTTTGGCTTAATTTCTTTTTCGAAGTCTTCCGGTTGAATTCCTTTGGTAAAAGTAAATTCTCTGCCAAAATTATTCATATCTTCAGTTAATAAGCCGGTAGTTCCGCCGTAAAGTCCTTTCTGGAATACAGCGTGGTCGCCGGGACCAAGCAGAGCCAGGAATGCCGAGGTTATAGCTGCCATCCCTGAACTGAATACCAGAGCTTGTTCTCCATGTTCCAGCGCGGCTATTTTATCCGCGAGAACTCTCTGGTTTGGTGTGTTGAAAGCGCGGGGATATTGCTGGATGTCCATATCCAGATAAGCGTAAGAAGTTGAGGGATACACCGGAGTAACTGCGCCGAGTGTTTTCTCGTCTACATATCCGCCGCTGTGCACGCAGATTGTTTTGTATTGAAGCTTTTTGTTTTCTTTCATAATTATTCCTCAGTCATTATAGTTCGATCGGCTGCAAATATACAGGAAATTAAAGTAAAGTCCAATAGATTCAAATTTTATTATATTAATTATTGACACAAAATTGCTTAAGAGCATAACAGATTAAACTTAAAAAGTGGATTATCTCTTTAACCCGGAAAAATCATTAGAAGAATTCCCTCATTCCTAAA
>CAZXYS010000068.1:0-12121 GCA_964645005.1 uncultured Hyphomicrobiales bacterium | reverse complement strand
CATAGTATTCAATGTTAATTGTTGTATCATTTCCCCGCCTGTCAGTGAATGTGATCAAAGCGCGGGCATCTTTAGTAGGATCAATTATTTTCAAGCCCCAGGTAGTGCTGCGATCTTCCCCTGGAATGAAATCTTCATACCAAAAATTATAGTTATAACTGCTGTCTCTATGGAAAATTATTTTTGCCAGATTAGTCCTTATCTTGTCATCATCCGGCATATCCGTAACTTCTTTATCTTCACTGGCATTTACATTGCCGTAGCAATCAATCACCCATGGCGGTTCCGGTGGAATTGTGTCGGGTTTTTCAAGATTCGCCAGCGCAGCACTTGTAGGATAACCATAAGAATCACACCAGTCATAACCAAATGAATAAGCTGCGAAAGGTTTGTCAGCTTTGATCTTGAAAACACCTACAACCGGAAGAGTTATAGTTTTTGCTGCATATTTTTTATCGTCAACGTCATATTTGAATAATTCACCCGATCCGGGGAATTTACTGTTAAGTTCCTGCCATTCATAATTACCGCCGGTAACTTCCGCAAATTTAAGATCTTGGGGCACAAAGCCGTATTCATCAGTGTGAAATACTAAATTAAGATAATTTTCCGCAAATTTATCACCGCCAAATGTTGCCGGTGTGCAGAAGGTTATTTCGCTCTGATACTGTTCAATTGGTGTTTGAACTTCAACAAATGGGTCTGAGTTTGGCAGCGGAAAGCCGTCCTCCTGAACACCGCAGTTATAAAGAGTAACACCAATTGGTTTATCACCGGAGATTACAACCGAATGCGGATCCATTTCACGCGGGTGCATTCTCATTTCCTGAAAACCTTTAGTCTGAATACCGCCAACCTGTGGTACGAAAGAAATTTGCCTGTTATCACGGAAAATTTTCGTGTTCTCTTCTTTTGCAAATACTCTTATAATCGAAGGAAATTTACGACCCGGGATCTTGGCTACATGGTAATGTTTACCCCATACCATTGTCGGCAGTTGCATCTCAACTGTGTAATCGCACCATTGATTGCCTACAGGTATATTCGTACACTGATTGCCGGAAACAACTCCAATCGGTCTGTTAGCAACTATTCTGCTTCCGGTAAGATCAGAATTGTCATTCTGGGACATAAACATCCAGACATCACCGACATCCATAGTAGTTGTTTTCGACTGCCCAGGCTGCAGACCTCCGGCAGTTTCTGAATAACCGTTCCCACCCATGGTGAACTGTACTTTGGTGTCCTCGAATGGAGTGACTATACAGGTAGTACTCGGATAATAATGATTCCATACTGCCGTAAACATTGGATCTTGATTATAGGCAGCAACAATGTATTCTTTACCCATAGCCGATACTGGTATAGCAAGATAGCCATCGCTTGTCGCCTGGAATCTTACTACACAGTACACTACCAAAGGATCGTCTGCCCATATTTTTACACCGGCGCCGCCATATATTTTCTCAGGGTAGGGTTTTGTTTCCGCTGACTTGGATATAGGCTGTCCGATTGAAGGATCCAGATCAAGGACAATAACATCATTGGCTATAGACATCTTATTATCGAAATAACCCTTACCCGGCACTTCTACCCTGACAAGAGTCTTCATCGGAGAGGTTATGAATAACTTCACGAAATTATTACCGGCAACTTCCTCCAATGCCGGCGGATTTGAAACCCAGAATTCAGTCCCGACATTATTCGCTCCGAAAAGTTCCGGCAGATTTTCTTTTATAAAGGAATCGTCATAGTTTTGACCGCTTGCATTATAGTTCAGCACTAATGCAAAGGCAAGCAATGCAAGTGTAGAAATTAGTAATTTGATTCTCATAACAATTAATCCTTATTATTTTAAGATATTTAATTTAAGTAATTTTATATTTGATGTTCTACTTTTATTCCCATATAATTTTTAAAAATATAAATTATGAGTAACATTAAATATAACAGTTTAACAAGTGAAAAGTTACATAATATAATAATAAATTACAATTTTGGAAAATTTATCTACATGTTGGCATGTATTGTTCTAAATATTTAAAGATAATATTATGTATGTCAAAATTAAATGATATAATGGAAGATAATTGGATATATAGGGGAAACTAGGTATCAGCTCGTTTAGGATTATGTCATTTAACTCTAAGTAATTTATTATTTAATTTGTACTGAGTATTTAAAATAAAAAATTTCCCCGACATTTACAATTTCCGTTTTAAAAATAATAAGAAGGCAATAACATAAAATCCCAGGGCTATTAGCAGTGACATAGTGAATCCAAATGAAATAGCTGTCAATATTATTAAAGTCGAGCCCAATACAGAAGCTGCACCATTAATAGCAAATCCCCAGTCAACTAATTCACCGACAATCATAGCTCCTTTGGGGAACGGCATACCCATGAAGAATCCCAGCGGCGCTAATAATACTGCCGTTATCAATATCCGTGGTATTAACACTAAATCCCCCAGAGCATAAATTAAATGCTCAAACACAAATATTTCAATTAAAAGCAATGCAATTAAAACTATAAATGCAATTTTAATATCAAGTTTCCCGGCAAAACGGCTGCCTATTCCTGTACTGATCAGCAGCGTTAGTAAAATAGTCGCAATACTATAAACAGACGCTCCAATAAACAGCGTATATTTTTGAATTAAAATGATTTCCACCATCATGAAAGCCATGCCGATACTAAAAAAATACAGCCACGCTCCGGGTTTCAGCTTCTTTCCTTTTGTTATATAAGGCAGGATATTTATAGGCACAATTAAAACTACAACAACCAATAAAACAATTACTATTATCATTTTCGCCAGCGGGAAACCGAAAAATTCCTCAAACGCTTCCACTTTTTCCAGCCTGTCAAAACTGAAATTCTTCCACAATCCCATCTGCGGCGCGAAAGGATCATCGTCGGATACAGGCGAAATATCATATTTAACATCCGGCTGCACTTCCCGCCAGCCGTTTTCCACTATTCTGTCAATGACATTATTCTCTCTTTTGTCTGCCGGAGGATATTGCAAAAATATATTATGATGCTGCGGTCCAAGCCCGCCGATAGCATTTTCGATAGTCTCTCTATCCAAAGGCTTTTTAGAGAGCAATAAAAGCTGACGCCGCCATTCCGGCATCTTATAAACAGCTATATGCTCTTCAAAATTCTCTACACCTAATTCCTTCAACGCTTTCCTTGCCATAGAAATGAAACGCGGCACATAAAAGTGATGTTCCATAATTAGATAGCCGCTTTCTGTTAGCGCTTCCCAGTAATCGATGAAAGCTTCGGTTGTATAGATATAATTTTCAGCGAGCGCAAAAGCCCCGGATGCCAGCGCAGCATACGAATTTGAACTGAATGAGAAAATAATATCAAACTTATCCTCGAATCGGCGGACATAAGCGCGCGCATCCTCAGTAACTACCTTGATCCTGTCATCTTTATACAGATGCCCCGTAAAATCAGCAAGTGTACCTTCAGTCATGAGATAGTTTATATGCGGATTGACCTCTACGGCATGGACTTGATCGGCGCCCTCATGCAATGCATGCATAACATCCTTGCCGCCGCCGGAACCAAGCGCAAGGAAAGTACATTTATCAAATTTCCTGACTAAATAACCCACATTTATTCCAAAATAATCATATTTCTCTAAATCCGGATTGTCAAAATTCCCGTCGAATTTGACTACAGTTGTCGAGGCGTGATTATCGATATTTATCCCGCGGTAATATTCATTATATTTATAGATCTTTACCTTGGACATTGCATCCCAGTGTTTGTAAATAACCGGCGCCGGTTCATCTTTGTCAGCCTCTAACAGATCCATTGAAAAATTCCCCAGCACCAGCATATACACAGCCAATATCACAGGTACAATTTTCCAGTAATTCTTACTAACCATGAAAGCAGCTATCAGTAACGGCAGTGTCGATAAAAATGCTGTGTAAGGCGTACCCGTATTATGCATGAAAAATAATGCAAATGCCACGCCAAGCCCCGCGCCAACCATGTCCGACATATACATCCGCGGCATATCCGGCGTGTCCGACCTGAAATAATAGGCAATTGCTATCCCCCCCAAAAAATACGGTGCACTTAACAGCAAGATTATTACAGCCAGCTTCAGCACCATCGAAAATTCCGCGAACAATAGCGAAAAGTCCATCGCAAGTTGAAACACTAACCATGGACCCGTCAAAGCAAATAATCCGGCAATTGACAAAATATTGCCGATATTTTTCTCTTTTCCCAATCCTTTGAAGAATCTATGCATAAGCGATCCCAATCCCAGCCCGAGGATCGCCAGCGATAAAATCAGAAATGCAAAAGTGTAGAAAAATTCGGCGGAAAATATTCTTGTCCAGACAAGCTCGAGGGATATCAGAGTAACCGATATCAACCCGATGACTATATATTTGTTTAACTTCATTTAAGGGGCAGCCAACTCTTCATTTTTGTCTACAACTATGAAATTTATACCTCTGTTTAAAGCCTCTTCCAATAGGGGTTTACGCCTGATAGCTCCCCACAATTCAATATCAGGGACAATATCGCCGCCATTCTGATATATATTGACGTTTATGAAATCATCGGCAAATGCAGCTTTCACATCCTTAACAATTTGCAGCTGCCTGCGGTCTATTCCCTCGGCTATTCGCAAAATACCGCTCAAAATGCAAACTATGCTTTGATCCGATTCACTCAATTTACTGAAATTATCATGCTTTTTCTTCGGATGGCTCTTTCTGTGGTAACGTGCAATGTTGGCTATTAATTCCGACTCATTATTTGTAAATCCCGGCATTATGCTGTGCCTAATCAGGTAATAGCTGTGCTTATGGTGCTGATCGTGCGCGATATGATACCCCGCATCATGCAGCAGCGCGGCAGATTCCAGCAATTCCCTTTCCGAATGTCCCAGATTATGCAGCGGCTGCAGGTCATCAAAAAGCCGCAGCGCTGTCATTCTGACATGCTCGGCATGGTTCATATCAATTCTGTACTGCTGGCAAAGATTATGAATAGTTTCGTACCGCAAATGACTGAGATGCCTGAATTCCCTTATAGCTTTGTCTTTTTTGACTGTATCGAAAACTATCCCTTCCCGCAATGCATAAGAAGAAATAATGATCTTTTGAATATTAAGATCTTTAATCGCCTGATCCAGGATAAGTGCGCCGCCGACAATAATATCCGCCCGCTTTGTATCCATTCCCGGCAATGCTTTTCTGGCTTCGGTGTCGCCCGCATTCAGTATATTTTCTATGACTTTCAGAATATCTTCCCTTTTTACAACCAAACCGTTTATTATATCGGGAGTAGGCTCGTTTTTCGCTGACAAAGTCATAGCCGCCAGATTCTGAATAGTTCCCGAAGTCCCAACTACTGATTCGAAGCCGGCTTTTAGTGCTCGTTTCAGAGTCGGTGCCCAGTTGCCTTTGATATAATCCCGGCACTCCTCGATTCTCTCCGGCGTAGTTATTCCATCATCGAAAAATCGCTTAGTCAATCGGATAGCGCCAAGCTTTGTGCTGTTGACATGTATGATCTCGCCTTTGGTCCCCGAGATCGTCTCAGTACTCCCCCCTCCAATATCAATTATGAAGGCTTTTTTAGGGAATATTGGCAAAGCGTGCATTGCACCGATATAGATCAATCTCCCTTCTTCCGGTCCCGAGATAACCTCAATGTTAATACCAACTTCGGCGCTGACTTTCTCTAGAAATTCCTTCTGGTTGATTGCTTCTCTTACAGCGCTTGTGGCAACAGCCCTGACATAAGCTTTCTCGCTGTCGGCTATTTTCTTGAATTCTTTCAGTGTACCCTCAGCTCTATCCATAGCATCGGGCTGGATATACTTCATATCGCCGCCGCTTGAGCCAAGCCTTACCATTATTTTCTCCCGCCTGCGAATTTCAAGCATACCGCGGTTATTCACGTATGCAATGACCATGTGAAAAGAATTAGTTCCGATATCTATAGCTGCAATTAATGGGGCTTTCTGACTCATATTTTCCAACCGCTTAAAATTCCGCTACTCATCTTTATTCCGATCAGATTTATCATGTTTCTTTTTGCCTGCTTCACCTTTCATCACGACCACATCATCCTTTTCATAGACCACTTGGTCATTATTTTTCTGTTTATTCATCCTGTTTGTCTCTTCAGGGGGGATGAAAGAATTGAAAAACTTTCTTACACGTTTATAGATGGAATTGACTCCAATGATGATCAATACCAGCGTTATTATAAATATTATAAACAGTGTTTTCATATTCGAAAATCAGTATTTTTAAAAATTGCAATATAAAAAAAAGAAAACCTGGAATGCAATTTATTGTATTCCAGGTCCTGAAATTAGTAGTAAGCTGCTTATATTTTCAATCAATTAAGTTTAGCGTACCACCCTGAATTTCTTCGAAACTACATCTTCGATCAATTTCATCCTTACAAAATAGATCCCCTCTGCCAATACGTTAGAATTCAACGGCAGTTCATATTCTCCCGGAGATTGGGATTCCGACTGATAAAGAGTTTTTACTTCTTTACCTGAAATGTCAACAATTTTAATATCAACCGGACCTATTCTGTTAATTTTGTATCTTATCGTGGAATTATCTGAAACAGGCTCGGGATAAATCCTCAGATCCGCCTTCTCAAATGTGATGTCATCTTCGACATCCGATATCACCCCTTTTTCATTAAAGACTTTCACCGTTTTATTTCCTGCTTTATCCGTAACAACGAGCGCTGCCTGAGCCGGCTTATTTTTGTCAACTCGATTTAATTTCCACCAGACGGATTTATCATTTCCCGGTACAAAGTCGCCGTGAGTGAATTCATAATTATAACTTGCCGCATCATACATCTCTACAAAGGCAAGATTGCTCTCATCATTTATCTCCCCTGAATAATTGCCGTCATCATTTTCATAGTCAACCTCGGGCGGTGCTTTGTCATCATCTTGTTGATCCAGATCTATAAAGGCTCCTGCCGTAGGATAACCATACGAATCACACCAGTCATATCCAAATGAATAAGCTGCGAACGGCTTCTCAGCTTTTATTTTGAAGACACCTACCTCTGGCAGTTGCAATAATGCTGTTCCGTATTCTTTGTCACCCACATCATAATCAAATATTTCATATCCATAGATCATAGTATTTACTTGTTTCCACAGATAATCCCCCACCTTATATTCACCAAACATCAGATCATCCGGAATACCTTCATTCCCATCAGTTTGGAATACCAGATTAAGATAATTCTCTTTAAAACTTTGCCCCCCATAACTGCCTGGTGTACAGAATGTTATCTCGGTTTCATATTGTTCCACAGGTGTTTGGCTTTCTACGAAAGGATCCGTATTCGGTAGTGGGTAACCATCCTCCTGTACACCAGTATTATATTTTACTACATGTATAGGTTTATCACCAGAGATCACTACGGATTTAAGACCATCTTCTTTAGGAGTTAAACGCATCTCCTGCCAACCTTCTTCAAACACTCCATGTGCAAAAGGAATGTACGTTATCTGTCTTCCATCCCTGAAAACTTTAGTATCGCCTTCTTTTGAAAATACCCTGATGATCGGAGGATATTTTCTGTCCGGTACTTTTGCAACGTGATAGTGTTTTCCCCAAGTACTTGTAGGTATCAGCATCTCTACAGTATAATCGCACCACTGATTACCCACAGGGATATTTGTACATTGATTGCCTGCAACTACCGAAACGGGCTTATTTGCTATAATCTTACTTCCTGTTAGGTCTGCACCTTGACCTTTTGACATGAACATCCATACATCACCTTTGTCCAAGATTTCCGTCGCCGTATCGCCCGGGAATAAGCCGCCTGCTGTTTGTGAAACTTCATTACCACCCATGATAAAACTGACTTCCGTATCATCGAATGCTGCTGTGATATTTGCAATAGAAGGCAATTTATACTCCCAAACCGCTTCAAACATAGGATCTTCAGTATATGCCTGTACAACGTATTCTTTCCCAAGACTTGAAATTGGTACTGCTATGAATCCGTCACTTGTAGCACGATATCTAACAACCACATATACAACTATAGGATCATCAGCATATACATTAACACCGCGTTTCTTAAAATTTTTCTCAGGAGTTAATTCTTCCCTGCCAGCTTTAGTAACTGGTTGTGCGATATTAGGATTCAAATTAAATACAATTACATTACCAGGGATAGACTCCTTAGCTTTGTAATATCCTATTGCCGGAATTTCCAAATTTACTTCAGTTCTGGCTTCTGATGTTATAAATACTTGTATGGTATTATCATGACCATGAGATTCATCTTCAAAACATGGGGGTGTCGAAAACCAGAAATCAGTTCCAACATTATTCGCTCCGAGCAAATCCGGCAGATCTTTAATTTTTTCCAGATCATCCTGCGCAAAAGCAAAGCTAGGCAAGATAACCGCAATTAATATTAGTATTAGTTTTTTCATAATATTCTCTCCACTCATAATGGATAATATGTTTAAAAAGGCTGTTTTTTTTACAATATAAGTAATTTCTTTGTAAAAAGAAAATCTATCTTATAATATTAAATTTACTTATTTTTATTTTACCATTTGGTAGTATTATCCGGAGATGGTATGATCCACTACCCAGATTCTCTAAGCTTATCCTTTCTGATACTATCCCCTTACTGCACCATTGCTTTTCTTTATAAACTTCATTACCCATAATATCAATAATACTAAATCTTATATCCCCCGCCTTTTCATTATAAATCTTAATATTAATGTTGTCATTAGCAGGATTTGGAAATATCTTAGGCTGAAAGTCTTCTAATGTAATATTTTCTGCTATACTCGTTACAATCCCTTGTCCGCGCAAATATGCTGCGCTATCAATACCATCAGCATTTGAAATAAATACCAGCGAATCCTCATAAACTTTTTCCTCGAACGCCTTAAAATTAACCGTAAAATCCAATTGTGTATGAGGTTTAATAGAAATAAAATCATCGACACCCAACTGCGGAAGGCTATGACTGAAAGCAGCAGTATCCTGGGGACCATCTATCGAGCGAATTATCAATTCGGCATCTCCTTCATTGTATATACTCATCTCCATTTCAGCATTGCTGCCTACTTCAGTTTCCCCAAATTCAGCATCCGTAAGCCGAATTATTGGTTCTTCTACTTCCGCTGTTATCATTCCCAAATTCATTGACACACATTCATTGCTGATAACCATAGTATCTTTGAAATCACCGGCTATTAAAGGTGTAAATTCTACCTTGATATTTACACTGTTAAACGAACCAAGTTCTTTTGGTAATGGTGAATCGATCAATGTCATGAACTCATTATTTTCTTTTAAGCTAACATCTGTTATAGTAATTGGATATGTATCAGCCTTATTTAAAATTGAAAATTGAATTATTTTAGTATCACCCTTATCTACTGATCCCAGATTAAAATTGTTTGGATTCATTTCAATCTCAGGAGCATGATATTCAAAGTAGACCGTCGTGTCATTACTCTCTTTATCAAAAAATGTCAATTTAGCTTTAGCATCAGACATCTTGTCCTTAACTTTGATATTCCACGAAGTTGAAGGATCCCTGCCGGGCAGAAAATGGTCATAACTGAATGAATAATTATAACTATAATCATCATCAAGAATGATCGCAGACAAATTGCTTCGAATCTTGTCATCCGGGGGCATATCCACAACATAAGCGCCGGGTTTGGTCTCACCGCAGACTTCCTCATAAACAGGCTTTGGCGGATAAACATCAGAACCGTAATACAATTTATTTAACTTCAAGCCTGCAGGATACGCATAAAAACTCAGACTATACCTCCCATGAATATAAGCCATAAATGGTTTTTCCGACCTTATACCATATATTCCCGGATCATGCAGCCTGAGCATCTTCATACCATATTTTTTGCCGTTAAGCTTAACTTCCACCGAATCAAACCCATTGCCGAATTCCTCTTGAATAGGCTTCCATTGAACACTATTGAAGTTATCTATTTTCGCAATTTCAATTCTATCGGTCAAAACTGAATCTGACTCTGTCTCGAAAGTTAAATAAACATCATGATCACCATTCTCAGCGGTATCGCTAACTATATTAAAATCCGGTATCCCGAAATAAACCTCCTTGTAGAATTGCCTTACCGAAGGTACGGTCATTTGAAAAGTCCTGCATTTATATTCTTTGCAGTGATTTTTCCCTTTGTTGAAAAGCATCAAACCAAAAGGATTACTCCCGCTTATGAGAGAAGGTTTTTTATCATTGGTATTCATGGTTGAAGTTAATTCCTTGAAAGCTTTTCCGTCAACTCCTCCGGCTTCGCTCAAAGCAGCTACGAATTTATCGTTCCTGAAAAGATCCACATTTGGCAATCTTGCATAAGCTCGCAGGTAGGGACTTTGACTGACATTTTTAATATATGGGACGATATGCTCCTTACCCCAAAACATTACAGGTGTCTGCATTTCAACCAGATAATTAGATGCTGTTCCATTACCGCCGGGCACATAAGAATTTTCATTGCCTGAAATTACCGCAACAGATTTATCAGATTCAATTAAACTGCCACTGACATCAGCATAGTCCCCTGTTGCACTTATTTTCCAGACATCTCCCCTATCCAGGTTTCTTGATTCACTTTCGTATGGCTTTAAACCGGAATCGGTTTGGGAATTATTGTTCCCGCCCATCTTGAAATTTACCTTTGTTTCGTCTTCTATTGCAACTATACATGTTGAAGCAGACCTACGGTACGTTGTCACAATATATTTATTCCCAAGCGAATTTATCGGCAAGGCAAGGAATCCTTCGCACAGATCATAAGTTTTTAATATAACATATACCATTGCGGGACTTTCTGATGTAATATGTATTGCGGCTTTTTTATGAAGAGATAATGGAGTATTTGCTTTTTTCTTTGTCGATGGGTAGGAATCACTTTTTTCGAGTATGAATAATTCTTGTCCGGCATGCTTTATTGTTTTTTTAATTAATATATCGGTATCTTCTCTTTGGAGAGTAACATCGCCTCCATATAAAGAAAATACATATATATAGGCATTTGTTTCCACTTCACCCATAGAAGCCGAAGGAGGGATAGAAAACATAAACTCAGTTCCTATATGGGTGTTGGCTCTGCCTGTAGAACTTATAACTAATACATTTAATATCGATAATAATAAAGTAATAAATATTCTCATATACGCTCATGTTTAATGAGTAAAAATAGAAATAATTGAGAAATATACTCTTTAAAACTTATAAAATGAAACTCTAATATTATCCATATCGATGGACATTTATTAGTAATAACACATTAAATAGAAAAAAGTCACAAAAATCATTGAAATTAATATTCATACACCCTAACAAATTAATTAATTATACTTAAAATGACATAAATTCGTTTTATATTATTAGAGTTATTGGAAATAATTTGATCAAAGGTGATTAAAATGAAATATATAGATATTTTGAGCGAATCGGTATCTCACTTCACCGACATACCGAAGGATTTTGTAAAAGAGAAGTTCGAGAAATTCGAGAGTAACAAAATACCGAAAAGTCTTCTGGTATACATATACCAGATAGAATTTCCTGAACTGGAAGGAGAAATTTTATTAGAGGATTTGAAAGATAAGAATCTTTCTGATACGATCAAGTTTTTCATTGATTCTATAAAAATGATCCGTCAGGAAACTGAAAGACAAGCCAGACTAAACTAAATAACTAAGACATATAACTTTAACTATCCCGGCAATCTCTGCCGGGATTTTTATTTCAACTGTTTACATTAATACCGGATATTGCATTAGAACAAATATAATCTTTTATTCCCCCTCATCCCCAGCCCTTCTCCCGGCGGGAGAGGGGTGTAGGAAATTCTTTTTACACTGAAAGTCCCTTCTCCACTTGTGAGAAGGGATTTAGGGATAAGGGAATTCTTAAAATGAATTTTCCCATCTAACTCTTTTGTAAGCAAAGGTCTCCCATAAGGTTATCAAAAACCAGGGGTTAAATAAGAATCCACACCGCCCTCGCCGCGCTAAAGCGTGGTTTCCGCTGAGCTGCAACTGCGCTCGGGCA
>CAZXYS010000067.1:0-12456 GCA_964645005.1 uncultured Hyphomicrobiales bacterium | reverse complement strand
GATCGCTGCCGAAAGAATAAAAGCCCCGCCTGCCGGCGGGGCTTTTTAGTGAAATGAAAATTATAAAATTATTCCAGTGCGAAATCCACTGCAGCTTTAGCGTGTATCGAAGTTGTATCAAACACCGGAACAGGGGAATCTTCTTGTTTGATGATCAAAGGGATTTCAGTACAACCCAAAATTATACCTTCAGCACCTTTATCGACTAAATTCCGGATATATTTTTTAAAATCATTTTTTGTTGAATCTTTTATAATTCCGTAGCATAACTCACTATATATGAACTCATGGATCTTTTCCATCTCTGCATCGTCTGGTCTTAATATTTCAATACCCTGTCGTTCCATCCTGAAATTATAGAAATCCCCGGTCATGGTGAATTTTGTTCCGAGGAGTCCTGCCTTACGGATATTGTGTTCATGAATAACTTTGGCAGTTTCATCAACTATGTGTATTAATGGTAGCATTATGTTATGCTCAATTTTGTCCGAATACTCATGGGGAGTATTTGCACATATCAGAACCATATCGGCACCTGCTTTCTCAATATTTCTCGCCGCATCTATCAGTATCTGAGATGCTTTTTCGTGCTCTTTCTTAGATTTAAATTTCGTGAAATATTCAAAATCAATGGATTCAAGAACAATTTTAGCGGAGTGCAGACCTCCCAGTCTTTCGTTGACCATCTCATTGATCAGCCTGTAATATTCCAGAGTTGAATTCCAACTCGTGCCGCCTATAAGACCGATTTTTTTCATATACTTCCTAATCCGAAATGAAAAATCAATTTTAAAATAAGAAAAATTATTAACTATGAAATTACTAAAAAAATTTAAATAAAACTTTTTAGTTCATTAAGCTGATCATCTGACAGCCCTTCAACTTTTTTCCCTTTCCCGCAGACTTTGAAATAGATCTGTGCTGATTTGGACAAGATGTCGAGCAAGTCGAATGCTTGATCAAAATTTTTACCAATTGCGAAACAACCATGCTTTTCCCATAGTATCACCTTATGATTTTCAAGAGCATTAACAGTCTTTTCGGCGATCATTTCAGTACCCGGCAAAGTATACGGAACAAATCCGACTCCATCCGGTAAAAATAAAATTGTTTCCGGGTGCATTCCCCATAGAAGTTTGTTAATGGATGGTTGATCGCAAAATTCTTTTATTTGAGTTAAAGCGATTAACTCTGTTACGTGAGAATGAAGCACAGACTTTTCTTCGGCGTCCATATTAAGAAGCTTTTCATGGATTGCCAAATGTGTTGGCAGCTCTGAGGTAGGCATGATCTTTTCCTGAGAAGCAGTGACTGGAATGAGTTCATACATCTTACCCAGTTCATCGATTTTTACAATGCAAATATGATGATATGGATTTCGAGCTATTTCGCGCATCCTTGATCCTGCTAAACTTACCAAGAATACTTGCCCGGCTAAAGTTTTTCGGCTTTCGGTCAACTCTACCTTTGAAAAATCTTTACTTTCAGCAAAATCATCATCCAGTTGATCGGTTATGTTTACAGATAGATTTCCTGCATTCCGCTCTGCCCAGCCGCGATCCCATAAATAACCTGCAACTTCGCTGATATTTTTTATTAACTTATCAATATTATTTGATTTAAATAAATTTTCCATGATCCTTTTTGTATTTTATTACGAATTGAAAATTAATTCCTTGCTATCACATGCTCCGTTTTCGAACTGAACCGTTATGTGCTCTATGCCAAAGTTTTTCCTGAGTATATTCTCAATCTCGCACCTGATTTCTTCTGTTGCGCTGAGCCTGATATTTTTATCAAGGTCAACGTGACATTCAAAATGAACTTCTTTATCACTTAAATTCCAAATATGTACATGATGAATATTATTAATAGAAGAAATCTCTTCAAGGGATTTTTTAATTTCACTAAGATCTATTTCCGGGGGAGCCGCCTGCATAAGTATTTCAATAACACGCTTTAAAATTTTGTATGTTTCTTTTAAAATATAAGCGCCTATTAATATAGTAATTACGGGATCAAGCCAATAGATCTTGAAAAACATGATCAGTATTCCCCCGGCTATAACCGCTACAGATGAAATTGTATCACCTAACAAGTGAAGGTATGCTGCTTTTATATTCAAATTCTTTTTGGAATCTTTTCTAAGCAGAACTACAGCTGCGACATTGGCTATTAAACCTATAGTCGCAACGGTGAACATTATTACACCATTTATAGGCTCGGGATTTAAGAGATGTTTGACAGCTTCAACAACGAGATATACGAATATCACTATCAGTACGAGAGAATTGAGTAATGCAGCAAGAATTTCCGCACGTTTAAAGCCAAATGTCTGCCGTTTACTTGATCCTCTCCGTCCGAGTCTATAAGCTATATAAGCGATCAGAATTGCAATACCATCACTCAGATTGTGCACTGCATCGGAGATAAGAGCCAAACTATTAGCCAGAAAACCTCCAACAAATTCCGCAGCTGTTATTGTGAGGTTTAAGACAGTAGCAATGAGCAGATTTTTACCGCTCAGTTCTTTGTAATTGTGATGATGTTGATCGTCCATATCTATGCATCTGTATTCTATAGAAAATGTCAAATTTAATGCCGGCTAAAATTAACATTTACCGGTTAAATTGCAAAAATATAAACGATTATACTCAATCACTAATTTCAATTTATGGCTAAACCAGATTTGTCTCAAAAATTTCAAGTTTACAAATACAATTAAAATAGAATAATACCCCATGAAATCTGAGAAAAAAAGTTAAAGAAACTCAGATGCTTATTAATTTTTATTAGAAATAAAAGTTGTTCCGGTTCATACCTGAAAACCAAGTCTTAAGAAATAACCCGTGTCGTTGGGCAGCAATTCAGAGCCGAAATGGTAGAGTTGGAATAATCCGATTTCCAGATTCAAGGGACCGGCTTTAATGCCAAAAGATTCTTCAAAGGTTGGTCCGAAAAAGAAAGAAGCATTGCCCGCTGGATCGGATTCAGAACCGAATTCCAGAGATAAACCACCTCCAAGATAAAACCATTCGCGTTTTTTCGAAAAATAAAATCGTGGAACATATTTGCCTCCAAAACCGAAAAAACTACCCTCGAGTCTGTCTTTAGTATTTTTGACGTCAAAATAATTGAGTTGATAAGCTACACCATGAACTAATTGCTGTTTCTTTTTAAAAGCATAACTCCCGTAATAAAGCTGGATCCCTGTTAAAATCATATTACCCTGTAAGTAGCTGCCGCCAAAAGTGCTGGATGAAAGTTTTTTGCTCTTTACTTTTTTTATGACTTTTTCTTCATCAGGGATTTGCTTTTCGACCAAAATGTCATCTGGTATCCGGAGTTTATTAGCAGTGTCTTTAATAGCAGTACGAAATTTTTCATAAAATTGTCTGGTGCAGTCATAGATGCCTATGTAAACGAGCCCTTCAAGCTGACTGGTAACATCAGATCCGGAGTTAAAAGTTTGTTCCGAATAAGAATAAATCGAGCCTATGGAATCTTTTGAAGCCATGTATTGGAAATTCATAGCGCACTTGAACATACCTTTTTCGGATGCCAATCCTGTCCTTTCATAGACGTAAAACTTGTCTAAGACAATTGTAATTGGAACGATATTCTCTTCGTTTCTTGTCCTGAGGATTCTGTTTACCGATTTTTCCACGAAAGTTATTACCGGCTCACTGATTTCATAAGGCACTTTTTTATTAAAAGCCCCTGTTTGAGCAAAACCCGCCGAATGTTCATTAAGAGTTGATAGCATGGAACCTCTTTCTTCAGAACCGGGAGATCCCTTATAGTCTCTCATTTCTGTTGCTTTATATGTTTTATTTTCGGATTCTTTATAAGTTTTATCATGATTTTCAAGTCGTTTGTCAATGACTTTTACGATTTTAGCATTTTTTGAGTTGATAGCGCTGGCATTATAGATACTATTGTAATAATTAGGCTTCATTACAACTTTGTCTGCACCACAGGAAACCAGTAAAAACAAAAATGGCAGGAATACGAAAAAAAGATTTTTTAACATAGCGACCCCATTTTTATTAAACAAAAAAGAAAATAATTGGTTTTCGTGTTTTAGTTTTTGATGGAAAATATATTTAGGTTGCATCAACTATTTAAGAAAATTTATAATTCACTGTGTTGTGATGTGCCATATTATTATATTTGAAATGTAAGTATAGTAATTTTTTCATGGCATATTTTTTGTTTTTAATTGTAATTTATAGTAAATATGTAAATTTTAAAGTAATTATTTTACTAATAAACAACTTATGGAAATTATAACGGATGAATAATTGAGGAGTTGGCGTGTCAGATAGATTCGACGAAATAAAAGATGGTGAAGAACTTGAAATGCCGGAGATGAAAGATTTCTTCGAGGATACCGGCGAACAGCCGCTGGTTTCGGTTATTATTCCATGCGAAGAGGAATCGGAATATCTTGGGGAGGCGCTGGAAAGCGTGCTGGGGCAGAGTTATGAGAATAAGGAAATTATTGTCATAAATTATCAGAATTTTAAAAAGAATAGAAGCGTAGTCAATGAGATAAAAAATGATAATCCTGATGAAAATATTGAATTGATCGAGCCTGACGCGGCGGATTCAATGATCGATGCAAAGAATTCCGCTGCAAAGATATCTGCCGGAAGCTACCTGCTTTTCCTGAAGCCGGAGGATAAGCTTGCCTCGGAATATCTCTCTGAAACAGTTGATATTATGGAGAATAATCCCGCTTACGGCTATGTTTACACAGATGTTCAATATTTTGGCGATAGCGAGCGTATCGAAAAGAAGGATAAATTAAATCCGGAAAAGTTGCTGCGGTCGAATATACCCGGGGATTGCTGCCTGATGAGATACGAGTTGTTCGGGAATTGCGGCGGTTTTTCTGCGGCTATGTTTTTGGGCGATGAAGAGTGGAATCTGTGGATTACGGCTCTCAAGAAGAAATATAAGGCGGGGCATGTCGATATGCCGCTGTTTATGCGCCGTTCGGAGAATGTTAAGACCTATTCTAAGATTGAGAAGAATGAATTGAAGGCTGTGATAGTCTTTCATCATCCGCAGTTGTTCACCGATCAGGTGAAAGAGCAGGCGAAGAAAATCATCGCTGATCTCAGTGAAGATTCTCTGTTGAAGCTCAAAGAGGCTTACAACAGAGAACCTGGCAATGAGATTTTGAAAGAAATATATGAAGCGGCATCTGTGAAAAAGACCAAATCGCCTTTGGTATCAGTAATTCTGCCAACATACAACCGGCGGGAACTTGTTCAAGATAGCATAAAAAGTGTACTGGATCAGTCTTACAGGGATTTTGAACTGATAGTAGTGAATGATGCGGGAGAGGATATTTCGGATATTATCGAGGAATTGAATTCCGAAAATAAAATCCGATATTTTGCGCACGAGACGAACAAAGGGCTGTCCGCTGCGCGAAATACGGGAATGAGAGAGGCGAAAGGTAAATATATAGCCTGCCTCGATGATGATGATATCTACTATTCCGAGCATCTCGAGACGCTGGTGGAATTCCTTGAGAATAATGATTATCAGGCTGCTTACACCGATGCGTACCGTGTGCATAAGAGAAAGCAGGGGGATGAGATCATTGAGGGAAAAAAGGACATTCCGTACTCGAATGATTTTGATTACAGGATGATCCTTGTTTGGAACTTGCTGCCGGTGATTTGCATGATGCATGAGAAAGCCTGCACGGATGATGCGGGGCAGTTCGATGAGAACCTCTCGTCGCATGAGGACTGGGATTTGTGGATAAGAATTTCGCGGAAATACAGGATTGCACATGTCAAGAAGGTAACCTGCGAGTTTAGCTGGTGGGAGGATAAGTCGGGGATGACGTCCGGCAATCTGCGGGACATGTTCCGCACGATGAATATGGTTTATGATAAGACGATGCATCTTGTCGAAAACTACCCTGAATTGATTGATCTTCGGCGAAAACATATTGAATTGTACAAAGTTAAGCTCATCGAAAGTGAAAAAAAGGAACCCAAAACTGAGGAAAAAATGGAGATTGCCGAAAATAAAGAAACTATGACCAAGTCTAAGGTTTCGATTGTTATTCCGGTGTTTAATAATGCGGAATATACTGAGAAATGTCTGGAAGAGATATATAAGCTGACGCCGCCGGAATTACTGCATGAAATAATTGTGGTGGATAACGGCTCGACGGACAGGACGCCTGATTTGCTGGAATCGTATAAAGAAAAATATCGAAATTTCAAGTATTTTTCGAATCCGCAGAATCTGGGCTTCGGGAAAGCGTGCAATCAGGGGATGAAGCTCAACACGGGCGATTATGTACTGCTGCTGAATAATGACACAATTCCGCTGGAGGGCTGGCTTTCCGCGCTTGTGCAGGAAGCTGAGAAGGATGAGCAGATTGGCATTGCCGGACCGCTCATGCTTTATCCCGAGAATCAGTTGATACAACATGCGGGCGTGAAAATTGCCAAGATCGAGGGGAATATCCACGCTTATCATGATTATATCCTGAGGAATCTCGATAACACCCCACAAATCAGGGAATCGCGGGATGTGCAGGCTGTTACCGGCGCCGCCATGCTCATAAAAAGGGATGTGATAAGAAAAATTGGCTGTCTGAGTGAAGAATATCTCAATAGCTTTGAGGATATAGATTTTTGCTTCAGCGCTGCCGAAGCCGGTTTTAAGATAAGATACTGCGCCTCGAGTATTTTGTATCATTATGAATCTGCGACGCCGGGCAGATTCGGTAAAGTTGCCGAAAATTTCAGTATTTTCAATAAAAAATGGGCGGAAAAAATAGTTCCCATGGGAGATCTCGAGGATAACAATCTTGGTTTCCTCGAGCATAACCTGAGATTGCAGCTCAAACAGCAGCCTGATAATATCGAGCTTTTTGGGCAATTGATCGAAATCTGCAGGAAGAGAGATGATCAGGCTGAAGTGGAAGCTCTCCGGAAAAAGATTGACTCTATGCGCCCTGAAGAAAAAGAGCAGACTGAACCGGAAGTTTCACCCGAAACAGAGCCTGAACAAGAGCCCGAGAAGGAGACCGAGTCCCGGCAGGCTGATGAATTTTCATTATTCGACTTTGAAAATGAACCGGAGAAGGATTCCGAAGAAGAAACATCGGTAGAGCCTGCAGCAAGTGTGGGGCAGCCCGCTGAAGGCGCTGACGAAAAGCCCTATCTCAATGTGGTCTGGGAGGGCTCGCAGTTTGTGTATCATTCGCTGGCGCTGATAAACCGCGAGCATTGCGCCAATATTATAGATGCAGGGCTGGTGAATTTGAGTATTGTGCCTTTCGAGGATGAGCAGTTCTCGGAAGAGGGTATTCCGAAATATCAAAAGCTGCGAGAACACGATATCCGCTATAAAGAAGAAGTTCCCAATGATGTCGGGAAGCTGCCCTATTGCTGGATACGGCACCAGTGGCCGCCCGATCCTAATCCGCCGAAGGGCGCGAAGTGGATAATCATGCAGCCGTGGGAGTTTTCGAAGCTGCGGAAGGATTTTTACGAGATATTCAGTACGGCGGATGAGATATGGACGCCCTCGACCTACTCGCGGCAGGCGATGGTAGATTCCGGGCTGGATTTTGACAAAGTGCAGGTCATTCCTAACGGCGTGGATCCTGAGCTTTTCAAGCCCTGGGGAAATAAGTATGATTTAAGAACTGATAAAAAATTGAAATTCCTTTACATCGGCGGCGCCATTCACAGGAAGGGCATAGATGTCCTGCTGGCTGCATATACCAAGAAGTTCGGCGCTGAGGATGATGTCTGCCTGGTGGTGAAAGATATGGGATGCGAGTCGTTCTACGAGCGGCAGGGCGTTACCAACAGAGAGAAAATCAAGGAGATTCGGGAATGGTCGGATTCGCCGGAGATAATCTATATCGATGAATATTTGACGGAAGAAGAAATTGCCTCGCTGTATCGGGCGTGCGATGTGTATGTTTCGCCTTATCGAGCGGAGGGATTCTCGCTGCCGACGCTGGAGGCGATGGCTTGCGGGCTGCCGGTTGTCGTTACGGAAGGCGGCGCTGCGGATGATTTCGTCGATGAAGAGTGCGGCTGGAAAATTACCGCCGAGCCGCTGCATCTGGGCGATGAGCTCGATAACATCCCGCTCATGGGGGATGCGGAGGTTCTCGACCCGGATCTCGAAAGTTTGGCAGAGATTTTGATAGGTGTTTATAACGAACCGTCGATACTTTTCGGCACAGGACTGAAAGCTTCGGCGAAGGCGAGAAAAAATTGGACCTGGAAACGATCGACGATGAAGGTTTTCACTCGCCTCGACCATCTGTACGGAACGGAAATGGCTAAACAGGCTGCGGAAACTCTTGCCGATAAGGACGACGGCGCAATTTACGCCGGAATGGCGGAATCGTACTTTGACAACAAGAATTATGAAATGGCTGCTGCTAATTTCGAGAAAGCGCTGGCTGAGGATTCGCTCGAAGACAATATAAGACTGCATACCCTCAAAAGACTGATTTTGATGACTATTGAAAACGGCGAATTTGATAAAGCGAAAGATTTTCTCGGGCAGGCGGAAAATACTGCCCCCGGGAATGTCGATCTGACATATCTGAAAGCCCTGCTTTTGCAGGCACAGGAGAAATTTCTCGAAGCTATAGAGGTCTTGACGCCGGTCCTTGAAAATTGGATTGAGTATAAGTTCGAAAGCGCGCTGGGCTTTGGTCTCGACGATCTGCTCGCGGCGATGGGCGAAATGCTCTACGGCATCGAGGATCACGAAAGCGCCATGAAGCTTTTTACCTCGGCGCTGAAGCAAAACCCCCAAAACGCTGCTGCATGCTTTGGCGCTGCAAAATGTTTCAGAGATGCCGGCGCCGACAAAGAAGCCCGCGAAATGTTCGAATGGGCGGTGAATCTTGCCCCCGATATGAGTGAAGCCGCCGCGGAACTGGAAAAGCTGGGCAGTTAATTACCGGCAGGCATTTCATAATTGATGATCCCAGGATTCCTTCATCCATAAATCCCTCCTCCAAGGGTAGAAGGGACTTACAAGAATATTTAATGAAGAATAATAGGGAATAATGTTTAGAAAATTTTGGGAACATCAAAAATTAGTTCGCATAGAATTAGGGGCTGTGCTGAGTCGTAGTTTCCATTACTGGGGTATTGATAAGATTACTTTTAACCAACACTTCATTGAATTTCAATTCCCCCCGACAACAGACTTGAGCAGCCCCTTTTTTATGCCCTTCTCAACATTATTGATTATTGAAAATTTGTCGTATAACCCGGATTCACAATACAAAAATTGCATTTGTGGCAAAAAACAGCTAACTTGCCTCAGAACGTCCCGTCAGATGTTACATCTGACGGATTTGGATAATTTTCTGGCTTCAAGACATCCGCTTTCAATTTTATTTTCTCACCTCCCTTATAACAAACTTTAAATTTTTTCTCAATTTCTTCACAAACATAGAATTCAACCGGATCAGAGCCTACCTCTTCGACAATCAACTCAGCATCACAACTGGCATTAGTATTTAAATAATCAAACTTCACTGTTTGTAAATTCGTTCTAACACCAGTAGAAGCAGTTATCCCCCAAATAAGAGGGTCAGTTCCTTCAACTTCAGGTATTATATCATCTAAACTAGCGAATGTATGAGATTTTCTTAATACTTCATCAAAATAAACAGAGATTTTCATTTCATCTGAATCCCAAGTGATTACTATGCAATGATCTATTTCATCTTCAATATTTTCATAAGGATTATTAGGATCACCTGAATATTTAGCAGGGACTGGTTGTCCAAATACAGGAGGATCAACTGATAAATCACCATCTTTAGAAAAAAAGATATGATCCTTATCTGCTAAATGATCATCCCAAGGATCATAAAAATAATTATCATTGGTATTGACATATGTATCAAATTCTATAGCGAAACAATTATATCGTTCATCTTCATCTTGATGAGCAAATCCTAGCCATCCGCAGCATGCCTTAATAGCCCCATCCCAATAATCTTGTAAGACAAAAGCAATACCATCAGCTCCGTCCTCATTTTTTCTACCAAAATTCAATCTAAATTTAATGATAAAATCTTGTTCTAAATATATTGTATTGTCACTATTGGTATTCCACATCGCAGTGGTTTCTCTTGTAGTATTAATTTGATTATTGACATCAACTTCAGTTGTAAGCTGATACCAACCTTCAGCATCAGGACCTCCCCAATACTGAGGTGTTTTCTGGTCATTGCCAACCATATTAAAATTCCATTGTGCAAAACAGTCAATACTCAATAATTGAATTAAAATAAGAAGATATACAACTGTAATATAAAAGGATAATTTCTTAAACATAACCATCTCCCAATAAGTTTTAAAAGATATATATTATTTATTTTATAAGATAAATTTTCTTAAATATTTATGTGAGCCATTTGTGACTATTAGAAAATATAATCCAGGAGAATAATCATTAATATTTATTAATATTCTATTAAATCCTTTTGTAATGTCAAAAGTAATGGTAGTTTGTTTAATTTGACCTATAGAATTTATTATATTAATAGCTATAGTAACTTCATAACTTGAAATAAGTTCCAATTCCAAAATATTTTTATTAATTATATTTACTATTAAGGACTTACTGATTTTGGGTGGGGAGGGAGTAGAAACACTATTCGGCTCATAATGAAAAAGCCATGTATCTTGATAAACGTCATCTGCAGCAGTCCCGGCGCTAAATAATATAATCAAACCATTTCTAATTTTTACTAATTGATGATAGCTACGTGAGGAAGGTTTATTGTTTAGTTTTAATTCATACCAATTTGTATCTTTCAGAGAAAATATCCAGCTCTTATTGGATAAAAATGATTTGTCATCTCCACCAAAGAGTAAAAATTGATTCTGAGTTAATTCGCACATGGCACTACTAGCAATAGGATCGGGTGTATTGACTGGATTTAATTCCCTCCATTTCCTTATATCTGCATCAAATATCCAGGTATCGTTTAGTAAATGAAAGACCCAACCTCCATATAAAATTACTTTATTTTCCCCGGTGATAGAAGTCATCATGCCGTGACTCCTTTCATGTGGACGTTTATCTACCCAAGGATCGAATAACACATTTATCCATTCATTTTCTTCTCCATCAAATATCCATGTATCATTCCTATGATACATATTTGCATCGACACCACCGAACAATAAAGCTTCATTTTCTCTTATTTGAGATAAATGTGTATGATCTCTTTTTGTAGGCGACTTTTCAGTTACAATCTTAGTCCAAGATGTATCTGTAAAATTAAAAATCCATGTATCATCAAGGGCATAACCTTTTGAATTTTCACCACCAAATAAAAGAACCTTATCTTTAGATAAGCGGCACATTTGATGATCAACTCTTTTTAAAGGTTTTATTTGAGGATTAAATTGAATCCAGGTATTTAAGTTAACATCAAAAATCCAAGTGTCATCGTAGAGAGTACCATGGTTTACTCCACCAAATAATAGGACCAAATCTTCACCAATTGGCGCTAAACCATATCCTTGTCTGGCAGTTGGTGAAACCTCAGGGTGAATTTCCTCCCAATACCCCGACTGCCCCCACAAAACAAAAGGACAGAAAACAAAACAAACAAAAAAACAGATGATTATTATGTTTTTCATATTATAAAGACTATTTTATTTAAGAACACCAGTTGAAAATTTATATTTACATTAGATTATCTTTATTCCACGGAAATATGTGTGATTGTAACTTAAAAGAATCGAGGATTGTTATTGGATTCCTTTCTTTAAATTAATAAATATTAATCTATTTCTTCTTAAGATTAAATATATTTAATTAACAATTTCAATTTATGAATATATAATTCAACTACAAAATTAATTTTCTTTTTCCAGGGTTCATAGCAATCAATAAATGTATCATTTATGTATCCATCATTTATTGTCCAAGTCCATTCTATAAATTCATCTGCATTTGGATCCTTATAATTATCTAAATTAATATCTTGATTGCCATTAAGATTCGCACCAAAAAGTATGCATGGAAAGCATTCAAATATATAATCATGAAAAGGCTGCAAGTCGGGGTTTACTTTATCCTCTCTATTATACTCAGGCGGGGAATGACTGCGCAGAGCACTGCGCACGGTATTGCGGCTCATCCCTAACAGTTCAGCTATACGCCGGCTGCCGTATGTCGGATTTTACCTTTTGATATTTTTTATAGTCACCCAGTCTTCCATTGTTATCACCTTTTATTACCTCCTGCAAATGTTTAAAAAATGTAATTTTCATTTGCAGGAATTTAATTCCGGGTGGGTCAGTTTTCAGAGGGAAAAGTGGGTCAGTTTTCGGCGGGAAAAAACAACAATGCAGTGACAGAATCATTCTTTAAAACTATAAAAAGTGAATTACTTTATTGGTTTAATTT
>CAZXYS010000066.1:0-12700 GCA_964645005.1 uncultured Hyphomicrobiales bacterium | reverse complement strand
CTTTTGTAAGTATAATTTTTATAGGTTTTATACAAACATCAGGAATTAAATAAGAATCCACCCCGCCCTCGCCACGCTAAAGCGTGGTTTCCGCTGAGCTGCAACTGCGCTCAGGCACCCCTCAAGGAGGAGAATTTCGTCAGATGTAACATCTGACGGGACGTTTCAAAGCAAGTTAGCTGTTTTTTGCTACAAATGCAACTTTTGTATTGTGAATCCGGGCTAAAATAAAAACAAAATGCCTTATTTATTAACGATCACTTTTCCGGTTTTAACAAAATTCTGTCCTTTAATTCTATACATATAAACACCCGACGAAAGATCGCTTCCATCAATGAACACCTCATGCGGTCCTTCTGGCAATGATCCGGCGTGAAGACTCTTCACAACACTGCCATACATATCCAGTAACTCTACATTTACAGACTGTTTCTCGGGAATTTCGAACCAAAGATATCCTTTGCCGGAAAATGGATTCGGATATGTCTTAGCAAAGACTTCACCCGAAAACTCATGCTCTTCTCTATCAATCACTATCCAGTCATCGGAGTTTTCCTTCGGAAATCCTCCAACCGGATAAGTAAAGCTTTCACCATACTTATCATTGATATAATTATATATACTCTGAGCTAAAGTAGCATTAGTCGTATTAAATAACATAACCTCCGAGATCATCCCGCCAAAGTGATCAGAATAAGTCTCACCGGTATTATAATCATGATAGTGCGTACGGGCAGCACCCCCAACAGTAGAGTTATTACCAATCAAAAGATACCACATCCTGTAATACATCGCAGCATCACTTTCATCATCACCCTCATCCATACCTGTAAATCCGTCAGGATAATAGTTCACAACTGGTCTGCCAGGATCATCATCCGTTAGCACATCAGTATCATTCACCCAATTGATCCCGTCATTTGAATAAACAACAGCAACTGTCCCATTCTTATCATACCACATTTTATAGTAGTAAGATTCGCCATGCCCTGAGAATTCATCATCATCATAAATTATCGAAGGCAATTCCGCATGAGGAGTTCCGGCATCAGTTCCTTCCCCATAAACCGGATTACCCGGGTATTCAGTCCATGTAATTTGTGCCTTGGATTGATTAACAGTCAAAAGCAGGGAAGTTAATATCATTATTTGAATAAAGATGTATAATTTCTTCATATACCTCTCCAATTTGAGATTATTTTATTTTTATATTACGCAATATATTAACATTTATATATATAAACATCAGTATAATCTTGTATTTTTAAAAATACGTGTAAACACGTAGAAAGCATATAAATAATTTAAATTCATATATTTATTGGTATCAAAAAGTTAGACTCAATAAATTTTTCATTAATCAACTTGTTTTTTTCTGAGTGCCTAAACTCACTACAACTACAGCAAAAAACGCAAGTATAAAAGAAGTGAATCTTACATTCAAAAAATTATTCAGCATATCAATATTCTGCCACACAATAGTAGTTATTGCCCCTGTCAGCATTCCCGCAAGCACTCCCTGCTTGGTAGTTTTTTTCCATTTTAGCAATAGCAAAAGTGCAGGACCAAACGAAGCTCCCATCCCCGCCCACGCATAGGAAACAAGCTCGAAGATCAATTCTTTCGAAGTTGCCGCTATTGTAAAACCGAATAATCCAACAACAATTGTAACAATTCTGCTTAGATGTAAAAGTCTTCTTTCAGTTACTTCCTTACCAAGGGTTTTATGATAAAAATCTTCAATCACCGACGACGAGATTATCAAAAGCTGGCTGTCTGCTGTTGACATCATTGCGGCAATCGCCCCCGAAATAAATATCCCCGCTAACCACCCCGGCAGCAAAGTCGCAGCCAGCGCCGGCATCACAAATTCTACATCTTCAAAATAACCGGAACCGTACATTGCCAAACCTACTAAACCAACCATAACTGCCCCAAAAAATGCAGGTATAGCCCATGCTATGGCTATTCTCCTGCCGACCTTTATCTTTTCAGGATCCTTTATTGACATAAAACGAGTCACAAGATGCGGCTGCCCCATATAACCGAAGCCCCAGCTCAGTCCGCCAATCACTCCCGCAACTGCAGCCCATCCGGTCTTAGCGCCGGTGAAACTGGAGATCTTCTCCCCAGCCCCCTGCAGTCCCAATCCGATGGAATTGCCTTCTGCGGATAGCTCAATCAATCCTACGATCGGCAAAACCACTAAAGTCCCGATCATTATGATTCCCTGTATCATATCCGTCCACACTACCGCAAAAAAGCCTCCCATCATCGTATAAAAAATGATCGCTATTGTACCAATGACTATCCCCCAGAAAGTCTCAATCCCGAATGTCACGTTCAATATTTTCCCGGCGCCGTTAAATTGCGCAGCCAGATAGAATGTGTAAAAAAAGATCACTATCAGCATAGAAACAAATCTGAGAATCTTATCATCCCCGTCGAATTTATTCGCAAAGAAATTAGGCAAAGTTATAGCCTCATACTTCTCTGTCTGAACACGCAATTCCTTGGCAATAACAAACCACGAAAAAATAATACCCGATACACACCCCACGGCAGCCCATATTTCCAGTAATCCCACTGCAAGCGCTGCCCCGGGCAATCCCAACAACAGCCATGCTGATTCACCGGAGGCTCTCTCCGAAAACGCCACAACCCAAGGATTCAGCTTCCTGCCCGCAAGAAAATAGTCATTATGAGATTTATTTTTCTTATATGTAATAAATCCAACTAAAAGTACAACCGCTAAATAAAATATGAATCCTATAAGTGTAAAATTCATTAATTACCCTTATTTTTTAGTCTTTACTACCTTTTCATACCAATCGTAAAAATGATTTTATAAGATAATAAAAAACATGCAAAAATAAATGAATTAACTTGAATTTTGCATTAAACATAGAAAACTCAATAGAATTCACTCATCCTTAAATTGAGGCTGACTCATAAGCGCTAAATTTTGTGCAACATCCTTTTTAACTCATTAAGGGAGCCGGTATTTATCAGATTCCTGCCCTGCTAAAGCAGGATTTAAAGACATTCGCAGGAATGACTTTTCTATACTTTTGGGTCAGTCTCGACGTTCTGAGGCGAGTTAGCTGCTTTTTGCCACAAATGCAAGTTTGTATTGGGAATCCGGAATGTTATCGCGAACGGAGTTGAGCAGCGAGAAATCCCGCTTGACCGGGGTAAAGCAATTCAAAATAAAACAAAACCCTATTCCGGCAGCAGCAGTGTAGTCATATTAAAATTCTCTCCCGGCTCAGGCATCGTCGGTATCTCAATATACCCCCCATTAAGCCAGAGCTGTGCCTGGTCCCCGTAATGAGGACTTAAAGGATCACCTGATTCTCCTCCCGGAAGGCAGGAATATACCACAGAATCTTCCATATCCGCAATAAATCTCATAGATGGTCCCACTTCTATTCCAAATGGAAATTGAAACAGCCATGCCTGGGCATTTATAGTTGTAATATTGCCGCCAATAGGAAAAGGACCCAACGTTACAGTGGGTCTTAGGAACTCATTCCTGCTGAATATATGTTTCAGAGTAATTGTATGGAATTCACCATAGTGCCATTTTCTAATATCCGAAGTCTCAAAATAATCTTCAAGCCAGCCCACAGCTTCTTGAAAACTTCTATATATCATATAATCTCTGTTTTCCTTGATATCAGTAAAAACATCATCAAACCATTCGGATTCACCTTCTTGCACCATTTCCAATATTTTTCTCAGGGGCATTATTGATATCATCACATATTGCTTATAAAGTCTGTTCTCTAATTCATCAGAATATGTATTTTTTATTAATTCCCTAACAAATATATTAAATATAGCTGAAGCATTTGAACCGGTCGAAAGAATATAATCCCATTCTGCCATCTGCCTCATACATCTCTTTTCCAACTGTGACAGCGAATTTGTATCTTTCCTGAGAGCATTAATAATATATGGTGTAAATTCTCGAGCATACGGCGATAAGACATCCATTTGCATTATCTGTGCATCCCGAACAGAATAGTCAACGGATTCATCCAACAATTCTTCAATTCTTTGAGCACGTGACACCGGCGCCCAATGATCTCCAATATGTATTTCTGAATTTCTCATTATTTTGTTGTTTGCACTGGCAACAAATTTCTTTTCGGGATTATAAATTGTTGGTAATGATCCACTTGGCAGATATTCTTTCCATTGATAACCTTCCAGCCAACCGGGATTGGGCAGGTTAGAATTGCATTTTTCCTCTCTAACGGGCATCGTCCCTGTCGGTACGATCCCGATATTTCCTGCGGTATCACAATAAGTAAAATTTTGTGCAGGCGAGCCCCATCTTGTTAAAGCTTTCTTGAATTGCTTCCAGTCTTTAGCTTTGCAAATTTTATACGCAGCCAGAACCTCATCAGATATACTTGCAGGAACCCATTCAAAAGTCAGGCAAAAATTTCCCAAAAAATTATTCCGCTTATTATCTTCTTTAATTCCGGCAACTTCTTCAGGATGATTAAGAGGATGCACATCTGATATTACTCTCGATCTTCCTGTCTCTCGAATATAATAAATTGAGTCAGACTTGCCTTTTATCCTGATAGTGTCTTTTATGTATTTAAATTTCTTCTTCTCCCCATCCGGCAAATAGTAATAATCGGCATTATTCGAATCAATTTTTTCGATAAAATAGTCACAATCATCGACCATAACATTGGTTAATCCCCATGAAATTGCATTATTCCTTCCCGATAATATCATCGGCAGCCCGGGCATTGAACATCCGGTTACATTGATATCAGGGCTGGTGACATGTATTTGATACCAATGTGGCGGAAGCCTCAGGTCCATGTGGGGATCATTTGCAAGTAGAGCCCCGCTTTCGGCGCTCTTCTTTTTACTTATAGCCCATGAATTACTTCCAATACCCGAGCCAATGTGACTATAGTGTTTTCTTATACTTTCCATACTTTTGGCAAATTCACCAAAGAAGTTTAAGTAATTATTCGAAATTGGTTCTATATCCATGAAATCCTGGGTTCTTTTTCGGATCTTATGACGCAATACTGATGTATCGTCCAATACATGTGGAGCCTCAACAGGATAGGAAGGTATCAGTTCCATCGCTTTACTTACCCCTAGCTGCTCGGCAATTTCCCCGTAAGTAATATCAGACCAGAAACTTAAGCTCATCTCAAAGCTGACAGCTCTCCCAATCATCAGGCAATCCTGTGGCTTCCATTTATCAGGTCTGTAACCCAGAGTTCCAAACTCCATTGATAATTCATTAGGATAATTATCAATAAAATAATTTATCCCTTCGGAATATGAATTCAGTATAGACCTTGATTTTTTACTAATATTCCGCAACAAAGTGTCAGCAAATGACTCTATTTGGAATACTCTGGCAAATTTATCAATAAATACTGTTCTCTCACCAAATATCTCCGAAAGAGTACCATTAGCCATGCGTCTTTTGTAATCCATCTGCCATAATCGATCACGCGCATGACAGAACCCCATTGCAAAAAAAATATCATGATCGTTTTCTGCTATTATATGCGGTATATCTTGTTTATTTCGATAAATTTTTACTGAATCGATAACTTTATCAGCAGAAGCCACTTCATACTCAGGCGCAAGCGATACATTTCTCAGATTAAGTGCAAAAATCACAAAAGCTATGACAAGAACGAATATCGTAATAATCAGAGCCGTAACTTTCTTTTGCTTTTTATAGCTATAACCAGCCATTATCTTTGTACCATTGTGCGGTTTGTCTTAATCCATCCTCGAGACTTATTTTCTGCTCATAGCCGAAATCTCGCTTGGCTTTTTCCACTGAGCATATCCAGTAGTCTTGAATGAAATCCAGCCCTTTTTCATAATTAAATACGGGCGGTTTTGAAGAAAATTTCCCGAAAAATCCCGACAACCCGGCTACTGACAGAACAACCGTATTTGGGATTTTCATTGTAAAAACTCTTTCTCTTTCAAGCCCTTCTTTTATACTGTGATGGAATTGATCCCACGAATAAAATTCCTCGGAAGAAATAAAATATATATCTCCGTTTGTTTTATCCGATTCGGTCGCTTCGACTATCCCTCTGGAAAGATCTTCCGAATGGATCAAACTCAAATATTTTGACTTGAACCCTATGAGCACTGCAAGTCCCATATTTACCATCTTGAAAACATCAAAGGTTGCAGTGTCTCTCGGTCCAAACACTGCCGGGGGTCTTAGTACTGTAACAGGCATCTTATCCTTAACTTTAAGTACCTCCTCTTCGGCTGCCCTTTTACTTTTGCCATAGGAGGTTATGGGACTGCATGGAGTATTTTCATCAATAGGTTCATTCAGTGATTTGGACGGACCCACAGCAGTCTGACTGCTTACAAAAACAAATTTTTTCAAATTGGGAGCATAGTTGACAGCAGCCTCTACCAGATTTCGCGTGCCGTCGCGGTTCCCTCTCATATAGCCTTCAAGATTTTTTGCAGCGGTCAACCCGGCGATATGAATAATATAATCAATCCCTTCAACAGCTTTCTTCAAAGATTCAGAATCTGAAAGAGAGGCTTCCACAAGCTCTACTGGCTTATCTTGTAACCACCGCAGATTACTTGTTTTCCTGATCGTCGCTCTCGCATCATATCCGCGTTCGATCAACTTATCAACTACATGACTGCCTATAAATCCCGTAGCTCCGGTAACAAGAAATTTCATTCTTCCCTAATATTTATTCATCAATAATTTTAAATTTACAAACTTAAAACTTTTTCAACACTTTTCAGATATAACTCTCAACAAAGTTAGATTCTATTTTCTTTTTTTTACACATAAAAAAGGAGTCCCCCGCCGGAAACTCCTTTTCAAAATTATATTTTAAAATTTATTATTACATCCAGTCAATGATCATCGAAAATCTCATCGTGTTAGCCAATGGATGATTTTCTTCTATCGTATTGATGAAGCTGAAATCCAGACGGAAAATGTCATATCGCACTCCGGCGCCGAAGTTCCAGTACTTCCTGTCACCAAGATTCGCCGGCTCCGTAAAATAACCTAAGCGCAGCGCAACAATATCTTCGTACCAGTACTCAGCTCCAAGAGACACTTCAATGCCCGGATTTTGCCAGCCAGTTACAAGTGATTTAGGCAGTGGATCCGCAACATTGTCTTCTTCCCTATGAACAAGCAGCTTTGCTACATCAGTAGCTAATACCAGCCTGTTGAACTCATCATCTACAACCTTGAAGGCTGTTCCTAGGCGCAATGTCGTTGGCAGTGGATCTGCCTCTTCCCTGTAAGTTATCTTAGGACCAACATTTTGCAGGTTCATACCCACTGAAAGAAGGTCGCCAAGATATAAGCCGAAAAGATCGAGATCAGTCGGTTTCCAGAGGACACCCAGATCAAATGATCCGCTTATACCCGTTCCGGCGCCTTTCTGGTTGATATTTGCCGGCGCTAGATTGGACTGAATGTACCTTAACTGAAATCCAACTCCAAGATCTTTAGCTATAATAGTACCATACGATAGTCCAAATGAAAACTCATTGGATATAAATTTGCCTAGTTGACTTCCATCCTCGGCAGTCCTGATAAATTCACCCAGATTCATAAACAGAAAGTTAAACGCAACAGTACCGTCGAGTTCTTCGAAATACTGTCCGTAAGTACCATAGCTGTAAAACAAATCCGCGTTGAATTGAGGCAGCCATGGAGAATAAGTCAGCGCTACCTGCCTGTAAGGAATTGGTTCCGTATCCATCGCAAATGGATCCGACATGTAATCATGGAATGCCAATCCTCCGGGATTCCAGTAAATTGCATTAATATCATCGGCAATAGCAGTACCAGTTTCGCCCATCCCGCTGGCACGTGCATCAGGTGAGATTCTTAAAAAGGGAACCGCTGCCCCACCGGGTTGACTGTAAGAACTTGCGCCGGTTATTAAAAAAATTATCATGGAAACCAGCAGTCCTTTTCCGAACATGCGTTTCATTTAATGTCCTCCTAAAATTTAGAATGCCGTCGTATTTCAATTAATATGTACGAGGTAGAAGTTTAGCGATAGGCTTTCCCGGTTTTTTTTACGATTTTTGTTAATGTATGCAACAAAAATTATTCCTTTTTTTTTAATAAACTTTTACAAGCTACGAAATTTCTTTCAAAAAATAAAAAACGTCTTAACAAAAAAAATAATTTAATTTATCATTATATTAATAATAATAATCCATTTTAATAGATTTTTAAATCGTTTTTCACCATAATTTATTTTAAGTTTTATTAATTTATCTTGTCACCGACATCTTGCCGGCAGCAAAACCTGTCGAACCGTTTTCATCTTTTAATAAGACTTTAAATGGATATACACCGGGCACTAAGCTGTTATTATTGCTGTCCAGTCCGTCCCATTCAACTTCCGTTGTATAATATGTCGTTCCCGTTTCAGCAAATGACCTGATAAGATTCCCTGTTATCGAGTAAATATGTACTTTTACATCGAAAGGCGGTTTCAAATTATGTTTAAATTTAATTGTAGTTCCGTCTTCGAACGGATTCGGATAATTTTTCAGATCATGAACCACTACTTCACCTTTGGGTGCCACTCTAAAATAAGTTTCTGACGTGGAATAATTATTATAAACATCCCATGCACGCACTTTAACCTTATGAACTCCGGGTTCTAACTGATCCAGTTCTTTTTCTGTCGTACCTTTCCTTGGATTTTCAACTGAGGTCACAAAATTCATCGTTAGATCATAAGATTCCGGTTCGTCGTCGAGCCATGCCTCTATTCTATGTCCAATTCCATTCCCTGTTGTATTTATGCCGCTGGTATCGCTTAAATCGACTATCAAACGCGGTTTGCCGGAGACAATATCACCCGGTTTGAAATCCCTGCCATCAACAAAAATATCTATCTGTGGACCGGTATCATCGGAAACTCCCGTTGTTAAGATACCATCGATCATATAATTTCTCGTCGCCCCCTTGGCAAACCTTTCATCATCCGAATTTGCATAAACATAAAGCCTGCCTAGATTCTCACTGAAGCTAATATCCTTTGGTATAATAAAGTTAGCTTCAAAATGACCATTTTCCACCGGACATGAACTCCTGTTAAGCGCTCCTCCATGACGCAAAATATTATGCGTTGAATAACCATCCTCATCAGGAACTTTCGAAGGATTATCGCCGTCAAGCATTGTAATTATGGCAGTACCATTGAAAGTTTCATCAATTTCTTCTGATTTTGATTCCAGTATACTCCCCTTTATGGTAACTTCCTGGAGTCCTTTAAGTTTCAACGTATCATCATTATTGACTAAATTAATACCGTTGATTGATTCAATTTGCACATGGTAATTAGGTATAACCAGCCTTAAAGCAGGATCACCGAGAAGCCAGTACTTCTGATCATTCAGGCTTGTCGCCTCCTGCTTAACTTTATACATCACTTCACCGATAGTGTTATATCTGCCGTCGGACTCGTCCTTCGTAAACAAAGTATTGTAAAACAATTCATTTATATATTCATTTTCGCCCGCATACACCAAACGTGATGAGGAAAAGCACCCAATACCCCCGCCTTTATCATTTATTACCATCTCTTCGGCACCGCTTTGAACTTCCGGACTGTCAAACCTTCCGTAATCGCATGTGGCGGCAGTCAGGAAAAACAGTTTATCATAATTCAACATTTTCGGTATAGTTACATCCCTGTCGAGCACCTCCTCATGAGACCATACCCGCGGATTACCATGCCCATACCAGTTCAGCAACAAAGTTCCGCCTACATTTACAGAATTAAGGATATCTTCCGTACATCTTGGTTTTCTTCTTCCGCCGGGAACATTTTCAGTCGGATAATCCGGCAGATAAATTTTCCTTTGCTGCATACTCAATGGTAAATTATTCTTAGATAATTTCTCCGAAGCTGTAGTGTGAGTACTACCGTCAGAACCGCTTCTTTTCTTACTGTCATCAGCAACGAGCGTTACATTCGTCTGCCAGTTACCTTCACTGGAATTATTTTCATAATGATCAATTTTCCCGACCATCGCCTTACCTTCGTAATCCGCTTGAATTGTCATCCTGCCCACAGCCAGATCCACAAGAAGGTCATCACCCTCAACCCTGCCAAAGAAATCATCAGTAGTATAAGAATCCGTAGCATCGAAAACTTTATCATAATTTATCGATTCGTAAGGCGGTACATAATTTTTTTTGTCGGTGGTGATATTTTTAAAATCATAGTGCCCATCGCCCCATAAAAGCACATATTTAGGCTTCTTATCCCAGTTATGATAAGCATAAGCTATAAAATCCCGGACAGCCGTTGGATCAGGTATCCCGCTGGCAAACTCATTATAAATATCATCAGTATAAAATACGGATACGGAAATGTCGCTTTGCTTACTTCTGTATTCCTTATATTCCTGAGCTGATTCCTTGAATTCCGGCGGTGATATGACTATCATATCCGTACTGGAATTATCATGCCGTAGATGATGAAAATTAACCAGTGACAATTCCGGATTTTCCCGTATCTTCGAAGAAATATAGAATTGCTTCGGCGTGTCTTCTGACAATTCCGTCCTGAACTTAAAAATCCCGCCAGTGCTCGCTAAATTCTCGATCAGCTTCGGATCCCTGGCATCCGTAACATCAAATCCGTATATTTCTCCGCCTGAAAATCCATTTATGAAATATTCATAAATACCAGTTTTACCGGGCTCGGTAAAGAAAGAAATTTCATTATTTATCGGTATAAATGACCTTGGATAATGTATCTCATAATAATCAAAATATCCCGTCGCTGAAGGATTCTCCTGACTCGAATACGAGAATTTCAATATACTGCGATTATCACTTGAAATTTCCGAAGCAGGAAATTCTGCTGTCATCACATCTCTGTAAGCATCATTATATGATTTAGAATTTACTCCCCCCAAATAAATATTTGCTATTTCCTCATCATCTTCTGTTACCGTAAAATACCCTGCAGCAAACGACCTGTGCGCCACAGCTATCCGATAAAGAATTCTACCGCTTCGATCAAGATCATGAAGCAGGTTAGTTATTTGCCATGGAAGCAAATTTCTGCCGAACCACTGCAATCCCGATCCATGCACAAAAGCATTTTCCAGTTCTTCTTCATAAAAGATCCTGCGGGTATAAGTATCAGGTCTGTCGGTTACATTCCCTTGCGGGGTTTCCAAAGATTCAGCTCTCTTTCCTTCTTCGCCTCCCCACGTCAGAAAATAAAAATTCTTTTCATTGTTTCGCTTTTTTCCCTCATTTTTCTTTATGGGGCTGTAATGATTTATATAATGTTTAATTTCACCGTCTTTATACTCAAATCCACAACCCGGTCTGCCATAGAAAATCAAAGATAAAAATTCGCCCGAACTATTTGTTTTTACAATTATTTCCTGTTCATGCAAGCTATTATTTACTCCGTCAGAAACTTTTTGACTCAATTCCTTCCCGCCATTTCCAAATAATTGAATGGTAGATACCTCATCTTTTGGGATTTTTACTCCAAGATTGGATAACATACCCGCATTAATTTTATAAACACCTTCAACATCAATACCTACCTTAACCCAATTATCAGTAACTGACATTATCCTGTCCGATGTATTTTTCTTTCCCTGAGTGTCTATCGGGGTATTAGATACAACCCATTCCTTTGTCTCATAATGATTTAACGTTATATTCGGATCGAATTCAGGTGTGGACGATTTACTAATTCTTGAGTCATAAAATTGGTTAAAACTGATTTTAACGTATATCTCTTCAGGGATAACTATACTATTGGTCACTGCATCATAAGATGCCGCAGTGAAATTCAGCTCTGCAATATATCTGTTTCTGGCAATTCCTTTATATGATAATTCAACAAATCTATCTGTTATATTACCTGAGTAAAGTTTTTTATCAATATCATATCTTGTTTCAGGAAAATCATTTACATTGAATAATTGCCCAACGGGTGTTATTTTCCCGGGGATCCTTCTCTTCCCCGAAATTCTCACTTCATCCAGAGAAAACCCGTTTTCCCCCGGAACAGTAATCTTCTTACTGAGAACAAGTTTCATTGGAGCCCCCGGAGTGTTATTCCCTCTAACGACACCATCGATTACGGGCAGCTGCGTACTTATCCCGTCATTTGTTGTAATCTGCTCTATACTTTGAACTTGAGGCTCATATTTAAGAATGATATGGGAGGTTGTGGATTCAACTATTTCCAAACCATTATTACCAGTGATTGAATAAACAGGCAAAGCCAAAAACAGCATCGATACAGCCAGAGCCGTTAATATCAGCGGTTTGATCATTTTTTTAAGCATAGTTTCCCCAGAATAATTTATTATTATTTTTATTTAAAAATTCAATTTTTATGGGGCAGCAATGTTTCTATAAACTATAGGCTCTATTATGGGAACAAATTTTATATAATAGACACTTCAAGTGCCAAAAAGTTTCACAATTTATTAAATTTTCTTTTATGACGGCAAAAATTGCCGAAAATTGCAGTTCGTACAAAAAAAGATGCCTTACCATCGGGGGGACGTGACGGCAAGGCATGCAGCATAAAGAGGAAAAAGACGACCGTCGCCGCCGAGCGGGAAACGAGACTCGAACTCGCGACCCCAACCTTGGCAAGGTTGTGCTCTACCAACTGAG
>CAZXYS010000065.1:0-13470 GCA_964645005.1 uncultured Hyphomicrobiales bacterium | reverse complement strand
TTTTCCTATGCTTTTGCCATTGCTGTAATAAGTATTTAGTTTGATGCTTTGGTTTTGCGTAATATCGTACATTAGCTTAGCTCCAAAATGTTGTTCAGTAAAGTATGAATTCATGAGCGTAGAGCCGTCGGGCAATTCGTAATTATCCGCATCCCTGTATCCGCCGCTTATACGATACCTGATTTTTTTACCGGCCTTGCCGTTTACTGCCAGGTTGGTGTTGAAGGCATTGTTTACCGAACGATAAGTTACATCTACACTTCCACCAACATTATCGTTATAATAAGGTTTTTCAAAATCTTTTGTACTAATATTAATTACACCGCCCATGGCACTTGAACCCCATAAGGTAGAATACGGACCCTTCAAAATATCAATCTGGTCAATTTCGGCAGTATTGACAAAAGTACCGGGAGGTCCGATATTTTTGTTAGAGGTAACTCTTACCCCATCAACCATAACCAATACGCGCCTGCGAGCCAGCCCCCTGATGCTGGGTGCAGAATGATAGGCCGCTCCGGCCATTGAAATACCGGATTGCAAAAGCAACAATTCAGGAATATTCACAGCTTGCTCCTCAATAATCTTTTTTTTACTTATTATTTTGCTTGGTAATGTTGAAGTTCTTAAACTGCTGGAAACTTTATCAGGCACCACTACCACTTCCGACATAATATATGGAGCATTTTTTAATTTTATATCAACAGTGTTTTGATTTGAGGTAGTTTGAAATGTTTGGGGTTCGTACCCTATAGCCGAAACAGTAACCGAAACAGTATCTTCATTCTCCCTGCCAATCTTCAAATTAAACAACCCATCAGCATTAGTAGTTGTCCCTTTCAAAGAGCCTTTAATTACAATATTAGCGCCTACAACCGGTTCGCTTGTTTTTTCTTCTGTTACTTTTCCGTTTATAATTACCGATTGTGCATGAGACGCTATACTGAAAAATAACAGCCCGAATAGTATAAAACAAAGCGTTAAATTTTGTTTTATCAGATTAAAATATTTAAACTCATTAGTCATTTTGCTACCTTTTTTTATTGTTTTACATCCATTTTTGTTAAATGGCGGTAGCAAAATTACCTTGAAGATAGAAGCCCTGCAATCGCTAAAAGTAGGGAAAAATTACTTGATTTATCACTAATTTAAGGGATAAGAAAACTAATCGAGCGATATAATTCCCTTTGAAACAGCATAAACCGTAAGTCCGGCCAAACTTCGTATGCTTGTTTTATCCATTATATTTTTTCGGTGGGTGTTTATGGTATGAATGCTTACATTTAACTTATCGGCTATTCCTTTATTAGACAATCCTTTAGCCAACCACTTTAAAACATCGGTTTCCCGTTCGGTTAAATGCTCATTCTGTTGTTTGTCAGATGTTTTATTGTTGCAAATTTTATTAATGATTTGAATAATTTTTGAAACATTTTCTGTTATCGGAAACAGGTTATCAAACTGTTTTAGTATTGAATTATTATAGTAAGCGTAGATGATTCCAATCCATCGGACTCCGGTATATTGGTTTTTTAAATTCGTGAACTCTTTTAACCTGTTTTGTACAATACCCGTGTTTTTTCCCGCTGAAAATTGACCCATCCGGAATTTAACCAGTGTTTAAAGTCATTTAGAGTCAATTATATTTTAATTTTAATGACATTTGCAAGGAATGTTACTTTAGGACTCTAATTGTCCGCGTCTTAATTATGGTAGGCGTTCTTAGCATTATAAAATACAGCCCGGAACTAAGATCTTTAAGGTTTACCACTTCACTATATTTTCCTTTGGATATGTCCTCATTCAGAATAGTTTTGACTACTTTGCCGAAATTATTTGTGATAAATATCCTCGTTAAACCGTTCTCAATCAATTTATAGTCAACATTGACGGTACCTTCCGCCGGATTCGGCGACAGTTCGATATTCGTCGTCTCGTTGAAAGTCACCAGCCGGGCGCCGCCTTCATAGCAGATGTCCAGCAGCCGGAATTCACCTCTCTGCACATTATATTCCACATTATTCGCAGGTAAGATATTCCGCATTTCCAGAGTAGTTACGGAATCATTTCCAAGATTGGCAATAAACTTTAGTTCAACAGTCGCAGTTTCTTCGGGGACAGCAATTGTCAGCGGCATTATCCTTAAATTGCCAGTCACACTGCCTTCGGGTGTTGGAGGAATAGGATCCAGCATCGAAGCATTGAACATAAGCTCGCCTCTGATCTCATTAATACCCGCATTGTTGATAATGCCTGTCCCATCAACTGACACGGGAATACTGACCGTATCTCCCGCATTAGCAGCGGCAGAGTCAACCTGTATAATGATCTTATCATCAGGGGACCCGGAACCGACTATGACTTCCAGCGAAATTTCCCTGGTCTGATTACATCTTTCCTCACGAACTACTATTTTATCATCGATAGTTCCATCCACAGAACTGCCGTTAAATTTAAGAGTCAAAACCGACATTCCATCCAGCTTCAAGCTATCCGGTTCCAGCGAGACTACCGTAAAATCAATCGGATTTTCAGCTATACTAAGACTTGTTCCCGCCGTTCCTTCATTTTTTATATTAATCTGAAAAGTGAAAACGGAATCTTTTTTAATATTATCAAATTTGCAGCTGGATTGAGCTAAACTGAAATCAATCAAATGCTTGACAGCCTCAATATCCAGTTCAACATTTTCAGAATTGACCGCATTGCTTCTTATTTCAAGCTTAGCATGCTTTTCACCGGGTGAATCAGGCTGGAAGATGATCTCAATTGAATCACTTGAATTCGCAGCTATACTCATATCCGAATAATCATCACCAAGCTTGAATTCATCTTCATTTTGCCCCTCTATTTCAATCTCATCCATAACCAAATTTGCATTGCCGAAATTCAAAATTCCAATTTTCATGGTATCGGAATTTTCACAGTATAAATCATTGAATATTATACTATTCACCGTTAGGATCCTCGCCCCGTCCTGCCCGGTATAATCCACTTCATCGGAAAATTCCGACATACATCCAGCCTGATTAGTCACTCTGACTGAGTATTTTCCATCAACCTGCGGCACATGTTTTTTATCTGCAGCGCCCTGAATCTCTTCGCCATTCAGATACCACTGATTTCCCGTATCCGCGCTGGAGATAAGAGTATCCTCTTTAATTGTAATTTCAGGTTTCTCCGGCGCTTCATTCACTTTGATTGAACTCGACGCCGAGTCAGTACAGCCGTGCTCATCGGTATAGACGTACACAATATCGAAAACGCCAGTCCCGAATTCACCGGGGTCGAATTCCGAATACTCGGTTTCCCCGATGAAGTACTTCCCCCCTTCGGGACTGCCGCCTTCTAATTCTATAGCTTCGACATATTCGCATATATCTTCGTAACTTTCTAAACTAACTACAGGCATGTCATGCACTTCCACATTGTAGATTTCAGTGCCGGAGCAGTTCCCCTCGGTAACAGTGACTCTCACTTCGCTCATTCCCGTTTCGGTCCATTTGATTGTTACTGAATTAGTTGACTGCCCGGATGTAATTTTACCGCCCTGAACCTTCCAGTCATAGCTGACACCATCCAGACTGTCAGTCTCATAAATATATTCTTCGCCGTTAAGACATAACTCATTGTCACCTGTAATTATAGGATTAGGGGAACTCGATATTTGTATATCAAATCCGTTATCCGAACTATAAACGCCCAGTACCGAAGCAAATATCCTTATCCTGTAAGCATTCCCGGGCTCAATATCCGATGGCAGCTTTGCCTTGACAGAACCGCCTGTGGTAAGCTCAAAACTGCCTATCACCCTCGCATTTATAAAACTCCCATTCTTATCGGACAGTTCCACCTTAAATATATTCCCTGGTATCAGCTTTTTACTTGTTACAAATTCAATAACAAAATTCTCGCCCCCACACAATTCTGATGCAACCTCAGTTATAACAATTTCAACGCCGAGGAATCGCGAGATGAAGCCATCCTCAACACCGCCGAAATTCTCCTGATCAGCGCCGACAGTAGCCAGCCCATTGCTGCTCGTCGTCATCCCTGCAATAACCGGTATATCCTTTTCAGTCAATGCCGCAGCAAGACCGCTTTCATCACCTGAACCGCCGTAATAGCTTCCGAATATTATATCTCCATCCTCCCGGAATTTAGCCATGAAAGCGTCCGACCTGCCGCTTTTTGTCTGATTCAATCCTCTGCCGGTGGAAATATTATTCCCGCTGCTTGTACACCCCAAAATAAGCGGGCGGTTAAGTTTATCAATCACCAAATCATAAATGCCATCTTCACCCGATCCACCGTAATATGTCGAATATTCAGCATTTCCGTTAGCGTTAAATTTTGCTAAAAATCCATCCACAGTCCCGCCGAAATTCTGTTTGTAGGCGCCTGCAGTTGCTATTCCACTTCCACTCGATGTCGTACCGGCAAGATAAATATTCCCTTTCTCATCAGATTTGACAGCATTGGCAGTATCGGCGCCCGATCCGCCAAAATAAGATACCCACTCCGGCTCTTTCTTATCTTCAATTTTCATAAAGAAGGCATCGCTGGCGCCGCCGCCGTAGCTGCTTTGGTGAGATGCATTCCCTGCAATGGAATTTTGGCTCGATGTTATTCCGCAAGCATAAATATATCCGTTATAAGAAATATCCGTAAATTCGTCATCACCTTCGCCGCCGTAATAGGTTGCCCATTCCAAACCGCCGTCTTTCGGTTTTATTTCAGCCATGAACCCGTCAAAGCCTGCATTTTTTGTCTCCTGAACAGCATCTTTTACCGGCAGGTTATCACTATTTGTTTTTCCGGCGATGTACAGCTTATCACCCAGCATGAAAGCGCTTGCAGCCCTGTCATCACCGCTGCCTCCGTAGTAAGAATCCCATTTGAAATTACCATTTGTGTCCAGCGACATCATAAAGGCATCGTAACTTCCGCCGCCGTAATTTATCTGATAAGCGCCGGAAGTATGGACCAGACCGGTGCTCGACGTATAGCCTGCAATAACTATTCTCCCTTCGTACCAGTCAGCGGTGATGCTTGTTGCATAGTCATCTCCGTTACCCCCGTAATAGGTGCTCCAGATTTTATTTCCCTGTTTATCGTATTTTGCAATGAAAGCATCCTTCCCTGAATCCTTATTTTTCTGCCAGGCATCATTTGTTGCAATACCGGTATTACTCTCGGTAGTACCGGTCACATATATATGATCTTCCATAATAATTATATCTTCAACTGCATCCCCTGCGCCGCCGCCGATATAGGTCGACCAGAGCGAACCCCCATTATTCAATATCTCATCCTGCGAATAGTTGAATGAGATATTGAGAATAAGTATTAATATTATGGATAAGTATTTGCGCATGAGTTTTACTCCTCATTCCTACGCTCTAGCGTTGGAATGCCATAGCTGACGCTATAGCGTCAATTTCTCATAACTACTTCCGATTTAGTAATGTCTTTTTCCCAACAACCCTCATTACTAAATTCCGATTTAGTAATGTCTTTTTCCTGCAAAGTTATACTTTGCTCTTCTGTCTATAACTATGTCAAAGCACAGCTTTTCTGAAATTTCGCTTCCCAAATCGGAATTTGGGAAGCAGGGGTATAAATTTGGGAAGCAAGTTAAATTCGTAATTCGTCATTTTTAATTCGTAATTGAATATCACTGCTTCGAAAACATCGACTTAATTTCGCCAGCCATCCTATTGTAGAATATCTCTTCAATAGTTCTGACTTTGTTATCAGATGCAATATCTTTATCAGATTGATAATAAACAAGAGAAACTTTCAACTGATCGCTTATATTTCTGTCCACCAGTAATTCTATCTTGTAATCTACCGTCTCGCCTGACTTGTTAACACCGGTGTATTCATTCGTTTCCATTTTCAGATAGTCCCTGCTGCTTTCGCTTGACGCGATTTTGAAATCCATCTGCCGCAGCATATCTTTAAGCTGAGATTCCAGGGCTGTCAGTTCAACATTTTCAGGCAGAGTTAGTCTGCCCGTATGTCTCTCACCTTTGCTGTCTTCGATTTTTGTCGATGTATCCGTTGATTCAACTACTTGGCTTTTATCAGGCTGTTCTGTGTTCATTGCCATGTCGCCAATTTCATCTTCACTGCTCTGCTCACCCTTTTCCTGTGCGCCGTTATCCTTGTTTTTTTCTTGATCCGCTGGTTCGCCTTTTACAGCCGCAGGTGACCCGGACATTTCCTCATTATTCACAGATTGATCTTTATTAACTACTGTACTGCTTTCCTGACCGCTTTCTTTTATTTGCCAAGGTTCATCAATGACACCAAAATAAAGCACCGTCCCAATTATCACTGTTATCAGGAATGCTATACCGCCCTTAGCAAATCCCGACATACCATTTTTCGGTATACTTAATTTCCCGAAATCCGTATCGGTGATTTTGCTTGCAACGGCGGCTTTTATGGCGGCTCTTTCCCGCTCTTTTTTGAAATAAGAAGAAAGCTCGTCGAGATATTTCTTCTCTTCATTGTTGATCATATTTCTATCGTTCTCATTCATAATGCATTTAAAATTAACTGTTTAGAATATTTTCAATTTGCGGTTTAATGATCTGCAATCCCTTTTTTATTTTCTTATGGACAGTCGAAACCGGAACATCCATATCTTCCGATATTTGCTCCAATTTTTGATCCATGACTATCCTTCTTTTTAACATTTCTTTTATTGATTCATCATTTATATTTTCAAGAGTATTTCTTATCAACTGAGTTGTCTCATCTTCAACATACTTATCTTCTGATGACAACTCATGCTCGGGAATTTCAAATTCGGGCTCATCCTCCTTTTCATTTCTTTCGTCTATCGAGGTCTCTTCATAGCGATTCATCTTTCTTATCTTATCGATAATCATATTTTTCTTTATTACATATATCCAATTATACACATTGCTGTTACCGTCATAACTCTTTCGTTTGTCAAGCAGTTTCACCCATGCTTCCTGGAAAACGTCCCTGAGGTCTTCATGAGTCAGAGGCGGAACATATTTCGCCGAAAAGTTTGCCCACAAAGGGTGTAACAGGCTATCGTACAATCGGTTGAAATATATTTCCGCATCCTTAAAATCATCCGCTTGACTTATCTTTGTCATCAACTCGTTTTGTTCCTGTTTGTCAAGTCTTATTTCTGTCCGGGGTCTCCCCGATACGTTTTTGAAAAAGTTAAACATTTATTTCGACCCAGATAGTTTTAATTTTTATTAATTAACTATTTGGGAACATTTATATTTTAATTTAGCAAGCCTCTATAAAAAGTCCCCTTAATTCAATTAATTCATGACTTTAACAAGATACTCCCCGCAATATTTATTCCGTTCTCAATATAACCTGATACCCCTACCTGCTTACCTATCTCCAGAGCAGCAATATCGATCAGCACATTATTTTCATTCCTGATCTTCGTTGCGGAATTTATCTCAAAAGTAAGTCCATTAACAATAATTTCAGTGTCTGTCAAAGCCTTTATTTTACCTTCAGTAGATGTTTCGGTCTTGTCATTATCATCCTGCTCTTTAATTTCGATTTTATCGGCGGCATTTTCGCCGTTTTCCACATGACCTTCAATCTCTACGAATTGTCCAACCTGAATATCGCCTAAGCTAAACTTACTGCTGTTATCGTTTACGACAGTCGTACCCGAATCGACGGAAAATGTCACACTGCTAACGGTAATCATACCGTCATTGACAGCTTCCACATTTCCTTCAACTTCGATGTGGTTATCGGCATCATTAAAAAGGAGATCTGATTTTATATTTTCAATATACAAGTCATTTTCAACATCGTCCTGGTCTAATGGTGAAGAGGTATTCCGGCAAGAATTCATACCAAGGATCATTGCTGCAATCAGTATTAAATATATTTTATATTTTATATCCATCTTTTCTATAAAAATGCATCTGTATTAGTTATAAGTAATTGAATTTAATATTTTAACACTATTGATTATACGACAAAGCATTCAATTTTTTCATGATCAATTAAAAATTAAAGTTTAATCGGCATGAAGAGCATATCGAACGTAAAATGCCCTAAATTCTCCGGGCAAAGCATACTTTAACCTTTAGCCTTTAACATTTAACCTCTATAAAAAAATACAAAAACTGACCCGCTCTATAACGTTTCTCAAAAGGTAATAAATCAATATTCAACAAACTTAAAACACCTTGGATCCTTCCCGTACAATCCAAGTCCCGCCGCATACGAACGCGATCTGCATCCAAAGCAATCCGCGGCAATATTACATTGCCGGCATTCCACCGGCAGATTTTCATCTTTCTTGAAATACTTAAAGATAAGATAATCCCGATAGTTATTAACAATATCATACAGAGAGCCGTCACTGTGCACACTGGGCGATTCAGGATCTCGGATAGTGGCACACGGAGTCACATGCCCGTCGCTCAGCACTGCCGCCGTTGCCGAGCAGTACTGCTTATTAACGCAATTCATAGGCATCTGGCTGCCCATGCCCCATTGCCTGGAATAACGTTTATGTACCCGGGCAACGGCGCCTCGGTCTGGTATAAATCTATGAAGGGCTTCATCTTTCGTACCCGGACGCAGATACGTATGATAGACATTCAGCGAAGTCTTAACACCAAACTCCTCCTCAAAATAATCTATCGTCTCGATCATACCGGCTGCGCTCTGCATACCCGTATAAGTTACCGAATTCAACAATTGCTCCGGCGGATAGCCCAGATCGAGCAGCTTCTTTACCCCGTCGATAATAATATTCATATCATCGACCGGACGTTCGGGATGCATTTGCTTATACAATTCCGGATTTATCGTCGAAATATGGAAAGAGATCAATCCATGCCTGCAAAGTTCCGCCGTTTTACGGACAATTTCATCATCCTCGAAGGGGAGCCCGCCGGTCCACATATTATTACGGAATCCCAGATCTCGTGCATGCGCCAGATGGTTGAAAATCGACTCACGCAACAGCGGTTCACCACCCAGCCATTCAATCGCCGCAATACCGAGTTCCGCCGAATCCTTGATAATCCGTGTTATCTGCACATCACTCAACGTATTCCGTTCTTCGGGCAGCGCATTCATATAGCAGTAGATACAATTTTGAAAGCACACATCGCCGACTTCCAGTTGCAGCGCATAAATCCCGTCTCTATCATAAATCTCGTATAATTTTTTGTAATCAATCATCATCAATCAAAACAAAATTCAAAACATAAAACTCTCAAAGCCCTGCTTTTCCCATCTCTTCCCTCGCCTTGTCACCGAGGAACAAGAAATCGATGCTGAAAGAAATGAACTTATATCCCTGATCGATCTTCTCTTGCAGCTTTGCTGCATTGCTCTCGATGACGTGCGCCCCCAGCGGCATATTATTTTTCTTGCAAATCTGCTCCACTTTGCTGATAGCTTTTTTTACAGCATCATTCTCATAATCGCCGGGAACGCCAAGCGAAGCCGACAAATCATAAGGACCGATGATAATTCCGTCAATACCTTTAACGCTGAGGATATCTACAAGATTATCGACAGCGTCCTTATGCTCGATCTGGACAATAATTATCGAGCTTTCTTCCTGCCATTTGCGGTATTCATCGAAGCCTGTACCGTACTTCTGCGCGCGATACAAGCCGACGCCGCGCTTCCCCAGCGGCGGGTATCTCACTGAGGCAACCGCTTTTTCCGCATCAGCTTTAGTATTCACCATCGGGATGATAACGCCGTCGGCGCCAATATCCAGCACCCGCTTGATAAGCAGATCATCATTCTTGCCGACCCGCACCAGTGCTTCCATCTTGTTCGCCTGGATAGCTGCTATCAGGTTCTGCGCTGTTTCCAATTCGATGGCGCTGTGTTCCATATCCACCGCCAGCCAGTCAAATCCGGCGGTAGCCATGATCTCGACAATCGAAGGATGCCCTATCGTAACCCACGAGCCGATCGTCAGTTCATTATTCTTAAGTTTATCTTTCAGCATTTTCAGTTCTTTCGATAGTTCGTTCACCCAGTGCGGGGATGTTTGATGGCGCCAGTGAGCAGTAACGTTTCCCTCGTCTCTCCCCGCGGCGGATCATTTTTTTAACTGTCTTGCAGTGCTTCATGTAATAATAACTATAATTTCGCGAAATAAAAAAGTAAGGATGCGCTTTTTTCACTTTTTGCAATTGATTGCCGTATTGCGAGCTTTTATCGTGCTGCCAGAAGTAGTCGTCATCGGGCGCTCTGCCGTCCATCCCAAGCATGCAGATCTCATCTGCAATCGCAGACCCCATCGGCAGCATCAGGTAAGTAAAGATATTATCCGCAGCGAGGACGCTCAGATAATCTTCAGTCGGGATAGTGATCTTCTTCGAATGCCCTACCCCAATGATATGCTCCTCAATCTCGGGATAGTGAGCGATCAACAGCGGCGCCGAAAAATCCGGCACAGCCAAAAAGCAGTCATACTTATTTACAACATGCAGCATATCTTCTCTGAACTGCCGCGCATAGCCGCTCGTACTGAAATGGAAGAGCGGATCGGCAAAAACGAGCAGATCAGGCTTCCCGATATACTCGAGCAGCTCATGATTTTTAACAATACTATTGCAGATAACTTTGAGCGAGTTATCTTCGAAATTAAAATTGCGAAATTGCGAAATTGAAGGTCCGGTGCCGAAAAGATATGCTTTATTTTTTTGCTTATTATTTTCCAAAAACTTACTATAGTTTGATTGATATAATGACTGATAACTCTTTTTTTCATCGAAACTTAATGTATAATACCGCAGCTTCCACCAGGCGCCCAACTCAAGCTGCGGATTCCGCGGATCGACAACCTCAGTCCGATGCAAATTCTTCATAATAAAAGAATTTGCTAACTTGTCCTGATCTGCCAGCAAGATCATCTCTTTGGATTTATTCTTATTCGTGACAATTCGTGAAATTCGTGTCTGAGAGTTGTCCCCAGGAAGATACCAGTTAATCTTCTCTCTCAATTCATCATCAATCTCGCAGCCATATACCAGGAACGATCCCACATCCTCCGGCTTAAAATTTCTCAGCTTTTGGGCGAACTTACGAATAGAAAGGAAGGCGATATTTCTTAGATGCTTTTTATTCATTTATTTGATCGGGATTTAAATATCAATTCAGCGAGTTCGAAATCTGCGGGCTCATCAATATCCAGCGCTTCGATCTTATCCATTTCGAAGAGCAGGGGGTTAGCGCCAATACGTTTATTCCCGGCATTTTCGAAAGATCTTTTTGAGAAAATGTACAAATTGGAATTTTCCTCGAGGAGAGGCGGCAGTTCCTGCGTCCTTATCAATTGCTCAGGATCATGATTCACCGGCTTCCCATGTTCATCATAGAACCGAGATTGGAAGCGCGTCACCGAGAACAGCGAATCATATTCATCGAAATTTTCAAAGAAAGTCTCGATAGCTTTATCAATAGTTTTAGTAGTTAGAAGAGGATTGGTACTATGCGTTTGAAGGAAATATTCACCATCGATTTGCGAAACATCATGCGCAATAATTTCATTCATTGAGACGAAATCGCCCTGCAGATTTACCGGTCGCTCGATAATCCGTACTTTGGAAAAGTGTTTTGGCGCCTGTTCCGCAATATTCTCACTATCAGTATCTATGACAATTTCATCAACGTATTTCGTTTGCGACAGCGCGGTCAGCACACGAAAATACAGAGGCACTCCTGCGAACTCCCGAATATTCTTATCCGGCACCCGCTCGGAATGTGCCTTCATTGGCACCAGCACCGTAACAATGTCATTCATAATATTTTCTTATTACTCCTCATTACTAAATTCCGATTTAGTAATGTCTTTTTTCCCGCAAAGTTCTACTTTACTCATATACTTGCTATTATAGTCAAAGTACAACTTTTCTGAAACTATGCTTCCCAAATCGGAATTTGGGAAGCAGGGATACTCCTGGCTCGCAGCCATTAACGCATTTCCCAGTAAAGATCAATAAGCCTCCGATACGCCTTCAGCTTCTCGACCGGCTGCTTGAAATGATGCTTATTGCAGATATCGCCGATTGCCCGTTTCAGGATGTCCAGATTATCCAGTTCCCGCTCCAGGACGTCAATCTTAACTTCAATATCATCAAGCTTTTCCTCATATTCCGCATTGGCTTTCCTCAATTTCTCATTCTCTTCCCTCTGCTCTCTCAATTTAAGCTTGAATTTCTCCAACTCCAAATTCAATTCCTGCTTTTCCGCATCTATCTTTTTCAACTCCTTCTTCAAAAGCCTGAGTTCATCCTGAAATTCCCCATATTCGCTTTTCAATTCAGCGAGCTCAGCTTTTATCATATCAAGTGCGGATTCTTTTTCGGGCAGCCGCTTCAGAACAAAAGTCTTATTATAAACAAGCTCCGGCTGCCAGTCATCAGCAATCGCAGGCAGCAATTCCTCATTAATAAACCGGCTAACCTCCTGCCAGTAGACATCATTATAATTATCGAAAATCACATATCCGCCCACAGCCACGTGTGGCGAGTAATTCCGCCAGTCAGACTTTATCCCCTCATAGCTGTGATTACCGTCAATGAAAAGCGTAAGAATCTTCTTATCTCTCACAGCATTAACCGCTTCCTTGTCCCCGGAAAAATTCTTCAGAATCCTGTATTTATCCGGTTGAATGGCAAATTTCTCCATATTACTGATTACATTTTCCTCAGTAATATTGATGCCGGTGATAATATCCGTCCCTTTGCCATAGTAGCCGTCAAACGGATCGATCATATAATAGACACCTTTGCCGCCGGCAGCTTCTATCGCCTTCAATGCCGTAAGCGCGCTGCCGCCGAACAGCGTCCCGATCTCCACATGAATCCCGTTTTCAATATGTCCAAGCTCTTTAGCGGCTATGAAATTATAGAAATACAAAATCATCAGATCGACAGTATCCATCGCCAACCTGCCGGTCATATCGCTGTCCAGCGAAGAAATAATCTCCTCGATATTCTTCAGGACAGTCTCGCCATCCGAAATATCGTACTTATTAATAATAAACTCCGACAGGAATTGCCGATTTTCGTCACTGATGATTTTCATTATTTATCTGATCTTTTCGTAAATAGGCTAATATACCCAATTTTCAGGAATTTACAAATATTCTCTTAAAGAATGGTCTATACATTAATCATGCGTCCTCCTGACGCTCCGGAGTCTTGTATCAAAGTCCAACTTTTGTGAAGCGGGGATACCTGTATCCTGAAACCGTAATCCGTTACCTTACTCATTACTAAATTCCGATTTAGTAGTGTCTTTTTCCTGCAAAGTTGTATTTTGCAGCGATAGTGCGAGTTCATTGCGAAGTTCAACTTCTAGGGAAACTGTGCTTCCCAAATCGGAATTTGGGAAGCAGGGTGTCGGTGCGGAATTTGGGAAGCAGGCTTAAGATCGTACTATCAAATCCAAAAACTCCGCCGC
>CAZXYS010000064.1:0-13478 GCA_964645005.1 uncultured Hyphomicrobiales bacterium | reverse complement strand
GATCGCTGCCGAAAGAATAAAAGCCCCGCCTGCCGGCGGGGCTTTTTAGTGAAATATCTTAATAGTGTAACAAATTTGTTGTGTTTTGTGTCTCACTATTGAAAGCTAATATTGATGATATTTTTTGTATTCATATTTGTTTTCCGGTAAAGCATATCACCGTAACTTTTATCATACCTGTTTTTTTCGTATATTTGTAATTCTTACATATTAAAATTATTTAAAATAATAGCTTTTTCTCCAACAATGGAAACAACAGATATAAATACAGAATTTGCTATTCGTGACAAATCTTCGCTATGTTACCAGTGTTCCAAATGTTCAAGCGGCTGCCCTGTGGCGGAAGAAATGGATTTACTGCCGCATCAGGTGATGCATCTGGCTTCACTCGGCCTGGAAGACCGTGTACTTGGCTCGGAAACAATCTGGATTTGCGCGAATTGCTATGCCTGCGCCGTAAAATGCCCGAATGACATTAACATAACGGCGGTCATGAACGACCTGAAGAAAAAAGCCGTCGAACAGGGCTATGATTGCAAAAGACCCGAAATATATCAATTTCACAAAGTGTTTTCCGACGAGGTTTACAGGCGAGGCAGAGTTCACGAATTGCGAATAATGGGCGAATACAACCTGAAAATAAAAGCGCCTTTCAAAAATGCTGAGCTGGCTCCGCAAATGTTTATGAAAAATAAGCTCAGTTTACTACCACCCAAGAAGATCAAAGGATTCAAACACTGGATCCGCGGCATCAGATCTACCGACAGTTAGCTTTTTTATACCTGAAAATAAGCGATCCAATTCGCGAAGGAGCTTGTAAAATACATTTTCTATCGGAGTTGGATCAATCGACGGAAATTATTGTTTCTCGATTTTGAACATAGATTTCTTGAAATGTTAAACATACTTCGAAATAAAAATGAATAATCTTAAAATTGGCATATATCCCGGATGCAGCTTAGAGACTTCCTCTTCGCAGTTCCTGAAGAGCATGGAAAAGGTATTCGACGTGCTTGACGTAGAATATACGATCATGAAAAACTGGAATTGCTGCGGCGCTACATCCGTAAAAGCGCTGGATCACAGAATGAATCAGGCTATCAATCTGAGGAATCTCGCTCTGGCAGAGCAGCAAGGATATGATGAATTGATCGTTCCCTGCGCCTCGTGTTATCATCGGCTTGCAGGGACGGACCATGAACTGCGGCAGGATCCCAAGCTGAAAGATGAATTGAGTAAAGAAACCGGCTTTTCATTTGAAGGTAAAGTCAAAGTCAGGAATCTACTTGACTTTTTTGTGAATGTGCTGGGGATTGAAAAGATAAGCGAGAAAGTGGTCAATCCGCTAAGCGGTTATCAGGTAGCGTGTTATTACGGCTGCCTGAATACGCGGCTGCCGGGGATGCTGTCCTTCGATGTAGTGGAATATCCCGAAAGTATGGATAAGATCATGCAGGCGATAGGCGCCGAAACGATTGACTGGTCTTACAAAACGGAATGCTGCGGCGCGAGCATGTTCATCACGGAAGAAGCTATCTCTGGCAAACTCGTTGGCAAGATACTGAAGGATGCAAACCTGCGGCAGGCAGATGCCGTAGCGGTTTCCTGCCCGATGTGCCAGACCAATCTCGACACGAAACAGGATAAAATTCGGGAACAGCATTCTATTGATAAGCCAATGCCTGTGCCCTTTATTACCCAGTTGATGGGATTGGCTTTTGGCTGCGAGCCGGATGAATTGGGCATGAGTAAGAATTTTGTGGAGATGGTATTGAAAGATGTAGTGTGACGCTGGAGCGTCAAGCATTGCGTTCCAACGCCGGAGCATTGGAACGAGGATTAATCTATTGAAATAAATACAATTACTTAAAATGGACAACAGCGGTAAAAATAAAAAAGGATCGGTACTTGTAGTTGGCGGCGGAATTGCCGGGATGCAGGCTTCGCTGGATTGCGCAGAACTGGGATTCAAGGTATATCTCTTGGAAAAGGAACCGGCTATCGGCGGAAATATGGCGCGTCTCGACAAGACTTTCCCCACGAATGACTGCGCTATGTGCATGATCTCGCCGAAGCTCGTCGAAACGGGCAGGCACCTGAATATTGAGATCATCTCTTATGCAGATCTTGAAAAGGTCGAAGGCGAAGCGGGCGATTTCACTGTCACCGTGAATAAGAAATCACGCTTTGTCGATGAAGATCTCTGCAATGGCTGCGGCGAGTGCGAGACTGTCTGTCCGGTCGTTAGGCTGGACAATTTCAACGGGAAGCTTTCCGAACGCAAAGCTATTCACAGACTGTATCCGCAGGCTATTCCGAATGTTTTTACTATCGATAAATCGGAATTCCCCGCGCCCTGCCGCGGTAGCTGCCCTGCCGGTGTTAATGCCCAGGGTTATACGGCGCTGATCGGCAAGGGAAAATTCCTGGAAGCACTGGATCTCATACGCGATAGAATGCCTTTCGCCGGGATTTGCGGCAGGATATGCCACCATCCCTGCGAACAGAACTGCAACCGCGCTAAGATTGACGAGCCGGTCTCTGTCAGAAATCTCAAACGATTTGTTGCGGATTATGAAAGAGATTTGTTGCAGCAGGGCAAATCCGTTAAGCGGGAAAATGATATAGAAAATCCCGAAAAACCTGAGAGGAAGGAAAAAATTGCTGTTATAGGCGGCGGTCCTGCTGGTTTGACCTGCGCACATGATCTGGTGAAACAGGGATTTAACGTCACCGTATTCGAAGCGGGGAAAGAACTTGGCGGCATGATGCGCACCGGCATCCCGGAATACCGCCTGCCGAAGGATTATCTGGACTATGAAATTGACCTGCTGCTGAATGATGGCATTGAAGTGAGAACGGAAATGGCTTTAGGCACGGATTTTACAATTGATGATCTGAAGAAACAGGGCTGCAGTTCTATCTTTCTCGCTATCGGCGCACAGAAAGCCAAGAGAATACCGCTGGACGGCAGCGAGACCGAAGGCGTGATCTACGGAATCCCATTTCTCAAGGATATTAGCGAAGGTAAGAAGCCAGAGATTGGCGATGATGTTGTAGTCATTGGCGGCGGGAATGTCGCTATGGATGTGGCTCGGTCGGCGCTGCGTTTGATGGACGGTGGACGAGTAAAGCTGTACTGCCTCGAATCCCGGGAAGAGATGCCCGCCCACGAATGGGAAATCAAGGAAGCCGAAGAAGAAGGCGTGCAGATGAATCCTTCATGGGGACCGTCGAAAGTCCTCAGCAGTGAAGGAAAGATGACCGGGCTTGAGATTAAAAAATGTATATCTGTTTTTGATGAAAATGGAAAATTTGCACCGAAATTTGATGATAGAATTAACGAAATCGTCTCGGCGGATACGGTAATTCTTGCGGTTGGACAGGACTGCGATCTGACCGGAATTGACGATCTCGTCGAAACAAATCGCGGCTTGATTGGCACAGATCCTTTGACTTTGGAAACATCTGCGGAAGGAATCTTTTCCGGCGGCGATGCAGCGCTCGGACCAGCTTCTCTTGTGGATGCCGTAGCTCAGGGACACCGCGCCGCAGAATCGATAAGCCGCTATATAGACGGAAAAGACCTGCGGACAAACCGCGAGCCGGTAATAAAAATGGACAATTACGTCGATCTGCCGACGAATGCTAACCGGAAGATAAATCACAGGCATGATCCCAGCATATCCAATGTTCAAGACCGGAAGAATTCTTTCGTAGAAATCGAAGAAGCTTTCACAGAAGAGGAAGCCGTGCAGGAAGCACAGCGCTGCCTGCAATGCGGAAGCTGCGCCGAGTGTATGGAATGCGTAAGAACCTGCAAGGCACACGCTATCGACCATACCATGCTGCCGCAGCAAAAAACGCTGAATGTCGGTGCTATTATATCTACCGGCGGTTTTTCGCCTTTCGATGCTAATAAAAAGCCGGAATATGGCTTTGGGCGGTTCCCGAATGTGGTTACCAGTATGCAATTCGAGAGAATTCTCAGCGCTTCCGGACCTTACGAAGGTCATGTGCAGCGCCCATCCGACGGCAAAGTTCCGACGAAAGTCGCATGGATACAGTGCGTCGGCTCGCGGGATGTCACTCTGGGCAATGATTACTGCTCGTCTGTGTGCTGCATGTACGCTATGAAAGAAGCAATAATCGCCAAAGAGCACGAAAGCCAGATCGAGCCTGCCATTTTTTATATTGATATAAGGGCTTTCGGCAAGGGCTTCGAAAGTTTTTATGACAGAGCCAAGAATGAAGCAGGTGTAAGATTTGTTCGCAGCCAGATTTCTTCGGTAAAAGAGAATCCCCTGAATCACAATTTGATCCTAAAATATGTGAATCAGGATAATGGTAATGGCGTTGTCGAGGAAGAATTCGATCTGGTGGTGCTTTCGGTTGGACTTGTCTCGAACCCGGCAATGGAACAAACCGGCAAACGCCTCGGCATTGAAACAAATAAATTCGGCTTTTTCGAAGAACAAAAGCTGCTGCCGCTTTCGTCGAGCAGGGATGGCGTTTACATCTGCGGTGCCGGCAGCGGACCTAAAGATATTCCCGAGACGGTAATGGAAAGCAGCGCTGCGGCAGCTCTCGTAAGCGAGCTGCTGCAATCCGCACGAAATACTGAGATCTCTATGAAGGAATATCCCATAGAGAAGAAAATTGACGGCTTAGAGCCGCGAATAGGCGTATTTGTCTGCCATTGCGGGATAAACATTGCTTCTGTGGTGAATGTAGCGGCAGTTGCTGAGTACGTCGAGAAGCTGCCGGGAGTTGTACATGCGGAACACACGCTGTACACCTGCTCTCAGGATACCCAGAAGAGAATAAAAGAAGTCATCAAGGAAAAAGACCTGAACAGGCTTATCGTGGCTTCGTGTACACCCAGAACACATGAGCCGTTGTTCCAGGAAACCATGCGCGAAGCTGGACTCAACAAATTCCTCTTTGATATGGCGGACATACGCGAGCAGTGCTCGTGGGTTCATCAGAAGGAACCTGACCTCGCCACAGAGAAAGCAAAATCGCTTGTGCGGGGCAGCATTGGCAAGTCTGGTCTGCTGGAGCCGCTGTTCCTCAAGCACGTATCCGTTACGAAGTCTGCACTGGTTATCGGCGGGGGAATATCCGGTATTACCGCGGCGATATCCCTTGCCAATCAGGGATTCCAGGTTTACCTCGTAGAGAAAAATAAGGAACTGGGCGGAAACCTAAGATATCTGAGGAAAAGTCTCGAAGGCTGCGACTGGCAGCAATATTTGGATCAAAAAATAAATGAAGTTAATGAACATAAGCTGGTGGAAGTGTTTACCAGCTCGGAGATCAGTGAATTCAAGGGCTCTGTAGGCAATTTCCATACAATTATTGCCGGCGATCACGAGCAGGAGCTTGTTCACGGCATTATCATCATCGCTGCCGGCGCGGGTGAATACAAGCCTGATAAATTCCTCTACGGCGAAAGCGATAAAGTCATGACACAAAGGGAATTGGAGTCGAAGATCGAAGAGATAGAGGATGACAAGGATGTAGTCATGATCCAGTGCGTCGGCAGCAGGGATAAGGACCATCCCTATTGCTCGCGGGTTTGCTGCAGTGAGGCTATGAAGAATGCTATAGCTATCAAAGAGAAAAGCCCTGACGCAAATGTGCATATACTCTACCGGGATATAAGGACTTACGGCTATAATGAAATCTACTACCGCAAAGCGCGCGAACTGGGCGTGAAATTCATCCATTTCCCGGATGAAAGATACCCGGAAGTCGCTGAAAACGGCGAAAAGCTCAATGTCACTGTACATGATACAGTCATCGATGAAGATTTGACGCTGGAAACGGACTTACTTGTCCTCAGCGCGGGAATTCAGCCGACGATCGACAATAACAACAGGCTGTCCGAACTGCTCAAGCTGCCGACCGATGAGAACGGCAATTTCATGGAGGCGCATATCAAGCTGCGTCCGGTGGATTTCGCGAATGAAGGAATATTCCTCTGCGGGCTTGCGCATTCCCCGAAAATGACTATGGAAAATATCAAGCAGGCGCTGGCGGCTGCGGGACGGGCTGGCTCTGTGCTGGCGAAGGATTCTCTCGAAGTCGGCGGTGTTGTTTCAGTTGTAGATCAGGAAAAATGCGCTTCCTGCCTGACCTGTATGCGAGAGTGCGTATTTGATGCGCCCTTCGTTAACGAGGACGGCAAACTGGAGATCGACCCGGCGAAATGCCAGGGCTGCGGCAATTGCGCTTCCGCCTGCCCCGCGAAGGCTATCCAGCTTATGACCTTTACCGATACTCAGGAATATGCTCTGTTCAAGAATATTCTTGAGGAAAATGTTATTGAGACTGACTCTATTGTTAGTTATGAGATGGAGGGGGCGGAGTAGAGTGTTCTTTCGTAATTTGATAGAAGGGAAATAAGAACAACCCCCTTTAACCCCCTTTTTTAAGGGGGAATAAGAAGTGTATTTTACAAAATAGTATAGATATCAAAATGGATAAGGAACCTAAGATAATAGCTTTTTGTTGTCATTACTGTGCGTTTACGGCTGCCGATCTGGCGGGCACGATGCGCAGGCAGTATCCGACGAATATCCGGATTGTGCGGCTGCCCTGCTCAGGGAAAGTCGATGTCAACATGATACTTGAAGCATTTGTAGATCATGCCGACGGCGTCATGGTTGCCGGATGCGAGGTTGGCAGCTGCCACTTTCTTGAAGGCAATATCCGCGCGAAGAAGCGGGTGGATTACGCTAAGATAAAGCTCGAAGAAGTGGGCATAAATCCCGAGCGGCTGGAAATGTTCCATATCGCGGCGTCGGAAGGTCCGCTGTTCGCGCAGACTGCACAGGAATTCACGGAGAAAATCAAAGGTCTGATGGCAGATGAAGTTGAAGCTGAAATATAGTATGTCATTGCGAGCGGAGTGAAGCAATCCTTCAATAACAGATTGCTTTGTAACTTCGTTCCTCGCAATTACAGATAATTTAAAGTATAAATAAAATGATAAATTACCGGAGTAAATAAAATGATTGTTGCAGAACAGAAGCCTTTTCAAGAGATATATGATTATGTCAAAGGGCATGAGAAAATTCTCGTAATGGGCTGCGGCACCTGCGTTACGGTGTGTATGGCTGGAGGCGATAAGGAAGTCGGCATCGTCTCGAATCAGATAAGGCTCGCCGCCAAAGAGAATTACCACAATATAGATGTGCTTGAACACACCATCCAACGCCAATGCGACAGGGAATTCTTCGATGAGGCAACCGCTAAGAAGATAAAGGAAGCCGATGCAGTGCTATCGCTGGGCTGCGGTGTTGGGGTGCAGCATATCGTCGAGTTGTTTCCCGATGCGATAGTGCATCCAGGGTTGAATACGAAGTTCTTCGGGGCGAATATGGAACAGGGCGTCTGGTCTGAGCGCTGCGCCGGCTGCGGTGAATGCGTCCTCGAACGGTATGGCGGTATTTGCCCTGTAGCGCGCTGCTCGAAAAGTCTGATGAACGGTCCCTGCGGCGGCTCTTCCGGTGGTATGTGCGAGATAGATCCCGAGCATACGGAATGCGCCTGGCAGCTTATCTACGAGCGGATGAAGAAGCTCGGCAGAGTGGAAGAACTAATGGAAAATCAGCCGGCGAAGGACTGGTCGCATGATAGGGATGGCGGTCCCAGACGGGTTGTGAGAGAGGATGTAATGTTTGATTGACCACCCCTTTATCCCCTCCTTAGTAAGGAGGGGAAAGAAGAAGGTAATTTAAATGATTAATATTTTTGAAATTGAAAAAGTTACACGTGTTGTTAAAGAAAAATTGCACAAAATATCATGAATGAAAACGGTTTAAAATGTGGCAGTAATCTGGAAAAAGTTTTGCATAGCGGCAAATTTGCTTTCACCGGGGAGCTTGGTCCGCCGAAATCCGCCGACAGGAATTTTATCGCGGAAAAGGCGGAAGTGCTCAAAGGCTCGGTGGATGCCGCCAATATTACGGATAATCAGACGGCGATAGTTCGCATGTCGTCCATGGCTGCCAGCGTTATCTCGCTGCAATGCGGATTGGAACCCGTTATGCAGATAGTCACCCGCGACCGCAACCGCCTTGCTATCCAGAGCGATGTGCTGGGCGCCGCTGCTCTCGGCATCAAAAATATCCTCTGTCTGACTGGTGATCACCACTCTTTCGGAAATCACCCGACTGCGAAAAATGTGCATGACATCGATTCCGTCCAGCTAATCTCTATGCTGAAGCAAATGCGCGACGAACATAAATTCCTCTGCGGCGACGAAATCCGCAATCGCAAGAAGGATCCCCCCTTCGAGATGAAGATATTCATAGGCGCTGCCGCCAATCCTTTTGCCGATCCCCTGGATTTCCGCGTTATCCGGCTGGCGAAGAAGATCAACGCGGGTGCGGATTTTATCCAGACGCAGGTGATCTACGATATGGAACGCTTTAGGCAATGGATGAAGGAAGTCCGCAACATGGGTTTGCATCAGAAGGTCTGTATCCTCGCCGGGATTACCCCGCTGAAGTCTGCACGCATGGCGAAATATATGAAGGACAATGTTTCCGGTATCTCTATTCCCGACGAGTTGGTCGATCGCATCTCGAATGCCGAAGATCAGAGGGCGAAAGGCGAGCAGATTGCTCTCGAACAGATCGCTGAGTTACGCGAGATCGAAGGCGTCAGCGGTGTCCACCTAATGGCTATCGGCGCCGAAAAGAGCGTACCCCGAATAGCTGAGAAGGCGGGGGTAGCGCCGAGACCTGCGGTATAATCAATTACCAATTATCAATGAGGAATTACGAAAGGATTGGATACAACTCTCTCCCTTTTTTAAGGTGAACTTCGTTGATTGTAAAAACCGATGGGATAGATCTTTAGTTTATGAGTTTTAAGTTAAAATTTTTTGTCATGCGAAGGATGTTAAGAAAACAAAGGAGTAAGATATAGGATGCCTTATATCCACATAGATTTATTTAATAATTTTATTAATACAGAATACTTTGAAATAATTTGCTTATCTCTATGTCATTTTTCATAAATTTGACAAAAATAAATATTAGATAGTGAATATTAATGATTGAGATAAACGATCTGCATAAGGCTTTCGGTCCGAATGAAGTGCTTAATGGGGTTGACCTGACCATTCCCATGGGAGACACTATTTGTATTATCGGAAAGTCGGGGTGCGGGAAAAGTGTGCTGGTGAAACATGTTGTTGGTTTGCTGGAGCCCGACAGCGGCTATGTATTAGTCGATGGGAAAAGGATCGATGAACTTGATAAGGAAGGTATATTCAATTTGCGACAGAAAATAGGTTTTGTTTTTCAAGGAGGAGCTCTCTTCGATTCTTACACGGTTTTTGAAAATATTGTCATCGGGCTCTATGAGCACGGTGTAAAGGATTGGGAAAAGCTGAACGAGGAAGCTGTCCGCGTCCTGACAGCAGTTGCCATGCTGCCGGAAAGAAAAGGAACCAATGATGCCGAATTTGAACGAGATTGGAATATTCTAAAAGATAAAAAGCCGGCTGATCTTTCCGGAGGTATGAAGAAGCGTGTCAGTGTTGCCCGTGCTTTGGTCGGTAATCCATCCTACATAATTTACGATGAACCGACGACCGGGCTTGATCCGGTTACTTCACAGCAGGTTGATGACCTGATCCGTGATTTGACGAAATTGAATGTAACTTCGATAGTTATCACTCATGATATGTTCTCGGTTGCTAAAGTTGCCGATAACATAGCTATGCTGAACGATGGGAAAGTGCGGTTCGAAGGTTCATACGAGGAGATGATAAACTCTGAAGACATTGTGGTGCAGGAGTTTTTGGAAAGGTACTCATAAATTTGGTATTTACAAAGCCAATCTAATTCCATGATAAATTTTTAGGATCAATAAGGTCGTATTTTATAGCATAAAGTGTTATCTGCACGCTATTAGTTACCCCAAGTTTTTTCATGATCTGATGACGGTGATTTGAGACGGTGCTTTTACTTACGTATAGTTTTTTCGCTATCATGTTAGTAGTTTCACCAGATGCCAGCATAATAAAAATTTCATATTCCCTTGAAGAAAGTTTTGTATGATGTGGTTTGTTGTTACCTGTTTTCATAAATTTTGCGTAGTATTCAGCGAGGTTTTGGGAAATGTACATTTTCCCCTGTAATACTTTTTCAATAGCGAAAGTGATCTCTTCGATACCGGCAGATTTGTTTAAGTAACCATTCACCCCTATTTCCAGCAGTCTAATTGCGTAATGTTCTTCTTCATATATTGAGTAAATGATAATCGGCAATTCTTCATTGATTTTTCTGATTTCATGTACTAACTGATAAATGTTCTTATCGGGCATACTAATATCGAGTATAATCAGATCAAATTTTTTGCTGCCTATCTTTTTTAAAACTTCTTTTCCGGAATATGCGGAACCAACTATATTAAAGTCATTCCTGGCATTAATAAATGATTTCATTCCTTCTTGTACAATACTATGATCGTCAGCCAGTAAAATCTTTTTCATCTTCGGGATCCATAATTTTTTTTAAATCACATAAAACAACACTATGCGGGTTGTTCTTTGGTTATGAATTTCTCTCAGTCACGAAAAAGATTATTCTAATAAGTCTCCATGGTAAGAAGTACACATTAAGTAAAAAAATGTTAGAAAAAAATTTGAAGCATTTTTTCCAATCTAACTTTCTTACCAAAAAATAAGTCACTTTGTAAAAATTACCCGCCACTAATAAATTTTTTACTAAATATAAATATCATAATTGCTATTGTAAAAAAGACAAATCATCTAGTAACTTTTTATGCCTTAGTGTTTTATTGCTTTTAGAACATATTACATTCATAAATATTCTTTTTTTACAGATGATATTAAAATTTTACATTCATAACTGTCATTTTTAAATAATATTAAGGTGTTATAATGAACAAATTTACTAAAAAATTTCTATTGGCTCTGTTTTCATTTCTACTGTTTTCTACAGTAGCTGAAGAGCTCAAAGCCCAGCCGGACAACTACTGCCGACCCTATCGCAGGGGGTGCACGTACGAATACTGCTGGAATTACTATACTTACATTTCATTAGTGCAGGTGACACAAGGGGGGGAATTAAAGTTTGAGAGGTCATCCGGGCAGGAAAATTGTTATTATTTCCATGAGGATGAAACTATTAAACTAAGACCCGGTGAGGAGTTCTGCGTTCGCGTAAGACGTTATAACCAATCCTATTATAATAGATGCCGTATTTACATCGACTGGAATGCAGACGGTGTTTTCCGGAATGCAGAATACCGTGAACATATGGTCAGTTACAGGCGTTACGGATATAACACATGGATGGACAATACATGGTGCTGGAATGTCCCTGAAGATGTAGAAGGAAAATTCCGTATGAGGATTTATAGCAATTACTATTACGATTATGGTCCATGTGCTATAGGTTATTATTGGTCATATAGTGGTAGAACTTATTGCTACCATTATGGAGAAGGAGAGGATTATATAATCGAAATTGAATCCGGTGTAAAAGATACATATCCATCTCAAGATGATATTCTATTTGCTGGTGAAAGATATAACGGCGAGACCAGAGATAAAGACGGCGAGATGATATATTTCAAGAAACCGAGCATGATATTCAGCGGGAATCAGCCTGCCGGAACGAGCTGTCAATTTTACATATTTGGTCCTATGCCATCGGAAAATATAGTTTACAGAGGTTTAGAGCAATATCCTTCAACTGATACATGGATAGATGTAGGGAATTCCGGAGCTGAATATACAATTCAACACAGCGAAGGTGATTATTCATATCCAAAATCTCCTTTTGGCGACGGCTCATTTGAAGCTAACAGCGGCGGTACTTATGGTGTTTACGCTTATATGGATGGAACACCTAAAGCAAAGAGTAATAATTTTATTGTAGCCTGGGATGATGACCTTGCCGCTTCAGGCATAGTTTCACCTAAGACAAATGGTGATCCGCAGTACTTTAAATATGTACGCGGACAAACAATCAGAATAACAGGCAAATTCAAGAACGTAGGACTCAACGATGTAAAGCAGTTCTATGGCGTAGCGCGAATCTGGGATCCTGACGGGGAGCTTATCTACACCGATACGGTTCCTTATTCCGCACCACCGAAGGAAATCCTTAAAACAGGTGATGAAGTGGAACTTGACTTTGACTATGTCAGCTATATCCGTACAGGCATCTACAAATTCCAATTGGATGCTGTTCTGATGAGTGCAACGGATCAGGAAGAATACAATGATCATTATACAAGAGATTATCAGACCAATCCTTATACATTTGAGATTGCTTATGCCATTCAGCTTCAGGCAGATGCAATTCTCGATCCAAAACCAGATACCACGCTTCTTGCCGGACGCCCGATATTCCCGGTAGCAAGATTCAAGAATATTGGTATCAGTGATGCTTCGGATGTACCGGCAGCGTTCAAAGTCATCAGAACAAGTGACGATGAAGTAGTTTATGAGAGCAATCTTGAAGTTCAGGATGTTCCTTCAGGTAAATATAACCTGAGGGTTCAGGACTTTGACATGATGGTTATTAACGAGCCCGGCGAATACAAAGCCTGCATCTTTATAACCTCTATAGAAGATGAAGTCCGTGAGGATGATACGCTTTGTACATATTTCTATGTCGAAGGCGGTCTGGAAGGTACTTATACAGTTGGAAAACAATATGACGGTCAAGCCAGGAATTTCAAGACGATTGGCGATGCGATGGATGAATTATATCGCCGAGGCTTAGCCGGCAGCGTAGTCTTCCAGCTTACCGATGACAAATATGAAGTAACGGGTGTCGGACAGACAAATCCTGCATGGGATTTCAGTTCATTAATTATAGGTCTTGGCTATGATGAAGAAACTGAAGAAACAAATATGATCAAATGGATGCCTCACCGCAATAAGGCACACTCACGAGGCGGCATAGAGATAGTGCTAAATGCGCCGAATGGTAAGGGTATTCTGTTCGGTCAGAATGTTGCCCCGGCAAATGAAAATGCTGTAATGAACTCACTTCAACTGCCTGAATATGCCAACTCACCCGGACATATTGTCCTTGACGGCGGCAAGCAGAAGTCATTCAAGTTTGTTCTCAACAGCAGTTCAGATGTCCACGGTGCAGCTATCTATATGGGCACAGGTTCTCAAGACATAACGGTTCGTAACTGTATTTTTGAGAACAATACGCAGTCGATAGCTAATAGAACCAAACTTCCGCTGGTCAAATACATTGGCACAGAGTTTATCTGGGATGCTGACTCTTCAGGTTCCGGTTCCTCCAAGGATGGCTACTCAGCCGGTATCGTCAGTAGAGGTTCACTTGTCAAGAAAGAAGATCTTGCTGAAGAAGATATAAGCTTTAATCTAGATACTATTCCTAACTCGAACAATGTAATCGAGAACAACGAGATCACAGGTTTTGGGTACGGTGTGGTATCAA
>CAZXYS010000063.1:0-14299 GCA_964645005.1 uncultured Hyphomicrobiales bacterium | reverse complement strand
ATCTGACGGGACGTTCTGAGGCGGGTTAGCTGTTTTTTGCCACAAATGCAATTTTGTATTGTGAAACCGGGTTGAAAGAGGGGACCACTGCCCGGCTGAGAATAATTCCCGCCGGCTTATCTATAATAAAATACTGCAATATTTCTTTGATAATGTTCTTACTTATAGAACATTATTAAGAGGGAAGAAGTTACAATTCAACTTATTTATTAAGGATTAATCCTTTTTAAAATGATGTTTGCTTCAAGAAGGTATATCCAATTTTTTGATATAGAAAGTATCATCGCCATAGCTTACTTTTTTTATCTGATCTTTTTCGATCAATTTTTCAACTATATCCCAGCTCTTATTCCTTCTTTTTAATAATTCGTCAAGCGCACTTTCTCTTATTGGGTGTACGGATGTTATGTCAAGCAAGTCTTTTTCAAAATCATCTCCAATCGAAAATTCCATGCCCTCGGAGCAAATTAAAAGTTCAACGGGGACGCCCCTTTCTTCAAATACTTTATGCCATTTGCTTATGGTTTCTTCGTCGGGGGCTTCCACCCAATCATGAGCCGGAGGACGTGTTGGGATCGAAATGTAGGCTTTGTCAGGTTTAAGGAATTGCAGGAAATGTGATACAGCCTCCAGATTTTCATCCATGTCGTTAACTCCCTTAACCAGCATTGTCTCAGTTGTCATATATCCGGTGTATGCAAGGCGAAACTCGGCTAATCCTTTAAGTATCTCATCGAGATAAAGATTCCCCATCGGTTTATTGATATTTTTTCGGATGTTATCAATGACCGAATCAACTTTGAAAGATACCCAATTGGCTTTCAAAAGAGTCTTAAAGACATTTTCATCTGTGATCAAAGTCCCGTTGCTGATAACTGCAATTTTCTTTCCGAGCGACTTCAACAATACTATAATTTTACTCAGATTCTTATCAAGAGTAGGTTCGCCGTCGGCAACAAAAGTTATATAATCTACGGATTCACCATTTTCTGTGAGCGAGGTCATTTTAGATTTGGTTTCGTTTAAAAGATGCTCCGGTGAATAAAATTCCGTACGGTCAGTATGCACCTTTTTATGTAAGCCTAACTGGCAATATATGCATGATTGTGTGCAGTGAACCTCTTTAATATTGTTAATCCCGAGGCTTCTGCCTAATCTTCGCGATGGAACAGGACCGAATACGGGCATGATATTTCTCCCTGATATTTGGATGAATATTTTTTTAAATTATAATTAATTTTCAAATAATTTACAATAGTAATGGAATTTTTGTAATCAGTGGGTACTTTTACAGCATCAGAAAATTACTTTATTACTAAAATTAAATTAAATTAAAATTAAAATTGCTTAATTTTGCTGTGCTATTTTGGAAAACTTATTAACCCCTTGTTTTAATTATATTTATTTTTTACATTTGCATTCCACATAACTTCATTTTCGGTAGATCAAATATTCTACAAATCTAAATTCAGGGTCAGTAATATGATTAAATCACAAGCAGAAGTCTATATCCACCGTCCGTTAAATGAAGTTTTCGAATTTCTTTCAAATGCGGAAAACGACCCCCTGTGGCGTGACTCTAAGCTCAAAGTTCAGCGTGTGTCCGAAGTGAACGGAAATAATCACGCCCGCTACAAATTTACTTCCAACAGCGGTATCAAAGTAGTATCCGGTGAATTGGAGCTTAGGACCATCCCCGGCAAAAAGATAATGTGGCATGGCACTCACGGATACGGCAACTTTGACGGGTACTATGTCTTTTACGGAAAGCACGGAGGCACCAAGATCAAAATGATCAGAAAATTCAAAGCACGGGGGATATATAATTTACTGCAGCCATTCTTGAAAGTATTTTTCAACTGGAATGCAAGGAAGCAATTCTTCAAGCTCAGGGAAGTTATGTTGAGAGATGGATTAAGTTAGTCCAAAATGTACTTGCCCATCTCTTCCGCGATATTAAATCCCTTTGATCTTACCTCGTGAAAAGCTCCACTATTTGTATCCAGCACAGGATTCGTATGATTGAAATGTATAAAATGTACTATTGATTTTTCCACGCTCGCCGGCAGCACTCGCGCGTGCATCCGGACTGTGGACAGCTGCCCTCCTGTGCAATACCCGGAACTAATATATAAGGATTATCCGGTTTCATATTTTTCTCATTTCCCATAGATGACTTTGTTTCTCCTTCCTCATTTTTTCATGAGAATAAGAAAAAATCATAAATAGTATTGTAATAATCTTCTTCATGTGATATTTCTCCTTACTGATAACCAATTGCAACATAACCAACCCAATGATGAATATTGGCAGGCGCCGTAACCCCCATATCTATATCATCCACAGGGATTGGCTTATTGGCAATGCTTGTGGAATAATCAATCAGAGTTCCGTACAGATATTCATTCATTAACTTTTGAAGTTCGAGTGAAGTAAACAATCCGAAAGGAACTGAATATCTGCCGCACCAGGTCCATTTGTATTCCTTGTAATCATCCTGATCAATTGTATAGTTGGTGAATTGTACAATCTTTTGATTGTTGATGGTTTCTACCAGGCATTCATTGATAATTTCATACTCATGCGAAACAGCCCTCTTATAGCCAGTGCTATCGGCTCCATAGTAAGCAAAATCCTTATCTCCCCAGCCTTCGTCACCATAATGAACCGCATCATTTGAAATGACAATTGCGAAATCCTTTCCCCATTCCCAATTATTTTGCTTTGCATACCCGCCTATTGCGTCAGCCAGAGGTTTGGCTATTTCCTGCATACGCTGATATTTCATATACGGAACGAGAATGGGAACTATCTCAATTTCTTGGTTATAATATTGAAGAAAGGGTAGGAGCGCCTCAAGTGAATGCTCTGCCGCGTGCATGGAATCATTGACTTGATATGTGTTTCCGGGTAGAGCTTTTTTTATATTTTCTCTCAGGGGTGAAATAGCAATCGGTCCATAAGGTGCATCCCATTTTTCGAAGCTCTCGAAAATCAACTGATCCCGGAGCCCAAATTGACGTGCTTTATGAGCCACACCTATTAGAATGATTGTTTTAGCCTTGATATTCGACAGTACCGCAGGATACAAATAACCAACATAAGAATAGTCATCATGAGGAGATATAACGGTTTTCCATTTGGTATTAGGTGCGATATTAGCATCATCATGAGCTTTAAATATCTGTTCTCTCTGCAAGCGCTGTATTCTCGACATGACCGAATCAATTTGATAGGCTTTATGTGCGAAACCAACCGTATCTACAAATTGCCTTATCTTATTATTTAATGCAGGACATTCAATAATAATAAAAAAAGTTAATATTAAGATTGTCAATAATTGATATTTAATTTTTTTATTATTTTTCATTTTTTCCTTCCAAAAATTTTGTTACATATCACAAATTAACACACCGGCGAATGAATTTCAAGAAAAAAGCTGATTTTTTGGTTTTCTAAAAATTTTTATTATCTTAAAATAATAATAACGACTAATTTCAAGTCTTTTTTTTTAAATTATGTCTAATCCCGGCTTTTTTCGGATAGAATCAGGAGAGTTAACTATGTTTGCACGTTTAATTACTTTTAAATTGAAGTCACCCGATAGACCTAAAATGGAGCAAATTTCAGGAAAATTAGTCCCCTCGATAAGAATCAGGCAAGGTTTCAGAGGAATTCATTATTTTGCCGATGATAAAAATGCAAAATACGGCGCTTTTATATTATGGGCATCAAAAGATTATGCTGATGAATCATTCGATGATAATTATCCAAAATTACTGGATGCATTGGAAGGTCTTTTAAAAGAAGAACCCGAACAGGAGTTATTCGAGATTGTTGAACCAAAGGAAAAATAAATTATTCAATAACAAACGCCCAATATACCCTGGTTCTGAGTAGATTCATCAGCGATTATTCCGAACATTCCTCCTGAATTGAGCTTTGTAATGATTATGCTGCTCAAGATTACGGGCAAAATTATGTTCGCCGCTGCCATCGCCTACAGCCACGAAATAGTAGTATTTATGATCTTCAGGATTTAAAGCGGCGCGGATCGACTCTCTGCCAGGATTATTTATAGGTCCTGGCGGCAGCCCTTTGAACTTATATGTGTTATAGGGATTATTCGATTTCAGATCATCATAAGTGAGTCTCCGCTTGCTTCCTATTGCAAATTGAACAGTCGGATCCGCTTGCAGCAACATATTAACTTCAAGCCTGTTGTGATAGACCCCGCTTATTTTTCTTTTCTCCTCATCAACGGGTGTTTCAGCTTCTATCATTGATGCCAGTGTAAGTGTTTCATGCCTGGTGAAGCCCAGAAAATCCGCTTTTGCATAAGCAGTAGAATCCCACATCTTCTCCGAGGTATTGAGCAGCTTATCTATCACTTCATCGGCGTCCTGGCTCTTAAAAACAGTATAAGTATCCGGCATCAAATAACCCTCTACCGTATTTGCATTTATCCCGCGCGCGTCCAGCATAGAATCCGAAGTGCACAGGTAAAGGAAATAATCCTCGTCAATATTGGCTTTTTCATGAAAAATTTCTGCTATGCTGCGATAAGAGATACCTTCGGGAATAGTGACATTCACAACATTAAGATTATCCCCGGTGAAAATTGATTTCAGCACTTCCCAGTTGGTCATTCCCGGTTTGAATGCATAGCTGCCGGCATAGAGAGTACCGTTCTCATATTTTGCGTAATATTTTGCAGCAAACAGAAACAGCCAGTCCGGCTTCAGCATCGATCTTGAATTCATTATATTAATAGCACCTTCAATAGATGCTTTGTTGGGGATCTTCACTTCCACAACCGAGCTGTGCGGTATTTCCTTGAATAAAGTTGTTTTTACGTAAAAATAGCCGCCAGCAGCGATCAATACTAAAACTATTACCAGACCTATAAAAATTCTCATTTTTTTCCAAGTCTTATCCAATAATCTGTCAATTTTTTCATCTATATTGCCATATAGTAATATTTACTGATATTTTAATAATATTGACAATACGGATAAAAGTCAATTTCAATTAATTATAAACGAATTTGCTAAAATAATAATATCGGAGGAATTATGGCAATGAAAATCAAATTTGCAGGCAATATGAAAGTAAATGCGGAAACAAGCAGATTCACTATCGAAACTGATCAACATGAGAAAGCCGGCGGCGGCGGCTCAGCCCCCGAACCGTTTGAGTATTTTCTCGCATCAATCGGAACCTGTGCCGGACTGTACGTACACAAATTCTGCCAGGTACGCAGCCTGCCAACTGAAGGAATAGAGATCGACCAGAAGATAGAATATGACACAGTGAATAAACGCATCGGCAAAGTAAAACTTGAGATAAACGTACCCGAAGATTTCCCTGAAAAATACCATGACGCCCTGGTAAAAGCAGCAAACAGCTGCGCTGTCAAGAAATATCTTGAAAACCCCTTTGAAGTCGAGACCACGACCAAAGTTGTGGAAACTTCATCGTCATAGATATTCAATACCGTCTGATTCATATCAAAGATAAATAAGCCTCCGTTTTTGGCAGGCTTTTTTATTTGAAATAATTTGTTAAATTAGTATAAATAACTTAGAGTCTGTTTTCCAATAAAAGGGGGAACCTTGAAAAAAATTTTTACTACTTTATTTATCTTCGCAATACTATACCAGCCATTGTCTGCGCAGGATTATGTTAACGAGATCATCAACAGGGTCAACATTGATTCACTTACAAAAATAGTCAAAGTCCTTTCGGGAGAGGAAACTTTTACATACATTGGTACTGATACTCTGATATATTCAAGGATTTTCTACCACGGAGATAACAAATTAACTGAGCATTACATTTACAACAAACTATCCGAATATGACCTTGAAGTCAATGTCCAGACCTCAGACATTTTACGTGATGTAAATAACGTATTGGCTGTCCAAAGAGGCAATGAATACCCCGAAAAGAGCTATATGATCTGCGGTCATTACGATGCCATAACTTACGAACAAGAGCGTGACAGAGTACCCGGCGCTGATGATAACGCCAGCGGAACCGCGGCTGTCATGGAAGCTGCGAGGATCCTGTCCCAGTACGAAACCAAATATACAATAATATATGCCCTTTGGGACTGCGAGGAAATAGGACTCTACGGCAGCAGATATTATGCATCAATTGCAGATACTCTTGGCGAAGCAATTGAAGGGGTGATAAATTTGGACATGATAGCATTTGATGGCAATAAAGACCTAAAGGTAGTGCTTTCATCGAGCGAGATCGAAAACAGTGATGAACTCGTGGAAAAAGCTGATAATATTAATACAATGTATGAAATAGGCAACGATGCTGTCATTAACAAAAGCGGACGTTTAAACAGCGACCATGCCTCATTCTGGGCTTTCGGATATGGAGCAATGCAAATGGGCGAAGACCCGGAAGATTTCAATACGGAATACCACAAAAAGACAGATTTGATCGATTACTTTAACATGGAATATTATCACAACAACTCCAGGATCGGCATAGGCACACTGGCATCATTGGCAGAAGTTATCGAACCCGTCTCAGTCACCGAAGAAAAGCTTTCCAACGGCGAGATACTTGTCTCACCAAACCCATTTTCCAGCATAATAACCTTCAGCTACCATCTGCAATCATACGAAAATGTCGAATTATCACTTTACAATTCACTCGGGGATAAAGTAGTGAATATTCACAAAGGTTACCAGCCTGCAGGCAAGCACAGCATAACATATACTTCACATGCTCTTCAACCCGGTGTATATTTTTATCATCTCGTAGCAGGCGGGCAGCTCTATAAGGGGAAGGTAATCTGCGTGAGGTAGCAATAGCCTAAGAAATTCATAAAATTGATAGATAAAGTTGATATTTTGATGGGGAATGGATATATTGGAGGGGAAAGGAGATTTATTGTATTCTGATTAAAACAGCAACTTTAATAATATTCATTGTATTTACTTTATCTTCAAGTATTAATGAAATGGAAGAATCAAATTTTAATAAAAAAATATAAAGACAATGAGAGTTAAATCAAAAAATTATGGCAGTAATTTTGAAATCGAATTGGATTTTAAAGATAAGAGAATCACTAAGTTTGATACTAAAAACAAAAATTTGAATTCTATGAAATTGCCGAAATCATTTGAATTCTTTGTTAAAGAAATTTCTAATGGTCTTATTATTGATATAGGGAACAGCTTAGAAATTTTTCCTATAGAAAAATCAAAGTATTTTTGGACAAGTATAAATCAAATCACTAATGAATTCATCAATGATGCAATTATTCCAAATGACGATTTTATTATTTTTGGTATGAATAATGGTGTTGACTCGGAATTCTGGGCTTTTTACACAGATAAGAAGTTTAAAAATGGTGAATATCCAATAGTATGGATTAATCCAGGAGCTTTGGGAAATGATTATTTTGCTTTGGCTAATAGCCGTTTTGACAGATTTCTAACAATCCAATATTATTTACTAAAGTCAACCGACTATGAAGAAAGTATGACCTATCAAGAGGCATTAAAAAAATCAAAAGACGATTATTTTGTTGAAAAAGAAGAGAAGAAATATCAGGAGTTGCTCGACACTTTATATAACATATTTGAACCAATTATTCCGACACCTCAAGGAGACTTTGATGAAAATGCAATGACCATAGAACAACTGAATAAATTGATTGATAAGGTAAATGACAAAATTAATTAGATAAAAATTCATTCTTAATATATAAACCTATATTTTGCAATAGAAATCATCTGTCCCATGAAAACCAAGAACTATACAGTCATTGCGAGGAACGAAGTGACGAAGCAATCTTAAAATTTAAGAGATTGCTTCGCTGCGCTCGCAATGACATTAAAATACCTATTCAATTACTTCTAATGAAATATCCGGGATAAAACAAATTACCAATTTGATTTATCGGCTTTATAACCGATAATTGATATTTATCGGTATATTTGACGATAAATAATATAATGCTACAATAAAAATTTCGCTCATGGATTACGCAACAAATACAACACTCAAATCTTCCTCAGCGGCACCTTCGTAATCTTCCCCGAGCCCGTCTTCGGCAGACTTCCCACAAACACCACCTCCGACGGCGCCTTATAATGCGCAATTTGTCTTTTTACGAAATCAATAATCTCAGCACCCTCAACATCCTGCCCAGCCTTCAGAGCGACAAATGCCTTTATCTTCTCCCCCCACACCGGATCCGGCATACCGATCACCGCCGCCTCGAACACCGCCGGATGCTCATAGATCACATTTTCCACCTCGATCGAATAAACATTTTCCCCGCCGGTGATTATGACATCATTCTTCCTGTCCACAATATTGACATATCCTTCATCATCGATATTAGCCATGTCGCCTGTGAACAGCCAGCCATCCTTTATCGAGCGCCGCGTCTCGTCAGGATCATTCCAGTACCCCGGCGTAACGCTGTCCCCCCTGACGATGATTTCGCCCACCTCGCATCCATCCGGCTCAATATCGACGCCATCCTCGCTAACCACCCGCAGCTTCACACACGAAAACTCCCTGCCTGTCTTTGACTTGAACTCAAGCTGCTTTTCGAAGGGCAGCTCATACAGATGTTCTTTCAGGATCGAGATCGTGAGATACGGGCTCGTCTCGGTCATGCCGTAGGTCTGGACGTAATCGCAGCCGAACTTCTCGATTATCTGCCTGACCAGCTCCGGCGCGATAGGGGCGCCTCCGCTGAGGATCACCCGCAGACTCGACAGATCGTAGCTGTCAATACTCTCGGAATTTATCAAAAAATTGAGCATAGTAGGAATCATGTTGCTGATAGTAACTTTTTCCTCCTCGACAAGCCGAAAAACCTCTTCCGGCGTAAACTCCTCGAGGATAACATGCTTAGCGCCGACCAGCGTAAACGCAAAGCACGCCCACGCATCCGCCAGATGAAACATCGGCGCCGCATGAAGCCAGCGGTCATTCTCATCAATCTCGAACTCTTCTATCGCTGCGAGGGAATGCACCGTCACATTCTTATTCGTTAGCACCACGCCCTTAGGTCTGCCCGTCGTACCGCTCGTATAGTAAAGATGAGCCGGATCATCCTCATAAATTTCAGGCAGATCGAGGCTCAATGCTTCTTCAGAATTTATATCAGTTATAATATCTTCATAATTAATTCCTCTCGGATTCCCCGGCGCTGCATCAGTCCAAATCACCTTTTCGCCCGAAAGATTAACCTCCTCTGTCTTTTCAGCAAATGACCTATTGGTAATCAGCAATTTAGAGCCGGAATGCCTCAGGATATAATTTATTTCATTCGGCGAAAGCCTTGTATTTATTGAATTGAGGATAATCCCCGAAAAAGCGCATGCAAAGTACGCTTCCAGGAAATAATGCGAATTCTGATGCAGGATAGAGACAACATCGCCCTTTCCTATCCCTCTATTTTGCAGATAGTAAGCAATTTTTCTGCATCTCACATACAATTCCCTGTAGTCAAGCCGTCTGCCGCCGCTAACCACAGCTTCACTATCAGCGTGATCTTCATACACCTTCTGTATAAAATCCCTTATAATCATCGATTTCTATATTTTATTAAAACAATGGATTCGTATATATTGGCAAATATAATAGAAGGATGCATAAAAAACCACAATAGATGAAATTTTGTATAGTTTATGAATTATTTAAAAATGTAATATTAAAATCAGTTAGTTTTAGCTCTGATCCAGTTTATGATACGGGTTTTGGGAAGAGCGACGATTTATTATGGTCTTAATGTTTTAAAATATATGAATTTAAATAAAATACACGGATCATTTCTCAGTTATTATCCGTTCGGGATGCTGAAGCTGGAGCGAAGCTGGATTTACGAACTGCTAAGAACTCATAAATAAACTTAAGTTCTATATTCCCGCAATTTTATTTCTCTTTCAAAGCGTAAAACCGTACCTTGTGAAAAGGTGGGAGATACTTGTAATATCCGTCCTTGAACAGGACCTCACAGCCTTTTATTTTTCCGTCGACGACTATGTATTCGTCGTCGCGAATCCACCACCAGTTTTTGTCTTTTGTGGTTTTATAGTTAGGATCGTAGAGGTGCCAGCCGCTGTAGGTTATGCCGGCGTCGATCTTTTCCGGCGGGATGTTGTATTCTTCGGTTAATTTATTGGCAAGCTGCCATTTGTACTTGTTTTCCTGGAGCATGTCGTGAGTGGTGGCGACGGAAAAATAGAGGATAAAAATGCCGGAAACAAAAGCAAATTTCTTTGATAACGAACTGTAAGTGCTCAGTAGTAAGTATCTGTAAATCAGGTAAATAGCGAAAGGGAATACGAAGATCAAATACTTCATGAAGATGTTTGCCATGATGATTGGTACGATGTAAACTATGATGGCAGATATGCTGAAGATCTCTTTGTAATTTGCTGATATTTCTTGCCTTACGGATATGAAGAAGTTTTTCAATATTATGAAAATTGTTGAGACCATCAGGAAAAATCCTATACCGGCAAGAACTGACGCAAATACGTCCCAGAAGCTGTTCCTTTCGACGAGAGTCCTGTTGGTTATGTCATGGACATTTTCTATAAGTGCCGCGCTAAATATGTGGTGTATCAGTATTTCCGTGTATTTACCGGCGATACTTGAATAATTGAAGCCAGCCGTGAGAATTGTTAATGAAGCAATTATAGTTAAAAATATAAATACTTTACTATCTTTAAATAATCTGTTTATTTTATCTTGAAATAAAAAGATTAACGGGCTCAGAAATACACCGAGATAGATAATTAGCCAGACGATATTTTTTGCGAGATAGATAATCGCTTTTATGATGTTGAGGTCGAAGATCTTCGTCATTCGCTCTCTGCCGAGGTCGTAGAGTGCGGGTACGGCGTCGATGGATTCGAGATAGCTGCGCCATAGTAAGATCGCTGCAATGCTTAGTAATAGCGGGATAAGTCCGAGAATCACCGTACTAAAACTGACTTTTCGTGCCGCGATCATGGCTGTCAGAAAGGCGAAAGCTATGACTATTCCGGTGTCCCGCGATAGAACTGCTGCCAAAAGAAAGATTATTCCCAGCAAGTATAGAGAGAAGTTATTGCTTTTTATGAATTTCAGGAATAGAAGCGAGGTAATGATAATCAATGTATGGAAAAGGATGTCTGTGTTGAAGGAATAGACGAAATTTAGGAAAACAGCCTGGATTGAGAATACGACTGTCAGCCAGAAGGATGCCTTGTCATTATTAGTTAATTCCCTGAAAAAATAGAATGTTACAATGATGCAAACTACAGCGCTTACAATAGTTGAGATCTTCAGTACAGTAAACGAAAAGCCGAAGATCGATGCGAACAAACTGCCCCAGAGGACATTCGTCAGCAGCGGCATGGATGTCCAGCCGCAGAAGCGGAATTCTCCGGTATCGAGGAAATTCTTCACCGAGCGGGCGAAGGACCAGTCGTCGTAAACTGCGAATTCGCCGAATGGTTTGACGAGTATGGTGATAATAAGAAAAATAAAAATAAGAAAGGCTAATTTCCTGAAATTTGTACTATTTTTAAAAAATTCCCGCATTCCTTGATTTTAGTAAGTCCGTCTTTTATTTCTCATAAAAACTAATTATTACACAAAGTTAAGAAAAATCGGGGAATAATAAACAAACAAGGTAATTGCCTATTATTTAAATCCAGTTATTTTTTCAATTTCCTCGATTAATTCTTCAACTGATTTGTCGGTATTATCAATTTCGAAATTGGTTTGTATGTTTTTCTTTTTGTCTTCATTGAGCCAGGATGCGTAATCTTCCCATGCATTCATTGAAAAAACTATTCTCATCACTCCTCAATCAAGCCTTTCCTGACAACCTTACCTTTTTTCATTTGCCGGATTGATTCGTAGAGCCTGTCGGCATTGGTTTTGGAACTCAAGAGGTGTATTTTTTCCATAATAGAGTTGTACTCATCGAGTGAGATCAGGATGGTACCTTTGCCGGACTTCCTTTTGATGATAAGGGTTTCGTTGTTTTACTCGACGCTGTCAAGGAATTCTTTCGGATTTTTTCTTAACTCTGTGTAATTTGCTGCTAACATGATTTTCCTATTATGTAATTAATTAAGTACAATAATATGTACATTATTAATATCAAACTTCATGAATTATTATTTAAATTTTTACAAGTAGTGGATAACCTTTTTCAATATTTATCACTTCAGCAATCCTAATTCTGCGTTTACAGTAGTCATAAAAATTGCGTGTTTGTTATTAAAATAAATTTGGAAGTCACTGCCTAAACTGATTACTTTTGTTAAAACAATTTTTACGCCGAATTTGATTGGAATGCCTATGTCATTTAATTTCATTGGGTTAAACTCTTCGTCGGGATAATTATCTTCAAAGATCTTTCCCGTTCTATGTCCTTGGGAAAAACCAACGCCGGCTTGAAGAAAAAACCTTAATTCTTCATCGAAATTGAATCCTATTTCATCATCTGTTATGAAGCCGCCGACTAATAAATTGAATTGTTCAAATCTTTCATAGTATTCATGAGTAAAATAAGTACCAAAAGAGAGTTGATATTCGGAAGCTAAAATGAATCTATCGACCAGGATGTTTAATCCGCCGCCGGCTTCATAGCCCATATTTCCATGAGTTCCAATATAAGAGCCTGCTTCGGGTTCTATGGAAAAGCCGATGACTGGTTTTTGACTAAATGCCGCCGTAGTCAATAAAAAAAAGCAAGCAATGGACATAATTGATTTTCTGCTCATAAGGCACCTCTTATAGATAAAAATAACAATATCTAACAATCCAATTTTAAAAATCTGAATGAGAAAAACAAAATTTATTTATGAGGGGCGGTTACAAAAAAAAATAATTTGTTGTTTTTGTTCTATCTTTGTCTTTTATTATTTTACATATTAAGATGTATTGTTAATATTATTTAATGTTCTCATTTATCTAATGAGATTCATAAATAGTAAATAGTTTATTAATAAAAAAGCTATAAAATTTTCGGAGGAAAAAATGTCCAAGTTTAAAATTACAAAAACAGATAAAACACGACTTCATGATATTGATTATAGTAATCTGAGATTCGGAGTCTATTTTTCCGATCATGTTTTCGTATCAAATTATGCGAATGGGAAATGGGATGAAGGGAAAATCATCCCTTACGGTCCTTTTGAAATTGAACCCGCTATGTGCACATTGCATTATGGTCAGGCTCTTTTTGAAGGATTGAAAGCTTTCCGTTCTTCGCAAGGTGGTGTGAATGTTTTTCGTCCCGACAGAAATGCCAGGCGTATGAATAATTCAGCGGACAGAATATGTATCCCCCGTTATAATGAAGAAACATTTCTTGATGCTGTTAAGGAGCTTATTACACTTGATTTTAATTTCATACCCAGTAAGAAAGGGCATGCACTCTATATCCGTCCGGTGATGTTCGGGACGGGGAATTTTCTCGGAGTGCATCCTTCCGAAACATATACGCTGATGATAATGACCGGTCCGGTTGCTTCATACTATGAAAGCGGGTTGAATCCGGTAAGGATATTGGCTGCCAATGAATATTTCCGCGCAGTGAAGGGCGGTACCGGCTATGCTAAAGTTGCAGGCAACTATGCAGCTTCGCTTCTTCCCGGTAAGAAAGCCAAGGAAGCTGGCTACGCGCAGGTGCTTTATCTGGATGCGGTAACAGGTGAATTTGTTGATGAGGTGGGCGCTATGAATATTATGTTCGTCATAGACGATGAGCTTATAACTCCACCTTTGGATCAGGGTACTATACTCCCTGGGGTTACGAGAGAATCTGTGCTGCGACTTGCCCGTGACTGGGGTATGAAAGTATCCGAAAGATCACTTTCAATTGATGAAATTATTACAGCCAAGGAAAAAGGGAAGCTGCAGGAGTGCTTCGGAACCGGCACTGCGGCAGTTATAACACCTGTAGGTGTTATTGGTTATAAAGGGAAAGATTATGAAATTAATGATCAGAAGATAGGACCGGTGGCGCAAAAATTTTACGATACGGTTATAGGAATACAATATGGCGACATAGAAGATACATACGGCTGGAATATGCATGTTGAGATATAAATTCTTGTAGCTTCTTGCTATGTTGTTTAAAATAAAAAGGTTAAAGGCTAAGGGTTAACGATTAAAGTTAACCCTTATATTTTTATCCCATATTTTGCATAAGAAAACTTCTGTCAGAATAAATAGCTTAATTCTAAGAACTTAACCACCCCTTCTTTTCCCCTCCTTAGTAAGGAGGGGAGTGAAGCCGAAGGCT
>CAZXYS010000062.1:0-14409 GCA_964645005.1 uncultured Hyphomicrobiales bacterium | reverse complement strand
AGAGCCACTAAATCTGATGTTTTTTTTAAGTCAATTATATTATATACATATATTATTTATCAGGAAATAACAATTGACTTCCGGCTTCGGTTCTTTGATGTGAAGGGCTGAATCCGGCGGTGAAAAAATTGGTAATTTCGTTAATTATAACTAAAATAGATAAAATATAAAAATAAGTTTTTTACAAATTAAGGAGTTTAAAATGAATAAGAAAATCATCTTTTTAGCCGTGGCGATAATGTTATTGCCGATGAAAACTCTGTTGTGTCAAACGTCTAACTCAGATACGTTGTGGTTTAAAAGTGTCTCATCAGGGAATTGTAATCTAGCTATTTTTTCTCCATCTGGTGACACTGTCATACACAACGATGGTCGTTTAATTATTCTTAGAGATGGTTCTGATGGAAAGGCTCTTGATACAATGATAGCTAACAGCAAAGTAACTTGTCTGGACATATCAAACGATGGAAGGATATTAGCTTCTGCTAGTGAACCAGACTATTGGGTCACATTATGGGATCTCGAGACTGGAGATACTATAAGAACTTTATTCGATGCTTCTGATGTTTTATATAAATGGTTCGTTGGATATACTGACATTGATATTTCACCGGACGGGAAAAAACTATTAGCAGTATCCGGTATGAATGGAAGTGTCGGACATCCGAGAATCTTAATATATGAAGTTCACAGCGGAGCATTACTATTTAAAAAAGGTACGGGGAATGTTGATGAGGTTTACCATAAGGGTAAATTTTCACCGGACGGGAGTTTCTTTGTAGTGGGAATTAGACATCTAAGCTGGAAAAATGAACATTGGAGAATTGAGAAATGGGATTCTGAGACATTCGACTATTCAGGTACATTTACAAATAAATACTTTTATGATTTTGACATATCTTATGATGGTAATTACTTTGCTTATAGTGGCGATCCAAGATTAAGTGTCTATGATTTAAAAAATAATAAATATGTTTTTAGGCGCGATGATACTTTAGGAAATGTAGGACCAATTTCATTTTCAAAGGATAATAATTATATTGTGGAACGTTATGGGGACTTCCATGAACCAAGGATTAATATATGGAACAGAGAAAGTCAGAATATTATTTATTCTTATGATGATATTATTTATTCTTATACTATCGAAATCAATAAAGGAAATGACAAAATATTATTATCAGTGGGAGTTGGATGTCTTTTATTAAAATCGAGATTCCAACCAAGCTCAGTTATTGATAATAAATATATAAATTATGAATTTGTATATCCAAATCCTACAGATGGAAAAGTTTATTTAGAGTTTAACTTACCACAAACCAGTAAAGTCAATATAGATATAAATAATCTTCTGAGTAATAGAATTGAATCTATTACAACCAAGATCTTTAATGCTGGTTCAAACTTATTTGTTATTAACACAAGCCATTTATCTCCGGGCATTTATTTGATAACGTTAAGAAATAAATTTTACATAAAAAGTTATAAATTAATAAAGGAGTAAAAAATGAAGTGGTTAGTTAAATTTATATTAATAATTCTATTAACTTTGTTCCATAATAACAATGAATTAATAGCACAAAATAAAGAACCAGAAGCATTTCAGTTCATTTGGGGAGCAGATAGCTTGAATAAAAGAATTCTACAACCTGATAGTTTTCCAAAACCCAAATTCTTACTTGGTTGGGAATATCCTGGTTCATCAATGATGACAAGAGCATTAGAAATGAATTTATTTGTTAACAATCAACTCTACGACGATACAAGACCCGATCAGAATGATCCTATTTTACTAATGTATGAATCAACATATAAACATATTTCCGGATTTTATTACTCGGCAAATCGAGGGGCTTATGCTGTACAATGGGAACCAACTCTTAAAATTAATAATCCAGGAGATTTTAAAGCAACTGATGAAGGATATGTATTTGGTTTTGAATATATCAGAAACAACCTGGATACAAATGATGGACATTTGATTTTAAATCAAAATGGTGGTTATATTGATTCAATTGTAGCTAAAGACCCATGGATACGTAAAGAGGTTATTGAAGTTGAGGAAGATTGGTTTTTGACAATTAATCTAAGAAGAAAGAATTTATCTTCAGACCTTTCATTTCCACATGATTCTACAGTTCTTACGCTTAGAATAAGATATGAAACACAAAGTGGCAAATCTGGATATATAAAATTTGATTGTATACCAGATTCAAACAATTTAATACATTTAAATTACAATAATTTTGATGATAGAGGTTATGCTTGTGACACGATAGATGTGGATAACCAATATCATGATACATTGATTAATATAAATAAAAACTTATTGCCGACATTGTCAGACAGCATCAATGGCATAGGGCCTAATATTACAATTTCTACAAAGTTTAAATGCAACAATGATCTTCTTTTCAATAATCCTTTTTTAAAAAATCATCCTCAAGCATCCGACCCTATAATAATTCTGAATCCGGAAATAATTTATAAAGGGAATTGTGATGTAGCAATCGACTGGCTCCGAATAGAAAATCTTCATGGGCAAGAATTCTATCGTGGTATGTATGACTCAACTGGTCCTCCCCCATATGTTTGTGGTAATTGCGGTTCAATTTATGATGTTTTACAACACAGTATTGATACATTAAAAAATCATAAGAGTACTGTAACAGGAGATTTAATTTATAAATTATATCGTTTTTATGGACAGCCTGAAGTTGGAATAATGTACTGGTCAACTGATCGATACATGAACCGGATAACAAATGGTATGATGGCTACACGAGGGAGTATGTATTATCCTCGTTTCTGTGAAACTTATACTGGTCTTGAAACCAAAATGACTGATATGTCATTGAACGAATTTGAATCCTTACTGGCAGTTCCTTACCTCAAATGGGGTAAACAGCACTATTCAACACTTGGTTTAAAATCCGGTTATGGTGATTTGAACAATCCTGGGGATACTATAAAAAGTGGTTATGAAACACAATTGAAACCAGATAATTTGAAAATTGATTCTTTGAAAAAAATGTCATTAGATGATTATTTAGCACGTATATATTCTTCAAACTTTTTCCAACCTCAATGGGAAAGAAATTTAAATAAAGTGTATTTACATAATGTTTATAAACAGGAACATGATTCCATATATTATTATCTGTATTCCGAAAAACCTTGGACACCTCTAATATTCATAGGAACCAATTTCTATTATGAAGTTACTGGTACAAATGATACTGCTGCTGTAATTAATATAAGAAGACCAAAAACTGGTGAAGAGTTGAATCTATTGACAATGACTCCTATTTTATTTGGAGCTAAGGGTTTGTACTATGATAGAGAACAAGGTGATATGCCGCCAAATTGGACTGGTGTAGGACATGGACATAATTATTATGTTAATTTTTTTGAAGATACGCTAGGTTATAAAGATACATCATGGTATAACGTAATAGATGATATCCCGGATTCAATTTTTTTATATGAAGACAATATTGGCAGTGATTTTCTTGATCTTGACGGTTGGGATTATATTCATTACCTTGGACTTAATTATACATTTCTAAATTACGCAGTAGAATGGATTAACGATTCAGTTCCAATTACAATGGGTATTCCAAGAAATAGAATATATGTAGGAAGAAAATCTGCCAGATTATACCTAAAGAAATTACACCAATGGATAAATGAAGTCGAAGATACTCTTTATGAGTTGCGTTTATCAGCTTGGTTTGGGAAAGGTTTGAGGCCATTATATCATCAGGATCCAAAATTTACTCAGAATGATGTTATAAACAACTTTATTTCTACAGATTCGGCAGACTGGGCAAACAATATAAGACCTATTGGCAGAGAAAAACAATATTACCAACCCGATGGCGAACCGGCAGGAACAGAACCATATTATGAACCCTGGGATTCAACCTTCTTTGATATTACATTGCTTAGAGATAAAAATGATACTACACTTTCAAGCAATGTTTTTTATGTTGGAGTGCAAAACAGAAGGACTGATCCGCTTATACATTACATCTATGACGAAGGTTCGGGGCTGGATTCCATGATGTTATTTTTATCAACTGCTGAGTTTGAAGCTCTCTGCGATACTGGCGGTCATGTTATCCCTTGGGATTTAACTACTACATTTAAAGATACATCTTATTGGCAAAATCTATGGTGGAAACGCCTTGGCTGCAGGGAAATTTCCATTCCTTTTAATTATACTTATGATACGAATAACACAGAGAATTATGCACTGCTGCACGTCACGGAATTAGGGAAAAATACCGATTTAAACACAGCCGGAAGCTGGTGGTCTGATTCAAGGTACTATAATAGGATTGACACCATTATTGGACAAGATAAGGAAGTAGTAATGAATATGCTCCCCGGTGAAGGTAAGATATTGCGTGTAGAGGTATTAGAACCGCCGGATAAGTTTGATGGATTGCTTACATATTCAAATCAGAGAAAAATGGTTTCCTATCCTATTAGAGATTCAAGCGGAAATTTTGTCGAGGATTCAATTTTTTATCACGCTGTATATTATAAACCGGATATAAACGACGGCGGCAAAATGAAAGTATATTACAGGCGTAGCTTACCTGTCTATAAATGGACTAATCAAAGTAATATCGTATGGCAGCCGACAGAAAAACAAATATCAATGCCGGTAGAATGCCCTTGCTCAAATCCAACAACGGAAGATAGTCTTGTCTGTGCCCATCCTTCAATTGTAGTAAGAACAGATGATAATAATGAACCATGGGTACATGTAGTTTTCGAATGCAAAGAAGGAAACCTATGCACGGATTTAGATACTTTAAGTTCGATACTTATTGCAGAATCCGTTTTTAGTGCAGATTCAAATTACAATAATATGTATATACCTAAAGCTAAAGTATTGGGATATGTTAATGGAAGCTGGAATAATAATGATCCTGATGCAGTTGAGTGGGGAAATCCAATGATTAATAATGCTGGTAAGGGTAATTATTACACCTGGGCTGATTCAATTGATGGTATAGGCATTGGCTATAGATCATTTACCAATGACTCTTGTTTTGACGATACAAAATATATTAAATATGGAAATGGCTTAGCTAACCATCCTTCGTTAAATAGTTATTCACGTATTGATGAAAACGAAGATGAATGCGCTTTAGTATGGGAAGAAAGCTGGTATGATCCATTGGTAAATCCACCTTCCGGAAGGAATATCCATTATTCAAGGATCAAGCTTGATAACAATGATGAAATAATCCTCGATGAATTTAATGTAACTGATACTACAATCATTTTGAACAATGACAGCACCATAGTGAAATTAAACGGGAATAGATTTGATCATTTACCTGTAGTATACCGTGGGCTGGATTATGATACAACTATCGATTATGATAGGATAGCATGGTATGGACACAACAACGGAGTAGGGAACGGCGTTTTATGTTCAGATTCACTGATGTGGGAAGTTTTTCCGAATAACATTAAATACAAAGCAGTATACACTGATAGTTCTTCATTAACATCGGTTAATTCAACTTCAACCATATATCATACAGGCAAACATTTAAAGTATCCTGATATAGCTCAAGGTCATCTCGAATTGGGAAGTCCAAGAGAGACAGCAGACAGCACCATAGAATTAGAATTCAGCTCTAAATATTTATGTGAACCAAATCTTGAAGCTGGCAAAAAGATATGGCATTTACCCCATGGATATCATTCTCTGATTTTTGGTTCTAGTGACAGTATACAAACATATCCAAATGCAGAAGAAGTTGATGGATATGGAATATATTCCCATCTTGCAGCAAGAAAAGAAAACGACGGTAATCTATGGAAAAATAGAAGGATATTTGAACTTGCCAATGATAGTGCTGAAAATACAGACCTAATAGTTACTTCATCACAGTTCTTTTACAAAACTAATGAACCGGAACTAAAACCAATACCATTTATCGGATTTGCTAATCAGAACAAGAACCGCTCAATGATTGCACCAGTCAAACTCAATAATGATCTTATCAGCTATGACACTTACAATTTACTTCCTAAAAACAAAAAAGATGAAAAAAAATGGTTAAGAGGTCATTTGCCGGACACTATTAAAACAAATTGGTTCACAGTCGGCAGCAGGCAATTTCTCGAAATGATGACTCAAGGCATTAAATCCTCAAAAGCCAAAATGCTAATTGAACGTAAGTCTGACAGACAGCTTATACAAATGGAACTGCGAAATATCCCTGACTCGTTGATGGAGCCGTTGAGTTTTAGTTTGATAAACGGAAATAACGATGAATACAGACTTTTATTTATTAACCAGAACTCAGAAACAAGATACACGGAGAACATAGTCATCATGCACGAACCTGAAGTTATGTTTGAAAAAACTACTGTAGAACCACCTATTGTAGATTTAGGAAAGCAAACGACTGAAAGAATAGATAATTTCAGTATGACGGTTTATCCAAATCCGGCAGGTAATGAAGTTTATGTCACGATATTACTGCCAACTAAAACGGCAGGTGATGAAATTTACTACGAGAAAAACAGGTTAATTCAAATATGTGTTTACTCGCCATTAGGAGAAGAACTATTCACAGATAAGATAAATTCCGGCAAAACAATCACAATTCCGACGAACGGTTATTCCAATGGGCTGTATTTTATCCGAGCGGAAAAGGAGGCTAAGGGGATCAAAGGTGATCTCATTCCACCTGTGACCAAATCTTTCGTGATAGAAAGATAGTATATCTTGAACCTGAATATTGCATTAGAAAATTTGGTTTTGCGTAAATATTTGTAACAAAGTGCTTTAGCGCTTTGAAAATGGTCTGAAAACTTCGAATCGCCAGCAAGCTAAAGCATGCTGTTGCAAGAGATTACAAATAAATGTACATATTTAATGAAAAATCTGGGATTAATGTCCAATTGTCATTAAAAAAATCAAAGCCCTGCAACTTCTTTAACTGCAGGGCTTTATCATGTACTTCATGTCGGGGTGGCAGGATTTGAACCTGCGGCCTCCTGCTCCCAAAGCAGGCGCGCTGACCGGGCTGTGCTACACCCCGAATTTTCTATCTATAACCCGCAATCTAATTCACAGGTTAAAAAACAAATTCTCAAATTGTCAATTCACTCGTTTCTGTGACGTTGTTTCTAAAAATTAATTTTGACTATCTACTGAATTCATCCTCTGCCAGGACAATTATTTTGTCTTCCGGTTTGAATGCTGCTGTTCCGAATTTTGGTGCATTTACCTTCACTCCTTAAGATTTAGAGTAATCAAAAGCCTGCTCGTCAATCTTGTATCCAAATGCTGCTTCGCTTAACTCAGCAGCAGATTACAAAACCGTACGGAAATTTACTTCTTCGCCCATCCGAACTTAGTCAGTTGCAGGTTCAAGGTAAATCTCGGATCCTTCAGCATCGAAAACATACTGTAGGTATTTATTTCCGGAATATTGAGCCAACATAAGACTGAGAAGCTAATCGCTGACAATGAAATCGTCTGCACGTGCTGCTTCCGCTAACTCCTGATTGCGCACATCAGGCATCTCGCTGACTATGCTAAGATGTTTATCCCGGATTCTGCATTGGTACATAAACAATCTCTTTTCCCCCTCATCCCCAGCCCTTCTCCCGGCAGGAGAAAAGAATGTAAGAATTTCTTATTGCACTGAAAGTCCCTTCTCCACTTGGGAGAAGGGACTTAGGGATGAGGGAATTCTAATAATGAATTTTCCGGGTTTAATAAAATGAAACAGTGCTAAACAAAAATTTCAGATCTTATCAAGATTTAATTTAAAGATATAATAAAATTTAAATTCTTTTTTCTTTTGACGGATAATTCTTATTCAGGTTTATTTTTTAGATTAACAAAAATTTGATATTATGCAAAAGAATATTTTTCAAAACTTCTTTCAAATAATTTTGGGTGATATTCATTTCTTGTCAGATAATTTTCTGAATAAAAATTCTAATAATAATACTGAAATGTCAGAAAACAATTTAAATGTAATAATAGCTGCAGGCGGAACGGGAGGTCATATTTTCCCCGCCTTGGCAGTTGCCGAACAACTCGATAAGCTTGTTGCCGGCTATGTCAATTTTACTTTCATTGGCAGCGCTGATCGTATGGAATCCAAACTTGTCCCAGAGATGGGCTATGAATATCATTCCATTGAAATAAGCGGTTACTCGGGACTTTCATTCAGCCTGTTTAAGCTGCCCTTTAAAATATATAAAGCCATACGAAAATGCAGACAAATCATCAGAGATAAACATGCTGATGTAGTATTAGCTGCAGGTTCGTATATAAGTTATCCGCCGGGAGCTGCGGCAGCGAAAGAAAAAGTTCCTCTGGCGCTGATGGAAGCAAATGTCAACCCTGGCAAGGCAATAAAAATGCTTGCTAATCGAGCGGGGCTTATCTTTACTTCATTCAGAGAAACTGAGCAATACTTTAATCCAAGCGTCAAACAAAAACTCAGGTATTTCGGCAATCCTGTCCGCAAAGATATTCTCAATATGACTGAAAGAAAACAAGCCCTTGAAAAATTTGAACTTGCCCCCGATAAAAAAACTATACTTGTCTTCGGCGGTAGTCTGGGAGCACGTTCAATCAATGAAATTATTGAAAAAATGCTGCCCAAACTGGAGGAATTAGATGTTCAGGTAATCTGGCAGACCGGCAAAACATACGATCCTCCCGATTCGCCGCCGCAAAACATTAAAATACATGAATTTATCAAAGACATGGCTTCGGCTTACGCGGCGGCTGATCTGGTCGTATCCCGATCGGGCGCAACCACTGTCGCTGAAATTTGCATAGCAGGCAAACCCTCAATTCTGGTTCCATTGCCTGCTGCCGCAAATAATGAACAATATGAAAATGCAAGGATACTTGCTGAGAAAAATGCAGCTATCCTTATCGACAATGATAAAATTAAAGACAAACTATATACCACTATCAAACAAATGATCAAAGATCCGAAAATGTTGGAAAACTACGGAAATAATGCGCTGCAACTCGGCACTCCTGACGCTGCTGAAAATTGCGCTCGAGAAATTCTCAATTTTCTGAAAAGAAAAAATTAGTTTTTTAATTTTGATTCTTGGTAACTTTCAAAATTTTCATTAATATTAACAGTCATTGATTTAGATATTTTAAATATAAGTATGACAGAAGTTAAAGAAAATATCGTCAAAGAGACAAAAAAAGTTTTTACCCAGCGTTTAGACTTCTACTTGCAATATATTGCCCTGTATTCTGTAATTCTTCTCGTTTACAGCGTGATCAAGGGCTCCATTGACGAAGGAACACTTACACTGGCGTTGACAGATCCTATTGTGTTATTGTTAGCGGCATTGGTAATTGGTTCATCAATTTCCATGATCTACAATTATTACAGGGGGCTGTCAATTATTATAGGAGAGGATTATATAACATTCAAAAGCCGCTTCCGTGAGAAGTCTTATACTCTGGATAATATTATTTTTATACATTTTGCCAGAGAAAAGCTGCTGAAAACTCAAGGCACTACATTCAGAGTTATAAAAATAAAGATAAAAAGCCGGAAAATGGCTGTTAAGATCCGCCCCGGACTTTTCTGGGACGAAGAAAAACTGGTTCAATCACTGGGTACATTAAAAAGTAATTTACAGCAAAAAACCTGAGAGCCGTAGATGTATAATTTTATGCCAGAAAAGTATTTATTCGATGTAAAATGCTTAAAAATATCAATGATAAATATTATTGTCATAGAAAGTTGGAGCAAACTATGACAAAACCACATCTAATATTCGTTATCATACTTATAATTGCCGGTTTATCTACAACTTCTTTGCACTCACAGGCTAAAGTTATTAATAATTCTCCTAAAACAAATTTTTTCATTATCGATTCCCTTGCTGTTCGATCAGCGGATAGCCTGTGCAAAATCATTGGCAGTAAAAATATCGATAAGCTTGCTCTCATAATATCCGACCATCCTGCAAAATTGTTTCTCAAAAAGCGAATTACCAATTGTCTCACCATCGAGCAAGTTGATATTTACGATAAAAAAGCTGAAATAGATTCAACCGGTAAAATAGAGATCTGGATTGACAGTATCGGTGTCAATTATTATAAAACCGCCGGTGATAAGAAAAACTTAAAACGAGAGATATTTGTTCAATTTTCCGCTGCATTGACGGATATTTCAGGCAAAGTCATAAATTTACCTTTACACACCGGTACTTACAGTGATAATATTCCCAGAGCTTTATTGAAACAGGTTGAAGCTTCACCTTACGAATTTGCCCAAAATAAAGCGCCTGAAGAAGAGCATTCCTTTTTTGATTCTATTCTGGAGCCGGCTATTGTAGTAACATCTGCCATAGTGGTTATTATTATCTTGTTTACTGTGAGATCTAACTAATTATACAACATTCTAAGTTAAACCCAAATATTGCATTAGAAAAGTTGAATTTGCTTGTTAGTATTAGCAACAAAGTGCTTTAGCACTTTGCAAAGGATGTGAAAAACTTCGAATCATCAGCAAGCTAAAGCATGCTGTTGCAAGAGATTACAAATAAATGTACATATTTAATGAAAAATCTGGGTTAAATCATGAATGATCAGGAAAATTCAGAAAGCTGGTTTTGTCCCAATTGCAGAAAGCACAATACCGATATTTATTGCTCACATTGCGGCTTAAAGAAATCAGAGCCCGAGAGAGATTATTCCTTCAAGTATTATGTCAGGAAATTTGTTGATGAAATAACGGACATTGAATCAAGCAAATTATATAAGACGATAATAGCGCTATTTTTTCGCCCGGGTAGAATTGCCGCTGATTATCTTCAAGGAGATAAAAAGAAATATATTAATCCGGCTAAAATATATTTAATAGTAATTGTGATTTATTTTTTATTCAATCCTACTACACAAATTTCCGAGAGCGCGCCAAAAGATTGGCAATATTTAAATGATATTTATGAACAGACCCAGATTATTTCAGAAAGTTCTTATGATATTTTTTATATTGATTTTATGGAAAATGTAAATCTCATACGCGAAGGATTGATGATATTCAACTTATTTCTATTTGCTATATTATCAAAATTACTCTTTAGAAAACAGAATAGATTTTTTGGTGAACACCTAATCATATTTACATATATTAACTCTTTCTTTCTGATTTTTTTAATACCGCAAATTGGATTGTTAACATAATGGATTACACAAATGATTACTATTTTATGGCTGCATTTTTATTTTTAATTATAATTTTATTATACATTTACATAAGTTTACAGGTTGTATTTAAAGAAAATTTTGTTAAGACCTTATATAAAACATTGCTTTTCGGACTCTACCTGATTTTTAGCTTTTCCTTTTTGTCAAATAAGGCAATAAATCTGTCGGAATATTATTTCAGGATTAAAGGGCTGCTATTTTAAAGCTTAAATCCCCATATTGATTGCTTTCATTTAATATCTACAATGTTCATTATCCTCTCTTCCTGCGCTTCATAATTCAATACCTTCGCCGCTTTGCCGCAATTTTGGAAATATTTTTCGCGGTCTTTGCTGCTGGTTAGGCAGCGGATGGCGCTGGCAAGTTCTTCCTTCGGGGCGTTGGGAAAAACGACATCTCCGATGCCGTATTTTTCGACGAATTGCCGCAAAGCAGGCAGGTCGGATACCAGCGAAGGGATACGCGCCATGCAGTACTCGAAGAGCTTATTTGGCAGGGCGAGTTCGTAGGAATAGCTGATAGGCTCGTTGTAGCTGAGACCGAGGTCGGCTGAGCAGGTCCAGCTATGAAGTTCATCATACGGAAGTCTGCCGCAGAAGATCACTCGCGGGGATACGCCGAGGTCTTCCGCCTGCTTTTTCAGGGTTTCTTTGTATTCGCCTTCACCGAGAATGCAAAGGACGTATTCGGGCAGCCCGGGCATGGCATCTATGATACGCGCCAAACCCCTCCCCGGCAGAATAACGCCTTGATATAGCATAATCTTTTGATCGCTGCCTATACCATAATTTTCTCTGAACAGGTCAGCTTGTTCATGCTCTTTGTAGGGGGGCAGATTCATTATCACATCGAAAGGCTTATCCGTGTTGAAAGCTTTTTTCAGATATTCAGCGTCCAGTTCGCCTGAAACGATGAAGTGGTCGACATCACGCACATAATGCTTCTCTATTGCTGAAATGATTTTTTGCTTTAAGGGATTGCCGGATAGCGGTCCCAGCGCTGAATATATTTCCCGCGAGTCATAGAAAAGTCTGGCGGAATATTTCCGGGAAAGCCTGCTGCCGGGAACGAGAGAATACATATCCATCGCCCAGTATGAGCTTGCCGCTGCCTCCTTGAAGTATTTCTTGCTGCCGCGGGTGAACCTGAGCCAGCGCTTTCTCAGGCGCATGTCTTCACTTGAATCGACAGGGAATAGTTCTATTCCCTGTCCGGCGAGATATTCTTTCTCACTTCCCGGATCCTCGGCTATGACGCAGACTTTTTTTCCGTGCTTAGCCAGTGTTCGGGCGATATTCAGGGTTCTGGCGTCGTTGGAAACGATTCCGAGATGAATAAAACAGACATCGTAAGTATAATCAGATTTTGATGGCATTTAATCCTCAAATTTGTAATGATATGTGCTTCTTAGAATACCCCGTGAGTTGAACCGTTCTTTGAAGTGGATAAGACTCATGGCAGGGGTCATCGGATCTTTCGCTTTTGTTTCCTGGGAAACGCCTATATCCACCCATTCGTAACCGTTTTCCACTGCCCAGCGTACGGTTTCATACATTATGAGATACATCGGTTTTAGTTTCTCATATTCATATAAAAGCATATTATAGAAGCACAGAGCCACCTTGCTGTTTGTCAGAAACAAAAGCGAACCGGCAATAGGTTCATTCCCGTAATACACAAGATTGAGATGAAGATGCTCGGGCATTAGTTCTCTTAACCGCTGCAGATCTTCGAGAGAATGAGTAGGTTTGGTATTATGTTTCTTTTTATTCTCGGTTAAAATTTTATGAAAATTCTCGTAATCCTCGGATTCACGAATACTGATCTTCTTTTCGCGGAATATTTTATGTATAGTCTTGCGTGCAGTTTTATCAAAATATTTCAAAAAATCTTTCCCATGCTTTAGATCAATGGAATGTGAGATATAGTGCAATTCAAAATCAAACTTTCGATAGAGCATAGCATATTCAAGATTTTTCGAATAGTTTTTCTGATAAATGATTGGTGCTGGTATCAGGTATATTTCCCGGAAATTATTTCTTTTGAAATACTTCATCATTTCATCAACAATTTCAATGCAAAGCTCAAACCGGATATCTTTGGTAACTATGGAACCATAGCTGGCGCCAACAGGCGACCAAAAAACTTTGCCGTTATTCTCAATCCCACCGGGCAGTACTGCCACCAATTCTTTCCCTTTCCTGAACATCAAATGATAAAAATTAAATTTCCCTTCGGGGTGGTATTCCAGGAAAGCCTGCTTATGGAACATCGTCCCGTTGTTTGACTGCTCAACGAAGCTGTCCCATTCGTCGCGGTATTTCGGCTCATATTTATGTACTGTTATTTCTGACATTGCTGCTATTTATTAACGATTTCCTTTATTAAAAAGTCAAAAATTCAAATATAGCAAATGTTTGCGAGCATAAAAAGTATGTTGTCTGAACTTGTGTTTTATTGATTTGTTTTGTTAGGCATCGTGGTTAAGATATTATCAATGACGGATTGACTATTTCAATATCTTCTCTAATTTTATTTTTAAATCCGGAAAGTCATTATCATTTATTTTCCGGATAGTTTTTAAATCTATACCAAAGTATCCATGAATTATCCTATGTCTGCTGCTCGAAATAGCTTTCCAATCTATTTCAGGATAAGGCAGCTATTATGTTTTCTTTAGTTACCATTTTTCAATTTTAATAAAACCTAAATTTAAATCCAAGATATTATTTTAATCGATAACGTGTATTATAGCATAGAATTATATGAATTTTATTAATATTCTGTGACGTTTACCCTTTTTACATGTCGAAGAACGGTTAACGGCTAAAGTAAAAGATGTAAGTTGATACCTGCTTCCCAAATTCCGATTTGGGAAGCTTTTTTTCTTGGTAAGTTATACTTTGAAAACAATTTCCAACATTTTTCATTCTCCTTGTGACGTTTTCACTATTGATGTGTCACTATAAATATGAAGAGGCTAATAATCATATTGTTTTTGTTACCGGCGGAGCTGATTGCTCAGGATGGCGACATTGAAGAGATGATTAAGAATCAGGAAGATGATGTAGAATTAGCTATCAAACTCGATCAAAATTCTCCCAATCCATTTGGTTCATTGACTGAAATTCAGTACTTTCTTTCCCGAACAGCTAAAG
>CAZXYS010000061.1:0-15001 GCA_964645005.1 uncultured Hyphomicrobiales bacterium | reverse complement strand
TAAAGCGGTACGTGAGCTGGGTTCAGAACGTCGTGAGACAGTTCGGTCCCTATCCAGTGTGGGCGTAGGATACTTGAGGGGACCCGCTCCTAGTACGAGAGGACCGGAGTGACTGGATCTACGGTGTATCTGTTGTCACACCAGTGGCATAGCAGAGTAGCCATGTCCGGAAAGGATAAGCGCTGAAAGCATCTCAAGCGCGAAACCTACCCCAAGATTAGGTATCCCTAAGGATCCTGGTAGACTACCAGGTTGATAGGCTTCAGGTGTAAGCGCAGTAATGCGTTCAGCCGAGAAGTACTAATAATCCATGGACTTACCGTTTAATTTTATTTTGTGTTGTTCTTTTGCTTCTCCTTACTTCTTCATGATTTGGAGATGCTCTTAAGTTTACTTCCTCATCCCAAAAATTTACCATCAAAAATTTTCTCGGTGGTAATAGCGTAGGGGAAACACCTCTTCCCATTCCGAACAGAGAAGTTAAGCCCTACTACGCCGATGGTACTGCATTGGAGACAATGCGGGAGAGTAGGTCGCCGCCGGGATATCATTTAACTAGCCCTTCTCTCTTTATCGGAGAAGGGCTTTTTTATTTCCTTATTTCCATTTTCGCTCACAGTTTATTATTTTGCATAATTATTTTTACTAATATTTTTAAAAACACTAATATGTTGGAACAAATAAAATCTCTTAAACAAAAAGCTCTCTCTGAACTTGAAAATATTAAAGATCTTAAACAACTCGAAAACTTCCGGCTTCAATATCTTGTTAAAAAAGGAAGCATACAGACGCTTTTCGACAGAATGAAAGAAGTACCTAAAGAAGACAAACCCACTGTAGGAAAAGAACTTAACCTCCTCCGAAAAGAAGTCGAAAGCAAATACAAAGAATTGAAAAATCGCCTCGAAAAACAAGAAGAGGAAACCCCCGATTCCGACCTGACTCTACCCGGAAGGAAAAGCTTTACCGGCAATTACCATCCGGTATATCAGGTAATGGATGAAATGATCGACATATTTGTGAAAATGGGCTTCGCCGTGGCGGAAGGTCCCGACATCGAAGATGATTACCACAACTTTGACGCTCTCAACTTCCCTCCCGATCACCCTGCACGAGATATGCAGGACACATTCTTCATCAAATCCGACCAGGATTTGGTTCTGCGCACACATACCTCCCCGGTACAGATACGCGTTATGCACGGACAAAAGCCGCCCATACGCTCCATCATGCCCGGCAGAGTCTACCGAAACGAAGCTATTAATGCCCGTTCCCTGGCAGAATTCCACCAGATCGAAGGACTTTACATCGATAAAGGCGTTACTTTTGCTCAATTGAAAGGCGTCATGATGGAATTTGCTAAGAAAATGTACGGCAAAAACTCCGCTTTTCGATTCCGCCCGTCATTCTTTCCATTCACCGAGCCAAGCGCCGAGATGGACATAAGCTGCTTCCTTTGCGGCGGCGAAGGCTGCCGCGTCTGCAAGAACACCGGCTGGCTGGAAATTGTCGGCTGCGGTATGGTACACCCTAACGTACTGAAATCGGGTAATATCGACCCGGAAATATTTACCGGCTTTGCATTCGGCTTCGGCATTGAGCGCGTGGCAATGCTGCGTACCGGAATGACAGATATCAGATTTTTCTACGAAAATGATGTGCGGGTATTGGAGCAGTTTTAGAGTGATTTTTCTAATTAACTACAAAGAATTGTTTGGAACTGACTACTCCGTCCTTCTCTATCAGCAGAAAATAAGAACCGCTGTTTTGCGTAGATTTCCCTTGATTAAATTTAATCTGTAACCATTATTGCCTTGTCCGAATTTCCCTTCTATCACTATCCTCTCTATGTTCTCCTGTTTTCTTCGTCTTTTTTTTCTACATTTCCTCACGATTGTCATCTGTCTGTTTCATGGGTCTGCCCAAAGGTTTACTGCAATATCTTATTGATTTTTCTTTCAAATATTTTCTGTTTACTTTTGTACCATAGATTCATTGTAAGCATCCCAACTTATGTTGTTTAATCTGGAAAAGCCATCTACCTTGCGGGCATCACGGCACGGAGCGCCCTGATCTTTAGACATATTTCCATAGTAAATTTCCGCAAGCTTATCCCAGGGAATCTGCAAGCTTAATTTTGCCCATCTGTTTTCCGGATTAAGACTTTTTTGAAAAGGAGTCTTAAATTCCTCGATGCTGAGTTGATTTTTTGAGTTGTGACGTACCATAAATGCAAAGTTTTTTATTGGTAAATTAATAAAATTTTTGCATTTTTAATAAATTACTTTTCCACAAATTATTAACGTCTAAGAAGTTATTACTTTTTGAGGAAAATTTAATTAAGATGAGAAGAATTAGTTTTTTCATTTTATTTACTTTTCTATTTTTTTAAAATCAATTTTTTTCAATTTCGTATATTTATAAAATTCATAAATAGAGAATCTACGGTATGGAAAAGCAAAACACTTCAAGTGACAATGACCTTCTCAGGCGTATAACCATTAATCCGGATGTCTGCCATGGCAAGCCTTCGATAAGAAATAAGCGCTATCCCGTCGAGACCATCATCGAGTATCTCGCGGGCGGCGACACTATCGAAGATATCCTTGCGGAGTTCAGCGACCTCGAGAAGGAAGATATCCTTGCCTGCCTGGCTTATGCCTCGTTGATGCTTAAAGACAAATCCGTCAGGGTGGCAACTTAATGGATTTTCTTCTTGATGCTCATATACCGCCGTCGCTTTGCACTTTTATCAAGTCTCACGGACATAGCGCGGTTCATACAAAGGACCTGCCCGGAAGAAACGAAACGAGTGATGCCGAACTGATCCGGCTGCCCACAGAGCAAAACCTTGCTATTATCACCAAAGGCAGTGATTTTTACCATAGCCACCTGATAAGACACGAGCCGAAAAGGCTTCTCCTGGTCAGAACCGGGAATATGAAAGTCAAAGAACTGAAAGACTTGTTTGAAAATTATTTTGAAAAGATCGTTTCCGGGTTCAAAGAACATGATTTAATTGAACTGCACCGGGATTGCCTTGTAATGTGATCAATTTTTACCTTACCAAAATCATGTTAAAGGTCAATTCATGATAACCGACTTCTTTCGGATAGAATTTCACCGGCACTTCAACAGAACCTTCAGCATCAATTTCCATACCTGTGAATATATCTTCCGGAGTTTGACTGTTTGGAAATTCAAAAGCGTCCGATCTTATTTCGCTAGTCCTGTTTATACTGTATATGGTAACCTTCTGTGTACCTGTATTTTTAACAGTGATGACAACTTCACTATTCTTCATGCCGTCATAAGGACCTGCTGGGAAATTATTCCTGTCAATCGTGCGTTTGCCCCAGTCAAAGCTGTTTGCCCAAAGACCGGATTCAACTGCTGTGAATCTCACTTTGAATTTGAATGAATCCAAAGTTGCCAACTGATATGGAAGCTGATATGGATCTTCAAACTCGACCTCAAAATTCTGGTCCTGCTTTTTCATTTGAATACCATCATGAATGAAAGGTATATCAGCAGGCGTTATATAGGCTGTGCAATTTTCAGAAAGATTATAAACTGTGAATTCCTTTACGTCCGTTTCACCCTTTTTAATCAGACCAAAATCATAGAATTCCGGTTTCATGTTAAGTTTTACGGCATAATAATTAATATTTCAAGTTGAAAAAATTTTGTATTTATGCCAGCGTATTAGGCATAGCTAATATTTAAACTAATTTCTTAAAATGAATGAAGATAAATTTTTCAGGCTTTATAGTTAGGTATTAAATTTTGAGGGGAAAAAGGTATCTATCAGATTGAATTAGTCGATAACACTATACAAATTTGTTAAAATATGGAATTGGAGTCCGGTAGTTTATATTAATTCCTTTAGGGTTATAAACTTAACAATATAAATAAATTATTTGGCTGACCACTTAACATCTTCGACTCCCGCGAGATAATTTGCCATCCTCGCAGCGACAAAAAGAAAATCCGAAAGCCTGTTAAGAAACTTAATTGCATACTCACCAATATTTTCTTCCTCAGCCAGCCTTACCGCTAATCTCTCTGCACGTCTGCAAACTGTCCTTGCTAAATGCAGATGCGCGGCACATTTTGTTCCTCCGGGAAGAATGAAGTTCTTGAGTTCCGGCATTTCATCAGAGTATTCATCGATTTTTGATTCCAGCCATTCAATTTCTTCTAATTCTATTCTTTTAATTTCAAACTTAGGCGGCGGATCGAAAGGTGAGGCTAAATCAGAGCCCAGAAAGAAAAGTGTTGCATTTAATTTTGTCAAAGTCTTTTTCAACCGGGCTGGAATTTCCTCGGAAACGGCAGTTCCTATAACAGCATTCAACTCATCAACCGTCCCATATAACTCAACACGTGCTGTATACTTGGATACACGCTTACCATTCAATAGACTTGTTTTACCGTCGTCGCCTGTTTTAGTATATATTTTCATATTGACCAATAATAATATTGATAATTAGTATTAATTTTTTAGTCAGATAAATTTATAAGTAATAACTTTTCAACGGTTTTAGTTGATAATTATTAGATAACATAAAATTGATTTTTCGAAGACGGAAGTAAATTATTTATAAAAGCTTTATTTTTTACATGCTTAGCTTTTTTTATATTGCATTTTTTTTGGAGAACATAGAAGGGAAAAATTGTGGCGGATATAAAATTATTATTTATCGGAGATGTCGTCGGAAAACCGGGGATGAACGGTTTAAAAACTTATTTACCGGAATTTATCAGTAAATATGAAGCAAATTTCGTAGTTGTGAACGGAGAGAATGTTACCAATGGAAAAGGTGTAACCGAAAACGAATCCGAAGTAGTGTTCGGGCTCGGCGCCAAATTTATTACTACCGGCAATCACATTTGGGAAAATTGGAAATCCCGCCCGCTGCTTGCGAATAACTCCAAAGTCCTCCGTCCTTTGAACTATCCTGCGGGAAATCCGGGATTAGGCTTCGGATTCCACGATATGGAAGACGGAACTAAAATTGCTGTCCTGCAGCTTCAGGGCAGGACATTCATGCAGTCTATTGATTGCCCCTTTCGCATGGCTGACTTCGCACTCAAGAAGATAGAACAGGAAACTAATAATGTTATTGTAGATTTTCATGCCGAAGCAACCGCAGAAAAGATTGCTATGGGGTGGCATCTTGACGGCAGGGTGAGTGCAGTTATAGGCACCCACACTCACGTTCCGACCGGTGATGCTGCAATACTGCCCAACGGAACGGCATACATGACCGATGTCGGTATGACAGGTCCTTATGACTCAGTGGTCGGATTAAGGAAAGACGTTGCACTGAAAAGATTTACTCTGCAAACAGCACATAAATATGAAATGGCTCAGGGAGATGTAAGAATGAGCGGTGTTTACGTCCGTATTGACGGAACAACCGGACAGGCTATGGAAATTGAACCCTTTACATATCCGGATTTTACAAAAAAAGTTTCTTTAAAAAATTAAATAATAAAAATGGCAAATAGGAAAATAAATGCAGCCATTATAGGTGCCACAGGACTTGTCGGAAGGACAATGATCAAAGTATTGGAAGAGAGACGATTCCCTGTGAATCAGCTTAAACTGGTTGCTTCGGAGCAATCTGAAGGGAAAAAGCTTAAATTCAAAGATAGTGAAATAGAAGTAAAACAGTTAACAGGGGCAGCTTTTGAGGACACCGACATAGCCCTTTTCTCTGCCGGTAAAACGATCAGCAGGAAATTTGCACCGATCGCTGCTAAAATGGGCTGTATTGTGATAGACAATAGCAGCGCCTGGCGTATGGAACCTGATATTCCCCTGATCGTTCCTGAAGTCAATTCCTCCCTTCTAAAAAACCATAATGGTATTATTGCAAATCCGAACTGCTCAACCATTCAGCTTGTAGTTGTTTTAAAAGTTTTGCATGATCTTTTTGTATTGAAGCGAGTGGTATGCTCGACTTATCAATCTGTCAGCGGCGCAGGACAAGAAGGCATAGATCATCTCATGGCTGAAATTGAAGGCAGAGAACCCGAAAAAAGAATATCTCCATATCAACTGGCATATAACACTGCATTTCATACCATTGATTCGGAGACCTTCTTCACCGAAGAAGAAGAAAAGATGATAAATGAAACACGAAAAATTATGCGTCTGCCGCATCTTCCGCTGGCGATGACCTGTGTTCGTGTGCCGGTTCTCGGAGGACACGGAGAAGCAGTTAATGTAGAGTTTGAAAACAGGATAGATTTCGATAAATTAATAGAAACTCTGGATCAAAACGACGGGATAGTTGTGATCGACGATCCTAAACAGGGTAAATATCCTACCCCTCATCAAGCCAGTGGGACGGATCCGGTTTATGCAGGCAGGATAAGAAAAGACGATTCGGTGGAAAATGGTCTGTATGTCTGGATTGTTGCCGATAATCTTCGTAAAGGAGCAGCAACCAATGCCGTACAAATAGCCGAGAAAATAGTTGATCAAGATCTTTTTGATTTTTAATATAAATTTATAATATTACAATTTATTATTATTAATAAACTTATTAAAAAATTGAATTTTAAAAAAGGCAATGCCTGAGCAACAACCGGTTAAAGATACGCTCATAGCAGTGATGAATAACCAGCGGGATTTCAAAATAGCCGCTACAAAGCACTGGTATAGAATTCCCATCGTGACAAAACGCAGTACGGGTATAGTCCGCGATGGTAAAATAAAATATATAGCTTTTTATCAGACAAAAGTTTTCAAGCAAGAAGCATGGCTAATTAAATGGTTTGCCGAAGTTACGGGTATCTCTGTGGTTAAGCGTGAGGATCTGTTCCCAAATGAGCGAAAAAATATTAAAACAGGAAAAGAATATTATAAAATTGAATTTGACAGGCTCGAGGAACTGCCACAGCCGATAGAAAGCTCCCGCGGCAGACGAATTACATTTATTGAAACTACTCACCGGCATCTTCAGTATGCAACGGATATAAATGATCTTTTTATTGGAAGTCCGCTCGAAGAAAAGTTCTGGGGAGCACTAAAAAATGAAGAAATCAAGGCAGAACGGGAATTCCTTGTCGAAAAAGATAAACAGAGGTTTTTCATTGATTTTGCATTATTCTGCAAAGCGGGAAATATTGGAGTGGAGTGCGATAGCGATACTCATCATACTGAAAAAGAAGACGTTTACGAAGATAAAAGACGCTCGAATATTCTGGAGAGTCTTGGCTGGAACATGCTTAGATATACAACAAAAGATATACGCGAGCGATTGGATGAATCTATCGAACAAATCAAATATACAGTCAATAAATTTGGCGGACAGGAAGATGTAAAGGAAAAACAGTATCGGTACTTGAAATTGGATAAAAACGATCAGGAAAAGATGTTTTGATATCTGTAGTAAATATAGCATAAGTTATACATAAATAAAATGTAATAATAGCAGCTAAAGTCAGCTTCAATATCAGTTTCGTCCTCCTTTGCAAGTATATTTTTCCGCCAGCCCTCGAAAAACATCAATCGTCCACCAGCAGCGATTTCTTTTGATATGGAAAAAGTACAAAAATAGAAATAGCAGCCGGAATTATCGTATTGATGAACACTTCCGTTTGATAGATAAATACAATCAGCGCCAGCACACTGATAATTAACGCCGCTATGAATGTATTTTATTGAATGAATTTTCTTCCATTCAAATCTAAATTTTGCAAAGGTTTTATATAAAATAATGAACATTATTTTTAAACCCAAAATATTCATTATAAGAATTCCCTCATTCCTAAATCCCTTCTCCCAAGTGGAGAAGGGACTTTCAGAGTAATAAGAAATTCTTACACCCCTCTCCCGCTTGGAGAAGGGCTGGGGATGAGGGGGAATAAGAGATTGTTTATGTTCTAATGCAAAATCCTGATTTAGTATCATTTGGGTATACTATTCTCATATTTCTGATTTCTCAGTTCCTGCAGCTCCCGCAATGCCTGACTCTTGCAGCCTCGTTCGGTAGTACCTATTCGAACTTCCCAGGTGCCATCCTTTCGTGGAGTCCAGATCACCTGTTCATATCGCAATGACCTGGGTATCTTCATTTTCGTAAGTTCAGGTGAAGCGACTATGTAAATCTGACATAGCTTTTTGAATTCTATGTTTACAGGGTCATTTCTGTAGGCAAGCCTCAGTGTATACCCGTCAAATGTCGATTCGTAAACTATATATGTCTCCTCGGGGTTGATACCGTCGTAAATAACATTAACAACCTCTCCGTTCTTGACTTCATATTCTTCGTCTATTTTTTGAAATGTTAATACTCTGTTGGGGGAATCAACTGGTTTTACCCCTGCCACTGGAGCCGAACCATCATCAGGAATAGTCACACTTTTGGTAACTTCAATGTCGATATCCTCAATTTTTGGTTTGGTGGTGTCCTGAGGTGGCGGATAGGCTTTAGCACCTGAACTGCCCTGCTGCATCTGCTGGATTAATTCACAGGAGTTGACGAATACACCTAAGACCATTAACGCTGTTAATTTTATTAAAATGTTTTTCATGATCCACACTTATTAATTCAACATTACAGATTTTATCTTACTATAACTGGTTTCTTATCTATGCCAAGTTCTCGGGAAACATCCCTTAAAGTGTTCAGATACTGAGCGGCATCCGAAGGATTCTCATAGCAGCCCGATCTTAAACGATAGCTGACGTTCCCGAATGGATCGAAATATTCAACTATTTTTGGTTTTTCTATCCTGTATTTCTCAAGTATTTCAAGACCTTCCTGAGCTTTTTGTTTTGAATCATAGGTTATGTACTGAATTTGATAACATTGCTCCGTTTCCATACTTCTCTGAGTTGATTTAACTTTTTCCTCGGGAGGAGTCAGCGGTTTGGACTGCCCCGGCTTGGAAATCGTCTTATACTGATCGATAAAAACCGGTTCCTCTTGTTTATTTTCCTTTTCCGGGATTGCTGTTTCTTCTTCCGGAGTACTTTCCTGAACATCCATCTCAGGTTCCGGTTCTATTTGAGGTATATTCTCTTCTTGCATTTCACCAGGTTCCTGCTTTATCCTTTTGTCTTCAATTCCGGTTGTCTTTTCACCCATCGATTCAGCAGGTTTTGCAGAAGCTATTCCCTTTTCTTCTTCCAGCAGCTTCCCGCCAGCGAGTCGTTTATGCAAATCAATTTCATCCGGGCGAAGTACATCGATATAGATCTCAATCCGGCGGCTGATAGGATCGTCCCGTAGTCCGCGTTCTTCATATCCAATTTTATCGATGCCAAATCCTTCCGCATCGAGGATCACTTTTCCGTTATCGCGTATTTGGGAATATATTGGAGAACGCTCCCGCATTGCTTCGTCAAATGTTTTAAAAGTGTAATAGGCTCTCAGCTTTGACAAAAGAACGTTTCCTTCTTCACCGTCATTGGGAAGGACAACTTTCGGGCTGTTTGGATCATCGGGATTCTGACGCCAACTCTGTTTGAACATATCTAATCCGGAGCGTATCGTTACGTCATTGCCCCTGGCTCCGGTACCAACTGTGACAGTTTTATCAGGATAAATTCTTTTGTAGCGTGATTGTGGGCGGTAGGGATGTTCATTCCCGGCGGAAAGCCCCCGCGGATCAGTATATCCATGGATAGAAACTTTCAAATACAAAGTATCCCTGCAGAATTCCTGGAACACCGGCAGCATTTTTTCAAGAGGATCATATATTTTTCTCTCGAATATTTTATCAATTTTATTTGCAATTTTCCCGTAATCGTAACCAGTTGAATCTACAAATCCTGTTTGATCGAAAAAGCCATTAGCTTCGCGCTTTCTGAATTCCCTTATATTTTCGGATGTGTTCGGATACCAGTAGCCGGTTATGAAATAAGGTAGAGTGTCAGTTGAGTGAAAGACCACAGGATCGATCTCTATCTTTCTTCGAGTTATCAAAACGTCTCTTTCATATAAAGTATCGAGCCCGAATGGACGTTCAGTATAGATCTTCAGGCTGTCCGGTCCTTCTATCTTGTTGCTGTAACACTCCTCTTCGACAAACTTGGTGAATTTTATCCTGTAATTCTTTTCGGCATCGACTTCATAGGGCTTGCCGGAGGTTATCTCCATAGAAGTTCCTGAACCCAGTTCCACGAGTGTCAGTGGCAAGCCGACCTTTTCTTCCGGAGGGGAGATCAATTCGCCGTCGCTGTCGAAAATTCTTTCCTTGACATTAACCTGCAATTTGATCTTCGATTTTGGCAATTTATATGCATAGATATTACGTTTGTCCATGTCGGCTTTTCTGTTGGACGTAATGAAAATAGCTTTCCTATCCGGACTTATAAATGGAAATTCATCATCCTTATCAGAATTATATTTAATATTCCCGGGAATAGTAAGACCATAAGTTTCGGCATCATTTCTGATAGCCTCATCAAGCGGAACAGGATTCACAGGCAATTGTGTTCCAGCGGAATATCTGTACTCACATCTGTAAATATCTTTCCTGTTTTCGCTTTTTTCGTTCTTATCATAGTTCCAGTTGCTGGAGAAGTAAAATTTCCCGTCAGCACCGCAATGGGGGGAGACTTCATCTCCTTCGGTATTAATTTCGGGGAGGGGCTGAGGAACTCCCCAGTTTCCCTGGGCTCCCCTGACTGAATACCAGATATCCAATCCGCCCGAACCACCGCTGCGATTAGTAACGAAGAAAAGGGTTTTTCCATCAGTGGATAGAGCCGGTTGAGAATCCCATGCATCAATGTCATTGACAGTTGACAGCGGTTCGGGAAGTGAGTAACCATCTAATCTTTTGGTCATCTGCCAGAGATCGAAAAGATAGCTTGTACCCGAGGCTGTTTCCGTTGATAGATCGCGCTCGGCAGCAAAGATTATCCTATCTTCACTTATAGCCTGAGAACCGCGCGTAAATTCAGCTATACGCGAATCTTCCATCTTTATACGCTGGGCTTCCGACCAGCCTTTGTTGATCTGCTTTGTTTCTCTGTATGAAGCCGGACGCGTACTGAAGAAAATCTCGGCAGACAGGGCTATTGGTCTGCGATTCTTGACAGGACGCGAACTTGTGAAGAACAGGGTATCCGTATCCTTGCCATAGATCAGATAAGCCCCGTAATCTTCATGATCGCCGTTGACTTTCTTGTCCAGCATTCCGCCGGTGAGCTCATCCTGTGCCTGAAGAAATTGAAAGCCGCCGGCAATCAATATTATTATGATAATTGATTTAATACATAATTTCATTTTATTTCTCCATTTATAATTATTGACCTAATTTCAATATTATAATCTAATTCTCCAAATACTACATTTAAAGTCCTGTTTCGGTAGAAACTATCCTTATTTGTCGTAAAACTTATGTATTGCTCAGTTATTTTTATTAAGATTGCTTAATTTCTTTATGCTCACGGAACGTATATCGGATAAACGCTCCTGAATTCGATGCCTGATTGCCTGCTGGAGGTATTTTCATCTCCATTGTCTACCCGCCGGACATATATCAGCGCATATACATGAGTACTAAACTGAAATGCGATCACATCTCCGACATTAATATTTGTAATGGGATTCGTGGAATATCCCACATTGTATGAGGGATCGCTTGAAAAGTCGTTAACAAGATTAGCAACGTTGGTGAAATCATTCTCGCTGTAATTAGTCTGCCAGACTTTCATTCCAATTGCAGTATTTTGCAGTTTAAGTATCGGTTCCTGTGGATTCTGGTCAGGATCTGCGGTGTTGTCATTAACGTCAACCCAAATATCACCAAATTGAGGCGGGTCATCAGGTCCTCCGGGCATTGGATTAATAGAGCGGGCGTCATTACCGAAATAATAAACTTCATGCTCAGCTTCCGGTTTTTGAGGTGTCCGTTGATTATATGCTCTAAGGTTAATTATTGGACTGATATCAGGATAAACTGTCACAACGGAGTTCACCTCTACATCTTGTCGGCAGCCAGGAGACTGAAACTGCAGCGTCACTTTGAACAGACTGTCCGTGATGGCACCGGTATTGCCTCTGGCGGCTGTAATCTGCCGGAATTCTTCAAGTGTAGGCGCTTCGAATGTAACTCTTATCGGCGCTTCTTCGCCCGGGGCAAGTGTAACCGTCTGAGGACTTACTTCATAATACTGCCTTGCGTAATCATCCGCATAGTTCGGGATTATCTGAATTGTAACATCCGAACATGCCGAATCCGGATTATATACCCAGTATGTATCAGTTGCGGTTGAAATATTATCAAATAATATGTTATCAATAGAAGATACATAAACGCGGTTGTCATTTCTGGTTGCCAGTGTATCAATATACAATTGCCCATAGGGCAGATATATAAATCCATCGTCGCTGAATTGCGGGCAGGAATTAGAACAGCCGTTGCCGCGGAATATTATCTCATACGGGCATTCCTGGGATGTACCCTGAGGTATTATAGATAATGAAAGTAAGCCGGAATTTTGCTCAGCGTTTTGAGGTGAAAACCCTACTCGCAATGTCAAAGCATCCCCGGGCTCAAGCGTAACGGGGAAATTCGGGGAGACAATCGAGAAGCCGTTCATTTCGCTTTGATCGTCAATGCTGACAGTAATAGCGCAGGACAGAGTATTTGTCAGAACTGCCTCTTCATATTCAGTTGAAGAGCCTACTGCCACTCTTTCAGGTAATTCCACCAAATGGGAATCATTAAGCTCTTCGCAGTCACACTCGGGCTCGACAACTTCAGCTTGAAGTGTTAGATTATACGTGCCCTGTGTATTCGCGCAAGCAAGCGGTATATTCAGAGTCTGCTCAAATATTCCTGCCTGAGTTGTACTTACAGAGAAGCACAGTGTCAGTGAGCTTCCCGGGGGAACATCCACATTCCTTGTAGAAATTGGCTGCCGGGTATTATCGAGAAATATGCTTTGCAGGGAGAAAGGCGACTGCACTGTTGGAATGGTCACAGTAATCGATTCCGAGTTGTTGGGAGAATTAGTGAAACTCCAGCATCTTTCATATCGATTGATGTTTTCGGGTGAATTCTGACGGAGTTCCGTAGATCCCCGGTCATCAATAAAAACAAGTGTGTCCGCTCCGTCGAGATTACCACAATCAACAGCAGGAGTTGTGGTTGTATCGAATAGAAATACTACCAGAGTGTCCTGGCAGAGCAGGATATTCGATTTACTCTGAGTTACGTTATTATATGTGGCTGTGATTCTATAATTCCTCCCAATAATCGGAGTTTCAATGTTAAAAGCAGCCTGCCCCTGATTATTGGTCACAGACTCAAGCGGAGCTGCCTGTTCCTGATCTCCATCCATCACCTGAACATTTGCCCCGCGAATTGGTATACGCTGGTTCTCCTGGGCGGTATTGACCTGGTAGGCTCGAACATTCAGTTCGTGTTCTTCGGTGTCTTCCGGCTCGTTCGTTTCCATGCAGGCTATTGCCAGAATTGCTATCGCCGCCAGCGTTGCACCGAAAAAGAAGTTAAAACTTCTTAAATTTTTATTATTTATTTTCTCTGACATGATCTTTAGTATTTATTGTTTTACAAGTTTTTTGCTTATTAAAATTATTGAGTTTATCTCAATATGTCAATCCTACTCTAAGCAATAATGCCATAGAGTTCCTGAAAGGATTTCTTTTCTCGCCGGGGGTGTTGGGACAGCAATCATATTCGGGCAGTGGCAGGTTCATACCTCGAATGCCCAGATCCACTCCCAGATCCATATTGCATGTAACAGCCCATTCATGACCAATACCTAATCCCCAGAAATAGCGCTGAAATTCAAAGCTATTCCCAAATATTGGAGCGCCCGTGTTAAAATCTAACGGGAGCCCCAGATCTCCGTACAGATACCATGTATTACAATTCCCTGAATATTTAGGCGGGTGATTATTGAAAGTATATCTCGTGTGAAATCCTAAAGGTATAAACATCGAGCCATCTACGGGCCAGATGCCTGCTAAGATACCCATCTGCAGGCGCTTGGACTTGTCAAGGAAAGTTGCATCCCACAAGCCTTCAATCTCAAATCCGAGTATCATGGTAGAACCGCCTCTGTCAAATCCGAAAAATGAAGAATTATAGACAGTCGGAGCAGGATTACCCGGATAAACCACTGAATCTTCTCCTCCCCTGTAACCAATTGCTGCCCGCCAGACAAATTTATCGAAGAATAAAAAGCCGTCCCGGTTTGAACAGCAGCCTTCAATTTCGGCAAGGTTATTTTTTTCAACTTCAGTTGGAGGCATCAGGGGATCGCTGACGTAAGTTATCCTTTTAACACGTCCGATAGGAATTTCATATACCGGCGGTTCGTCACCTTTATAGCAAGGTATACCCTTTACCTTGACCCTTGCTTCTCTTTCTTCAGTGGCAGGGATCATTTTGGGCTTCTCGGGTGATTTCACCGAAGTCAGCTTTTTATTGGGATCACATTGATCAGTTATCGGCAGTTCGGATTCTTCCAGTTCCACATTCCATGTTATCACTTCTTTAGATGTGGAGCAGGAAAACAACATCACAGATGCAAAAATCATCAGCAGAACCAGCTTAAATCCGCTGAAATTTTTTAAATTTAGATTTTTTAAATCCATAATTTTATTAATATAGATTGACATAAGTTTTACCTGTGTAGATGAATAATTTCATTTTATTTTGCTATTCATGCCGAATTGTTTTCGGCGCCGTTAAAATTATTCGGTCAATATGATAGATGTCACTGAAAATATATAAATGCTTCATGAAAAGATTGTCAATATTACAAACCTTATTTAAAAAAAGCAAAGGAAATATTTTAACAAAGTAAAAATATTGAAATAATATATGTTTTTACAATATTAACAGAATTTCATTTGCAATAGTAAATTTAAACATTCATTATGTATTAATCCCATTTTTTTCATTAGAACAAAAACAATCTCTTATTCCCCCTCATCCCCAGCCCTTCTCCCGCCGGGAGAAGCAGAAGCATCCTTTACACTTTTATACATTTTTC
>CAZXYS010000060.1:0-15203 GCA_964645005.1 uncultured Hyphomicrobiales bacterium | reverse complement strand
GAATAATCAAGTTAAACTTACCTTTCATTGCTGATTCAAAGAACAGACTGAAAGTTCCTTCGGATGGATTTGGTTTAATTAAGCTTTCCGTATTAATTACATTGTTTTCGATATTTGAATTAATAATACCTTGGCTACTAGTCCAATTATAATCTAAAAACCCACAAGCGGGTTCGCAATTGGACATATCTGTACAGGTTGTATCATAGGTTTCTATACCTAATGTTTCAACTGATGAAACTAATGTATCCTCCCAACATACTTTATAATATCCTTTGCAACAAGCTGATCCTGTACAAAATTTATATGTTGGAAATAAAGTTTCCATTATTTCATTTCCATCACTCTTATTTTTTCCAATAGGATCTATAAATTCAGAAGGAGGATCTATCTCACCCGGCCAAGGTTCCGTAGTATATTCTACACATGATGCTATTTGTGCAGCAATATTTTCATTACAAGGATCTTCCTTTTCCCATCCCATTGGATTTCTGTTCCATAAGATTCTTAGTGCCATTTGAAATAGTTCTTCAACATTGTCACATTGACTACATTCGTCTTCATCATTTAAAAAAATCTGAACAATTTGTAATTCAAGATCACTGTTATTGTTTCTCCAATAATAAAGTACAGCTACAGCGCATTCCGGGCAATTATCTTTATCCGGAAAGAAAGATTCAACAAAGGGTCCGTGATAAGAAGGTGGTGGACCATAATTATAGCATGGATCAGGTACTTCTGCCTTGGCCACTAATGATAGAAAAAAGAAGAAAATTAACATTAATGTAATTTTAAACAAGATTTTACTCATTTTCAACTCCATATTTAATTCTACAAAAATCTAATTCTCCGCTGCCGGATTACCGGCTGGAAAATGCTTTGTTTCCGTCCCAATCCGGCGAAGCGAACTTCCGCAAAACAGTTTCCCGCCGGCTGCGGAGATGGTTTATAACGCCGGATTAATTCCGGCTGTTATAGTCATTCTTTTGTCAAAAAACTTTTTTTCCATTTTTGTCTGTTTACCCTTCTATCTATACAACGATTTTGTAAGCATGATTTTGCAGAAATTATTTATTTTTTTTAAAAAAGTTTATTATTGCTCATCATTACAATCTTCATCGGGGGGGGGGGGCAAAATAATTTCTAAGAATTTCCATAGCTCTCTGGTGCTTCCTGTATACTTTAAAGTAAGAAGCGCTTAAAAAAGAAGCTATTTCATTGAAATTATAATTATCCCAATAGCGTAATTCAACAATTTTCCAGAGATCGTGCGGGAGCAGCTTCTTTGCTATATTAATTACTTCTCTGGCTTCTATGTTTCTGTCAATTGTATAGTAATGAAATCGCTCAATCCATTCATGATCAGATTTACCGGTTTTGGGATTTTTTCTCAACAACCTTTCATTTTTTTTATTTTTCCTTTTTTTGTCTAAAATGCGATTGACAGCGGTTTTTCTTTGCCATGAATATGTTTTGTATTCATTATTTTTCACTTCTTTCGGCGCTTTTTCATGGTATTGCTCTAAAGAATAGCCTATAGCATCCCAAATGATGTTATCATCAACATTTTGTGCGCTGAATGTTCTTCTTAAACTTGAGAATAGTTCACGTATAGTATCTTCATTTATCATCGATAGGAGAATCCCAAATAAAATTAGCAATATTTGGCATTGTAATTTAAGTTTTTTTTTAATATAAAAAAATTTAGCAGATTTTTCTTATTGTTTATGATAGATTTGATAGATAAATCTACCGTGACTGCATTGTAAAAGCTGCAATACTCTCTTTTCATTCTTTTGTTCAACAGTTTAAATGCGGGAGGGCAATATTTTAAGATAGGGTGGTTGGCAGCAAGTTATGAGCTGCTAATCTGAACCGCTGCTTCTAATTGGTTTGATTGATTTACTGTGTTTTGAATTGTGATTTATATGATTATCTTTTTGTTTTTAGTTCAGCCATTTTATTTATTTAATTTATTTATTAGTAATTACTTAAGTAATCGGGATAATTATAAATATTGCCACATCCCATACAGAATGGGAAATAACTGCGGGTATAAGTGATTTGTAATTCTTGAACATCCAGCCCCAGAAGAGTCCGCAGATCAGCGCAGCCATGAACAGCATAAAATTGAATGCCCAGATATGAACCAGAGCATAAATTATCGAATTTACTATCCAGGCTGTATTATCACCGATTCTCTTTGATAACTCATGTTGAGCAAAGCCTCGCCAAAAAATCTCCTCCGCAGGTCCTATCCAGAAAAACAAAGCAAGAGCAATGAATATCTGTGAAGCCTGTTCCTTAGTGCTGTAAACATTGTTTACCTGCTTTTCAGTGAAATCGAACAGCAAACGGGATATTTCATTACCGGCAAAAAATACGAGGTATAGTATAATTGCTGATATTATGCCAATAATTATCCATTTGGATTTGAAATTGTAGATCTGCTTCAATTCTTTCCTGCCGAGGATAAGGCTGTAGGCGGTCAGCACAGCAGTTGCAGGCAGCATAACAGACCAGAAATTTATAGCTCCTGACGTCCATGGCGAGAACATCACAAACCAGAATACGGATGCAATTATGTAACCGATGATAAGTTTTATCATATTTCCTTTAGAAAATTTAAACTAAACAATGGCGCAAAGATATGCAAATCAAAGGAAATATGAAACTCCCGCATTTATGCCCAAATAACTAATGCTGTTCCAATCGCCGTAATCTTCCCGACATTCGCTTTTGTCGTAAATCCATGCGAATTTTAGGTTTACATTTAAATTCAGCTTATAATTTAGCGGATATTGAAATCCTGCGTACACAGCAAATCCCGGATTAATATCACTCTGGCTGCCGTCCGTATATTGGGATAAATCAATGATGGGGATATCAGTATCAACATCGGCATCCCACGTATTTCTTGTATAATAAAGGACAAGTTCGAGCCCTGCATAAGGATTAAAGTTGTTCATATTTGCAAGGAAATATGATGCTCCGACCTGAAGCGGCACCGCAGTGAATCCCATATTATGCGTTATTGTCATTTGCGCATCTGATCGTTCTTTACTATAACTCCAGTGATTATAACCTGTGATAAAATGAACACCTATATGCTGTAAGGGCATATAAGTAAAGCTGCCATTAGCTCCAAAACCGGTTTTCCAATCGTTGGCAGACCATTCACCTACAGGAAAGTTCACCGCAAACTGTCCCGTCAGAAAATGTTCCTTACTCGCTGGATTTTTCCGAGCACAAATATTCCCGGCAGATACAATCAATATTATTATAGCTGCAAAAAATAAAGTAATCATCTTACTCATGACTAACCTTACCATTTTTTTTTAAAATGAATTACCAGAGAAATGCAGATATAAATGGGGAAATAATGCAAATGTACTTTAAGTTTTCCCCCGAAAGAAATTGCTATAAGGCAAGATAGTATATTTTAATATAAAATACAAAAATACACAAATTAGTATTGAACAGCCCGGAATGGATTCAATACATATTACGGAGCAATTAGCTCAGCTCTTGAAAGCATACGATATGAAAATTATACTTTTATTTATATTTTAATCTATATCAACGCTGACAGCAGCACTCCTATCGACAAAAGAACCCCAAACATCAGATGATGCTGTGCGGTTTTGACATCGAGGATTGCTATATCCGATGGTTTATCAACTTCTGCCTTTGAAATAGCCTTGATATTTGTCAGCGCCAGCGGCAGGCTTATAAACACAATCAATGCCCAAAATTCGAGTAAACCGGCTGCAACCATAAGAATAACACTGATAAAAGCACCGATAACGAGAAAATAATATTCGAACTTAGCGCCTTTAGAACCAAAAACGGTAGCGAGAGTTTTTATCCGGGCGCGGGAATCGTGCATGATGTCGCGCAGGTTGTTTGCGTTGAGGATTGCAGTAACAAGAAAGCCGACCGGAATGGCTATCCATATTACTTTCGGATTGAAATTTCCGGTCAGAGTATAATATGTGCCGATGACCATCAACGGACCGAATATCAGGAAAATAATGAAATCACCGAGAGCGTTGTATTTTAATTCGAATGGTTTTGCTGTGTAGAAATATCCGCCGGCAAGCCCTGTCAGCCCTAAATATAGCACAGGCAGTCCGCGGAAATATATCATAACAAGCCCCAGAAGAAAAGCTATAGCAAATGCAGTGAGACCTCCGGTTAGGATCTTTTTAGGGGTGATAAGCCCGTGAACTACTGTTTTGCTTGATCCGTAGGTGTCTTCGCGATCGACGCCCTGCTTGAAATCAAAGTAGTCGCTTATCATATTGCCGCCTGCATGGATCAGGATGCCGCCTAAAGCAATTAACGGCAGCAAAAACCACATGATGGCGCCGTCAAACAGATAGACCGCAGCCATTGTACCAACCAGCACCGGCACTACTGACGCCGGAAATGAGAACGGGCGCGCCGCCTGCATCCACAATTTAAATCCCGTGACCTGTTCCCGTGTGTGTTGTTCACTCATGAAAATTACTCCATAAAAAATTATTTATATTCGGTTGCAAATTTATGCAAATTTCGAATTTAGCCCAAACAAAATATTGTCCCCAAAAAAACACTGAATTCTGCTTGTTTAAAGTTTACTTTTTATCGGAATGACTCCTCAGCAAATTTTAAACAAGAACTATTTAATCGCTCGCAATATTGATTTATTTTGACTTTCAAGATTTTAAAATATTTTAGATTTTATTAATAACAGTTTTTTTATCGGAAAATTGTTTACAAACATTCTAAAAAAATTATATCATTCCATTTCAATTTGTATCTTTGCTGTTATCATAAAACGGAATTTCTGAAAAACTAATATAAAGGATTACTAATGAAGTATTTAGCGGCGGCAATTGTGTTTTTTACGATGTTATTCCAATTGAATGTAACAGCGCAAGATAATAATGATGAAAAGAATGATCCGCTTTCCGAGAAAACTTTTACGGGAATGAAGTTCCGCGGGATAGGACCGGGGCTGTCTTCCGGTCGCGTATCCGATCTTGCGGTCTGGGAACCCGAGCCGAACTATTTCTTTGCGGCAGCGGCTTCAGGCGGTGTCTGGAAGACAACCACTGGCGGCACGACATGGCAGCCTGTTTTTGATGATCAGGGCTCTTATTCCATTGGCTGTGTAGAGATCGATCCGAACAATAAGCATGTTGTCTGGGTTGGAACCGGTGAGAACAACAGCCAGCGCAGCGTTTCCTGGGGTGACGGTGTCTATAAATCCATCGACGGGGGCAAATCCTGGAAAAATATGGGCTTGAAGGAATCCGAACATATTGGCAAAATTGTTATAGATCCGAGAAATTCGAATAATGTCTATGCCGCGGCGCAGGGACCACTCTGGGGACCGGGCGGCGACAGGGGATTGTTCAAGACCACTGACGCCGGCAAAAATTGGGAAAGAATACTTCATATCAGCAAGCATACCGGCATTTCCGATATTGTCTATGACCCGCGGGATCCCGACGTTATGTACTGCGCTTCGTATCAGAGGCGCCGCCACGTCTGGACTCTGATAAACGGCGGTCCCGAGACGAAGATCTTCAAGACGACGGACGCCGGGCAGACCTGGGATACACTGAAGAGCGGTCTGCCGTCCGGCAATGTCGGGCGGATCGGGCTGGCGATTTCGCATGCTAATCCGGACTATGTATATGCAATTATCGAATTGCCGGAAAATAAAGGAGGGTTCTATCGTACGACTGATCGCGGCGCTTCATGGAATAAGATGAGTGATTATGTGTCGAGCAGCCCGCAGTATTACCAGGAAATATTTTGCGATCCCAAGGATCCTGATAAGGTATTTTCGATGAGTACATTTTCGAAATATACCGAGGACGGCGGAAAATCCTGGAAACGACTTAGCTTGAAAGAGAAACATGTTGATGACCATGCATTTTGGATCGATCCGAATAATACCGACCACCTGCTGATCGGCAGCGATGGCGGCATTTACGAGACCTACAATCACGGCAAAGTATGGCACTTCTTCCCGAACTTGCCTGTGACACAGTTTTACAGGATAGGCATCGATAATGCGAAGCCATTTTATCATGTTTATGGCGGAACACAGGATAACGCCACAATTGGCGGACCTGTTCAGACTGTCAGCGCCAATGGTTTGACTAACTGTGACTTTTTCTTTACGAAAGGCGGCGACGGTTTCCAGTCGCGCGTCGATCCGAAGAATCCGAATATTGTCTATTCTCAGGCGCAGTATGGCAGCCTCGTTCGCTACGACAAGCAAAGCGGACAGCGCACGGATATTAAACCGGCAGCGGATTCGGGAGAAATTCTCAAGTGGAACTGGGATTCCCCGCTTATTATCAGTCCGCATTCGCATACCCGGCTGTATTTCGCAGCAAATAAAGTATTCAGAAGCGATGACAGAGGCAATTCCTGGACAAAGATAAGCGGCGACCTCTCCAAGCAAATCGACAGGAACGAGCTTGAAGTAATGGGCAAAATCTGGTCGCCGGAAGCCGTCTCGAAAAATCGCTCGACTTCGGAATACGGGAATATCGTAGCTCTGTCCGAATCGCCTCTTAAAGAAGGGCTGCTGTACGCAGGCACTGATGACGGTCTTATCCGGGTCACCGAAGACGGAGGCGATAACTGGCGCAAGATCTCTAATTTCCCCGGCGTGCCTGAGCTTGCTTATGTTAGCGATGTAGTTGCCTCGCGCTATGATACAAACACTGTTTATGCGACTTTTGACAATCATAAAATGGCGGATTTCAAGCCCTATGTCCTCAAGAGCACAGACAGAGGCAGGACATGGCAGTCCATTTCGGGTAATTTGCCGGAACATCATCCTGTCTGGGCGATCCTGGAAGATCACGAGCGCGAAGACCTGCTCTTTGTCGGCACTGAGTACGGCGCTTTCTTCAGTATTAACGGCGGAAAGAAGTGGATACAGCTTAAGGGCGGCATTCCCACTATCGCAGTACGCGACATGGAAATACAGGAACGGGAAGATGATCTCTGTCTTGCTACGTTCGGTCGCGGCTTTTACATCCTGCATAATTACGAGCCTATCCGTGAAACGACTGATGAAATCCTTGATAAGGAAGCGCACATGTTCTCAATAAAGGATGGGCTTATGTACATTCCCGACAGATCGAAAGGCAGACATGCCATGGGCGAAAATTTCTACCGCGTCAAAAATCCCTTCGGCGCTGTGTTTACCTACTACCTCAAGGAAAAGCCGAAAACTCTGAAAGAGAAGCGCAAAGAGAAAGAAAAGGAAATGCGCGAAAAAGGTAAAACCCCCGAATATCCAAGCTGGGAAAGGCTTCGCGAAGAGGACCTTGAGCAGGCGCCATTCCTTATGTTCGAGATTCAATCCACCGACGGCTATCCGATCAGAAAGCTGAAAGCGCCAGCGAAACCGGGTATTAACCGCATCTCGTGGGATTTCGACTATCCGGAGCACATGCCTTTCGGCGAGAATGCAGACATTAATAAGAAGTCCGGCTATCCTGTCCTGCCGGGTGAATACCAGGTAACTATGTATCTCAATAAAGACGGCGATCTGTCCAAACTCGCCGGACCGGTGAAATTCAACTGCAAGCTGCTCGAGAATGTGACGCTGCCCGCGGAAGACAAGCAGGAACTCGTCGATTTCCAAAACAAGATGAAAGTTTTGCTTGCCGATGTCTATGGCGCCGATGAATATTTGAAATTCCTCAATAAGAAGATTGATAAGATCAAGAAAGCGACTAAGGTCGTATCCGGCGCGTCGCAGCAGTTGATGGAAAAGCCCGGAGATATTGAGTTAGAGCTTGCAGAGATCAAGAAAATGATCCATGGCGACGAGTCTATCGCTCAACGCAGCGGCAGCCAGCCGCCCTCTCTTATGAGGAGACTCAACCGTACTGCTTATTATATGCTCTTAAACAGTTCTTCACCAACGGAAACTAATCGCAAGAATTACGGGATTATTACTGATAAATTCCAAACTATCGTTGACAGGTTGCAGCAAATTACCGAGCAGAACATTAAACCATTGGAGGAAGAACTTAATGAGTTGAACGCGCCTTATACGCCGGGACGTATGCCCGAATGGCAGCCGGAGTAGGAGGGTCTAAGTTTTGAGTTAACAATGACGCAGGAACGTCAGGTATTGCGTTCCAACACCACTCTAAAGCGTGATTTCCACACCGTTACTATGGTGGCGTTGGAACGAGTTAAATAATTGGCGCGTGATAATAAGTTATTTAATCTGAAATTTTCATTAGATATGAACATTTATTTGTAACAACTTGCAACAGCAATCTTTAGCTTGTTGCTAATTCGATTTTTTTTATACCTTTTGCAAAGCGCTAAAGCACTTTGTTGCAAGAGTTTAACCTTTTGCAAAGCGCTAAAGCACTTTGTTGCAAGAGTTTAAAGCAAATTCAAATTTCTAATGAATCTTTTGGATTTAATGATTTACGATAATTTTCTCTGTAAATGTTATATTTCCAATTTTTAATCTCAGGAAATACGTTCCTGATGGTAGTGCTGAAATGTCTGCGCTAATATTCTGCTCGCCCGCATCCATAAAACCATCAAAAATAGGTTGCAAAGTTTTTTGTAAATTTTTGAGAAAATAATTTGAGGTTAAATGAGATTGTATTATTTCATGAATTTTTACATTTTTATTAGTATCTTTAATTTTACATTTATTAAAAATCAATAAGAAATTATATATGAATATGAAATACATTTGTATGCTGCCTATAATAGCTTTATTGCTGATAGTTACTTCTAACCCGGCAGTTGCTGCCAGTTGGGAAGAACTATACAAGAAAGCTAAAGAAAATGTCGAGAAAAAAAATTATGATGAAGCGCTTCAATATGCAAGGCAATCACTCGATGCGGCTGCGGGTGAATACGGGGATTCGACTGTTTACCACGGGAAAAGCTGCAGTAAAATTGCTGAGATATATTTCGTTACGGGGAATTTTGATTTAGCGGAAAGTTATTTTATCAAAACAATGAATTATTATGAGAAATCTGTAGGAAGAACAAATACGGGGTATGCTTCCGCCGTGAATAATATTAGTGTAATTTATCAATACCAAGGGAAGATCGTCGAAGCACTAGAGTTGTTGGAATTAACCCTCGAAATAAAAAAGGAAAATGTCGGGGAAGATAATCTCTCGTATGCAAAATCGCTGAATAATCTTGGGAGATTGTACCAGGAAACGGGGAAATATCAAAAAGCTGAGGAGGTGCTGAGTAAAGCTCTTGAAATAAAAAAGGATAAGGAGAGCAGTGATAATATTTCTTACGCAAAGTCGGCTTTGAATCTGGCTCTTCTATATAAAACACTCGGAAATTATGAAAAGTCACTGAAGTATTTCAATGAATCGGTTCCTGTCTTAAGGGATAAGCTCGGGCTTGAAGATCCTGAAACGAGTAAGGCTGTAATTAATCTTGGACTGGTCTACGTAGCTGCCGGAAAAACAAATGATGCCGAGAAAATTCTTAATCTGGTAAAGCGGATTGAGACTGATGAGATTGGAAATTCATACCCGGAAAGAGCGTTTAACCTGTATAATCTGGCTATGTTCTACTGGGCTTTTGACAGGGTGGATGAAACGGAGAATTATATTGAAGAAGCACTGGAAATTGTACGACAAAAACTGGGTGAACAAACACCGCTTTATTCATCCTGCTTGAATTCACTTGGTGTTATAAAATGGGTAAATAAGGATTTTGATGAAGCCGAAAGATTTCTGGCACAAGCTGCCGAGTTAAGAAAGAAATACCTCGGGGAAAAGCATCCTGATTATGCTACTACGCTGCATAATCTGGCGGGTTTGCAGAAAGATATGGGCAGTTACAAAAGTGCTGAAGATAACTACAGGAAAGCATTTAATCTATATTTGGATCAAATTCATGAGTATTTTGCTTTCTTGAGTGAAGATGAAAAAGCACGGTATTACATGACTTTGAAAGAGCGCTTCGAAATGTTCGATAATTATGTGATAAGCCGGTACAATGAGAATCCTGATCTGCTTAATGATATGTACAATTTCAGGATAGCTACGAAAGCTATCCTGTTAAAAAGTAATCTTCAGGTGAAAAGAAGGATTAGCAAAAGCGGTGACGAAGAATTGTTGGAAATGTATGAAAAATGGCAGGATACCAAAAAAGCACTTGCAAAAGCTTATACAGCGAATTTTAAAACGCATGGGACTTCAAAATCGAAGATCGATTCTCTGGAACAATACTCGAATAAACTTGAGAAAGAATTGTCGAAGGCTTCGAAGGTTTTTGGGGAAGAATATAAAGAGGAAAATAAGACATGGGAAGATGTCAGGGACGCCCTGAAGGAAGATGAGGCTGCAGTTGAAATAATTCGTTTCAGGTATTTTGAACGAGGGTGGGATAATCAGATCTTTTATGCTGCGCTTATAGTTACCGATGAGACAAGAGATCACCCGGATATTGTTTTCCTGAATAAGGGAAATGAACTGGAGGATAAGTTCAGTTCAAATTACAGAAAGTCAATTAAATTCAGATTGGATGATGATTATTCTTATGAGTCATTCTGGAAAAAAATAGATGAAAAATTAGGGCATAAAACTACGATCTACGTATCTCCTGATGGCGTTTATAACAGGATAAATATGAATTCTTTGCAAAAAGAAGACGGCAAGTATGTTTTAGATGAAAAATATATAAGAGTAGTAACCAATACGGCAGAGCTTATTCCGGGAAAAGTAGAAAAACAAAAAGATGAGCGAAAAGACGGAGCTTTTCTTTTCGGCTATCCGGAATTTAAGATGACTGGGAAGAAGAAGGGTGATAAAAGTGAGCTTGATGTTAATGATACATTGAGATCACCAACAATACCAGCTCTGCCCGGTACGAAGGATGAGATTGAAAAGATAGGCAGCATACTCAAGAAGAAAAAGGTCCGTACGGAGCTATTCATGCAGGAAAAAGCCACTGAGAAAAAGGTAAAAGAGATTAATAATCCTTTTTTACTTCATATCGCATCGCATGGATATTTCTTAAGTGATCTACAACTAACAAGGCGGAGTAAGGCTTTTGGTGTTGATATAGACCAGGCGCATAGCAATCCGCTATTGAGGTCAGGGCTTCTTTTTTCGGGAGCAGCTAATTATCTGACTGATTACGAAGTAAAAGAAGAAGAGGAAAATGGCATTCTTACCGCCTTCGAGGCAATGAACCTGAATTTGGAGAAGACTAATCTGGTTGTCCTCAGTGCCTGTGAGACGGGGCTGGGAGAAGTTCAGAACGGTGAGGGAGTTTACGGATTGCAGCGGGCTTTCAGGGTTGCCGGTGCTAAAAATATTATCATGAGTTTGTGGAAGGTTGATGATAAAACCACCCAAATGCTGATGACAAATTTCTATGAGAATTGGGTTTCTGGCATGGATTTCATGGAAGCCTTTAAAAATGCTCAACTTAAGCTCAAAGAGAAATATCCCCATCCCTATTTCTGGGGAGCATTTGTTATAGTTGGGATATAATCCTTCAACGAAAGTGTTAAACCAAAGTTTTGCATTAGAAATCAATTAACTTATTAAATTCATTTGTTACAAAGACATTGAGAGGAGCGAATCTACGAAGCATTTTCGAAATTTAAGAGGTTACTTCGACCTGCTAAAGCAGGATTCCGCTTCGCTCAACTTCGCTCGCAATGACATTCATGTGTATTTTCGGACACCGCTATTGAAATACCCGGGTTAATCTTAATATATTATATTATTCTTTCTTCAAATAGTTAACCAGCCCCTTTGCTTCGAATATTTTCATAAGTTCGTCCGGTAAAGGTGCGAAATTGTAATGCCTCTCCCCTATTTTGACCGTCCCATTCTCAAAATCAATATCGACCGCATCGCCGGGCTGATAAGCTTCGACAGCTTCAGGCAAAATTATTATAGGCAGCCCCTGATTTACCGATGAGCGATAGAAAATACGATTAACGGATTTTACTATAACTGCTTTGACACCCGCATAAGCAAGTCCGACTGCCGGATGTTCGCGGGAGCTGCCGCAGCCGAAGTTTTCGCCAGCCATGATTATATCGCTTTCGGCGACATTTCCGGCGAAGTTCGGATCGAATCCCTCGAAAAGATGAGGCATTATAGAAGCGGCATCGGAACTGAGGATGTCGTATGTCAAATTGCCTGCAAACATCTGATCCGTATTGAGATTATCCACATCGGCATAATTCCATACGCCGTCCAGCCGCCTGTTTTCATTCTCGCCGATCTGCATGAGGTTCATCTCTTCCCGCACGTAGGGAAATTTCTCTGTCCCCGGCTGCTGGCGGGGATCGGTTATCTCGCCGGTCAGAGCCGATTTCGCCACTGCCGCCGGCGACGCGAGATATATATTGGCTTCTTTGTTGCCCATCCTGCCTTTGAAATTCCTGTTAGCTGTGGAAATAATATTCCAGCCGTCCGCGGGAATGCCTTGACCAGTACCAAGACATGGACCGCAGGAAGCGCTCAGCACCGTAGCGCCTGATTCCATCAATTTCGTAATTAATCCTTCCTGAATTGCCTTAAGATATATCTGCTTCGAAGCAGGTACTATCAATAATTGAAAATCCTTTTTAATTTTCTTGCCTTCTAGAATTTCCGCTGCGATGCGAAGGTCTTCCAGTCTTCCATTGGTACAGGTGCCTATCAATCCCATCTGAACCGGTGTGGCAGCCACTTCTGCTATGGCTTTGACATTATCAACCTGATGCGGCGCAGCAGTCAGCGGATAAAGCTCATTCAAATCTATTTCAATTTCGCGCGCATATTTTGCATCGCGATCAGCCCAGACACCATCAATATTTCCGCCATAATAATCCGCCAGCGTTTCATCCGGGGGAAAGACCGCATTTTTGGCTCCCATCTCGGAAGCGAGATTAGCCAGCGTCATCCTGTCCGAGATGGAAAGAGTCTTCACGCCGTCTCCGTGAAATTCTATTGACATATAATTCGCGCCCGCAGAGCCGATCTTACCTATTATCCACAGCGAAATATCTTTTGCATAAACGCCGTCAGGCAAACTGCCCGTCAAAACGATTTTCACAGTCTCAGGCACGCGGAACCATGTCTCACCTCTTTTCCAGATTCCGGCGGCTTCTGTTCTGTCGATTCCGGCTGCCAGCGCATTGAAAGCGCCCGCAGTGCAGGTATGACTGTCGCTGCCGACGATTATCATCTCCGGGCGGGCGTGATCAGCCATAAGCTGGTGGCATATACCTTCGCCTGCATCGTGGAATTTCTCAATGTGTTGATCTTTTACGATACTGCGAATGCTGTCGTATTGATTCGCCAGCTTTGCACTTGTCGGCGGCGCGTTATGGTCGAGGCAGACCACCGACTGCTTTGAATCGGCAATCCTGCCCCCGTTCATTTTTTCGAAAGTCTTCGCTATACTTGCCGTATTGTCGTGAGTGAGGACGAGGTCGGGCTTTCTGATTACTATAGCTCCGGCTTTGGCGCCGAGGATCTTTTCTACAAATGTTTTGCCTGGCATGGTATCTCCTTATAAAGTAATTATTCTTTTATCAACAAATATAAGAAAAGTTTAGATTTATCAAACTAATTCCATTATTTTCTTCATATTCAACTCACTTTTATCATAAATTTCCACCTCTCGCTCATCATTCTTATGTTTTTGAAAGAAGTCTTCTGTTTCATTAACACTAAGAATCTTAAATATCCTTATCATATTTGCGATTATGACGGGATCTTCTTCAACGTTTACACGTTCCTTGACGATGCCGATCTCTTTTTCAATTAAATCAGGGAAAACTTGAGCCACTCTGGAAATTCCCCAGTAAGCGCCGCGGCGGAGGATATCATTATCCAGATAAATCTCTGGACCGCCTTCATTATCATAAACATACGAAACTAACATTGTAGAATATTCTTCAGCGAAAAGACGGTCTTTAGTCAGTATTTCCGCCATAACTTCCGGCGCACCCCAGGGAACGCCGCCGGATTCTTCTGTCAGCATCCAGATTATGCGCCGGATAATATTCCTTACCTGATTTCGATCTTTTTCGAGCATAATCTCGGCAAGGATGCCGAAAGCATCAACAGAGCGCCATTTTATTAATGAATTTGCATTGTACAAATGATGGAAGAGCGGTCCGATTAGCTTGCTCTGGTAATCTTGACCCAGCCCGGAAAAGTGTGATTGCCAATTTTCAGATACAAATAATTCTTCCAGGCGCTTTTTTAATTTTCTACCTGTGAGATTTTTTTCAGAATTTTCCATTTTATTTCGATTTGTTTCGTGAATATAATAAATAGCTTCCTTTACGTAATTTACTATTTTTTGTTTTAAAATGTAGAAAAAATATGGAGGAGTTTTATGGTACTCGCAGAATTTGCAATGTTTCCGACCGATAAGGGCGCCAGTGTCAGCGAATACGTCTCAAAAGTTGTTGACGCCATTGACAAGAGCGGCATTTCATATCAGCTAACACCTATGGGTACCCTGCTGGAAGGCAATTGGGACGAAGTGATCAATGTAATTACAAAATGTTACAATGTTCTGGAAGAGCATTCCGACAGAATCTATTCCGTAGTGAAGTTTGATTACCGAAAAGGAGAGCAGCCTCGGATGAAGCAAAAAGTTGATAGTGTGAAAAGTAAGATAGGCAGGGACATCCATGCCTCGGATTGATTAGAGTTCGAAGTTCCGTTTAATATCGAGGTCCATTTTCAGAAGAGAACATGGAAAGGAATTCAGAATTTAAAAATACTGGATTCCTTTTAATTTTGATAAAAATAATCCACTTTTAATATCCCCCATTAACTGAAATAACGCAAATATTGCATTAGAAAAGTTCATTATTCTAATATGCAATTTAAGCAAAGTGCTTTAAAACTTTGCCAAAGAATTGAAAAAGGATCGAGGTTGACTCAAAAGCTGTAAAATCTCGGAATCGCCATTCTGAACGCAGCGAAGTTGAGCTTGCGAAATCCCGCTTTAGCGGGGCAGCAATTCGATAAATACTGACTCTCTCACTGAGCTAAAAGGATGTTACACAAAATTTAGCACTTATGAGTCAGCCTCAATTTAGGTATGAGGGAATTCTTATAATGAATTTTCCCATCTAACACTTTTGTAAGCACAGGTCTCCCATAGGTTTATCAAAAACCAGGGGTTAAATAAGAATCCACCCCGCCCTC
>CAZXYS010000059.1:0-17995 GCA_964645005.1 uncultured Hyphomicrobiales bacterium | reverse complement strand
TCCCAAGTGGAGAAGGGACTTTCAGTTTAAAAAGAAATTCTTCCACCCTTCTCCCGCCGGGAGAAGGGCTGGGGATGAGGGGGAATAAAAGATTATATTTGTTCTAATGCAATATCCGGGTTGAATGTTAATCATCAGGGGAATGAATATTTTTCCTGAATATTATCAGTATTCTTCTTATGATTATCAGTATTATCAATATTAAAATAACTCCACCGATAGCTATGATATATTGAGATAACCCGACAGCCATCCCGACTACTGCCGCAAATAGCAGAGTGGCAGCTGTTGTAAGCCCTTCCACTTTACTGCCTTCGGGCATTCTTATTATTGTTCCGGCACCGATAAAGCTGATTCCCATGACAATGGCTACCACGATACGAGTGGGATCCGCTTGCAGGCTTTCTTCATTGCTTACCAATCTGAAATAATTGACCAAAATCTCACTCAGTCGAAAAATCATTGTAGAAGCAGCCGCAACTATCATATGAGTGCGGATGCCGGCTGCTTTGCCGGCGCGCTCACGTTCGATGCCAATCACAGATCCCAGAAATGCTGCAAGAGCCAGTTGTCCCAGTATTTCAAACTGTATAATATTTTCAAATAAAAATTCTTTCATAGTAGACTTAATATTTTTCTTTTAAAGAGTTAAGTTTAACTCAGATATTTCATTAGCCTCTTGAAAAAAGTGAAAAAATATCATGGCAAACGAAGTTGAGCGAAGCGAAATCCCGCTTTAGCGGGGCGACGCAATCTAATGAACCCGGAAAATTCATTATAAGAATTCCCTCATTCCTAAATCCCTTCTCCCAAGTGGAGAAGGGACTTTCAGTGTAAAAATAGGTTGTTTATACTGATGTGAGTCAGTTCTGATGCAAAATTTGGGTTTAAGTACCATTGTTGTTAAAATAGGTCTGCATTCCGTAGTGCATTCCATATTTCTCTGTATTGTTCTCTGGTAATTACCCCGGACCTGTATAATCTCCATAGATAAATTCTGGCACGAACTAAAAATCTTACACGGGCTAATCTTTCCGGAAATCTTCCTTTTCCTTCTGCAAAACTCCATGCGTCATCGATCATACCCTGTAATACATCGGATAACATCGTGCCGTCTTCCAATTCGATATCATCGATTTCAAGGTCAATTGTGTTCCCATCAGGAGCTGTTAAGACAATGCTATTATCGCCGAAAGGATCATTTTCAGGATCTCCCGGTTCAACAGTTATCATCGGTGAGAAATTATTATCTTTCAGTTCGTTTTCTGATGACACCGGTGATTCGCTTATGTTACAGCTTTGGAAGAGAAAAAACGCAATTAGCAGTAACAGCAGGTAATTATTCTTTTTCATCATGATAGTAACCTCCCTATATTTCGTACAAAAGATTTGTTCAGGAGGAGGGGACAGATTGTTTACCTTTTAAAATGATGTGTCTTTTATTAAAATATGTTGAATATATTATGAAATAATAATGAATTATTATTAATATAATAAAAAAAATAATAAAAACAAAAATATTTTTGATTTTATGAATATTCTGTTTAAGGCATTTAAGGTAATAAATTGGTTATTATAGATTTGCAGATACGAAATAAAGTGCGCCTCTGGTAAAAATTAAATTATCTTTGAATCCAGCCTCATTTAACATTTTTTCGATTTCCTCGCGTGAAAAGAAATACACAGGGCATTTTTTTATTGATAATCTTACTTTTCTTACCGGCGCCCGCCAGGTGTTCGATCTTGGGAAAGTCATGACAGAACGGATACTTGTGACTTTATTCAACTTATTTAATATCGGCTGCGGATCCTTGACATAATCAAATAAACCTATTGCAATCGAGTAATCATAAGTTTCGTTAGTTTGGTAATGCAACAAGTCAGTGTGATGAAATTCACATCTATCAATGATACCTTCTTTTTTGCAAAGATCTTCTGCTATACTCAGCATATTTTGGGCTACATCCAATCCTACAAATTTTTTCATATTTCTCTTGCCGAGTCCTAAAAGATAACGCCCTGTACCACAGCCAACATCTAAAACTGATCTACCTTCTGACGGGACGCATTGATGCATGGCGAAATTGAATCGTTCATACATATCCCAGCGAAAAGCCTTATCAAGAAAATTTGCGAAAGCTGATTTATCCTGAGTATAAATACTATCAAATTCCTTTACAGTTTCATCCCAGTATTTTTCCTGTACTTTAAGTTCATTGTTCATAAACCAAGCGCCTGTTTAATTGTTGTAAATTCAAAATCACTCAGTAGTTTGTTTAGTTTTGACTCCGTTTTTTCGATATTATTATAATGGCGGAAATTTTTTACAGCACCCATGTTAATTCGAGGCTGTTCGTTGTCAAGCTCCCAAGGATGCAAATAAAAGACAAATGAGCGGTTTTCCTCGCCATTACAGCTTTGTAGAAGTTTTTTTACAAATTTATATGGGAAAAAACGGAAATAACCTCCCCCGCTGACTGGTATGGTCATTTTAAATCTTTTTACAACAGTCATTGGAAATTCCCAGAAACCATCTTTTATCATATATTTTTTCACGGGGGCGTCCGGAATGCCGTAATCCGGGTGTGTACCAATAGGAAACACTGAACTATCGTATTTAAATCCAAGTGATTTCAATATATCAATTGCCCAGAGTGATCTTGAAGTTATTGAAAATGAAGGAGCTCTATGCCCTATAATTAATTGATTTGATTGCTCGTTTAAAATTTCCATAGATAGTTGGATTTCGTGTCTAAATTCTTCTTCCGTAATTCCGGTCAACAATTTATGTGAATAACCATGTGTGGCGATTTCGTGTCCCTCTTTTTCTATCATAGGAACTAATTCGGGATTTTGCTCAGCCACCCATCCCAGTACAAAAAAAGTACCCTTAACCTTGTGGTTTTTAAAAATTGAAAGGACTTTTTCCGTGCTTTTCATTACTCTTCTTTCCAGATTCTTCCATTTATGAAAGGGAAATATGTGAGCCATATTATTGGCACAGAACCATTCTTCGACATCTATGGATAAGGCGTTTTGCATATTCCGTTTTTTAAGTCCAAAAAACTAATTTGCAATATAACATATTTTTTACCCAAACCAAATGAAAACAAGGTTTTTGGAAATTCAAGAAATAGAAATTCAATTCTGTCTAATTACGAGAGCAAACATTCTTAAGGAGTAAAGGTATAGATTCAAATCTCTGAAATTTACTGCTATGTAACCTTTATAGCCAAAATGACCATTATTAGCCACATAGATATTTTTGGATATTTTACAAATTTGAGTGTAAAACATGACTTCTCGTTTGGCATGATTTTTCCGCCTGAAATTTATTGTAAAATTTGTATAAATACTCAATAATATTTAAATTTTACCGATTTATATAATAAAGTTAATTAAACAATTTTAATATTATCAAAATGAAATAATGGCAAAAGAAGAACCTGAAGAACAAAAACAGGAAGAGGAAAAGCAGCAGCCTGCAAAACCGAACAAGAAAGCTTCGGATATTTCGCTGACTCTGTTGTTAAGCATCATCGGTGGTACGGTGGTTGTATTTATGGCATTTATTTATTTCCTTGTATTACCGTATCTGGTCGGTAACTTAAACAATGGCTCCGGTGACGAGCATAGTAAACAACATAGCGAACAAACCAAAGCCGCTGAACATAACAAGGATAGTGAACTTTCAGAAGAAGAAAAGTTCATGGCAGGAGATGAAAATATATTCTTTGAAGAAACAGGGCAAATTACTACGAATCCCAAAGGTTCGGACAAATTTGTAGTCATCAATCTCGGACTAGAATTCAGGATCAAGGAAGAAATCGAACATGGTGAAGGTGAAGATGGAAGTATTATTCCAAAACGCGTTAATGCTCGCTTGCAGGGAAAAATAAACAGTACACTTGGAAGTATGACGGAACAGGACCTTCATTCGAAAAGAGATTCATTACCTGCGATCTTCAAAGAAAGACTGAAACCGGTCTTCAAGAAAAACGATATGTATCTGCGGGATGTAATTTTGCAAAGATTTATAATTCAATAATTTGTTAAAAAAAATATGGCTGATGTACTATCACAAAATGAAATAGACAGTCTGCTCTCGGAAATGACGAGCGGAAGAGTTGATGTTGACGACGTCCTTGAGGGGAGGCTTTCGAAGGGCGATATAATTAATTATGACTTCAGACGCCCGAATAGAATCTCCAAAAATCAGGTGAGGACCCTTCAAACAATCCATGAGAGCTTTGCAGAGGTGTTCGGCTATTATCTTGTATCTAAGCTGCAGACATTAGTCTCGATAAATGTTACATCTGTCGATCAGCTTTTCTATTCTGAGTACATTCTCTCGGTGTCGAATCCAAGCTGTCTTTATGTCTTCGACATTGAAGGTACTGATGGCAGCGGTATACTTGAATTCAACCCGCAGCTTGCATTATCAATTATTGAGAGGCTCCTTGGCGGACTTGGTGAAGGTTCTAACAAAGCCCGCAATATAACTCCTATCGAACAGGCTGTCCTGCGAAGCGTCGTCGAGCATGCTCTGTCGGATATGAAAAATTCCTGGCGTTCCATTGCCGATCTGAGATTCTCTTTCCAGCGTCTGGAAATGGAAGCTGATTTTGTGCAGATCGCCCCCTCATCGGAGATAGTCGTTGTAGTTTCCTTCGATGTAAATATCGGAGTTAACACTTATCTGATGAATTTGTGTTTTCCAACCTTCGCACTGGAGGAAATATTATCCAAACTGAATCGCCAGCAATTCACAACGACTGTCGGAAAGCAGTCGGAGCATCGCGTAATAGAGAATATGCAGATCCTCAACCAGCAGATGAAGAAGACTTATCTGCCGGTAGTTGCGGAATTGGGTAAAACTTCCATCACTTTACGCGATTTGATGGAGCTTAAAGAAGGTGACGTGCTGAAATTAAATAAGAGGATCAATCAGGAAATTGAGATATCAATTGCTGGCAAGAGAAAATTAGCGGTACGTCCGGGGAGTGTAGAAGGAAAGAAAGCTGTCAGAGTAACTCGTAAATTGCAAGATGAGGACCTCGTTGATGAAGATATTAGTTACAAAGAATAAGGATAAATAATTATGAGCGCAATGTCTCAAGAAGAAATCGACCAAATGATGAGCAGCGGCGAAGTCGAAGAAGAAGAAAAAGAAAGTAAGGGAAAAGATCAGGAAACTGAAGAGGAAGCTAAATCTGTTGATGAACCGGAATTTCCTGAGATTGACGAGAAAGGTGATGATGATACTGAAACATCTTCTTCCGAACCAAAGCTGGAAATGCTTTATGATCTTCAACTGCCGGTTTCGATTGAACTGGGACGCACTAATATGCTTATAAGGAATATTCTGCGGCTCGGCAGAGGTTCGGTGATTGAATTTGATAAACTAGTCAGCGAACCTGTGGATGTTCTCGTCAATGGAAAGAAGGTAGCTGAAGGTGAAGTAGTCGTCATTGATAAGCATTTCGGCATTAGAATAACTACTCTGGTTGATCCGGCGGACAGATTAAGAACTGCCAATAGATAAGGTATAAGTTATTATGATCGATGAAACCATTATAAGGGCATTCGTGATTTTAGCTGTATCAGTGGCTGTGATAGCAGCTATGTTCTTTTTATTGAAAAAGTTTCAAGGGAAAATGCCCGGCAGGAATAATTCTATCAATCTAAAAATCCTATCGAAAGTTCCGTTGCAGGCACGAACAAGCCTTTATATTGTCCGTGCTGGGAACAGAGTGCTGCTTATCGGAGTTTCCGAAAAAAATATTGCCACTCTTGCCGATCTGACCTCTGATGCAGTTAAACAAAAAAACAAAACTTCATCCGGCGAAAATCCAAATGAACAATCATCAAATCCATCCAAACCTTCTACAATCGAAGAGGAAAACAATGTAAATTTTGCCAGTTTCCTCCGCTCCAGCTTAAAAAAATATAATTAGAACGTATTTTCTTTCTTATCCCTTCTTCTTTATCTTACCCCATGTATCTCTTAGAGTTACGGTGCGGTTGAAAACGAGTTTTTCGTCGGTGGTGTCCTTATCCACGCAAAAGTAGCCCTTGCGCTCGAACTGGCAGCGGAAGCCGGGCTCGCTTTCCTTAACAAATGGTTCGACTTTGGCATTGACGATTTTCTCGGAATCGGGATCAACGAAATCCCAGAAATCCTTGCCTTCCACCTTTTCCATGGGATTCTCTTTGGTGAAGAGGTTCTCGTATAGGCGGCACTCGGCGTCAACTGCATGTTCGGCAGAAACCCAGTGGATAGTTCCTTTCACTTTTCTGCCGTCGGGAGCGCTTCCGCCGCGTGTGGCGGGGTCATAAGTTGCGCGCAGCTCGATGATTTCGCCGTTGTCATCTTTGATTACATCCGTACAAGTGATAAAATATGCATAACGCAGCCGCACTTCTCGTCCGGGTGCCAGCCGGAAGAATTTCTTCGGCGGGTCTTCCATGAAGTCGTCGCGCTCGATGTAAATCTCTTTTGAAAATGGGACGGTGCGCTTGCCCATACTCTCATCTTCGGGATTGTTGACCGCTTCGAGGTCTTCGTTCTGACCTTCCGGATAATTTTCTATAACTACTTTCAGCGGATCGAGAACGCCCATAACACGCTGGGCATTTTTGTTGAGATCTTCGCGGATGCAGTGCTCGAGCAGCGCCAGATCCACAATGCTGTCCTTCTTGGCGACGCCTATCCTGTCGGAGAAATCCCTGATGGATTCAGGCGTATAACCGCGACGCCGGATACCGGATATTGTCGGCATGCGGGGATCGTCCCAGCCGCGGACATAGCCTTCCTTAACGAGCTGCATAAGCCGGCGCTTGCTCATGACGGTGTAGCTGAGATTGAGTCTGGCAAACTCGATCTGCTGCGGGTGATAAACATTCAGTGCGTCGAGGACCCAGTCATAAAGCGGGCGGTTATTCTCGAATTCGAGGGTGCAGAGAGAATGCGTTATACCCTCGATCGAATCTGAAAGGCAATGCGTGAAATCATACATTGGATAGATGCACCATTTGTCGCCGGTGCGGTGGTGCGATGCATGAAGTATGCGGTAGATCACCGGATCGCGCATATTCAGGTTGCCTGCCGCCATGTCAATTTTTGCGCGGAGAGTCTTGCTGCCGTCGGGGAATTCGCCGTTTTTCATGCGCTCGAAGAGGTCGAAATTTTCCTCGATAGCGCGGTCGCGGTAGGGACTTTCTCTACCCGGCTCTTTCAATGTGCCGCGGTATTCCCTGATCTGGTCCGGCGTAAGGTCATCGACGTAGGCTTTGCCGTCTTTGATGAGTTGGACTGCGTATTCATACAACTGATCAAAGTAATCCGATGCATAAAATTCCCGGTCTTCCCAGTTGAATCCGAGCCAGAGGACATCTTCCTTGATTGAATCAACATATTCTGCTTCTTCTTTTATGGGATTGGTATCATCGAATCGAAGATTGCATTTTCCGCCGTATTCCTCGGCTATTCCGAAGTTAAGGCATATCGACTTGGCATGCCCGATATGCAGATAGCCGTTAGGTTCCGGTGGGAAACGTGTATGGACGCGGCCATCATATTTGCCCGTCTCCATATCTTCGATGATGATATGCTTAATAAAATTTGCCGGCGCTGTTGATTCATTATTTGCCATTATGACTCTCCGTTTGTTTAGCCAATAAGTTGCTATTAAAAAATCCAATATATGGATAATTTTTAACGGAGTGAAGGGGAAAAATATTTTAACAATTATTTCCCAATCACCAACATTATCTTCTCCACATGCACATCCTTCGAATCCGCATCCACCGCCTCGAGCATGAAAACGTAAGGTCCCACCGGAAGCCTGTAGCCCTCGTCGTTCCTGCCGTCCCAGACGAGAGAGCCTTCCGACGCAGATATATCCGCTACTGCAAGCTCGCGCAGCAAATTCCCAGCCGTATCGTAAATGTAAGCACTCATGTTGGAAATCCGGTAGGGCAGCTTGTAGGAAATGACGCAGTTTTGCTCGCTGTGCTGACCATAAGGCGAGAAGGGATTCGGCGCAGCGGTTAGTTTGCCTTCCTTGTCGATTTCCCTGAAGGCGCTGTTCATTTTGCCGGGGGTGCCGCCGGTTTCATCAGCGCAGGAAGTCCATGAATCCGGCAGCATAGAAGCTAAATTGACGCTTATTTTTTCCAGGCTAACATTTTTGGTAGAAATGAACGATTCATGATGCCAGTCTTCGGAATAAGTGCAGGAATCATTGACAGAGCCGGCGGGATCGCGAAGGTATATATCATCGCCGGTTTTGTTCAGATTTACCGAAGAATTTGTGATATAGACATCATATTCTTCTTCCGCGAGATATGAAAAATTCTCAAAAATAAGTGAATCCCATGCGATAACGGCAAGAGAATCGGTCTCGATTCTAAAATCATTATCCTCAATCACAAGATATTTATGCGGCTCGTTGGCGGCAGCGTCGTTGAAAGTCCAATTTGCGAGATTGACGGTATGTTCCGAAGTATTGTATAGCTCTACATATTCGGCATGTTCATCATCCACATCGAACATAATTTCATTGAAACGAATGGTACCGGCAGGGTAAGGAATGAAAAAGCTGCCCGAGACGCTGTCATTCTCATCTCGCATATCCTCTTCGGAATGGCAGACTGCGAGGAAGATATAACTTCCGGGACTGTCGATATGTTCCTGAAGTTCTGCAATGGTATAGCTAATCTCACAGTCACCGTCGACTTTCAATTTCTCTTCAAAATATTTTTCATTTTTTTGAATAGTCCCGTCTCGGTTAGTATCAATAAACAATTTTAAATCAGCGGATTCCAGTTCTTTTCTGCCGGTATTTTTTATCAAAAAATCAATCTTATCTTCGTTTTGTTTTACAATTTCAATAGCAAGATCAAATTCCGGGATAGCGACGCTGTTTCTCATGGCGGGGGTAGCACCATTCGGGGCTTTGCATTGCGCGAGATTCTCCTCATCGAGGGCAGTCAGCATATAGTCTATTCGTTCAAGCGAATAGCCCTTTTCGCCCCATTTCATGTCGTAATAGAGCGAGTCCGGCGTTGCTCGGGTAGAATCTTTAAGCACAACTGCGTCCCAGGTGTTATTTAATATGGGAAGGGAAGTCTCAACCAGCACAGCATTATCAGGAATGTTCCTTTTCGACAGCAGCGCTGCCGTATCCTTTGTAATCAGTGCATAAGAATCCGCTTCAAGAGTAAAATTCGGCAGGTCTTTCGTAGCTTTGGCATCGCTAATGGTAAATCCATCGAACTCAAAATCAGTATCGGAATAATTATAAAGCTCGATCCATTCAGGTTCATCGCCTATTGGTGCAGCCATAACTTCATTTATAGCAATCTGGCACACGGCGTTGTAATGTACGGCTATAGCAATAGCAATCCGGATAATTAGATTTTTAAACACGGCTCTTCTATTTATTTTACATCATAATAATTAGCTAATGCAGCTACATCCGATTTTTTCATCAAAATATCTGTTAATTTCTCGAGCATTTCGCCGTCCTTAGGCGAAAAGCGTCCGAGTTTCGGGCTGTCAATGTCCAGTACACCATAGCATTTTCCTTCGTAAATCAGTGGAACGACAATCTCCGAACGGCTGTTCGGGCCGCAGGCTATATGCCCGGGGAATTGTTCTACATCCTTGACAATCAATGTTTTTCTCTTTTGCTGGGCAGTGCCGCAAACGCCTTTACCTGTCTCTATCCTTATGCAAGCCGGCTCCCCCAAAAAAGGTCCCAGGATAAGCCCGTTACCATCAGTAAAGTAAAAGCCTGCCCAGTTGACATCGCCAAGGTAGTCATAAAGGAATGCGGCAAAATTAGCGGCATTCGCTATGAAATTCTCCTTATCGCCTATAAGTTCTTCGATTTGTCTTTTAAAATCAGATGACATAAAATCCTGGCAATTTTTAAGAATTTACCACTTCATAACGTTGACTTCATCAACATAAACAGTTTCCTTCTGTCTGAAAAGCGCTATGACAATAGCAAGCCCAACGGCTGCCTCTGCAGCAGCTACTGCCATAACAAAAAAAACAAATATCTGACCTGCCTTATCTCCCATAAACGAAGAGAATCCTACAAGGGTCAGATTCACCGAGTTTAGCATCAGTTCTATAGACATGAAAATGATTATGGCATTTCTCCTCGTTAGCACTCCGATTGTTCCAATCGTAAAGATTATTGCCGAAAGCCCAAGATAATATTCCAAAGATATAGTTTCAAACATAGTCAAACCATTTTGTTATTTTATCTTCTTTTTTGCTAAAATTACCGCACCGATTATAGTTGCCATCAACAGCATAGCAATTGCCTCAAACGGAAGCAGATAATTTGTATATAACTCCATACCAATCGATTGAGCTGTTCCCATTTCGTCAGCAAATGGAGGCAGCGATTTGTTCTTTTCCGTCAAACCTGCCACAACCAGAAGCAATTGAAAGACTAACGCCCCCGCTGCTGCAATCGATAATATCTTTCTGAAATTGAACTTCTCTTTGAGTCCTTCCTCCTTGCCCAAATTCAAAAGCATGATAACGAATACGACAAGAACCATTATTGCTCCTGCATAAACAAGGATCTGGATGATAGCCACGAACTGGGCTCTCAGGGTTAAATACAACCCCGCAAGCATAAAGAAATGTACTATCAGTGCCATTGCAGACACGATAGGATTTCGCGCTGCAATCGTCACGACTGCGCTCGCTATAGCCGTCAATCCGAGTATTACAAAGAATATTGCTGTTAAAGTCACAATCACGTATATTTTGTTTCTACAAAACTAATTGCCAAAAATAAGGAAATTTTTATATTGTGCCAATAAAATTGATACGAAAATGTTTTTTTCGTATCTGATTTATCATAATTTATTGATATTTAATTAATCAGGACTTGCTGTAAAAAAATTTTATTCAAAACCAGGAACAGTTATTCAATTTTCTGATCAATAATTGTTTAGTTTGACAAAAAATTAATTTTTGCTTCTTTAAAATATTGATTATCTTTATATCTATAATTAAATTTGCAAATAGGAGAACTAATTATGGAAATAAAAGCAGTATTATCTTTTACTCTGTTAATGGCATCTTTGATGGTCAGTGGCTGCGCCGCTTCCAAAGAAAGCACTGCAGATGAAAAGTACAATGCGGCACTTCGTATGGAAATGCAAAAACCGGAAGTTAAATCCGGCAACAGGGAAATCCCATGCCTTGTGAAAGTCGAAACAACTTCTCATGAAAACATAAACAAAGATTTCAAAAAGTGCGGAGTGCAAATAATTACATCAACAAAAACTATTGTAAGCGCGAAGGGAAAAGGAGATGCAATCAAATGTATCGCTGAACTCGACTATGTAAAAAGAATTGAACTAAGCGAGAAAAAAGGTATTCACAAATAAATATAGGAGTAATTCTATGAAAAAATTAGTACTGACACTATTCTTCGTTTTTTTAACTGTTGGTTCCTACGCTCAGGAACTGACGCAGCAACAAATAAACAAATTGGATGCACACAGCTTGCAAACTCTCAATCCGGTATTTAGTGTAGTTGATAAAAGAGATCCCCAATCGGAGCTGCTCTCGATGCACAGCCTTGACTATCCTTATGTTATAGAAAATAACAGGGTATACGTCGAGATGCTGTTAAAGTCCAATGATGCTGATTTATATGACCAAATCGAAAGTAATGGCGGAACAATTATGGCTAAAGTAAAAAATATATATGCCTTAAAAGTGCCCGCTGATCAAATAGTCGGTCTGGTCCAAAATAGTAAAGTTACAAGAATGCAGACCAACAGACTTTACGAACTGAACATGAATAAAAGCCGCCCCGAAATAAAAGCCGACAAAGTCCATGCCGGCGAAGGATTGGACATGCCTTATAAAGGCGAAGGTGTAATATTGGGAGTTGTCGACACGGGCATCGATTTCAACCATCCTGATTTCATGGGTAAGACAGGAACCAGAATACTTTATTTGTGGGATATGGCTGATGATACTGACAATAATCCCCCGGAAGGCTACAACTGGGGATCAGAATGGACCAGGCAAGATATTGATGAAAATCCATCTGCTATAGATCAACTCGACGGCGATGGCGGCGGTGGTCATGGCACCCATGTCACCGCCGCTGCAGCAGGAGGTGGAGTACGCGGCACGACTATGAAAGGCATTGCACCGGAAGCCGATATTATCTTTGTAAAGGGGCTTAGGACTGAAAACAGCAGCGGTTTCTTTTCCGATGGTGATCTAATCGCCGGCTGCCAATATATTTTCAACAAGGCTGATGACCTGGGTAAACCTGCCGTGATAAACATGAGCATTGGCACACCATTAGGTCCGCATGACGGTTCCACTCTGCTCGAGCAATCTCTTTCCGAAATGGTCGGTCCGGGCAAAATAATCTGTGTTTCGGCAGGAAACTCCGGTGATCTGCCTATACATGCCGGAGCCGATTTCACTTCCGATGAAAATATTGAGACCCCGATAGCTCCTTTTAATATCTGCGATATATATCCAAGATTCTGCCCTGATATCGAGAATATATTCGTCGCTGCGGCAGATCTTTGGTACACAGCAGAAGTGGTGGATTCAATAAAAATTGCAGCCTATCAGATGTCAGGCTTATCTGTCAATTACCTAGCCGATATTACTCTCGCAGTGGGTGATTCAATTTATGACAGGACATTAGTAAATGAAGGAGATATTCTTGGCTACATCTCTGCTGATGCGAGATCTGACAATAACCCCGAAAACAACTCCGGGGAATGTATGGTCTACTTAAGTAACAACGGCGATACGACGGTCAAGGTAGGATCTTATGTCTGGTCAATTACAACTTATAATTCCGGTGGCGGTGATCTGGATATGTGGGCGAGCTCACCTATGCCTGCACAGCTTCCCTTCCCAGGTGAAAACGGAAGAGTAATCTACGGTAATAATGCTATGACAGTCGGCTCACCCGCAACCGGTAAGAAGATCATCAGCGTTGGCTCTTACGTCACAAGAAACCAATGGGTAGATATTGATGATAATACCCAACAGAAGGGAACAGCGCAGCTAAATAAACTTTCTTCATTTTCCAGCCGGGGTCCTTCCCGCGATGGTAGGACGGTTCCCATTATAACCGCACCGGGTGAAGTCATTATGTCTGCTTTTTCAAGTCATCTTCATGAAGGTGCCGGTTATTCACGTTCGGATGTACTCCAGGGCGGCGGATATCAAGCTATGAGCGGCACAAGCATGGCTTCGCCGCACGTTGCAGGCGTTGTTGCTCTGATGCTTCAGGCAGATCCGGATCTTACCTTCGATGAGATCAAAACAATTTTTGAAGAAACCGGCAGAGAGGATCAATTCACCGAGGGGCTTCCAAACAGGAACTTCGGGTATGGTAAGATTGATGCGCTGGCAAGTATAGATAAAATTATCACTTCCGTTGAACAATCAGTTAAAAAGGAAAATTTCAGGTTATATCCTACACCGGCAACCAACAGAGTAGTTCTCGAGAACAGTTCCAATGAACCTTTAAATCGAATCGAAATATACAATTCCTTCGGGAATAAAATACTTACAAAAGACAGAACCGATCAACGTTTCATCCATTTTGAAACCGATGCTTTTGCACCCGGCACATATTTCATGAGTATAATCAATAGCCGCGGCAAAAACGTCATACCTTTTATAATTGTGAGATGATCATTTAAAATTAACCATCCCGCAGCAAATAAGGCTCAGCGGGGTGGTTAATTTGTTAAAATTTTTCGGTTAATTTTAAATGCATCAGAAGGGTGTGCCATAGTTTGCACGACCATCCTTCAATACTTTAACGTACCATTCAAACTCATCCAGAAAGCGGCTGATATACTTATTAAAATTCTCATCAAGAAGATTTCCATCCTCGTCTAAATTTTTGCCGACCTGCGGTATAGGAAAGATTGATGAAATACTTAATGTTCCTATTTCCGAGAGAAAAGCTCTCTGCTGCATGGCAGCGTGCACACCGCCGAATCTACCTGCAGAATAACTGACAATAGCCGATGGGCGGAACAAATATTCCTCCAAGAAATGATCCATCATATTTGTCAATGCAGGTGGTATACTATGGTTGTATTCACCAGTAACTATCACAAAACCATCGGCATTTTTGATCATACCAGCAAGTTGTTCCATTTTTTCCGGCGCTTTGCCCTCTTTGTATTCTTTGTACATTTTATCGAGCAGACCAAAGTCATATTCGACGGGATCTATCAGATCTACATCATGCTCCCTTTCCTTAAGCTTATTAACAACAAACCTGGCTGCGCGAATGCCTTTCCTGTGATGCCTTACGGAACCGTAAAATACAAGAATATTCATGATTTTTCTCCTCGCTATATTAATATTTATCAAATAGGCGGGAGCAAACTTATTATATTTTTCTAAAGAAATTTAATGGTCAACTTCTTCTATCCTATTTTTTTAATTTTACAATAGAATGTCTTTTCAATTCAAGTTAAATCCAATAAATATATTTTCTACACGCAAATAATGATCATCACCACAAGTTCTTCGCCTTCACCGATTCAATATCCGTCTGCAAAGTAACCGGCAGCCGCGAAAGAAAATCCATCCCCGTCATTTTCTCAATTTTATCGATTGAAGACAGATACTCCCGGAAATGGTCGTCCCCAAGATCTTTATTAGGCATAAGGAAAGTCAGCGCCTGGACATTCGAAAGATCATTCGCATCCACGACTATCTTAAAAAAATGTGTCGGCACAGCAACATGATTATCACCGATCACTTCATATTTCACACTGCCGCCTTGAACAGCAAAGACCGGTCCCGTTATTATTGTTAAAGAACCTCGCTGCTGCACCCACCCCCGTATGGCTTCTTCCAGTTCTTTCCATATACGCCTGTTAAAACCGTTTCCAACCTGTGGAGCAATGTTCGACAGAACAAAACTTTCCGACATTTCCTCCTCATTACTTTTCATATCGGCAGCGGGCGCCAAGTGACCGCGATCAAAGCCGCTTCCCGAATAATCCGACAGATCTGCCCGAGAGCCATAGGGAATGGAATAATCTGCGCGGAAATCATCTTCCCGATTTGCGGGACCGTTGATATCATCGCGTGTTAATTCATATTGCACCCAGACCGGGATCTTCAGCCGGGCATCATGCCCGGTGACATACCCTTCCCGCGCTCTAACAAAAAAGTATTTTGGCTCACCCAGTCTTAAGTGCCTCTGATAATTTGGGTGAGGTTTGTAATCTCCCCCTCCTATCTCTACCGTATCAGGCAGATCACCCTCGCGGCGCCTGACAAGCGTACGATATATCCAGCCGTGGTCAAGCGTGCTTGTCAATTGCACATGATAGTATCCATTCTGTTGATCACCATTATCCAGAAGCATGAGAAAGTCACCGTCCTCAACTCGACTGACAATACCGGCGCCGCTTTCAGGTCTGTTTTTCACAGTGCCTGAACGGCTCGCTACGAGATAATCCGCCTCCGAATAATAAACGAAACCAAAAGAGAATAACAAGATCAGTATTTTCAAATATTTACTTCTCATCCTTATTCTCCTCCGGTTTATTTCCTGATTTACTTTCTTTTTCAGCTTTTTTCAAATCTCTTTCTTCCTTTTCAGCTTTGCTCATGATACCAATCCGGATTCTTCGCTGTACTTTGAATGACATTCGCAAGGATTATGTCCTTAAGAGACACCGTTTAGTATCGTTTTATAAATCAATAACCAATAAAAACAGCAGTCTTCGGCTCGTTGACCAAAAACTTTGTAAGAGAACCAACAAAAAATCCGAAAATCCCCTTTTGTGAATGAGCGCCTACTACAATAAGGTTCGCCCAGTCAAGGTATTCATTGTTGACAACCTCAATAATATTCTTTTTGGTATGGATATTTTCCACTTCTTGATACTTATGTGACTTAAGGAAAGCTTTCGCTTCTTTCAACTGTAGCTCTGCATAGTCTTCATTGTCGTCGGACATAAGGATCTTAACATTGGCAAACTTGGAAATAGTAAGCTGTCCAAAACGCTGCAAAGCCTTGGATGCAGGAATGCTGCCGTCGAAACAAATAAGACAGTTTATCTTCTCTTTAGGATATTTCGGGAATTCTAAATCTTTGGGGATTGCAATTACTGGGGTAATCGAATGCTTTAATATTTCATTCAGCGATTCTGTATTGTCAGGATTATCAAAATTAAACTGTAGTTGAGAACCTATGACCAGTAAATCAAAAAAATGTGATTCTTCAATGATATGTTTACTCGGAATACCCTGTCGTTCATGAATACGGTAGTTTACTGCATGAGCTTCGCATTTATCACGAAAATTATCCAATAAGTTATCAATTCTGTTGTTTGCACTGTCAATTTTTGATTGTTCCAATTGTTTTGCATAATAGGATGCACCGAGGGGTATAGGTCCGATAGACTGCTCAATTCCCTTAATATCTAATACCACAAGCCCAACAAGATCAGCATCATATAATTTTGCTATTTCTGCCGCAAAATCTATTGCACTTTCGCAATATGGAGAAGAATCAAGAGGTACCAGTATTCGTCGTATCATAAACAACTCCGTTTAGTTTTCATGTTAGTTATTTTTTCAAAAATAAATAAAAAATTAAAACGACAAAGGAAAATAGTTTACCGAAAAATAGTGCGAAACTGTTTGAAACGGCTTTGAAGCTAATACAACAAGAATTTGCATGTATTTTTAAAAAAATTCAATATTATCAAAATAAGATGACCTTTCAATCGTAGATGATTTTTCGTCATCATTGACAATACAGTGCACAAGACAAAATTTGAAAAAATTTGCACAATGTCAAAAAAATTGAAAATAAGTTGAAAATTAATTCGTATTACCTTTTCGCCTTCCGTCACAGACGATGGCAGTAATCGAAAAAACGTTCTTTGAACATTAGTGATCATGCTGGAAAGAATTAGCTGCGGCTAATAGAAAGCAGGAAAAAAAAATCAAAAAATTAAAAAAAACTCTTGCACAGCAGATCAAAAAATTTTATCTTTGAAGTCCGTTGTAAAACGGAATTGGCAAAAGACAAAATCGTTCTTTGAAAACAGGGAGCATAAGAAAACAAAACGAACAGGCTGAAAACTTTGCGATCATCCAATATAAACAGCGAAAATAATGAAGAACTCTTCATATACAACGGAGAGTTTGATCCTGGCTCAGGACGAACGCTGGCGGCGTGCCTAACACATGCAAGTCAAGGAGAAAGTTCTCTTCGGAGAGCGATTAAACTGGCGGACGGGTGAGTAACGCGTAGGTAATCTGCCCCTATCTCTGGGATAACGCCGGGAAACCGGCGCTAATATCAGATGAGGCCCTCGGGTCAAAGCTTCGGCGGATAGGGATGAGCCTGCGTCTGATTAGCTTGTTGGTGAGGTAAAGGCTCACCAAGGCTGCGATCAGTAGCTGGTCTGAGAGGACGATCAGTCACACTGGAACTGAGACACGGTCCAGACTCCTACGGGAGGCAGCAGTGAGGAATTTTGGTCAATGGGGGAAACCCTGAACCAGCGACGCCGCGTGTAGGATGACGGGGCTTTGCCCTGTAAACTACTGTCAGGAGGGAAGAAAAGCGCCTTTAGGGTGCCGGGACAGTACCTCCAGAGGAAGGGTCGGCTAACTACGTGCCAGCAGCCGCGGTAATACGTAGGACCCGAGCGTTGTCCGGAATCACTGGGTATAAAGGGTGCGCAGGCGGGCTCGTGCGTCAGGGGTAAAATCCACCGGCTCAACCGGTGACCTGCCTTTGATACGGCGAGTCTTGAGTTCGAGAGAGGATGACGGAATTCCTGGTGTAGCGGTGAAATGCGTAGATATCAGGAGGAACACCAGTGGCGAAGGCGGTCATCTGGCTCGTAACTGACGCTCAGGCACGAAAGCGTGGGGAGCAAACAGGATTAGATACCCTGGTAGTCCACGCCCTAAACG
>CAZXYS010000058.1:0-18392 GCA_964645005.1 uncultured Hyphomicrobiales bacterium | reverse complement strand
TCAATAATATCAATAATTTACACAGCAAAAAAAATCATCTTAATTACAAATCAAAGTCCGGTCAATCGAACCAATCACTGCAATAACCGCTCCAGACCATCTGAAGCTGACTCCTAAGTCGCGTTTGTCTATCCTTCGTCTCCGCCCCGCTGAAGCGGGATTTCGCAAGTTCAGCTCAGGATGACAAAAACAAGTGTTTATAGGAGTGTCATAGCGAGCGGAGTCGAACTATGACCACAGTTCCTTACTTTTGGGGCTGCCCCAACATTTCCCGCAAAGTTCAACTTCGCTTTTAATCACAGTAAATCAGGCTAATCAGCGAAATCTGCGGTCAAAATCATCGGTCCAGGCAGCTAATTCTTAACATAAAACCCAAAACTAAAAACTCTTAAAACGGCTGCCCCACCTTCCTGAATCTCCACACAGAAAGCGAGATCATCAGGAAAGCGAAGGCGGCGAGAATCCAAAACTGTAGCTGTATGCTCTCGAATCCGGCGCCTTTCAACAGGACGCGGCGGATAACTTCGCCGAAATGCGCAAGCGGATTGAATAGGGTAACCTTCTGAGCCCAGACGGGCATACTGTCTATAGGTGTAAAGATGCCGCTCATCATAATGAAGACGACGACTATGAACCACGACAGGAACATCGTCTGCTGCTGTGTTTCGCTGACTGTAGAGATAAGAACGGCGGCACCCAGCACAACCAGCAGATAGATCGCCGTGACAAAAAAAAACAATAAAAGATTCCCTTCGAACGGAACATTATAAAACAATTTTATGAGGATAAGCCCGAATCCCAGAAGCACAAGCCCGATTATCCAGAACGGCAGCAACTTTCCGATAATAAATTGATATTTGCGGATAGGCGTAACGTTTAGCTGCTCGATCGTGCCGACTTCCTTCTCTTTCACGAGATTCATCCCCGCGAGGAACATCCCGATGAAAGTCACAAGGATAACCAAAATGCCCGGCGCCATGTACTGCTTATAATCAAGCTCAGGATTATACCAGAAGCGTTCTTTGATATTTATGGACTTAAAGCTCTTCCCTTCAGGCGTCATAGTCACTGGCAGTAATTTTTTGTAAAAATCCAGGGCGACAGCGTTAGAGTAGGAATTGATGATACCGGCAGCCATGCCGTCTTCCGCATTGATAATGAACTGGACTTTGGTTTGCCTGCCGGTGACAATATCTTTTTCAAAATCATGAGGAATTTTCAATATCATGCGCGCTTCATTCCTCTCCAGCAGAGAATGTGCCTGCTGATCCGATTGCGTAACATTTACAAGAGTAAAGAATTCGGATGCATCGAATTTATCGGCGAGTTGGCGTGATTTCCTTGTTTTATCGGCTTCCATCAGTACGTAATCTACATTATCAACCTCGAAGGTCGCCGCATAAACGAGCAGCAGCAACTGCACTATAGGCATGATGAAGATCATGGGCAGCATCTGCTTGTTTCGCAGCACCTGCAGGAATTCTTTTTTTAGTAATATTAGTATAATTCTCATGATGAATTCAACTCTCTTTTTAGTGACTTTGAAGATGCGGCACACCTGACAAGTGTGTGCATTCCGTCTCGGTCAGTTGCTATAACTGGCTGAGCATACTCATTTTACTCCAATCTTATCTTAAAATTACGAATACTAAGAACAATGAAAACCACAGTCATGCCCAAAAGAATTACCGTTTCCTTCCAAATAGCGTCAAAACCAACCCCCTTCAATAAAATGCCTTTAATAATAACCAGGAACCATTTTGCGGGGATAATATGGCTTATGTACTGCAACACAACAGGCATATTCTCCACCGGAAAAATAAAGCCGGATAGCAGCATTGTCGGCATCATCAGTCCGGCGAGCGAGACCATCATCGCCACCTGCTGCGTATTCGCCAATGTTGAGATCAAAATGCCCAGCGACAGCGACGTCACGAGGAAAAGCAGCGTTTCCAAAGTGAAGAGTGCAAAGCTGCCTTCAAATGGTATTTCGAAAACTGTCAGTGAGATCACCAGCACGGACGCCGCATTCAACAAAGCCAGCAGGATATACGGCAGCACTTTGCCAAGGATTATCACAGCCGGTTTTAGCGGTGTTACCAGCAGCACTTCCATCGTACCGAACTCCTTCTCTCTGGCGATAGCGATTGAAGTCATCAGTGCCGACATCAATAGCAGAATGAACGCCATCAGTCCGGGAACAAACATGAAGACGCTCTTCAACTGCGGATTATACAGCATCTTCACTTCGGGAATGAGCTTTATAGGCACGCCGCCCTCATTGGCACGGTCATTCTGGTAGTCTTTTACGATCGAATATGTATAAGATGAGAGCAGACTCGCCAGATTGGGATTGCTCGCATCGCAGATAATTTGCACGCCTGCCTCGCCGTTTTTATGCAGTTTATACCCGAAGTTTGGCGAGAATACAACGACCTCGTTAACTTCACCCGATTTGAAAACCTTTTCTATTTGACTATCATCGCTAAGATACGCTTTCAGGTTAAAATAGCCTGAAGAAAGCAGCTTATTAGTGATTTCGGTTGTTACGTGGTCTTTGGATTTATCGAGTATACCGATGTCGGCTTCATTGACTTCTGTCCTTACTGCAAATCCGAACACCAGTATCTGGATAACCGGCAGCCCGAACATAACTATCAGCGTCCTGAAATCCCTCAGGATATGGAAAACTTCTTTCTTAACAAATGCGAGAAACTGCTTCATTTTTTAACCTTTTTATTAGGGTACAGTCAGTTATCCTCGTTCTGACACTCCAGCGTCATTGCTTTTCCTGTCAATTTATCAACTGACTGTGACAAGGTTTTAAAAGAACTTAGAACTCAAAACTTAAATCTTAGAACTCTCACCCCACTACCTTCTGCGGTCTCGCGAGCAGGACAAATACTTCATTCACTGTCTCGCAGCCATACTGTGCCTTCATGCGAGCCGGCGTATCCAGCGCTTCGATCCTGCCGTCCACCATAATTGATACGTAATCGCAATATTCCGCCTCATCCATGTAATGCGTCGTGACAAAGACCGTTGTCCCGGAAGCCGCCGTCTCATAGATCATATCCCAGAACTGCCGCCGCGTGACAGGATCGACGCCGCCGGTAGGTTCATCCAGGAAGACAATCTCAGGATCGTGAATGAGCGCTATAGAGAACGCCAGCTTTTGTTTCCAGCCCAGAGGGAGCTCCGATATCATAGAATTCTTTACATCGGATAGTCCGAGCTTATCAATAAGCATCTCCGATTTATTCTTTAATTTTTTGTTTCTTAAACCATAGATACCGCCATAGAATTCAATGTTTTCCCTGACGGAAAGATCGTCGTACAGTGAGAATCTCTGGCTCATGTATCCGATATTCCTTTTAATCTTCTCATGCTGCTTATAGACATCAAAGCCTGCGACCGTCGCATTTCCAGCCGTCGGTCGAAGCAGACCTGTAAGCATCTTGATGGCTGTCGTTTTACCGGCGCCGTTTGCGCCGAGGAATCCGAATATCTGCCCTTTCTCCACATTGAACGAGATCTCATCCACCGCAGTGAATTTCCCGAATCTCTTCGTCAGCCTATCCGTTTCTATGACTACGCCGTTATTCATTTACTATCCTCGCCCATCAGATCCATGAATACATCTTCGATTCCGGGCTGGATTTCGCTAACCTCCGCGTCCGATAGGTATTTACTTTTGAGATAATCCTGAATTTCCACAGGATTAACCTCTCCCCGCGTATCCGTATAATGCACTCTGTCGCCAAAAGGATAGACCGATGCTGCGAAATCATAATCCCTGAGCGCTTCCAGCAGTTTATACTTTTTCTCAGCTTTTACCGCATAGAGCTTTGTCGAGAACGCTCCGGATATTTTCTCCGGCTTATCGATGTTCAGCAGCCTGCCTTTCTGGATAAGAGCCGCTCTGTCGCATAGAATAGCTTCATCCATATATGGCGTTGAGACGAGAATTGTAATATTCTGCTTCTGAAGATTCTTAAGCATTTCCCAGAATTCCTTGCGGGAAACTGCGTCAACACCGGTAGTCGGCTCGTCCAGCACAAGAATATCGGGCTTATGAATTAGAGCGCAGCTCAAAGCCAGCTTCTGTTTCATGCCGCCGGAAAGTTTTCTTGCGCGCCTTTTTTTGAACGGCTCGATTTGCTCGTAGATATCTTTTACCAGGTCATAATTTTCCTGAACCGTAGTTTTGAATACAGATGCATAGAAGTTTAGATTCTCTTCGACCGTCAAATCTTCATATAGTGAGAATCTGCCGGGCATATAGCCAACTCTGCTGCGAATTTTTTTGAAATCGCTGACAACATCATATCCCAACATACTTGCTTTGCCTGAATCCGGGATAAGCAGAGTATTCAATATCCTGAAGAGAGTGGTCTTACCGGCGCCGTCAGGACCAATGAAGCCGAACAGCTCGTTGCTGTCCACAGTGAAACTGATGCAATCCAGCGCCGTTACCTCTTTAAATGATTTACCAATATTTTCTGCTGCAATAGCTGCCATTCTCATTGTTTAATTTAACTTAATATTCTAACCAAATAATTTAACCATTTGGTTAATTCAAAAATATAAAAAAAATAGATACATGTCAAGAAAAATTTTAGATATACTAATTAGCTTGTTTGGAATACAATGAATCAACCTGCCGCAACATTAACCTCAATGACCTCCAGCACTTTCTTTAGCGCAAAAGGCGATAAACCCAGAATCAATCCCTGCTTCCCGCCGTTTATATAAATTCTGTTGAGGTCAAAAATTGTTGATTCGGCATAAACAGGTAAAGGGAAGGCGGTGCCGAAAGGACTCGTGCCGCCGAATTTATATCCGGTATATTTTTGTGCTTCCTTCTGTGTGCAGGGCTGGACTTTCTTTACGCCCATGAAACGCGCCAGATCTTTGAGGGAAACTTCCTTATCGCCGTGCATTAGCGCTATCAGAGGCTGATCGGACTCGGTTATTAAGGCGAGTGTTTTTATTACGCTGTGCTCATCGACATTGAGTTCGGAGGCAGTCTGTTTGGTACCGCCTTTTTCTTCATATTTATACTGGTAGATTTCGAAGTCTATGGAATTTTCTTTTAGTTGGCGTATAGCCGGTGTTGTCGGTATTTTTGACATAGTTAATTTTCAATATTTGGAACATACATGAGATTGTCTCATGATGACGAAATACCCGGCAATGTCATTCTAAACGCGTCAAAGAATCCGGTCTTGATGTATATTAAGGGTGTAGATATCTTAAAGCTGAAGGATACGCTGGTCTGCGGACCGGGCTCGTGTATGCTCGATGACTTGCGGCAGCCGGGAATTCTTAGCAGCCTGTCCGCTGAATATATTGCCAAGCATGCCTATAATATTTACCAGAAGAATGAATTCACCGACCCGGAGAAGTTCACGCCGCTATACGTGCGGGAATTCCAGCCGAAGATGAAGCGGAAAGACCTGGATATTTAGTTTTCTACTCCTCCCCCATTATATCCTCCCTTATTATCTTTCTTTTCTTCGGGGTGGACTTGCCTGTGAGCCGATAGGTGCGGTCGTCGGAGAATGCGGCGCCGATGAATAAACCGGAGGATGCGCCCAGTAAACCACCTAATGAGGTTGATATATAGATTGAATTGAGGTCTTCGCCGTCAGTGTAGTTCCTGCCGATGATGTGACCGATGATGACACCGCCGATAAGACCGGTTACTGCGCCGAGTAAGGCATTGCTGAATTTATTTTCGCTGTCGTAGTGGATCTTGTCGATGTCGTTGACAGGGATAAGCCACTCGCAGCTGCCGCCCGCCGCTATCAGGGTGTCGCCGGTGAGTTCATTCAGGCTCATATTTTCGTAAACGTAATCGTAAGTTGTAATGTCCCATTTGCTTTCACCTGAGCGTTCAGCACGGATATTATTTATTAAAGTCTGCCGGAGAGAATCGCGGCTGCGGATGTACTCGTCCTGCCGCCGCAATGATTCGGCGATGAAAATATAGTTCTTCTCGACATATTTCCAGTTCTGTTTGCCGGTTGTATTCCCGGTTAGCCGGTTTGAGATGGATATGACATCCTGCGGGGTGAGCCAGATAATTGTGTCGCGGAGCTGCCCGCCGCGTGAATAGCGGATCCAGGCGTAGCGGTAGTTGTCGGGAGTTTCGGCGATGACGGAGCGTTTGTAGCCATTAATATCGGGAAACATGTCGAATTGCAGGTTTTCGACGGAATCGATTACGGCGCCGGTTTCTTCTGAAAATACTATGATCTTATCGTGGTTTACCGCCGACAGCTGAGGTGGAATCAGCTGGAATATAATCAGCCCAAATGCGATGTTCAATAGCGCTTTCAATGTTTCTCCGTGTTATTTAACTTTTTACGAAGTAGATTTTTTACATTGGCGCTTTGTGTTTGTGGAACATGTTTTGTTTCCCTTATCCCTAAATACCTTCTGCCAATGGAAGAAGGGACTTTTGAGGATTATAATTTAATTCTTGTATTTCTGAATTCGATTATTTTTTAGACGATTGAGAACAATTTCCTATTTTTGTTATTTAATTGTACAAAATTTCGGAAAGTAATATGATTGAGAGATATACTCGCCCGGAAATGGGCAGTATCTGGACGGATCAGAACAAGTTTTCCATTTGGCTGGAGATCGAGATACTTGTTTGCGAAGCGCTTGCCGAATACGATATTATCCCTAAAGAGGCTGCTAAAACTATTAGAGAGAAAGCGGATTTTGATGTTCAACGGATACTCGATATCGAGGAAGAAACGAAACATGACGTCATCGCTTTCCTAACGAATGTCGAAGAATATGTCGGCGAGCCGTCGAGGTATATACATCTGGGGCTGACTTCGAGCGATTTACTGGATACATGTACGGCTGTGCAGCTTAAGCAGGCAGGGGAACTGCTGCTTAAAGATATGGAAAATCTGAAAGAGGCGCTGGCTAAAAGAGCGAAGGAATTTAAGTATACGGTATGTATCGGGCGTTCGCACGGGATACATGCGGAGCCTACGACTTTCGGACTGAAAATTTTGCTCTGGCACCAGGAATGCGTGCGCAATATCGAGAGAATGAAAGCGGCGCTTGAGAATATTAAGTATGGCAAGATTAGCGGGGCGGTAGGCACTTATGAGCACTTGCCGCCGCAAATTGAAGAAATCGTATGTAATAGGCTTGGGCTGAAGCCGGATTCGATATCGACGCAGATTGTGCAGCGGGACAGGCACGCGCAGTTCCTGACTACGATAGGGATTATCGGCTCTATGCTGGAGAAGATAGCTACGGAAATACGTCATCTGCAACGGACGGAAGTACAGGAAGCCGAGGAATACTTTTCCAAAGGTCAGAAGGGCAGCTCAGCTATGCCCCATAAGAGGAATCCGATAGGCTCGGAGAATATCAGCGGACAGGCACGGCTGCTGCGGTCGAATGCGCTGGCTGCTATCGAGAATAATGTGCTGTGGCATGAGCGGGATATCTCGCATAGCAGCGTGGAACGTGTAATTCTGCCGGATTCAACGATCTCGCTGGATTATATCCTTGCGAGAACGGCAAATTTGGTAAAGAATCTAGTTGTATATCCTGAGAATATGAAGAAGAATCTGGAGCTTACGAACGGCTTGATATTTTCTCAGAAAGTGCTTCTGGCACTGGCTAAGAAGGGATTGAAGAGGCAGGAATCTTATTCTTTGGTGCAAAAATCGGCAATGGAAACGTATAATAAAAAGATACCGTTTTTCGAGACGGTGCAGGACAACGAAGAGATAATGAAATATCTTAAGATTGAGGAGATTAAGGGTCTTTTCAATTATGATAATCTAATGAAGAATGTTGATATTATCTTTGATAGATGCGGTGTTTGACCCATTTTACTTAAATATACGGATATTTTTTTATTTTTTGTAAAAATTTCCTTTCAAATATTAAAATTAATTCATTAATTTCTAATTATTCAATTAAAACAATTTAATTATTAGTTCATAAAAGCGGAAATGGATGAGAAAGCAAAAAGAATAAATGCGGAAAAAAATCACCTGGTTCTGGTGGTTGACGATGATCCGATGATGACGAAGCTGATCAGTAATTATCTGAATTATAGAAATTATGATTCAATCGAATCCCATAATGGAAAGGAAGCGCTGGAGATTATCGCCGAAACGCCGGAGATAGATCTGGTCATTCTGGATATTTTAATGCCCGAGTTTTCCGGCTATGAGGTCAGCAGGAAGATAAGGGAAGCTTATTCACTTTATGAGATGCCTGTCTTGATGCTGACAGCGAAGAATGAGATTGAAGATATAATCGAGGGATTTGAGTCCGGGGCAAATGATTATCTGGCGAAACCATTTGATATGAAGGAACTGCTGGCAAGGGTGAAGACTCTTGTTAAGTTGAAAAGACTTACCAAAGCTAATACGATCCTGCAGCAAGCCAATGAGATGAAGGATTCAGTGCTGCAGATGACGATTCATGATCTGCGGAATCCTATCACTGTTATCCAAGGTATGGCGAATCTGCTAAAAGCAGAGCTTTCGGAGGACTCCGAGTTGAATGAATATGTTAAGTTAATGCTTGAATCTTCAGGGCTGATGATGAATCTCGTGGAAGAATTGATTGAAACTGCGAAGATAGAAAGCGGAAAGCTGGGTATAAAAAAATCGAATTTTAATTTGAATAAAGTTGCGCTGAATGTTATAGAGAATCACAGGGCTCATGCCGAAAGAAAACAGCAGAAGCTGTTGTTCAATACTACTGATGAGTTGTGTCTGATAAATTCCGATCCGGTCAGAATAAGGGAGATAATAGATAATCTCATCAGTAATGCCATAAAATTTTCACCTAAAGGAAAAAATATTAAAGTTAAAATCAGTGCTTTTATGAACGGTAAAGACAATAAATTTTCGCGGATAGAAGTTGAGGACGATGGACCGGGACTGGCAGATGAGGACAAGAGACATGTTTTCAAGAAGTTTCAGCGGTTGTCGGCAAAACCAACGGCTGGTGAGTCTTCCACGGGTCTGGGCTTGTCGATTGTGAAGCAGCTCGTGGAGATTCTGGACGGACGTATATGGGTGGAAAGTGAATATGGCAGCGGCGCGAAGTTTGTTGCGGAGTTTCCTGCCAATGAAAGATAGTAATAGCAGGTATCTGCGGTGACGCGCTTATTGGTCTTTCTTTTCTTTTTTACCTAATAATTCAACTAAAACCTCACAGGAATCACTTCTTTCTCAGTTCACGGAAAAAATCCTTAATTAAAATTGAGCACTCTTCCGGTAAAATACCACTTATGACAGTGCAGTGGTGGTTTAGTCGTTCATCTTCAGTTATAGTATAAAGGCTGCCGCTGGCGCCGGTTTTTGGGTCCACCGCACCGTAAACAAGTGTAGGGATGCGCGCAAGCACTATAGCACCGGAACACATGATGCATGGTTCCAATGTAACATAAATGGTAGAATCGAGTAAATGTTTGTAAATTGTTTTTGATACAGCTTCTCGAATGGCAAGCATCTCGGCGTGTGCTGTTGGATCACCTGTTTTTTCAATCTGGTTATACCCCCTGCCAATTATTTGATCACCCTCAACAATCACAGCGCCGATAGGGACATCATCGCTGTCGAGAGCTTTTTCAGCCTGTTTCAGAGCTTCGCGCATGAAAAATTCATGCCTGTTATTTTCGTTATTTAAATTCAATTTGTACTTTGCCGTTGTATATATTGACTCATACAGCTTTTTTCAATTTCTCTATTCCCTCTTTCAGAGTTTCTTCCTTTTTGGCAAAACAGAGTCGGAGCATGGTTTTGCCTTCATCCGAATCCGCATAAAATACGGACGGCGGAATTGCAGCTACCCCAAATTCCTTGACTAAACGAGTGGAAGCATCGACATCGTCCTCGAAAACACCTTCAGGTATATCTACCATGATAAAATAGCTGCCCTGCGGCAGGTGGGGTCGAAATGAAGTGCCGGACAATTGATCATAGATAAAATCTCTTTTTTCGTTGTATAATTTTCGGAAGTCGGGCAGATAGTCATCCAGACGGGAGAATGCATAAGCCATGGCTTTTTGACCGGGGGTGTTCACTGCAAAGGTAGTCCACTGCCTGACGCTGCGGATCGCTTCGGTTAATGTCTCAGGTGCGCAGGCATAGCCAATTTTCCATCCGGTCATTCCAAATGTTTTACCGGTTGATGACACGGTTATTGTTCTGTCTCTCATTCCGGGTAAAGCGGCTATGGGAATATGCTTTTCACCATCAAAAGTAAGGAATTCATAAACCTCGTCACTAAGAACCATAAGATCATTCTCAATTGCCGCTTCAGCGATAAACTCGAGTTCTTCATACGAAAACACTTTGCCTGTGGGATTTTGAGGGGTGTTGAGCACTATCATTTTCGTTTTGTTTGATATTTTTTGCAGGAATGACTCCCTGTCGAAGTGGAAATCGGGTTTTCGGAGAGTTACATATTTTGGAATGCCTCCTGCGATAAGTACATCTGCGCTGTAGGAATCATAATAAGGCTCGAACATTATCACTTCATCGCCCGGATTGATCAATCCCTGTATGGAGCAATACAGGGCTTCGGTAGCGCCGGTAGTGATGGTTATTTCTTTGTCTATATCCCAGTCCAGGTCGTAATGTTGTTTTTGTACATTTTTAACTGCACGCCTGAGAGAAAATGTACCGGGAGCCGGCGCATACTGATTTCTGCCTTCCTGCATAGCTTTGAAGGCTTGTTCCATTATCCAGCGGGGACCGTCAAAATCCGGGAAGCCCTGCCCCAGATTGACTGCCTTGTATTCAACTGCCATTTTGCTCATTGTAGCAAAGATCGAAGTGGGGATCTTTTTGATTCTGTCTGCGTGAAGTTTTGTGTCCATATTTTAATGACTTTTTAATTAATCTTAAAAACTTATCATAATTTTTTTTATAGCAATTCCAAATTTAATTATATTGAGAAAGAAATTTTAAATAATATGAATAAAGATTAGTAAATTTACCCTTTAGGAGGAAAAATGTTAAGAAATAGTATAAAGTTATTGATATTTACGTTTTTGTTAATATCAATGTTAATATCGTGCGGCGATGATAATAGCGGAGATCCGAAGTCATCATACAGATTGATTTATTATCCTGCAAGCAGTCAGGATGGGTCTTCGGGACTGAATTCAGGTTTGTTTTTCGTACGGACTGATGATCTGATCTCAAGTCAGTTAGTGCCGAATCCGGTGGTCTATACAACAGGTTTAGGGAATAACGGTGTCATTGTTTTTGAATATGAAGAAGCTGATAATAAACTATGGGGTAAGTGCGAATCGGGTGATCTCATGCCCGTACCTATTCCTGATGTAAAAGAAGACTATATCAGCCGTGAACTAATTTACCCCCCAAGAATCAGACTCTCTGCAGACGAACATAATGTTGCTTTCTTCATAAAGCACATACCACAAATATCGGCAGGATTAATGGATCATTATGTTGAATTGGTCATATTTAACTGCCAAAACGGAAATACAATAAGAGTTCCTATTAATGAATTTGCGAGACAGAATTTTGACAGTATCAATGCCAATGGAGGCAGACCTTACGGATCTTATGTTACGATCGATAAGGATGGCAAAACAGTCTGGTTTGTATTAAAGGGTATTCAATACAGCGGCAACGATGAATTGAATAAAATGTATTCTGTTGCTGAGTGGAATGAAAATACCGGATTGAGACTTATTTCAGAACCTACCAGAAGAGCTTTTGAAATTATGGGCATGGATTATATTTCCAAGGATCTGGTGATAAAATTCCAAAATGAACTTAAAACAATCAAAACACTCGAACAAGATGGAGAAGAAGCATTTAATAACCTGACAAGCGAAATGTTGAGCAATCCCAATCAAATGGCTGTAAGCAAAGATGAAACAGTATGCTTGACTAACTACGGAATAGAAATTTTCCGCACGGATAATGGTAATTTAATCAGAAAAGTTATTTCATGGGAGGAAATTGATCCCAGCGATAAATACGACCATCAGTACACAGAAAAAATAACTTTCTCCAAAGATGCACAGGTTATCGTTTTTGCTTTGCAATATAAAGATATTCAGGATGAATACACTTTGTTTATGGTGGACCGGGATGGAGAAAAGCTTGTAAAGCTTGCTGACAAATTACCTGTGGGAACCCCTGTCATATCGGCAAAAATGAGTGATTAAGCCCGAATATATCATTAGAACAAATTTTAAACTATTATTTCCATAATTCTAAGCCCTTCTCTCAATGGGAGAAGGGTGTAAGAATTTCTTTTTACACTGAAAGTCCCTTCTCCACTTGGAAGAAGGGATGAGGGAATTCTTATAATAAATTTTCCGGGGTTAATATATAACTTTACCCATAAAGCGGACTTCACCGCTCGCCATATCATATAATCCGCCGGCGATTGCAAAATTTCCGGCTGATATTAGCTGTTGCAGAGTGTCGCTCATTTCATAAGCTCGCTGCATTTGCAGAATTATATTTTCTATTATTATATGATCTACGGTAGTTCGTTTTCCATGTTGATCTTTTACATTCTCTATGGCTGGATTGATGTAATTGATTATCCTATTAATATATTCCGAACCGCCTGCGCCTTCGTATGCTGCCGTAACTGCGCCGCAGCGGTCATGTCCAAGAATCAGCAGCAACTTTGACTTAAGCACTGAAGCTGCATACTCAATACTGCCCATCGACGTTTTGTCGAGGATATTTCCAGCTTCGCGTATCATGAACAATTCGCCGATTATTTGGTCGAAGATATAATGCGGGACAATACGCGAATCGGAACAAGTCAAAAGAACTACTTCAGGACTCTGACCTTCCAGAAGCTCTTTGCGTCGGCTTTTGAAATCCTGTTCCATTCTCTGGTTATTGATAAATCGTTCGTTGCCCTCTTTTAGTCGTTCGATGATATTTTTCTGCTCAGCCGGTAAATTCTCGTAATTCTTAAAGATACTTTTTTCCATAATACCTAAATGTTAAATTTTATTAAATAATTGAATCCCAATGATATAGATAATACCCGAGGATTGAAATTTTCGGTTAGTTGCCCTTCGGGGACGGGTGCTTGTTCCGGAAGCGGATCGTTCTCAGTGTATTTATCATATATTCCCGTGAGCATGTAACCCGCATTCAGGAAAATATTTAATCTGCCGGTTTCATCATTCAGAAGCGGATATATGAAGCCGAGTCTGAACTCTGTCAATATTTTGATATTCTCTACGTCCAATTTCTCTTCTGCTTTTGCTGAAGCAGGAATGCCAAAGTTGAAGCCCATTGTAATAAAATCAAACTTAAAATATGTAGTGAATGAATAATAAGAGAGCATCACCTTGTAGGTATTACCATCGGCATTGCTTTCCACATTATAAAAATATGAGGCATAAAGAAGATTCAAACCGGCGCCTAATTTATCCGATCCATAGAAATGAAAAATAGTGGATATTCCCAGATCCGGAATCGAACTAAAAGCAAATTTGTTCTCTCTGCCGGGCGGGCTTTCGATTGCGTTAATCCCGCTTTTTAAAGAAATAGCAGGACCAATACCGGCTTCAATACCCTGTTGAGCTCTTGCATTACCGGTTAGGAGAATTGCCGTAATAAAAATTAGTGTAACATTTTTCATTATTCTATATACAATTATAGATAATATTTATTGTTCTATATCATCCTTAAGCTGCTCTACCCTGTCTTTATATTCGCCGCTGGGGAATCTTTTCTTGTAAAGTTCTATGATACCTTTTGCCTCGCCGAATCTTTTCATAATCGTAAGAGCTTCGATCTTGCCTATATATGCTCTTTCAAAATAAATTGTGTCGGGATAATTTTCTATGACTGAATCATAATAGATCAGTGATGAGTTTGGCGAATCCAGTTTCCTGTAGATTTCCGCAATTGAATATTCTCTGTGTGCCAGCTTATTGCGCATTTCATTTATGAGCGTATCCACTTCCGCATAGAGAGAATCCTGCGGATAGATACGCTGGAATGTATTCATTGTTTCGATAGCTTTATTTGTGTATTCCTGGTCACGGTCGAAAGAAGGCGACAGGTTATAATAGCACAGGCAGGCTTTATACAGTGCTTCCTTGGTATAAGGGCTGTTTGGATAGAGGCTTCTAATCCGGTTAAAGTTAAATGCAGCCATTATATATTGTTTCTGACGGAAGTATATCTCCGAAAGATAGTATTGCGCATCGTCAGCATATTTGCTTGCCGGGTACTGCAGTTTTATTACATCGAACTGCTCCTGGGCTTGAAGGTAATCTTCTTCTTCAAAAAGTTTGACGGCTTTGTTATAAGCTTCTTCGGGGCTGCGAACAGCCTTGTCTTTTGCAGCACCGCAAGAATCCAGAAAAATGGCAGTTCCTATAAAAAACAGAGCCAAAATTAATGAATAGCCGGATCGTATTTTTTTCGAACTTCTAATTATCATAATCTGCAAATTTAAATAATATTTGTGAAAGTCTATGAAAAATCTTTTTCTACTTGTTTAATTATACAAATGACGTATGTAAAATTAATCAGTTACTTTTGTCATTGCGAGCGGAGCGAAGCAATCATTTATTCTTTAGATTGCTTTGTTACTACGTTTTTCGCAATGACTGAATTTTATGATTACATATACACATTTCAGAATTTCAAAAAAATGCTTTAATTGTGACGAATTTATTGATACTTTTCTTTATTATTTTTAAATTGTTATCAAATTATAGTAAAAATTAAATATAGGAAAGAGCAGTGCAACCAGAAGAATATCTCGTATTTGACATAGAAACTGTCCCGATGCCATGGGACGATTTCTCAGAGTCGCAGCAGGAATTTATCCTTCGCCGCGCAGGAACCGATGAAGAAAAAGAGCAAAAGCTGCGCGAAATGGCTCTCAGTCCTATGACGGCAAAGGTAATATGCATAGGATTGCAGCATATATTACAAATCGATGAAGATGAATGGGATACAAAGAATTGCAAAGCTTTTTCTGTAGATGAAAGTCTTGGAGGAGATGAAGTCAAAAACATAACTCTGGAATCAGGTTCTGAATGCCAGCTTAGCAGCGAAAAGCGGCTGCTCGAGGATTTCTGGAAAATCCTGAACAAATATGCGAATGCTTCTCTTGTCTCATTCAATGGACGAAATTTTGACAATCCTTTTCTGATGCTGCGCTCGGCGCTTTTGAAAATACGCCCATCGCGTAATATCATGTCCGGTACGAAGTTCAATTACAACAAACATATTGACCTTATCGATGAGCTTTCTTTCTTCAATACATCGCAATATTCCGCAGCGCGCCGTTTTAACTTCGATTTCTATACCCGTGCTTTTGGGATTACCTCGCCAAAATCGGAAGGTATAGACGGCTCGAAAGTCGCGGAATTCTTCGAAGCAGGAAAAATTGCTGACATTTCCGAATACTGCCTGCGGGATGTGAGAGCTACGTGGGACTTATTCCTGATTTGGCGGAAGTATTTGAGGTTTTGAAATATCAGTCAGAATTTTCTTCATCCTTATCTCCCTCATTTTTATCATTTTCCTCAGATTCCGCATACTCATCATCTTCTTCCAAATGCACATGCTTCTGATATTTATTCTCGAATATTAACCTGCCGATTGCCGCTGAGATAAGAATTATCAGCACGAACAGGTAAATCCAGATAGCCATTGATACAATTACGCCATAAGTGCCGTAAAACCTGCCGTAGTTGCTGAGTGTAGTCAGGTACCAGGCAAATATGTTGCGGGCAATTTCCAAGAGTATCATACTCAAAAATGTACTGATCAATCTTGATAAAGCCGGTATTCTTTTATTGGGAACATATCTGTAAAGCAGGTATATAAAGGTGAATGAAGAAATCAAAGAAAATGCCGTCAGGGCAGCTCCTGTAACATAGGGTTTAACAATCTCGGGGAAAAACTCTACCAGAACTTCTCTGATATAACTCGACAGCGGCAGCGCAAATGACCACAGCAAAATTAGAACTGCTAAAATAATTGACAGCAGCATATCTTTCAGTCGGTAAATATAGACCAGATGGAATTTGGTTATCCTTATCTCGAAGATAGCGTTCAGCCCGGAACGGAACGAACTGAATACCAGCGACGAAATCCACAGCAAAATCGCAACAGCTATATAGCCGAAGACGTCGCTATGGGCATAGACTTTTCGCACTTCGACAAGGATTGTTGAAATCAGTTGATCAGCCTGCTGCGTCGGCGGGAACTGGTCTTTCATCAATCTTTCGAGGTTGCTTGTTACAAAGTCCACCTCGAAAACGAGATTGACAACCGCGATCGACACAAGAAAAAGCGGGATCAAATAAAGCAGAATATTAAAAGCAATGCCGGCAGCCAGCAGGAAAATATGTTCCTTATCCAGCCTGCCGATTAGAGTATCTACATTTTTGATTAAACTCTTTAAAAAATTACTCAAGCGCGGAAATTTTTTCTGAAATTTAGCCATAGTTATTTTTACCAAGTAAACCGTTCATGTTTTTTTTACGTTAACTTTGATAAAAATACGAATATTTTTCATAATTTATAATTTCAATAATGAATTATCAGAAAATTTTTTCAAAAAACAGTCAATGAATAGAACAATAATATATTTGTCTTTAATTGCTTCCATACTTTTTTCCTGCGCTAATCCACAGCCGCCCTCTGGGGGTCCCGAGGATAAGACCCCTCCAAAGATAATTAAATCCACACCTGAAAGCGGAACAACAAATTTCACAGACGAGAGCATTGAACTGGAATTCAATAAACACATGATGAAAAATCAGGTTACTCAAAATATTTTTATCTCGCCGACGACAAAACTGGAATTCGGCTGGCACGGCAAGACACTTGAGGTCGAATTCGCCGAACCTCTTGATTCCGCGACAACTTACGCTATATCTCTCGGAACCGATTACACCGATTACTACAGCAAAAATAAGCCCGAAAAAGCCTACACCATCATATTTTCTACCGGCAGCCGGATTGACAGTGGGAAAATTTCAGGTATGATGTACCATCCCGAGCCTTCAGGCGCTTACATCTATGTTTATAGAATAGATCGAATAAACCCCGACACCCTCGATCCTTCGCAAAATGAGCCGCGATACAGAACACAGGTTGGCTCTACCGGCGAATTCGAGATAGCCGCCCTAAAAGATGGTGTTTACAGACTATTTGCAGTACGCGATCAATTGAAGAATTATATCTATGATCATGGTATGGATGGTTTTGGGGCTCCTCCCGATGATATACGCGTCAGTGCGGATTCAGTTGCTGCCGTACGACTGCGATTAGGTCATCCAATCGATGAGATCGGTCCGATGCTATACGGCGTTATACCCAAAAATGAAAAACTAATAACAGTAAATTTCAGCGAAAACATAGATTCTTCAAAAGTAAGCAGAGAATCTTTTGCTATCACTGATTCTACCGGCGCCGAAAGCGCCGAGATAGTAACGTCTTATGTTCCGCCGAATAAGCCTAAAAAAGTCTTGGTAAGAATAAAATCGCCGCTTGACACCGCTGTGAAATGGAAATTGACAGCGCTGCCGGATACGAATGCAGCCGTTCGTGATACAATGGGAAATTTTATACGCGACACTGCAAACACTGGATTCTTCAAGCCATCAGTCCAACCGGATACTATCCGCCCGACTCTTTTAGCGCCGCCATTGATGGACAGTACTACAGGTGTCGATCCGAACAGGACTTTCACATTTGTATATAATATCGCTTTCGACCGATTAATATTCTTCAAAGAAACAAATTTAATAAAAGCGGATTCCGCTATCCCGGCAGCTATTGATTTCAACTGGATCGCTGCAAACAGATTCGAGATTGTTCCCAAAAACAAGCTTGCCGGGAATACATGGTACAGGCTTGATATTCCTACGGATAAAGTAGTCGGACTCAACGGCATGGAAACCACTGATTCGAGTATGTCATTGAATTTCCAAACTGTGGATGTGCGAAATTACGGTTCTATAGACGGAACATTAACAGATTCTTCCGGCAATCCCCGCCAGGCTGTCATTGAGCTTGCAGCTATTCAGGGCAGCGAGATCTATCGTACGGAAGTGGATTCTTCCGGCTCATGGTCGATCCCCGAATTGCCCCCCCGCGAATATAAGGTTCGTGCTTATATTGACGAAAACGGCAATGGTGAATACGATTTCGGACATCCCTTCCCATTCCGCTACGGCGAGAAATTCTTCTTCATTGAAGAATCATTAGAGATTCGGCAGCGATGGGGAGTGGAAGATTTTAAAATAGTGCTGCCGGAGTAAGCGCTTTCTTTTAACCCAAATACAAAAACTGCATTTGTGGCAAAAAACAGCTAACCCGCCTCAGAACGTCCCGTCAGAT
>CAZXYS010000057.1:0-19337 GCA_964645005.1 uncultured Hyphomicrobiales bacterium | reverse complement strand
GGAGTCCCTTATATATCAATCACTTACTTAATTTAAGTGTCAAAGTCAAGAAAAAACAGCAAAAAAAGGCTGCCACTTACGTGGAACAGCCTTATATGTTGAGGTGTAAAAAGAAAATCTTTATTTATCGGATAACCTGCAGCGGCGCTGCAGCCTGATAGCCGCCGCTTCTTATTATCAGAAAGTAATACCCCTGCGAAACATTTGACAGATCGAGCTCTAAGGCCATATCACCCGACGCAGCCGGATGCTCAACTTTCCTGCTGATAACCTTATTGCCGATCTGATCCATCACGATAAGCTCGATGGGATGAGCCGACGATAAGCCATAGCTAAGATTTATCTGCGCATTCGAATTCACGGGATTAGGGATAATCTCCTTAATTCTCAAAGGATTATCCGCATTCCCGTTAAACTCCGCTACATCCGTCAAGCACGAGTCAATTTTGAAGGCACTCTCGCTCTGGTCGAGCACGACGCCGTCGTCGTAGTAGGATTCGAGCCTGATAAGGGCTTCTTCAGTTTCGTCATGTTTGATCGCCCAGTCGAATGAGTTTTTCTCCCCGTCAATGGCAAGGAAGAAGACTTTCTTCCAATTTTCACCGTTATCGAGCGAATATTTAAGCCAGAATTTTTGGAGGTAGCTGGTTTCCCACTTAATATCATATCTTTCGCCGATGCACAGGGTTTCCCCGCCATTCGGATAGATCAGGACAGCCGAGGGCTCGCCGATTGAGAAATTCCTTGTTTCGGCGACTACTGTATTATTCTGCTCGGAAATCACTTTAATAATACAGTTTTCAGCTTCGATTTCCGGAATCTTCCATTCATAGGAAGAAGCATCGACATTCTGGGCTAACGTATCCCATGTTTGCCCGCCGTCCGAAGAGAAAATAATATACACAGTTTCGACGAGAGTTTTATTCCAGTATAGTTCATGGATCTCTCTCTGACCCAATTCCTTATTCTCCAGCGGCGTCTGAATAGTTATCTGCGGCTGCATAATTGAAAAATGGGAGACACTCTGATCCGAGACGTCGGAATTGCTCACATCTTCGATTTTGACGAGGACTTTCTCTGCATTAATATTTGGAAGTTCCCACTTGTAGATAGAGTCAGCCGCTTTCACATTGAAAAATATCCTTCTCCAGTTCAAACCATTGTCGGTGGAATACCTCAGATGGACATAATTAACACCCGAAGAAGTCCAGCGAATATCAACAACCGAGCCCGAACCATACAGGCTGTCACCGAGAGGATTCAGAAGTTTAACGATAGGATCTTTGGGTTCTTTCATACAATTAGCCCTGTCGGAAGCAATTCTCATCAAAGGTTTCATCTTTTCATGAAAAAACAATTGTACGGAATGCGACGAGTTAGTCGTATGGCAATAGCTCATGATAGTACCGGGGCGCGGGATAGGCGGACCATTTTTGATACATGCATCGCCAACACCATTGTATTCCTGGGTTACGCAGGTATCTATAGGAGTATCAAAATACCAGCAGCTATGAGTGTGGGGAGCTGAAAAGTTGTGACCCATTTCGTGGCAGGCAACATTGACGTCCCATGTATATCTTATTGTAGGATAGTCGTAGCTGCCGCGAATACCTAATACGCAATAACCTTTATCATCATCGCATAAGCTGCCATATTTAGGATAACCACCATGAGAAATGCCGGCAACTCTGGAGTCTGCTGGCTGACTCTGCAGATCCGCAAATAAGACACCTAGTGTCTTGTCTACATCACGCTGCACCCAGACATTGTTCATAATTCCTAACTTCTCGTTCAAATAGAGCCTGCTATTGGGATAATACGGATCGTTGTCCGGCTCTTCCCATATCAAAACATAAGGTATATAAAGAGTTACATTGATATTTTCTTCGTAAATTCTCGAAGCCAGAGCCATAACATTCGAAATATAAAGCGCGGCTCTGTCATAATCCTCGCCAAGCCGCTGGTAGTACTTATACTCAGCTTCTATGGCGATATCCGCCTGCAGGAGCTTAGTGCCCTGTATCTCATCGCCGGAATAATTATCTTTCTTCAACTCTTCGAAATCACCTTCCGGAGGCTGGGTTCCACAGGTGTATTTCGAGAGAGAGTTGTCAGCAAATTCATTCATCGAATTTGACAAAAGATGAAAATTATCTTTGTCATCATTCACCGGCGTAATGGTATATTGTTCGCCATCTTCATGCTGTATGAAACCGTAGAGCTTTCCATCGGAATAATTCAAATATACATTGGAATTTTCTTCACCGGCTATCTTACCTTTATATGAAACCAGAGCCGGTCCTTCTGTTGGAACAATTCCATAGGAAGTGCCGCGCATCCAGCGTGTATTAGCGTCAATAATAGAACGGGCTGTTTCAAAATTCACATCGGATTTCATTGTTTCGGATACAGGAAAATCCGTTAAAGTGAATTGAGAATACGCTCCAAGAAATATTTCCTTAGCTTTGGAATTGTCCATTTCAAATCCCAGCGGTTGAATAGCAAGTGTGGCGGCAGCTTTTTTCGTTTTATTTATATCCGTTTTAAAAAGTTCGTCAGTCCGGAACGATATTCCAGTATCAGCCATTAAGCTGCCGGTTGTCAAACCGAACAGGATAATTCCAAATATTAATTTAAGTACTCTCATGATAGCCTTTCAGAATTTAAATTTTATTAAACCCATTTATTATAGAAGTTCATTTATTAACAATATTTTCAATCTTATTTATAATCAATTTATGTGTCGATTCTATATTTTTGTTCGATTTTATTTTAATAACCCTTTCGGGCTCACTATCAGCGATTTCTGAAAATCCCTCAAGCACCCTCTTATAAAATTCATCACCGGAAGATTCCATTCTATCAACATTCCCGTCGAAGCCCCTTTCTTTAGCCAATTTAAGTGACACTTCCAGATAAATGGTTAAATCCGGTGTAAGTCCTTTAGTTGCCAGTTTGTTAATTTTGATAACATCTTCCAGAGGTAATTGTCTGCCGTATCCCTGATAGGCAGTAGTAGAATCATAAAACCTGTCGCAAATCACGATCTTACCTTCTTTCAAAGCAGGCGTGATAACCTTTTCCACAAGATCTGCCCTCGCAGCTTCAAAGAGCATCAATTCCGCAATTGGATTTATATTGTCTTCGGAATTAAGTAAAACTTCGCGGATTCTTTCAGATAAAGGTGTTCCACCGGGTTCTCTCAAGCTGAGAACTTCCTCCCCGCGTTGAATGAAATATTTTTTCAACAACTCAAGTTGAGTTGATTTCCCTGACCCGTCGATGCCTTCAAAAGTTAAAAACAATTTTCTTCTCGTCTTTTTTTATGAAATTACTAAAATTAAATAACACTTGATATACAGAAAAAGTTACAAACTATTTTAAAATTTGTTCACTTTGAGTTGTCTTATAAGTCATTTTGTTTATCCTTGAACTCTGCACCGCCAAAGCTGGATTACCCTTTATAAAGGTAGAGACAGACCTCTGGTCTGTTAAAAAAATGACACATGACGTAATCCAACTCTGACTCTATTTGCCCATTTACGGGACAGCCATAATTTTTTCTTGGATAATATTTTATTTTAAGATGTTTTTCCATTATCATTTTTTTGGTGCTATTAAAACAACGAATTCCCCTTTGATAGAATTCTTTTGCTCCAATAAGGTTTTTACATCATTAACGCTCCCGCGTAAATATTCTTCATGAACTTTGCTAATTTCTCTGGCTGCACATATCTTTCTTTCCCCCCCGCTAATTATCATCAACTCATCCATAAGTTTGATGATCCTGTGGGATGATTCATAAATGATAGCGGTCATCTCCAGCGAAACCATTTTTTCCAAAAATTTCTGCCTTCCTTTTTTCTGAGGCGGGAATCCCATAAAAACAAAGTTATGCACAGGCAGACCGCTTGCTGCCAGTGCCGGAACAAATGCAGTGGCTCCGGGCAGTGAAATAATTCTTAAATTTCGTTTAATTGTTTCATTTACAAGGCGGTAGCCGGGATCAGATATGCCCGGAGTTCCGGCATCTGTTATTAAAGCAACAGACTTCCCGTTTCTCTCAATTTCTTCAGCTAAAACTGAGGATTTTGCCTTTTCATTATGCTCATGGTAGCTTTCCAGTTTTTTATAGGTTATGCCCAGCTTTTTAAGGAAACTGCCTGTTCTTCTGGTATCTTCGCAGGCAATGATATCAACATTGGATAAAATATCCATAGCTCTAAGAGTCATATCAGCCATATTACCTATCGGTGTCGGCACGATGTATAGTGCGGTTGTAATTGCTTCGATATTCTTATCTTTATTAATCAAATCAGTTTTGATCAATTCTTACTATCATTTTTTTGAATATTAAAGTGCTGCAAAATTAAACAACTGAATATTAAAAAACTCGATTTTTTATTTTATAACTAGAAATTTTGTAAATTTATTAGATTAAATTTTATTATTAATTAAACTAAATTTTAAATAAAATCAATAAAAAAATTGTAACTTTTTGTTTTTTAATTTGTTTTTTAATATATATGGAACATTGAAAAATCAATAAAAGTAAATAAACCAACAGGTGGAGAAAAAAATAGAATATTTCTTGAAAACTTGAAATAATAGTTTTGTACATTTGAAAATACATTAAAAATTTGATTTTTTGTTTTATAAAGGATCTATCATGAAAAAAATATTCCTTACTTTCGCTATTCTCTCTTTTGCCCTGATGCCTTTTCAAAATTTAATAAGCGGGGACTTAAAAGAAGAGATAAGAAACAAACTTCTGTATAATTCCTCCCAAGGCAGAGAATTCTGGATTGCATTCCCGCCTAATGATGTAGTAGAATTGGCAAGAGGGCACATTATTGAGATCTATGTCACATCAAGGGTAAATACCACTGTAACTCTGGAAGCGCCAGGCACCGGCGATATTTTTAAAAAAAATGTGAAAGCATTCGAGATAACCACATTTACCAGTGAGGAAAATACTACTCGGTTATCCTGGGAAATACGCAAAGGAGAAACCGTAGTACACAAAGGTATCAAATTAACCTCCCCCGATCCGATTTCAGTTTATGCTATGAACGGCAAAAGGTATTCATCGGACGGTTATTTAGCTATACCTGTCGCGAATTTTGGAAATAAACACCTGCATAACTCTTATTATGATTATTTCCTGTCCGGTCGTGGTCACGAACTCGGAGCGGGTTTTGTTATAGTTGCCAGCGAAAATAATACCAAAATAACAATGAAATTACGCGGCATAGGAAAAGGAATGGCGGAGACGTATCAAGGCGGTCATGATATAGGAGATGTCCTACGTACTACCTTGGATGAAGGTGAAACATATATGGTACGAGGCGACGGCACAACCCGGGGAATGTATGATCTATCCGGTTCTAGTATAGAATCCAACAAACCGGTAGGCGTGTTTTCTTTCCATATGCGCACAGATATTCCTTCATGGGATGTCAGACCAGGGAGAGATCACATAATAGAGATGGTCCCGCCTGTATCGACCTGGGGTAAGAAAGCTGTTTCCGTTGAATTCAAGCGCGAAACTGATAAGGGAGATTTCTTCAGGATAATGTGTGCCGAACCTAATACTAAAATTGAAGCAGCATGGTATGATAAAGATACTAAAGAACTAATTAAAAGAATAGGTCCGTTGACTCTGAAAAATGAAGGTGATTTTTATCAATACTGGCATGGTTTTGGTCAACCAGGTGACGAGCATAAAGGCGTCCGGGGTACATCCATCTGGAAAGCCGATAAACCGATCCAGGTCTATCAATACACTTATTCACACCATTTCGATAATACCATGCTATTTGATCCATTGATGATACTTGTCATGCCCAGAGAGCAGTTTGTGCAGGAAACTGTATTTCAAACCCCTTCCCATAAAAAGTACGTTAATAATTATTTTAATATTATTGCCTTCCATGACCCCGAGGATAAGGAAATGAAGGATCTAAAATCCATAGAGATAGATGGGAAACCGATTCATTCCATAAATTCTCAATTTTTATTAAATAAGATTCCAACAACTAATCTTTATTGGATAAAAATCAGGGTGGATCCGGGCAGTCATCATGTTACCAGTAATACAGAGTTCTCGGGATACATATATGGTTTCCAAAAAGTTGATTCCTACGGCTGGCCTGCATGTACTGCTTTTAATGACCTGGAGCAGGTAGACACTCTTGCCCCGGAAATCTTCGTCGAAGGTGAATGCGGTGACTATAGAATAGAAACGACAGAGCTCAGAAATGGTGCCCAGGACGATAATCCCAGACAGGTTGATATGGGCGTCGAGGATATCAGCCTGCTTGAAGGCAGCTTCAATTACGACCTAAAAGTCGATCCCGATTTCACACCTTGGCCCGCTACTTACGAAACATGGTTCGAACTGACAGTTATTAACGATTTTGAACCGGCGCGTGCTATTTACGCTGTTACCGATCGGGCGTTTAATGTAACTATAGATACGGTTACCTACGAACCAGACAGCCTCAAACTTACCCCCAATGAATTAATATTCGGTAATGTACGCGTTAATACTACAAAAGAAATGGACGCCAAACTCGAAAATATATCCACAAAAGAAATTCTTATTGAATCTATTAAATTAGCTGAAGGAAGTGTCTTCGAAATCTTACAGGGTGAAACTAATTCGGAAATTACGATGATTCCCGGCGAAATCAGAGATATCCGGGTGCGTTATTCTCCTGACATGGAAATGACCAATGAGGATCCGTTTGACATTGATACAATTCTTGTTGTAACCGAATGCCTGAACTACAAATTCATTGTTAAAGGCAGCGGCGTACTTCCGCACATAAGTGTTGATGACTGGGATGCAGGCAGAGTTTCCGTAGGAACAAAACTATGCCGCTCAACCATGGATCAGGGATTGAAAATAACCAATGACGGTACGGACACCCTTAAAGTTTACAATTTACAAAATGTTTCTGCTCCTTTCTCCATATCCGATCCAACTATACCGGAATTTACATTTTCTGTGCCACCCAAATCTCATGTATTTTTCAGAGATATCTGCTTTGAACCACAGGATACTTCAGATTACGAAATTAATGTCACCTTCAAAAATAACGCCGGCGGTACTGAAGATGACAGTGTCTCAACCTGGATTGGCAAAGGTATGGCACCCGGTCCTCAGATTACTCACAAAAATTGGGGTGAGCGAAGAGTTCAAACCGTCCACGACAGCGTTATTGTTATGGTAAACAATGGCAATACCCCTTTTACCATCAATAGTTTTGAACTGGAAGATCCGGCGGATCCGAATTTCGAATTAATTCCGGGCGGCATTGATCCCCAGCCCCCGGTTGATCTATACAAAGAAGGTACCACCGGAGAACAAACTAAGATAACTATTGAAGTTAGATACAAACCCCAAACCGAAGAAAACCATGAAAATGCTGTAATTCCTGTATTCCAGGCAGAGACAATGAACAAGCTCGGAATTAAAGGAAATTTGAACGGAATCGGAATTCTGCCTAAAATTGAATTGACAGATTACGAATTCACACCGGCAATCAAGAAAAATACTACTCATCCTGATATTGGAGCGGTAAGGATAAAATCATCAAGCGAAACTGCCGACCTGAAAATTAAATCAATTAAATGGGTAAATCCCGGTCAGCAGGAATTTGAATTTTTAAGAACTCCCCCTTCGGACACGATCATTACAAGGAAAGAATATCTTGATCTGGATATAAAATTTCATCCGACGGTTTCGCAGAAGGATATAACCGAACAGATTGAAGTTATCTCCGACGCCGCCCCGGGGGATGATCCCGTTCATAAAAGTTATGCTCATGTTGTAGGACATTCTTTCGATACTGGACTTGACATTGGAAAGATCGAATTCGGTACTCACTTGACCTGCGATCCGCCGGAAGATACATTTCCGATAGTCAATAATAGTTCGGAGACGAGACTTAAGATAACTAAGCTCGAGTTCGCAGGAGGCAGCATAAGTAACTTCGATACATTATATGTTCCTGAAATAATACAACCCGGTAATGAAGACGTAGTCAGAGTTAAATTTATTCCCGATGATCCTGTGAATTATAGACTGGATATGACAGTACATTATGATTTCATTGATGAAGATGATAAAGTTATTGAATCAGGAACAAAATCAACATATTGCACCGGCACAGGAGAAATAGTTAACACAACACTTACCACACCAGCCATAACAAATATGACCCCCGGTCTTCTTACAACCGGCGAGTTTGAGTTCTATGTTACAATTGATTGCGATGATTTCGACAAGGCTAATATTGAAACATTCGAAATAATAATTAAATACCCATCCAAAGAAATGGTATGGACCGGGAAAGCTAATGATGAACTAGAACCGGGAAGCGCTCTGGATGACGGCTGGACTATCCGGGCTGAGGAATTGAACGAGTTCGATGCGGGATATTCTAAGTTAGTACTTAATGGACAGGGTGGAACGGCAATATCAAAATCCGGTAAGATTACATCCATCGTGTTTAGAGTGATACTCGGAGATGCCCAAAAATTCACCCCTGAATTCGATTTGATAAGTTTTGGAGCAAGAGATGAATGCGTTACCTCCGAAACAAGCAACGGAGAGATAAATGTCGCTACATGTGTCAGAGATCTGCGCAGCGTCATTGCAAATGCACAACCCTATACTCTTCATGAACCTGAGCCCAATCCTGTCAATTCAGATATATTTAACCTCAGTTATGGTATCGGACTGGAATCACACACCAAAATCGAACTCTGGAATTCATTTGGTGAACGGGTTAGAACACTTGTGGAAGAAGACACCGAGCCCGGATTTTATGAAAAACTAATTTCAATAGAAGACCTGCCATCAGGAGTATATTATATCAGGTTACTCTCAGGGCATTATTTGGAAGTCAAAAAAATGGTGATACACAGATAAATCACTAATATATTTGATTTTTATACCTCCTTTCCGAAATCCGAAAGGGGGTTTTTTTTACAAAAAAAAAGCGGCATCCAAACGATTGGATGTCGCCTTTGAAATATATTTAGTAAGAATTAGCTCAGCTTCTGGCGAATCTTCTTCTCGGACATACCGCGCAGATAGTACAGCTTGGACCTGCGGACACGTCCTTTGCGGGTAACTTTAATACTGTGGATCATCGGTGAGTAAAGCGGGAAGATCCTTTCCACTCCTATACCGCTGGATACTTTTCTCACCATAAAGGACTGGTTGATACCGCTGCCTTTTTTCTTAAGAACGATACCTTTGAAGCGCTGCAATCTTTCCTTTTCGCCTTCGACCACGCGAACAGCAACTTCTATCTGGTCGCCGGGATTAAAATCGGGCACTTCTACGAAGTTTTCGCCGTCTTTTTCTTTGCGAGCCTGCACAGCCCGCTCTTTTACCATCTGATCTACTAATTTCATTTTTTCCATTATTGCCTCCGAAAATTTAACGAGCTACAAATATAACCCGATATATAATTATTTCCAAATCTATTACGAACGAGTAAGAAAAAACTTTTAAATATTATTCAGACCTTATACGTTTAAATTCATATCGTAAAGTATTTAAATGCTACAATTATTAGCATATACAGGAACAAATTACATTTGAAATAAAAATGACAGCTTTAATTGCATATTTATTACTTGCCCTGGTAGTTTCATTTATTTGTTCCATAATGGAATCCGTGCTTCTATCCACCCCCCAATCATTCCTTGTCACAAAACAAGACGAAGGACATAATTGGGCAAAATCATTCATTAATTTAAAAGAAAACATTGACAAACCTCTATCCGCCATCTTATCATTGAACACCGTTGCACATACTATTGGCGCTGCCGGTGTTGGCGCGCAGGCGGTCAAGGTATTCGGCGATGCATATTTGGGAATTGTATCTGCCGTTCTCACAATTCTAATATTAGTGATAACCGAAATAATACCCAAAACCATAGGCGCCAGATACTGGCGAAGCTTAGCAATGATAACTTATTTCATAATAAAATCGATGATTTTTCTCACCTATCCTCTGGTAATATTATCTGCAATAATCACCAGAATAATTTCAAGCAATAAAAAAGAAAAGACTACCAGCAGGGAGGAAATCGCAGCTTTAGCAAGCATAGGCGCAAACGAAGGACTGTTTTCCAGCAAAGAAAATAAAATCATCCAGAACATAGTAAAACTGAAGAACTTAAAAGTATCTGAGATCATGACACCGAGAGTTGTCGTAGCCGCATCTGATGAGAATCTGCAATTGAAAGAATTCCTAAAAAACAAGGACTATTTAAAATTTTCACGAATCCCTGTTTACTCGAGATACCCTGAAAACATTACCGGATACGTTATCAGGCAAAAGGTATTTGAGTATTTGGCGGAAGACAAATACAATCTAAAACTAAATGCCATCAAACGAGAGATTTTAATAGTGCCGGACTCAATGGTCTTATACACTTTATGGGAAAAACTTCTGGAAAAAAAGGAACATATAGCGCTTATAATTGACGAGTACGGCGGATTTAAAGGCATTGCCACAATGGAAGACATAATCGAAACACTTTTAGGGCTCGAAATAGTTGACGAAAAGGACACTATAACCGATATGCAGAAATTCGCCCGCGAAAGATGGGAAACAAGACAAGCCAAATACAATCTTATCAACAAATTAAACGCAAGTGACGATAATTAAGGTTTCCTCAAAAACTACAGTTATAATCTAAAATTAAATTGGATTTAAACTAATTTTTTTTGATTAAAATAAATTTAAATTTTATAATTTTGCCTTTAATTGAAAAAAAAATATTTTTTTTAGAACTCAACTCCACGAAATTCATTACGAAAAAGATACATGCTATCCAACTCTCCGATGTTTTGCGTAGTTTTGCCTTGATTAGATTTAATCTGCAGCCATTCTTGCCTTGTCCGAATTTTCCTTCTATCACTATCCTCTCTATGTACTCCTGTTTTCTTCGTCTTTTTTTTCCGCAGTTCTTCACGATTGTCCTCTGTCTGTTTCCTGGGGCTGCCCAAAGGTTTACCGCAATACCTTATTGAATTTTCTTTCAAATATTTTCTGTTTAACTTAGTGCCATAGCTTAAAAAAGGGGGTTGTATTCTCATCCTCTCCCATTGGGAGAGGGCTGGGTGAGGGAAGACAAAGTAGAGGGTTATAGTGTGTTAAAAAAATGAACCATTGAACCACCCAAAAACCGGTACATTTTGGTACAAAAAAGTTCCTCCGTTCTTTGAAAACCTGACCAGCACAAAGCAAACGAAGGCAACCAACAATGAACCACAGGTTCATCAAAAACAGCGCCCGACAAATTCTAAATTATATTAATTCATGAACTTAAGTTAATTCACATGAATCTTTTAGGCAGAAGCATCCTAAGGTATCGAAAAGTTACTATTACACAATTTACATATTAACTTAAACCTTAAATTTAAAAACTCTTAAAAGCCAGCAGCCTTTAGCCAATAAATTGATACCACCTAAAAACCGCTCTCAAACGGTCTCAAAAAGCATCACAGTTCTTTGAAAACCAGCCCCACAATAACAAAACGGGTGATACCAAAAACGAACCGGATGATACTATATGATCAAAATTAGAACTTTGAAAATTTAAATTCTTAAACCTGCAGCCAGCAGCCAGCAACCTGCAGCCATAATAGGGCAGTCAATGTTCGGAAATAAAGCAAAGAAATGCAGCGACAAGACATGCCTTGTCGTCACTATCACATAAAATAATTCCTCTTCTCATAAATCCGGCACACCGGCTGGAACGCGCAGTACTTGCAGGCGTTATTCTCCGGTTCCACCCAGAAACAGCCCGACGAAGCAAGCTCAATGTACTTTTTGGCAAACAAAAAAGAGCTTTCTTCCGTTTCAATCAACTTTTCCGGCGTAGGCAGGCGGCTATTGGAATCGAGGTAACTTTCCGAAAGGTAAGATTCCTTCGAGTTGAGCACAATTTTTTCCGAAGCGTATCTCTCTTTTTTCTCGTCGTATTCCGGGCGCAAGAGATAATAAACCGCGGCATCCGGCTGCGCTTCGAGATTGTACTTCTCGCGAAGGATTTGTTGCACAGCCCTCGAATAGAGCGACATCTGGAAGCTAAGTCCATCTTTGATCTTATTATCAGAGGGAATATTACTCATCTTGGCGGTTTTATAATCGGCAATGACAAACTTGAGTTCATCGCCTGTGTCGATAAGCTCTACCCTGTCCACCTTGCCGCGCAGCTTGAGACCTTCCGCCAGATCTACTGCGTTAATGGGTTTATCCTCGCCGAGACTCTTCATACCAAATGAAAATTCAAACAGCGCCGGACTAAATTCCCAGCCGGCATCTATCCTGCGAAATTCCTCGTCCAGCCAGACATCCAGCAGCCCCTGCTTGCTGCTATCGCCGAACAGGTCCCGCTCTTCCAGCTCGAAAAAGGGATGGTCGAAGCGGATATTTTCCATCTCTTCGCGTCCGATTTGGAACAGCTTATCCCTGTAATGATCATAGTTTTCACGGTCGAGTATGACAGGTTTCAGCGCCGGATCATCTTTCTTTGCATTTTCCTTTTGCAGATCGACATAGAACCGGTAGAGCACGCGGTGGAACATACTTCCCCGTTCCAGCGGCGACAGCGTCGAGTCGAGAATTTCCGGCTCTTCGAAATTCAGCACCCTGTCCGCAAAGAATTTATACGGACATTTGCCATAAGTTTCCAGCGCCGAGATAGAGACCGGCTTTTCCTTCAATTTGCGCAGCTTATCGATGCCCGCCTGCAACAGCTTCTCTTGGGGAATATTTCCGCCGAACATTTGAAACATGTTGCGATTAACCGCGGATTCAATGAGTTTACCTGTTTTATCGATATGCCTTGTCTTAATCTCGCTCCGGATCTTATCTTTAAGCTTCTCATTCTGTTCGGAAGGATTCGCCAGCGCCTGCCCGAGTATCTCATGCACCTCGCCGATGCCGACAATATTCTTTTCCCAGGGAATTTCCCCTCTCTGCTCGCTGATATTCACCGTCCTGCCGTCATTTTCGAGGGTAGTGATCTTCAGCAGATCGTCAATAAACTGCGAGCGCACGAGTTCCCTTCTTTCCTCATTCTGAGGATAGAAAATAAATATCTTCTTATCGCCCGCATCCATAAAATCCGAGCCGTTTGTGAGGAACTGATAGAACTGCATTCTCTCGCTGCGGATGTGGCGTTCTTCGCTTGCATTCAGCTCTTTGCCGAGGAAGCGTTCCGGCGTGTAGGCGATAGGAAATTCGCCGTCCACCGCCCCGCAAAGGATCATCACCCTGAAAGGAATGCCGCGCGTCTGCTCTATGGAAGTCACCGTCACGCCGTACTGTTGCTTCTCGCGAATCTGATACTTTGCGCCGAGCACGGAAGTCTTGATCTTTTCGACATAATGATCGAACGAGAACTTCCTGCCGGGATGCCTGTCCGCGATGATAAAGCACATCTCATCAAGGATCTCGATGAAGGCAGTCAAAGCGCGGGCGTCCTTCTCGACCTCGTCGATCAGCCTGATCTTATGATCATTGTTAGCGTAGCCGGTTTCATTGTAAAGATGCATGAAATGCCAGCGGATATTCTCGCTGATACCAAGATTCTTAATGATCTGTTCTTTGACAATAGCGGAAAAATCCTTCGGCGGAACAGCCTTGCTTTTTTTCGGGATAATATCGATGAGAGCTTTTATATCGTTTAGAGTTTTCTCGGTAGATTGCAATTCCCGTTCAAGCTGGACTGTATCCATAGGATCCTGCGTATCGTCTTCTTTCTGCCTTTCAATTCTCTTTTTAAGAGATTCAACAGCAGTTTCCAGTCTCTTTATCCAGAACTTACTTCCGCCGGAACGATTGCCGCCGGTAATTCTGAGCCTGAGAGCGGTATTCAGCAGATTGGCGCTGTCAATTTCTTCATCGCCGGAAGTAAACTTCAGATATGGACTTTCGAGAGCTTTATGTATGTCGGCGCGCTTATATCCGCGGGAAATTACGTCCAGCACCGCGAAAATTGCCGTCACCACCGGCGACGACGCAAGCGGGAACCGGTCGCTTACATTCACCGGTATCTCGTAACTGGCGAACAACTCTCTGAAGAGAGTGGAATACTCATCGGGCTGCCGCATCGTGACGCAGATCTCATGCAGAGGAATGTTTTCCTCTATCGACAGATTTTTGATGAGCTTCGCAATGGATTTGACCTCTTCCAGCCTGTTATTTGCTGAATATATCTCGATTATATCCGAAAAATCGGGATTGTCAATATTTTTCTCAGTGTTGAAAAGCCAGCGCCTGAGAAAAGTAGAGCGGGGCTTGCCGATCTCATTGTCAGGATTGTCAGACAACTGCGGCTTATCGTTTTCGTCGATGGGAATATTCTTAAATCCGGCGGCTTCCAGCTTGAAGCGTGTGTCATTCAAATTCCCGAACAGCGGTCCGTTCACATTCGAATAATCAATATGTACCGCCGCCGGAATTTCCGACTGCGAAAACAACGAGAGAAAATCCATCTCGGGCATCCGAAATTCACTGAAGCCGTAGAAAAGTATCACCGGCTTATTCGGAAAAAGAGAATTCAGAACATTTTCGCCGGATTGATTCTCGAACAAATTCAATTCATCCACCGGCTCTTTGAAGCTCTTATACCTGATCAGTTCCGACAATTTATTAAGCAATTTCGGATAATCGAAGAGATTGCCGGCAAGAAATTTCTCATATTCTTCGTATAGTTTCGCTATATCTTTAAGTTTGACGTGATCGTAGATATCATCGGCGCTTTTCTCGGGCTTCTCTATATCGCTGTGGATGTCCTCAAGCGAGATACCATCCTCGCGCAGCCCATACACCACGTCATTCAATCTGATCAAAACGCCGTGCGGGGGTGGTCTGTCACCGGAAGCATAGAAATCAAGATCAGCCTTCTCAGCCGCTTCCTCGAAGAGGGACAGCCGGTATGCATCGGAAATCAAACGATAATCATCTTCATAAAGCTTATCAAAACAATGCCTTGCGAATGTCTGAACAGTGAAGATATTCGGCTTGGTCAAGGGCTTCCCGTGCTTTGCGAAATAATTTTGTACGGTCAGCATCTCGAATTTCCTGACCAGCTTCCCTGTTGGCACAACCAGGATGAAATCATCTGTCGACTTACCTTCCCCGCCGGAAGTGTATGTATCTATCAGAGATTCGCCGGTCGCTGGGAATTTGTCCGGTTCGAATGCTTTGTTGTAAAGAAGCTGAGCCATTTATCAATAATTCCTGTCATACAACATCTTCACCAACTCGTCGAGCATATTGGTAAAGTCATTCTTCTTTAAATATTTAAGGTAATACGCCGCATCCATAAGATACTTCTCGACAATATTCTTCGTATCAGTCAGGATTTCGTATTTAATGAAGAGATCCTTCATCCGCGGGATATATTCTTCCGAGAGCCCGTCCTGCTCGAAGAATTGGTTGATAAGGCGTTTATCCTTACCCTCGGTGGCTTTTTCTTTGGTCCTGAGGATAAGGTAGGTCTTCTTACCCTCGACAATGTCCTTGCCTATCTGCTTGCCGAACTTCTCATCCTCGGCGATTATGTCCAGCAGATCATCCTGAAGCTGAAACGCCAATCCCAGATTATTTGCATACTTGCTGAGATTATCCACATCATCGATAGAGCCATGCCCGGAATGAGCGCCGATAACCGCCGATGTCTCAATGATCTTCGCGGTTTTCTTACCAATCATCATGAAGTAATCATCCGTCGTGACCTGTTTGTCATTATTGTACATCATATCGAATGCCTGCCCTTCGCAGACCTCGATAAGCCCTTTGGTGAATGCCTCGGAAATGTCGTCGGCTCGGTCGTGATCGCGCGCGGCAGGCAGCAGCCCGTAAGCGTAGCCGACCATCACATCGCCTGTAAGGATAGCCGCCGCCTCATTCCACTTTGTATGAACCGTCTCTCTGCCGCGCCGCAGCGGCGATTGATCCATAATATCGTCATGCGCCAGAGTGAAATTATGCAGTATCTCTATAGCGCACGCCGGATTCAGCGCGGACATCGGATCGCCGCCGACAGCGCCAGCGCAAATCATCGTCAGCACGGGACGTATCCTTTTCCCGCCGCCGGTAATAAGATAATGAAAGGGTTCGTACAACGCCCGCGGCTCGGTATCGGGAACTACTTCCGCTAATCTTTGCTCGATAATCGATAAATATTCGTCAAAAGTCTCTTTAAATTCCATATCTCTTTTTCTTATAAAGTAAACATTTATACCATATATCCAATATAATGAATTTATTGAGGGAAAAAAATGTTTTAAGGTAATTATATTTAAAAAATTAGTAGTCCTTTAGTACTGGAAAATCCGGTATCTCAGGAAGGAAAAACAATGCAAGTGGTCTTCTGTATGCTTTTGCAAGGATCTTTGCCTGTCGAATCGTTGGGTAAGATTTGCCTGCTTCCCAGTCTCTGAACCTGTCTACAGAGACCTTCACTTTGGCGGCGGCGGTTTCCTCGGAAATCTCCGCCGTTTCCCTTGCCCATTTGAACACTTCCGGCGTTATAAAAGCTCTTTGTGCCATAATAACCTAATTTACTAAATTTAATCTATCATTGCAAGATAATTCGGTTAACTTATATATGTCAATCCCCCCTAATATACGTCTTCCCCGGCAGCTGCCTTATCAAGCCGTTAAATTCCATATCCAGCAGCTTCACGAGCAGGTCGGACATCTCGATGCCCGTATCGTCGGACAATTTATCAATATGGATCGGCTCGTAGTCGAGCGCTTCGTAGATCTTTAGCTGGACGGGATCGCTCATCTTCTCGGCGGGGGATTTGCTGATGAGCTCCGGCGCCTGCTTATCCAAACCCAATTCTTTTAGTACCCCGTCCGGCGTTAGCGCAGGTATAGCTCTCTGATTTTTGATAAGCTGGTTTGTGCCGACGCTCTTCGCAGAGCTAATATTCCCCGGCACAGCGAAAACCTCCCTTTCCTGATCCATAGCGAACTTAGCTGTGATTAGAGCCCCGCCTTTCTCGCCGCTTTCCGCCACCAGCGTAGCGAAAGATATGCCGCTGATGATCCTGTTACGCTGCGGGAAATATGCCGGAAGCGCTTTCACGCCGCACTTGTACTCGGATATGATAGCGCCGCCGCCATCAATGATCTTATCCGCATTCTTCTGCGAGGTATCCGGGAAGATCTGATCCAAACCGCAGGCTATCACTGCGTAAGTTATCCCTTTAGCGCGAAGCGCCGCCAGATGAGCGGTAGTGTCAATTCCATAAGCAAGCCCGCTTACAACCACAACACCCCGACGCGCAAATTCTTCGGTGAAGCGTTCGGTGGACAACTTCCCGTAAGTTGTGCAGCGGCGTGTGCCGACCACAGAAATAGCCGCGGCATCATTTTTTTGCAGCGTACCCCGAACGAACAGCACAATCGGCGGGTGCGTGATCTTCTTCAGCAGGGCGGGATATTCCTCGTCCCAATAGGTCACTATTCTGAAGTTATTCTTCTCGCAGGTATCCAGTTGGCGGTTGATCTCATCTGTAATATCGATTCTCTGCTCTTCGAAAAGATCCTGTTGGCGCAGCTTGGCAAAGATGTTCTCTGCGATAGCTGATTCGATAAGGTGTTCCAGCGAGGAGAAGTTCTCCACCGCCTGACGCAATACGGTAAAATTCACGCTCTTGTAGTAGGTCAGCGTAAGTATTTGTTCTATAGTCCAGTTACCGGGCAGCCCCATACACCCCTGCAATTTGTGTACGACAATTTTTGCGGATATTATGAAAAAAAGGGGAAATATACAAGTATTTTTCTTGTAGGGAGGAATTTTGGGTAGGATGTGTTGTTGATTAATGGTTTAATATTTATATAAGATGACTAATAATTCAGCTTCAGGAACATTAATTGGGAAGTCATATTCGCAAAAATCTCTTTGTGTTCCACCTAGATAATAATCATTTTTATAGTATAATGTTAAATTATTATTTAAAAATTCTATTCCATTTAATTTTAATTCTACTCTATCTGAGTATTCTTTATAATCACCTTTTTTGACTAGCAAATATAAGGATTGTACCCTATGTGAAACAGGTGATGTTTGAAAAATTCTGTTTCTATACAAACATATTATTAAATTTTGGAATGTTTTGTCTGTGCTATCCATTATAAATTGTAATAAATTATATTTTACGCCTTAACGGTAAACTAATGAAAAAAGATAAATTGTATCCCTGTTATTCTTCGGATTAAAGCGAGTAATGCATTCTCTATATCCATTACCATCCCAATAATAATTCATATCTTCGAATGTATCATAAAATTCAAAGTTAATCTTTTCCTCAGTATAATTTACGTCAGGTCGACGGATTATTTGACACATTCTTTTTGTTTTCGGTATATATATATCAAATTCCACTTTGTCAAAATACCAATCCGAGTAAGGCTCGGGGTCATTCAATATGAATTCCACATGAGCTGTCTTAGCATCCGCATAAACAGTGTCATTATCACAGTGTTCCTTAAAGGCTGTGAATCTGATCTGATCCTCACTCAATATTTGATTATTCCTAATTGTGGAATAAGCGGAAATATTTGTCTCTCCGCTGCTTCTACTACCGGTCTTCAGCAATTTCACCGTCTCAGCATTGCCCCCTGCCCTCACATGCAGCATATACAACCCGCGCATAAGAGAAGGACAGTACAGCACATATTTCTTAGCGCCGGAAGCATAATCCTGAAATCGATACAGTTCCCGTCCGGTCAGGTCAAACAACCCTACCTGAATCCTACCTGTACCTTTGAGATTCACTTCAAACGCTAATTGCCGCTCGAAGGGATTCGCTGATAAGGGTGTTACCAGTTTATTGCCATAAATGGGATTTTCACTAACGCCGGTATATGTGAACTCAAACTCCATCCCGTATATCATAATAGTGTCCAGATTCTGTGTTACTGAGTAAATGTGGATACTGTCGGGTGTTATTTCATCACCTGTGACACTGTCCTTAGCAGTGAACGTTATCTTATTTGCCTGCAAAATTGGAGTGCTGCAAATTAATAACATTAATATTATTATTGACTTCTTCATTTTTCCCTCCGGGGAGTCAATTATTATTAAATTATAAGGCGTTTTTCAAAAGTAAAGAATTCATTTATAATATAGGTAATTTTTTAATTAGACGCAACTTATTAACAAAAAATTGCTATCCTGAAAAAATTTTGCCTATTTTCATAATTGTTAAACCCGGATTATGCATTAGAACTCTTCAGTGCTGCTAACAAATTACAATTCATCATTTTAGAAGAACC
>CAZXYS010000056.1:0-21625 GCA_964645005.1 uncultured Hyphomicrobiales bacterium | reverse complement strand
TTCTCCACTTGGAAGAAGGGATTAGGGATGAGGGAATTCTTATAATGAATTTTCCTGATGAATAGATTCAAATTAATCATCCCAAAGATAGATATTAATATCATTTCGGCACATATTCGTCAGATTTACTTTAAATTTTTATTTCCTCAAACAATTTATTGTATGTCTCTCTCATTCACAATGCTTCATAAGCTTTAAGTGCTATTTCATTTGCTTTTTCAACGTACAATCTGAATCCGAGAACGTGAGCATGGTCAGATGCAAGTTTTTTCACATGCTCATATAGTTCTCCAGATATTCCCTGTCGACGATATTAAGGATTTACATAAACACTCTGTATCCACAAGAATAAGATTGTTTAAATTACTACATTTACAAATATTTACGATATTACCAAAATTTGATTTTAATATTCATTACACAAACACAAAATTTTTCCTATATTTGCAGGTTGTACCAGAATATTTGTTTTTAATACGGCAAAATGATGCGAAACGACACTGACAAAGATAAATTTTTCAGCGAGGATTTCCCGCCGGATGAGGAACTGAAAGACATTATCGTCCGCGGCGCTCGTGAACATAACCTGCAGAGCGTCAATGCGGACATCCCGCGGGATCAGATGATAGTCATCACAGGGCTTTCGGGCTCCGGTAAGTCCAGCCTCGCTTTCGACACGCTCTATGCCGAAGGGCAGCGCCGCTACGTGGAATGCCTGTCATCCTACGCACGGCAGTTCCTCGGCATGATGAAAAAGCCGGACGTCGATAGGATCGACGGGCTCTCACCGGCAATTTCCATCGAGCAGAAAACCCTCGGCGCCAATCCACGCTCTACAGTAGGCACTGTCACCGAGATATATGACTATCTGCGCCTTCTTTTTGCGAAGATTGGCAAACAGTACTGCGTGGATTGCCAGGTTCCCGTCGAGAAAAAGTCGCAGGATTCAATTGTTGAAGAAATACTGAAAAATTATTCGGGGAAGCGAATTCAGATACTTTCCCCGCTCGTTCGAGCGAGGAAAGGTCATTACCGCGATCTGTTCGAGCAGTTGATGAAGCTTGGCTTTACCCGGGTGCGCGTTGACGGCGAGATAAAAGAGATAACGCCGGGAATGCAGATCAGCAGGTATAAGACGCATGACATCGAACTCGTGGTGGACAGATGCGAGGCAACCCTTCAGCATGAGCAGCGGATAAATGAATCCGTCGCTCTGGCTCTCAAGAGAAGCGACGGCAATCTAATGCTGCTGATCGAAAAGGACGGCGGCTGGGAAGAGAACTTCTATAGCACGGCGTATTCCTGTCCATCGTGCGGCAGAGCGTATGAGCCGCTGGCGCCGAATATGTTCTCGTTCAACTCGCCTTACGGCGCCTGCCATGAATGTCAGGGGCTTGGCATTAAGCGGGATTTCAACAGGGATCTGATGATCCCCGATAAGACTCTTTCGATAAACAATGGCGGTATTGTTCCGCTCGGTAAAAAACGTCAGACCTGGATGTGGACGCAGGTGAAGGCTTTCGCCAAGAAGACGGGGCTCGACCTCGACATGCCTATAAAGGACATCCCCGATGAGATCATGGATCGCCTGCTTCACGGCGCTAAAAGCGAGAAGATATCAGTCGATTACAAATTTTCAGGCGGCAAGCAAAAAGTGTATTTCCATGAATTTATAGGACTTATTCCCAATCTGCGGCATATTTACGAAACCACCGGCAGCGCTTCTGCTCGGCGGAATCTCGAATCATTCATGTCTTCTAACATTTGTAAATCATGCGGCGGCGGGCGGCTGCGGCAGGAAAATCTATCCGTCTATATCAATGGAAAAAACATCCACGATCTCGTAAAACCGGATATTCAGCATGAATTGGAAGATATTCGGGAATTAGAGGAAAAGCTCGACGAGCGGGATATGATGATCGCCAATCTCATTTTGAAGGAAATCATAGCCCGCCTGCAGTTCCTTAACGATGTCGGATTGACCTATTTAAGTCTGGAACGGTCGGCGCGCTCTCTGTCCGGCGGCGAATCGCAGCGGATAAGGCTGGCTTCGCAGATAGGCTCGCAGCTTGTAGGCATTATGTATATACTTGACGAGCCAAGCATAGGTCTGCACCAACATGACAACAGTAAGCTGATAAAGTCCCTGCATAATCTGCGCGACCTCGGCAATACCGTTATAGTCGTCGAGCACGACAAAGCGATGATCGAAAGCGCCGATTTCGTGATTGACATGGGACCTGGCGCTGGCGTCCACGGCGGCAACATTATCATTTCCGACACGCCAAATAAACTGCGCGAGCTTACCGACGGTGTCCTTGATAAATCCCTCACCGCTCAATACCTCGCTGATAAGAGAGAGATCGAAGTGCCAAAGTCACGCAGAAAAGGCAATGGCAGCAAAATTGTCCTGAAAGACGCGCGGGGTAATAATCTGCAGAATGTGAACCTGACAATCCCGCTGGGGGTATCTATCTGCGTCACCGGCATGAGCGGCTCGGGAAAATCTTCGCTTATCAATGATACGCTATATCCAATTCTTTCCCGGCATTTTTACAAATCGACAATGACGCCGCTGGAATATGACTCTATCGAAGGTCTCGAGAATATCGACAAAGTCATCGAGATAGATCAGTCGCCGATTGGCAGGACACCGCGGTCCAATCCGGCAACATATACGGGATTGTTCACTCTTATCCGGGATTTCTTCGCTATGCTGCCGGAATCGAAGATGCGCGGCTACAAACCGGGCAGATTTTCTTTCAATGTGCAGGGCGGCAGGTGCGAGGAATGCCAGGGCGCCGGCATAAAGAAGATCGAGATGAACTTCCTGCCGGACGTTTACATCAAGTGCGACGAGTGCAACGGCAAGCGCTATAACAAGGAAACGCTCTCGGTGCAATACAAGGGAAATTCCATTGCGGATGTACTGGACATGACCGTCGAGGAAGCGATTGAGCTATTCAGTGAAATACCGCGGATAAAGTCAAAACTGCAGACGCTGCTCAACGTAGGGCTGGGATATATCACTCTCGGGCAGCAGGCGCCGACACTTTCCGGCGGCGAAGCCCAGCGCGTGAAGCTCGCAACGGAACTGTCAAAAGTCAGTACGGGTAATACTCTTTATCTTCTTGATGAACCCACTACCGGGCTGCATTTCGAGGATATAAAAATTCTTTTACGCCTGCTCGACGAGCTGGTAGAGAAAGGCAACACGGTGATCATTATTGAGCACAACCCGGATGTCATAAAGTACACGGACTGGATAATTGACCTCGGTCCCGAGGGCGGCTCGAAGGGCGGATATATCATAGCAGAGGGTTCGCCGGAAGACATTGTTAAGAATAAGGATAGCTTCACCGGTATATATCTTAAGAAGGAACTGGAAAAAGGTTAATGAAAAAATATGAAGACCAATTAGAGAAATTTCTCTTAAAACTTTAACCTTTAACCACTATCAAAAAGGATCTAAATATGTTTTTAGAATTACATTTTTTCAGAGTAAGAATTTTAATTAGTGAGAATTATATTGTATTTCACAAACATAATTTTTAAATTATCATAAAAAGTTAAACTTATAGTAATTGTGATATTATGAAATCAATACATAAGGTATCTAAAGCGCGTTACTGCATATTGGATGCAAATAAGAGTTCATTCATAACCATTAAATTATATATCGACAGAGAGCTTGCCGCAGGAGCAGATTTCCGCCTGTATGACGAAGGGGAAAAAGAAAAAGAAGGCTGGAAGCTTTCCGTTGATGACGGCAATTATAAATTGAAAACGATGAAAACGTCAATGCTTCAACTGCACAAGCATAGTCTTGTGTGGCAGGTGCTTGTCTGCGGGTTGAAGAAAGAAGGCGGCACGGACGGTTCCGTCAAGATCGAAGTGCTGCAAAGTGACGAACCTTGCAAAATGACCATGCCCGCCGAATGCAAATTCAACAATGTCCCGCCGTGTAAGATGGATTTGCCTGAAAAATATAACGGGGCGCTCGTCTTCATAATTCGTAAAGACTGAAAAACTTTCATGATACATGATTTTCTTTATATTTGTAAAATTGTATCATACAATTTTAGAAAATTACTATTTACAAATTGTTGAAATAAATCTGGTAAGTTTTAAAAAATCGGAGAAGTAATGAACATTTTAGTTTGTATTTCAAGAGTACCGGATACTACGACCAAGGTAAATGTAGGAGCCGATGGCAAATCGATCGAGACTCAGGGCGTAAAATTCATAGTTAATCCTTATGATGAATTAGCCCTCGAAGAAGGCTTGCAGCTAAAAGAGAAAAACGGCGGCGAAGTTACAGCCGTTACTGTTGGCACTGACGATAACAAAGATGTACTTAGAACCGCTCTCGCTATGGGGGTGGACAAGGCAGTCCTGATAAAAGGGCAAGCCGATTTCGATTCATTTTACGCAGCAAAAAATCTTGCTGATTATGCAAAGGAATTAAATCCTGATCTAATTCTTCTGGGACGTCAAAGCATTGATTTCGACTCATTCGCGATGGCTTCGATGCTCGGCGAACTGACCGGTCTGCCTTCCGTATCGGTCGTCTCGAAGCTGGATATCAGCGATAGTGAAATCAGCGCTGAAAGAGATATCGAAGGCGGTACGGAATTCGTAAAAACCAAGATGCCGTGCATCATTAGCACGCAGAAAGGGCTTAATGAGCCGCGCTATCCCAAGCTGCCGGACATCATGAAAGCCAAGAAAAAGCCTATCGACGAACGCGACGCCGCTGCGACCGATACGAAGACGTCTATCCTTGGCATGGAACTGCCCTCAAGAGAACGCAAGAACGTTATTCTGGGCGATTCCGACGAAGATATCAACGAACTGGTGAAGAAACTTCACGAAGAAGCCAAGGTAATATAATTAATAATTAAGACAATAATTTATAAGGAGCTAGATCATGAAGAAAATTCTTGTGTTTCTTGAAGTCAAAGGAGATACTCTTAAACGCAGCGCTTACGAAGTGATTTCCGCTGCAAATAAAATCGCCAAAGATAATAACACGCCAATCGTAGGCTTGACCATAAACGGAAGCGAAACAGCCGCCAAAACTGCCGGAGAATACGGTTTAGGCGAAGTTGTAAATGCAAAGCATGACCTTCTGCAGAAGTGGTCATCCACAGCGGCAGCCAAGACCATAGCACAGGCTGCTCAGGAACAGGATACGGATGTAGTTCTTATGTCCGCAAACGCTGCCGGTAATGAAATAGCACCGCGTGTATCAGTCAAAATGGATGCCGGGTATATCGCCGACGCAATTGATCTCAATTTTGATAACGGCGGTATTGTAACCAAAAAACCTGTCTATGCGGGGAAAGCCATAATCACAACAAAAGTAGACTCGGAGAAGAAAGTATATACGCTGCGTCCGAACGTATTCACGGCGGTAAAAGCGGACTCACCGGCGGATGTTAACTTCAGCGAATTTACGCCTGATCTGAGCGAAGATGACATTCCTGTAGTCGTCGAAGAAGTTAAGAAGAATGAAGGCAAGCTGGATGTTTCCGAAGCGGACATTGTTGTTTCCGGCGGTCGCGGTATCAAAGGACCGGACAATTACCATCTTATCGAAGATCTGGCAAAAGCTTTCGGCGCTGCCGTAGGCGCTTCCAGGGCAGTGGTCGATGCAGGCTGGAGACCGCACAGCGAGCAGGTCGGTCAGACCGGTAAAACTGTTTCGCCCACCCTTTATGTTGCATGCGCTATTTCAGGCGCAGTACAGCATCTGGCAGGTATGTCGAGCTCAAAGACAATTGTTGCGATTAACAAAGACAAAGATGCGCCTATATTCAATGTGGCTGATTATGGCATAGTCGGCGACATTTTCGAGATTATTCCGAAATTGACTGAAAGAGTAAAAGAAGTTACGGGGAAATAAGAACCACCCCGTAAAGTCTTCGGCTTCACTCCCCTCCTTAACTCAAGGAGGGGAACTTTTTAAAAGCCGGTTTCAATCATTATCAGGCATTTTAGTATCGAATTTCGCAGCCACCGGGCAGTGATCTGATACTTTTTCCGCCTGAGATTTTGGCAATGCGCTGTATATATCCATTACTTTTTCGCTGTCTTTTATCATTCTTTTTTGTGCTGCGTCGGAGATGACAATATGATCGATAACCTTCCAGAATCTGTATTTGCAGCTTTTTAAATCTGTTGTAACGAAATTCAGATGTTCATTAAAAACAAGCGAATCCAAGGTGTGGGTTTTCTCTCGTACCGGATTATCGTTAAAATCACCTACGATGATGACATCATCTTCACTGCCGGCAGCTAAAACCGAATCAACCCAATTGTCTACAACTTCCGCCTGATCGCTTCGAATGCGGTAACTTTCCAGCTTCTTCTCAGGTGTATCATCATAGCGGGAGGTGGATTTGAAGTGGACCACCATCATAATCCAGTCGAAATTGCCTTTTTTCGCTTTTACGATAAATCCGGGTCGGGTTTTGTTCTCAACCACGCTGACAGACATGTACTCTCCAAGGGATTCTATTTCAATATCTTCTTTATAGATCACACCCAGATTTTGCTTGCCGCCGTTAGAACCTAATTTATACGACCAGCCGGGCAGGAACCTCAGAACTATTTCCAAAGCTTTTTCGTTTTCAATTTCCTGCAGTCCCATAATGTCTGCGCCGGAACGCTGTATGAACTCTGCTATCAATTCATAGTCTTTAACTGATCTGGGAACTCTGTCATCAACGGCATCCCCCAGCCATTCGATATTGAAAGTGCCTATAGTGACAGAACTCGGATCTGATACAGCCGCTCTTTTAGTGCAAGCCTGCAATGGAAGCAGGCTTAATAATATAAGCAAAATTAATTTCTTCATATATAACCAGTTATTTATTTTTTCTTATTAAACGAAAATATCGATTTAATAATATGACCTGCCATCTGCGGATTTTCCTTTAAACGGCGTGTGGAATATCCGTACCAATCTTTACCGTAAGGCACATAAACTCTCAGATTATGCCCTTCCTGCAGCAATTCGTTCCTTCTATCTTCCCGCACACCCAAAAGCATTTGAAATTCATATTGGCTTTTCCTGAGGCTTCGCTCTTTGATCAAATTAAGAGCATCCCGGATAAGAGCTTCATCATGAGTCGCTATAGCTGGGAAACATCCATAGTCAATGATCATTCTTAGCAGCTTTTTGTAATTATTTTGTATTTCATGGAAATCCTTATAAGCGATCTTCGGAGATTCATTGTAAATACCCTTGCAAAGGCGGACGGACGGTTTCAGGTCAGCTACGGCTTTGATATCATCTTCGCTTCTTTTCATATAAGCCTGCAGCACAATGCCGCAGTTGTCATAGCCGTTATTTCTCAATTGCCTGTACAGATCAAGGGTTTGCGTAGTATAAGGCGAATTTTCCATATCCAGCCGGACCCACAGCCCCAGTTCTTTTGCATGCGCGATAAGTCCTTGAATATTATCATATGCCAGGTCATAATCGACTTCTAATCCGAGCGAGGTAGGTTTGATAGAAAGGTAGGATTTTAAGTTATTTTCATTGATAGCGTCCAGCACTTTCATACATTCCGATGTATGTTCGATAGCTTCTTCTTTAGTTGTCACAAATTCCCCGAGCACATCCATAGTGCTGGTACCGCCGATCGATTCCAGCTCTTTTGCGACTCTTACAGCATCCTCTAACTTCGGTCCCGCTATATATTTCTTTGCGAATATGTATAAGATAGGCTTAGGGACTATCGGAAGTGTATTTACTATCAATTTATTAAGCATTTTACCCATCAGTTTTTCCTTAAAAACAAACTATAATTTACAATTAATATAAAGAATTTTGTTAAAATAACAGTCTAAAAATTATAACTGTAAATAAAAAGTTGGAAGGATCAATTTAATCAAAGTTAATCTGCGGTTCAGAAACCATATTCTTAACGTAAAACTCTTCAGCCGGCAGCCAGTAACCTTTAGTCCTACATGCCTCTTATAATCAAAGTAAGCACCGGTCCGCTAATATCCGAGTCAGACACTCCCTGCATCTCGGCGTCGAAGGAGAACCTGTAGCCGGCGCCAAGACCGACGCTAAGGGTTTCATAGAAGCGGTAGTACAGGGCTGCAACGGGCTCTGCTAAGAAAATCCAGTCGGCGGAGGGATTGGATGCGGCGTCAATACTGCTGCTAATGGAATAATTGATGCCGCCGAAACCGATAAGCGACATCAGCGACGCTGAGAACCTGCGGGTTATTCCGATATTATATTCGGTTTCCAAGCCGCCGTAGGACAGGCGCAAGAATGCATTTTGGTGGATGTCTGGTGAATTGAGGTCAATATTATGGGTAATAAGTGAGTAGTAACTGAGCCCCATACCGAAATCGTCGCTAATCATGAAGCCCAGCCGGACGCCAACTTCCAGCCCCCAGTCGTCGATCAGGTTCGGCGATTTAGCGACGAGACCGTAATAGACATGCCCTTCCGGATGTTCGATGGATTCATCTTTTTCCTTCTCCGAGCCGCCCGGAAGCTGCTGAGCAAAGATGAACGACGGAAGCGTGAATATCAATATTATCAAAATGAACTTTCTATGTATCATTATTATTTGAAAATAAATTTTTGAAAATTTAATCAATACCTATATTACGAAAATAAATACTTTAATATTTCAAAATCTCGCTAAAGAATACAAAAAGAGAGTTCGTAAAATCACTACCTGAAAACGATAAGGGGGACAATGAAGAAAGCTGTATTAAACAGGAGCGGCGGGAAAGATTCGGCTATCTGCCTGCATAAAATAAATAAGTCAGGCAAATTTTCCGTTGAATATCTGCTAACTACGATAAATGAGAAATTCGACCGCATAACCATGCACGGCGTAAGAACAGCGCCGCTGGAGGAGCAGGCACGGAAAACCGGCATCGAACTCATAAAAGCCGAGCTGCCGGAAATGCCCTCGATGGAAGTTTACGAGGAAAGGATGAATGCCGTAAACAGCAAGATCAAAGCTGATAATATAGAGCATTCCATCTTCGGTGATATTTTCCTGGACGACCTGAGAAAATACCGCGAAGAAAAAGCCCAAATCGCCGGTATGATCCCGCTTTTCCCCATCTGGCAAAAGCCGACGGATAAGCTGATCAGAGAATTCATTGACGACGGTTTCAAAGCTTTGGTAGTCTGCACCAATGCTAATTATCCGGATGATAGTTGGCCCGGTCGCACGATCAACGGGAAATTCCCGGAAGATATGCCTGAAAATGTCGATCCCTGCGGCGAGAACGGCGAGTTCCACACTTTTGTGTATGATGCGCCGTACTTCGACTCATCAATAAAATTTCAAAAAGGCGAAATAGTCTTTAATAATTACAGTAATAACGGTGACCAATCGGAAAAGAATTATGATACCGGTTTCTTGTATCTGGATCTTTTTCCGGCTTAACATAAATATTGACTTTTAAAGTTAAATCAATTATTTTTAAACAAGTTGAATTTTTCCTAACTAAACGAACATTATAAACAAGCTGAGTAATACTCAATCAAAAATGGGCTTTGCAGCAGTCAGATCGTTTGACAATCCGATCGAAGCAAATATCATACGGGCTCGTCTTGAATCCGAAGGCATATTCAGCTTCATCACTGACGAGTTCACCGGGATTTATTCCAATGCACTAGCTTTCATCAAGCTGATGGTGCGCGAAGAGGATGTGATAGACACGCTCATCTTGCTCGACAAGGAATGGACTACCCAGCCCTACTTCGAATACTTCGACGTACCGCTGCAAAGCGAACGTATCTGCCCGAATTGCCTGTCGGCAAACGTAAGCTCGACAGATTTCTCGAGATTTGTATCCTTCATAAATTCGATAGTGGAAGTTATACCTTTTATTCCAAGGCATAAAAAGAAATATTACTGTTTCAATTGCGGTTTCAAATGGGGTGAAAAGAACGATGCATGATTGACATCAATCATGCAAGCTGTTTTTCTTTTAACAATTCCCTTTTCGCAACGACGAAGCTGCCTTTCTGCGCATCCAGAAACCTCGCGACCGGATTGCACTTGACCATGAGCAAAAAATATATATTTTTGTAGGCAGCGGTCAGACTTTCAAAATTTCCCTGCCCCTTCGAAATAATAATATCCGCTTTGTTAAATATCTCGATGAATTCGTCAGAGCAGGCATTAAGCAATATCCCGGGGTAGTCATTGCCCGTATCGATGATGGCAGCTACCTCATCGATATTTGCAAACTCGGCATCTTCGCGGGTAATATCATTAATTGTAGGCGCACCCCGCACAGCAAAATAAAGATTATTATTATAGTTATCGTATATAGTTTTAAGAAGCAATTTGTCAAGAATTATTTCACCGGCGTTATCGCCAATATATAGAATAGTATTGCTTTTCTTAATTTCAGAAAGTAATGCATTACTATTATCTATAGAAATTTTAATGTCCAGCGCCTTAAAGAATATATTGCGAATATCGATATTATCCTGTGTGGCAAAGTCGATGACATTTGCGACGAGCGAGAGCTTAAGCGCTGTCTTGAACTTATTCCGGGAAGTATTTATGAACTCTGCAAGCTCATCATATTTTTCCATCATAAGGCGGTTGTAATGATCCTTCGCTTCCTTATAAGGATCGGGATCTTTCATTATCTCACGTATCTTTTGATGCAATTTCCCGCCGAGTTCAGGCGGCGGCTGGCTAAAATCCTCATCAGACAGAGTATATAAATAGCTGCGTATAGCCTGACTCTTCTCTATATCGGAAAGTTCCGAGCTTTCGATCATTCGAACGAATGTATTCAAAGCGCAAGGCAGGCATTCATATTCGAGTTTCATTTTAATGTCTCTTACATTGACAATAATACCTAAAAAACTTAACGCTTTATAATCAATAAAATATTAAAAAGCAACTATTTTTTGCAAATATTTATAATTTTATTAAAAAAAAGTAGTAAATTCCATAATTAGCTAAATATATTAATTTTAAAAAATAACAAATTTACAGAACACAAATGAAATAAATATTTAGAGTCATTTCAAGGAAATTATTATCTTATTCATTGTTAATACCGGTACTTCCGAAGCCGCCAACCCCACGCGGGCTTGGTGGAAGCTTATTCACCTGTTCCCATTCTATTCTCTCGTAAGTAGTTATCACAAGCTGAGCTATTCTATCCCCGCGATTGATATTATAAGCCTGCTTCGAGAAATTCGACAGTATAATTTTAATTTCGCCGCGGTAATCGCTGTCAACCGTCCCCGGCGCATTCAAGGCGAAAATCCCGTGTTTCGCTGCCAGCCCGCTTCGCGAACGAACCTGACATTCATAGCCGGGCTTCAGCGCTATAGCAAGTGAAGTCGGTACCATTACTGTCTGCCCCGGCTCTATCACCATCGGTTCATGCACTGCGGCGAAAACATCCATTCCGGCAGAACCCTCCGTTGCGTACTTTGGCAGGGGCAAGTCATCGAAAGAGTTGTCTATGCGTGTGATTTTTACATCCATGGGTATTCCTTACGGTTTGAGAAATTAACCACCCCTTTATCCGCTCCTTAATAAGGAGGGGATAAACAAGATGGTTAGAATATAAATGTCAAATATTATTTTCATAACTTAATTGAATATAAAAGAGTAAAACATTGATAAATTTCTTTTGAGGCTGTTTCATAAGCGGGTAATATGTGTCATACTTCGACTTCGCTCAGTTTGACACGTTTTTGTCATCCTGAGCAGAGTCGAAGGATAGACAAAAACAAGTTTTGAGGCAGCCTCATCTGTAAAACTACTTATTAAAAATAATTTTTGCTGTTCTTACACTTCCGCCGCTATAAGCTTTAATTATATATAAACCGGCGGGATTGTTACTATCCGGCGGCCAGATATAGGGCATCTCGTCGAGCGTTTCGATTTTATTGCCAAATGTATCATATATCTCCATTCTGTCTATGTTGCCGTCACTTCTGAAGTGGCATCGGCTATTAAATGGGTTAGGATAAACTGTGATGTTGCTGTCTTCCGAAGATAGTTCTTCTACGTCTGTTATCTCGCCCTTCATCAATAGGCATTCGGCTTCGATATGCTGATAATTTGAGGTTGCATATTTATTGGAGAGGATGAGATACCATTTGCCATCTCGCGGAATGGCGTAAAGATTGCTGCCATCGCTTATATTTTTATGGGAATAATAAGCGTCGAAGCTATCGCCCGATTTGAATTTGTTGAAATTGTCCTCGTCGCAGAGGAAATAGTTGACCGCCCCGGCGCTTTCTTGCTTCCACCGGCGGAAGACGCTTCTTTGGACGTCAGTATGATTCTGGGCGACGATCAGTTCATGAGATGTAAAATTAATATTGATTCCTATGTCGCTTTCTCTGGGTAAGCCGGTAATCTCATTTACAGGCAGGGGATCCAGGTTGCTATTTGGTTTGAAATTGACTGTGCCCTCGTATTTCCTGCCGCTGCCGGCATTTGAATTTCCCGTAATATAAAATAAGCTGTCTTTGTGAGGTAAATAACCGAGATCCTTGTGATATAGCTGTCCAAGGTACCTGACTCCCGGTCCAACTTCTATCTTAACATCTCCGTTCCTGTCTGACCATGCGTGCCCTGATATAGCCATGTTTCCATAAGGATTGGGGTAGCAATAGACAGTTAATCTGGCGCCGTCGACAGGATTTCCCTCACTGTCGGCAAGGTGAAGAAGGAGTGCAGCAGTCTTTTTGTCCGGCTCGATGTACTGATCTGTGAAGCTTATCAGCCCGCCGTCTATCTGTGTGCCATTTACAACGGAAGTAGTCCAGCCGTAGCTGCCGCGCGGCAGCATATTTGTTATTCCATAGAAATCATTGCCTTGCTCGGATAAGCCGCCGCGGAAAAATTCATAATGGTGCCAGCCATCGTCCCAAATCGAGCCGAAAGCATGGTCTTCACCTGAAGAGAGAAGATATATATTTGGAATCAGAGCTGTTCTGAGCATGCCTGCAACAAGATAGGCATCCTCGCCGCAGTTGCCGTTATGCTCGTAGAGCGCCTGGTTCGGCTGAACTGCTCTCGGTAATTGAGCATCTACCGGGATAGCGCGGGAAGCCCAGTTCCCAAACATGTCAAGAGCGGTTTGATTGTTATTGTATTCTCTGCCGAACTCGAGATATTTAGGTGTTCTGTCCCACAGGACTTCAGGTATTTGTGCAAGCTCCCCGAATCGGCGGATAGTATCAATGCTTCCTTCGCTGGTGGTTTTATTGACTTGCTTGTAATCATAATCTCCCGCGGGATTCTGCCAGATGTATTCCCGCCAGAAAAAGTCGTAAGTTCTCTGGTTCTGGTCGCTGGCATCGCTGGAATAGACGCCTTCCTGGTGTACTTTCGGCGAAACGACGTACCGGTAATAATATTCGCAGGGTATTTCCGACCAGATTATCTCACCGTTCTGACCATCTTTGATGCGGTATTCGGTTGTAGTGTAGTAATCGCCTGATTCGAAGTTGCCGCGTTCTTTCAATCTGACATATTTGAGGGAGTCGGCATACTCGTAGATCAGTTCAGCATTTTTTACGAGCAGATCGCGGTCTTTTACAAATCTCGAGTGTTTCAGGGACTCTTCGGACATATAGGCTGTCTGGAAGGCGACTTCATCTTTGATTTTTTGCTCGGCGTCGAGGATCATCTGCGCGTAGATTTCCCTGTCGGAAAGTCTGTGCATCTGGATAGTCAGATCTTTTTCCATCCAGTTAGGGGCTTCGTCGATAGCCTGTTTGCAGACTGCCGGCAGTTCCTCCTGCGAAGATATAAAGGTTAGCTTTTCGTTTTCAGTATCGATTTCAAAAGCCGCGAATTTGCTGCTGAAAATTGTCTCGGATACATTTATTTCCTGCAATGTGTCGTTAAGAAATGTATTGCCGGGAAATAACATCTCATGAGCTGTTTCAGGTTCCTGGCGTTTTATGAAGCCTTCGGGCATCGGCACTGCTATGTCTACGGGACTTGCCTTCAATACGTCGGGGATAGCGGACTTGCCGGGGGTATAAATGCCGGGCGGATTATCGCCGGCTTCTTTTTTCAATTCGATGTTATTTTCATCGACTGCAAAGAGGTTTACCGCTAAAAAACCGATTAAAATTGGGAAAAGTATCAGTATTTTCATGTTATTACCATAATAATTTTAGAAAATTTATTTTCCTTTAATTTACAAAAAGTGTTTTAAAAATGCTATTGAATATGATTTTCTGTGAAATATTCCTAACCAATCGGTGGTAATAACTGACTGATTGCAGTATGCGGCAGATATAACAACTGCCGGGACGGGAAAAAAACAATTATTAACAAAAATTAATAAAAAAGTACTTGCACAGAAAGAAATTATTATTATCTTAGTTTAGCTTTTGTTATTAAAATAAGAAAAAAGGAAACAGGAAAGCTAAAAAGCTAAATCAAGGAGTAAAAGAGTTTTTCAGGGTAGGAAAACAAGCGGACGATAGTTTTTTGAAATATTGATTTTTTTATTGACCTGTTAGGTCATAAAATAAATAAACTATTACTAACAAATCAAAGGAGGTTTGTTATGACAAGCCAAACTAAACTTCGCTTTCTTATCACAGCATTATTTGTCGGAATCCTCTACGGGGGGGGTGAGTTTAAAAGCCCAAAACGAATGTAACAATTCTTTGATTGATGTGGATGATCAGAACTTAGGTATTCATACTCAAGATCAAGCAGGTGATAAACCATTACATATCAAAGGATGGGATGATGTAGGAGCCAATTGCAAAGACCCGGCTATAAAATTGGAATTTGCCGGACAACCGGACAATGTAAGCGGCTTTTTAAGTTTATTAACCGGGTATAATTACAATGAATATACCAGGCTTCTTCTAACGCCGGATGGTCCTCAAAGTATAGGGGATTTGGTTTTATCAGCTAATGAAAATGCTAATGACATCATCTTAACTACACAAAGTGATGACGGTTACCTTCGATTTTGTACTACTCAACCGGGAACGAACGAAGATTTAGAAAGAATGACTATTACAAATGAAGGGCATGTCGGTATCTTTGAAACAGCTCCCAAAGAAGCCCTCCAAATAGGCGAACGAATGGGATTCCACATTGGCGCTTCCCGTGATTTTATTGGGGATAATGTATGGATGAATTACAGCAGCCAATTAGAAAGAATAAATAACGGTCATGCCATGGCGCTTGAATTCAATCACAACGGTGGATATTTAGACCTGGTGATGGCTGGCGATGGTACAGCCGGCTCGGCTGTTGACTACTCCGAACCCAATGGCGGATGGCGAGGCATGAGAATACTAAATGTAAATGAACCCACTGTCGGCGATTTTGCACATTTCGGAATTGGCTGCTTGCCCGGCGACGAAAGACTTTTGCTCGAAGGACTTGGAAATGATGCAACCACCGGAGCTTTCAGGATAAGAAATTCTGATGGGCTTTCCTCACTATTCGTCAGAGATGACAGGCGAATAGGAATTAAAAACAACAACCCGAAAGACTTATTACATATTGGCTCCCAAATTGTATTTCACGACGGCGGTACCAAAGGAATTTATCTAAATGCTTACAACGATGAAACTGCAGGATTTTATAAGAATATTGAAGCAAATAGAGCTTCAGCAAAGTTTGTGGTTGATCCTGCTGGTGATAATGCAGGATTATCAATATTAGTTGATAAAAAGTCAAGTTCCGGTGAAGAAGTTTTAGATGACTGGACAAACACCGTCCATTTTCTTCCGAACGGTAATGTAGGCATCTCGGAATTAACACCCGAGGCTAAGTTGGGTGTTCGCGGCGAAACAGATGACGCTACAGCTTCTACCATGCATTTGAAAAATAGTGTCAACGATCCGCTGCTGTTTGTTCGCAATGACGGCAGCATAGGCATAAACTCTTCATCGCCAACCTCAAGACTATTCGTCAAAGGCGCAGGAAATACCGATGCTACTTCATCTTTTCATATTGTAAACAGCGATGATGACGACTTGCTCTATGTCGGCGATGACGGGAATGTGGGGATAAACTCTGTTTCTCAGTCATCCAAATTATTTATAAAAAGTGGGGGCAGTGGAAGTAGTACATCTTCTTTGCATATAGAAAATGATGTTGGTAATGATCTTCTATATGTTAGAGATGACGGGAATGTTGGGATAGGCTTTACTACTATGGATCAAAAACTTGCTGTAAATGGCAGAGTAAGGATTGGAGCTAATCAAGTTAGTCAATCATCTGATTACTATGATGATTATATGCTATCAGTTGACGGAACTATTATAACCGAAAAAGTAGTTGTATCTGCAAGTGAATGGGCTGATCATGTATTTAATGACAGCTATAATCTAATGCCATTGCTTGAATTAAAGAAATATATTGAGAAAAATAAAAAGCTGCCTGAGATTCCGGATGAAACAGAAATCAAAAACAGTGGCGTGGATTTGGCAGAAATTAATGCCAGGCTTCTTCAAAAAGTTGAAGAACTTACATTATACTTGATTGAGTTAAAATCTGAAAATGAAGAAATAAAAAAAGTCCTTAAAGAATTAAAAGAAAAGCGAGACTTAAAATGAAAACCTTAATCAATCTAATCATTTTGTCAGGCATATTCGTCCTGATATTTTCATGTTCCGATGAGCCTGTGAAACCTGATCCTTGTTCCGGTAAGCATCCTGTAACGGCGGAATTCAAAATGTATGAACAATTAAAATATGATACACTTTACACAACTGACACTTCCCTTCAATATAATTTCGTTCATTTCAAAGCCGTAGGAGATTATGATAAGTATGAATGGCAAATTGGTTTGGACGATAGTGTTTTTACACATAAAGAAGTAAAGCTGCGTTTTAATGAAGCTTATGGTCCAATAAACATACGTTTAATTGTTAAGGGAAAACCTGATACAACTTGCTTTCCGGATGATGATGGTATTGATACGGTTAATAAAACTTTAACTGTAGTTTCTTGGCATCCGGGTTTATCTACTAATCATGTAGGTTCCGCACTTGTTGGAAGATATAAAGGAGCGACTATTGGAAATCCTCTTGATACTTTTATTGTGGAAATTAAACATGATACAGCTTATGATAATGGTGAAATTATCTCCCGTCATTATTATATTAATAATATGCCTAAAGGGTGTAAGGGGATAGGACCTTATGATCACTCAACTCCAAGAGGAAGCATTACCATGGGATATAGAGCACTACGATTTGCTCTATGTAATTCTGTGGGATATGTATTTCTTGATGAGAAACATGAATTTATTGAAATCCAATATTCCACATTATTAAGTTCTTTTGAAATTGCCAATAAAATATATAAAGGAAAAAAGCTATGAAATTAAATATAACAAATTTAGTTTTTATTTTCTTACTTTGTATTATGACATTACAAGTAAACGCCCAGAACAACTGTGGAGACGATAGTAAAATATCCACTAATCCCGACGATCCTATTAATGAAAGAGAAGATCCCGGACCATATTCCAAATTAAACAGAGATATGTTTGATTGGCGATTAGAATATTATCCAATATATTGTAACTCACCTTATCATCAAGGATATGATTTTATATTATCGCCGCTATGGGACAATGATGCAAAATATAACTTTATTTATAAAGAGTTTAGACCTGAAGATGGTTGGGAACTGATTAAAGAAAAAAGAGGTTATGTAAGTGAAACTGACAGGGGAGACGAAAAGAAATTAGCACCCGATGCGTTTCTTTGGGTTGTTCTTTATAATAGATACTCTAGTATTTTAAGAGTATTTGTATCAGTTAAACAGTATGAAGATTATACTGGATCTAAATTGTCTCTTTCTTTTGTTGATGAACCTGCAAACTTAAAAACTAATTTACTAAGGTAGCCGAATAAAGCAAAACCCTTAGTACCATTGGATCATTTTTATGATTATCAGAAATTAGTTTCAGTTTCATATTATGACAACAATCCAAATCGCTGGTTATACGCTGATTTTCAGATGGTTTATGATCCATGTACTTGTTTCTACCAATCGGAATTGAATATTGATGTGGATCTAATAGAAAAAGCACAAGTTGATATTACAGGAAAAATTGAAGGTAAGTTATTCGATATATTAAGTAATAACCAAGGATCCGGAATTGAAGAAGATAGAGGAAAAAAATCATTCGGTATTGATGATGTGGGTTCTGTTTCGAAAAAAGCTTACCAAACATTTAAAAGTATTAATAGTTTTTCAAGTGATGTGCAAAAATCACTTGATGGAACAAAACGTCAGGAAGCGGAGGACATAAGCGGAGAAGATTTAAGTAATTTAAACGAATCTGAATTAGATGATTATATTTACGATTATATTCAACTAGAGAATACAAATTATACAGATATGTTAAAAATGAAAAATAGAATTAGTGAGCAAAAGACATCAGTTGATAAGTTAGCTGGGAAATTGGCTGAATGGGACTTCCTTCGAGATGCTCTTAAAGCAGCGCCATTTATTGGCTCCGCAGTAACAGTCTTAGATTATTTTGTAGGTGGTGGACAAAAAAAGAATGCTCAGACTGTTAGACTTTCTCCAACAGGAATTGATGCCGTTATCAATTTAGATGGAACTATTAAAATAGACGCCCCTTATGATAATATTAAAATTAATACTCCTGGATGCGATAATTCAAATTTAATTTATGCAAACACTCCCATTTACGATCAAGTTTTAGGAACTTTTAATTTACTTAAAACTCCTGTTATCGAATATTATAACAAACGTAGATTGGATGTTTGGACTGAGCCTCCGGTTTTAGTTCAGGATGATCTACGTTATATGCTCCATAATGATATTGAATACGTTGCTAATCCTGCGGCTGGTTTTAATATGGAAGAAATTGAAATCTTAGCTTCTTTCATTTTTGAATTTGATCACCAGTTTATTGGATATCAACCCCTAACAGAAAACTTGGATAATTTAATTATCCAAGAAGACTTAAGTACTTTTAGAACTCAATACGTTCCATTAGAATGTCTTAGTGAAGTAAGAGCAATGTTTGTATCCGACTATTATTATTATATGGGGAATGATTATGCACCTTTTTATTTCCAGACACCTGTACCTGATGTTTATCTAAAATTATTAGTCAACTTCACAAGAAATGATGTTGACAATAACACCCAAAATGTTCTTTTTGTTGGAAGATATCCCGTTGAAACTTACATTATTACTGAACATGCTGGTTGGGATGAAAAATGGCAAAGTGATTATTTGAATATTCCTAATGATGTGGTCTTAGAAAATGAAACAATTTCTGAAAGTATTTCAGCATGGAATACTATTACAATTGGAGAAAATGTTACTTTTAATCCCAATGGTAATCTTATTGTTGAAGCTGGAAAGCAAATTATTTTAAATGGTGAATACTCTATTGTAGATAATTTACCAGCTAATTCATCAGTTATATTTGAATTAGGTGTTAAAGCTGGTTGTACAAACCCCAGAATAAATCCTGTAACTGGACAGAACTTGGCTGATTTCTGCAGTAGTAATATTGAAGGAAATTATAAGCCTGATTCAAGATATTTTTCATTTATTAATAATGATTCACCGAAATATAACAGAATTATTATTTATCCCATCTATCCAAATCCGGTTTCATCCAGGTTATTTGTCAGATACTATTTACCTGCTGACAGCTATATCCAAATGAAAATAATTAACAAACTTGGATTAAGTGTTGGTGACTACCTCTCCGATGAATATCAGTTATCAGGAGAGAATCAACTTGAGTATGATGTATCCGGGTTAACTTCAGGTATTTATTACTTAGTTATCACGCACGAAAACCAAAAAATTACTAAACAATTCGTTGTGATAAAGTAGTTAGTATAATATTTAATAAAAAAGATTACCCATCCCCCCCTCCTTAAGCAAGGAGGGGGGAAGGGGGGGGGGGCAAAATAGAAAGAATTCGAAATATGTTATTCAAAACCATGTCAGTTAAAGATATCTGCCAAAAATCTTACAACAGGCGTTTATCTTTATGGTATTGAACTTAATGGAATGATCGTAAAATCAAATAAGATGATGATAATTAAATAATTTGAATTATATTTCTAAAAACAAAGGAGATTAATCATGAAACATTTAATTTACTTATTAGTCATTCTGATGAATCTTACAACAATAGGTATGTTCTCTCAATCAATAACAACTTTGCCGTTGGATTCTGATGAATACTGCGTCGGAAATGAAATTGATATTAGCTTTACGGCTAATGGAACTTATGAGAATGATAATATTTTCATCGCGCAAATCTCAAATGATAATTTTGATACTTTTGTCAATATGGGACATTTACAAAGTACTACTTCAGGAACAATTACTACTACAATTCCGGGAAACCTTGAGTATAGTGAGAATTACAGGATTCGTGTGATCAGCGATAAGCCCTATATCTCGGGCAGCGATAACGGGTCCGATTTAACAATTTATACTGAACCGGATTATTCACCTAAAATCTACGCTAATAATGAAGAGAATGATCAACTTTTCTTCGAAAGAAATGCCGATATTAATTTTCATTTAAATCTGGATGCGAATTATGTCAATGATCCCAACTGGGATTTTGGAAATGATGCAGTTCCATCAACTCATAACGGCTACGCACCGCCCTCTGTAAAATTCACAACTAAGGGAGCAAAAAACATATCTTTTGATATGAAATATGCGGAATTTTGCAATAAAAGCGCAAGTGCTAATATGAACCTGAGAATTGTTGATTGCGAAGTGGAAATTGATCCCACTGCCTATGTTGATTCGGTGAATATCAGCGGTCATCGTTCAGACAGTTCTAAAACAGGACCGGGATTGATACCTTTTGGAGATTTTCATCATGTATGGATACTTCCAATAGGTTCAATTGATGGAAAAATGATAATGGGATGGGAGAAGAATGTATTCATAATTGAAACAGGCGGCTCAGTGTTGTTAAACAATGCCAGTGAGTGTGTGTTTTATTTAAAGCCAGGTGCCAGTCTCGAATTTTTAGAGATTTTAGATAATTGCGCAATTATTAGATCACCGGAAGCCAGTGTTAAAATTGATGGGCAATTAAAAGATAATAATCTGATATTAAATTGCCCAAATATCAATTTTGTTTATAATAAGGCTCCAAAGACAGGTGTAGAAATACTTAAGCGGCTGGGGTATCTCGCTGTTGATGATGAATCAGACGAAAATCAGAATTTAAGGATCTATCCCAACCCCGCCACCGACCGCATCTACCTCGAGCTAAACACCGAAAACTGGCAGCTATCCACCGGCGGGATGGAAATATACAATACCTTCGGCGAGAAGATGAGCAATGTGAGCGCTAATATTTTAGGCGAGAAGATAGCGGTAGATGTTTCGGGGCTGAATCCCGGCATGTATTTCCTCTCGTATAGTACGATGGATGGTAAGTTTGTGGAGAAGTTTGTGGTGGTGAGGTAAGATGTTAGCAGATGTGCCGCCCCTGTAAGGTGCCGCGCATCTAAGAGCAGCTCATGAGACACTCACATTTAACCCGAATTCACAATACAATACTGCATTTGTGGCAAAAAACAGCTAACCCGCCTCAGAACGTCCCGTCAGATGTT
>CAZXYS010000055.1:0-21644 GCA_964645005.1 uncultured Hyphomicrobiales bacterium | reverse complement strand
CCGTCACTCCATAGCATTAAAATTATTCAACGACGTAATATTTTAGGACTTAACACTATTTATCTTATGAAAAAAACTATAAGTGTAAATATTTTGAAACTTTGTTTAAATTTGGGCGTCTAAAATTTAATTATATTGCAATTAATCACCGGACATTGGATGTCTATATTTAACAAATATCCGGCAATATTCAGTATTTTAATGACATTGGCAGGTGCCTATGTTCTTTTTCTCAGTGGTGAGAATTTTGTGGATATAGCGACGCAGATCACCGATGAGAACGTATATGAAAATGTCGAAAATCAACTCTATATTGAGGATCCATTACCTGTCAAAAAATACGAAAAAAATGAGGACCCTTTATCCGCGGAATATGACACTCTTGAAACAGGCGATTTGCTGCTTGAGATTGAAGGCAGGAAGATTTGCTGCCAATACCAGTTGGATTCTATCCTGAAATCCAGCCCAAATAAGGAAGCATTCAGAATAACAGGACTGGACCATATAAACTTTAACAAAGATGAATATTTTGCAACTCGAAGGGGACTGCAAAATACGGGCTTCCGAAATATCAAAACGGCAGCTATCATTAGATATGTATTTAAAGGCGGCGCATCGGACAGGGCGGGTTTGCATGTCGGCGATTATATTATTAAAGTGAATGGCAAATCTTTCAAAAATGCTTATGAGGCAACTCAGCTAATGCAGAATTATGAGAGCGGCAGCATAATCACATATAAAATCTTACGTAACAACCGGACTTTTGAAGTTGATATAGAATTAGCTAAGTATGGCGTACAGTTCCTGGTTTTAATACATTTTATCACAGGTATTATTACGGTTTTCTTAGGATTGTATATTGCACTCAAAAGACCATGGATGTTCGAGGCAAGATTAACAGGAGTATCATTGGTAATTCTCGGCAGCATTTTCTGTATGAGTTTAAGAGGGGTTGCTGCAGAAGGAAATATCTTTGACCTGATGAGAGGATTTATTTCGATGATAATAACTTACGTAGGAATATCTGTCATTCTTCACAGCTTAATTTACTTCCCGAAGGCAAATAATGAATTACAAAAAAGAAAATGGGTTTTGTGGTCATTGTACATTGCCGGCGGGGTTTTTACAATAGCCATGTTAACAAATACTTTATTTTTCAATAAAATATTAATACTTCAGATTTTGCAGGGCGCACCGTATTTGCTTGTGGCTTTTTTCGTAACTATCAGTTTTATCTATAAGAAATATAAAACCAAAGAATACAAAAGAATTTCAAGACCAGTTGTTTATTCTCTTTTCATAAATGCAGTGTTGATTTTATTAATTAACATAATAAGAAATTTCAATGTTTCTATTGAGGTGTTTAAAATAGCTCAGTATTCAACGGTTATTTCACTTTTTATTCCGCTGTCATATTACTATGTGATAGCTCGTTATCGACTGCTTGACATCGACCTGCGTATAAAGAAGAACATTCAGTATGTAATTGTGTCCGGGCTTTGGCGGGCGGTGCTGGCAGCGTCGCTAATAGCTTTTATATGGGGATTGTCACAGGTTAATTTCACAGTTCCCAATGTAAATCTTACCGGTTTGACGATTGAAGTGCTCGAAAATCCACTTCCCGATGCAACTCAGAATGTTTATGAAAAGATTATTATCGTATTCTTAGCGCTTATTTTTGCGCTGATATTGCGAAGATTCGACAGAAATATCCAGAAATTTTTGAATATAAAATTCTACCGCGTCGAATTTGATTACAGGCTGGCATCGAACGAACTTTCGGAAATAATGGAAAAAACAGTCAATCCGGAAGACCTTGCCGGCTCGATGGTAGAGAAGCTCGGCACGCTGGTTAAATTAAAGCGCGCCGGTGTTATATTTTTCAGCGAGGAAGAGGTCGCCCTCCAGAAATATTTCGGTTTCAATGACAGTTCTCTTCGTGAGTACTGCAGCGCAGCAGGCAGGAAGCTCTACAAAGCGATTGATGAATTCGACAGCCCTGTCCCTGTGGATTATCTCGACGATCCGATAAAAGATATACTTAAGGAATGTAAATTCAGCTACTTAGTGCCGATACGCTCGCGAGGCAAGCTCATAGGCGCTATCTATATCGGCGAGAAGCTGTCGGAAGCAGCCTTCCATGCGGAAGATTTGGATTTCTTAGTCTCGATAGCCGGTCAGGCTTCCGTTTCCATCGAGAATGCTTTCCTTTACGAGGACCTCGCCAAGCGCGAGAGAATGAAGCATGAGCTTGACCTTGCCCGGCGTATCCAGCTTGCTTCGCTTCCTACGGAAGTACCTGAAGTAAAGGGAATGGACATCTCCGGCTTGTCGATACCCGCGCTTGAGGTTGGAGGCGATTTCTACGACTATCTGAATACCTCGAATGACGATTTTACAATTATTGTCGGAGATGTGAGCGGAAAGGGTACATCCGCAGCGCTTTACATGTCCAAGGCGCAGGGAATTATGAGAACGCTTTACGAATTTAAACTCACACCTAAAGAGCTTTTTGTCAGATCGAATCAACTCATGTACAAATATCTCGAAAAGGGCTCATTCATCACTGCTATAGCCGGAAAATTCGAGCTCAATAATAACAAATTGACATTCACGAGAGCGGGTCACATGCCTCTGCTGTATTACAACAGCGGAACAGGCAAGGTGGAAAGGCTTGTGCCCAAGGGCGTGGTTCTCGGTATGACGCGGGAAGACATCTTCGAGCGCAACCTTGAAGAACTGACAATTGAGTACAAGCCCGGCGATATTTTCCTTTTCGTAACGGACGGCGTCACTGAAGCAAGGAACTTCGAGAAAAGCGAGTTCGGCGAAGACAGGCTGATAGAGATTTTCAGCGAGTCAATCAACGGCGGCGCTAACTCCATCAGGGATAAAGTACTCGAGTCAGTGCGGAACTTCTCGAAAAATACAGAGCAGTTTGACGATATGACATTGGTCGTCGCCAGGGTAGTTTGATCTTGCTTATCACAAAAAAATTCCCGGATCGCTGCCCGGGAACCTAAGGAGAAAGGAAAAAAGGGTAGATATTTTGCAGCTTGAACAAAAGAAAAAAAATTAGTTGTTCAACGCTTTCTATATGTACTGTAAATAACAACTAAAAGTTACAAAAGTTGCAATTTTTTTTTGATTATCGAGGTTTTTTTAAGACCGGAATCCAATAAATTTTCAAAAATTAAGTAAAAACTCAAATTCACAAGTTAGTATTTTTCACCCGTTATTTTTTGCCACTTGACCTGTTCGAGGGAAGCTCTTTGTACAACGTAAGTTTTGGCAAGCAGATCGTGCAAAGTGAGGCGCTTATTGGAAGCCGTATCAAATTCAAAAAAATAGACAAACACGAAAAAAGTAGTGATCTTGATTAAATTCCTTAGGGCGGCGGTTTTCAAATCGATGGGTTCATAATTATCGTTGACAACCGTCAATCCCATGACTAATTTTCCAAGAGCAGCGCTTTTTTCCGAGGATTCCATAATTGTAAGGTACAACCAGCCAATTGCTGCCATAATGATGAATATTGTGAGAAATTTGTCGAAATCAGTGAGAAATTCATATTCATAGACTATCGTTCCGAAAACCGCCCCCCACAATAGGAAGTCGATCAAAAATGCAATCATTCTTTTAGTGAAGCTTGCATGTTGAATTAGTGGTTCATCCATAAGTAATCAATCTAAGATAAAATTGAGATAATATTCTTCGAATATATTTAAATTTGGGCGGTTATGCAAATAAGCAGGAAAAATTAAAAAGGCGGAACGAGTCCGCCTTTATTTATTAAGTTTGTTGTTTAGTGTCTAATCAATAAACTTCAGGATAAAGAAGCTCAGGTCTTCTTTGACTTTGCTTCTTTTTCCTTGTCGCCGCATTTATGCTCGCAGTCTCCTTTCGAAGAAGCTTTACTCGATTTGTCATGGCAGCCTTGAGCATCTGTCTTTACAAAATCAGCTTTGAATCCTGCATCTTTGACAGCATTCTGCACTCCGTGCATGCAGGCATCATCAGCATTGTACTTGATCGTGACAATTTTGTTGTCCGTGTCAAGCATAGCGCTTTTTACGAAGCTGACTTTCTTCAGTGAGCTTTCAAGCTTTGCCTGGTCAGTGGCATCAGTCTTCAACTGAATTTCTTCATAAGACATTTTAGCCTTGTTACCACATGCGTCTGCCTGTGCTGCTGCCATGAAGGAGCCGATCAGCAAAAGTGCGAAGAGTCTTACGTTTAATAATGTTTTCATGAAACACCTCTTTTATTTATTCAAAAAATATGACTTTTGACTTTATTAACGTAAGCAATAAAATTTTATTTAGTGACATATAAAATATTATTTATTTTTAATTAAATTATTTAAATATTCATATCCACTTTGGAGAATAATATCATTATCACCGATAATTTTTTCAGTTTCGGGTACTCTAATAGTAGGCATTACAGGATTTCCGAATAAATGATTGCCGGACGGATCAATGCACTTCATACCGGTCATAGAGAAATTGTAATTTCCAAACAACTTTATCGGAATTGATTCGGAGCCCGCTCCTGCAGTCTTTCTACCGATAATTTCCCCAAGTTTATGATACTTGACTAATGACAAGATCGCTTCGGTATAGCCGATCGATCTTGTATCAGATAGAAAGACCAGATCTGCGTCAATAAAATGAGCGGCAGAATCAATAATTCCCGTGATTTTTTTATGAGAAATAAGCTCGTGATCAGGCTTGGTATATCTTGGGATAAGCCATTTCGCTGATTTGATGTCAGATTTAATAAAAAGCCCGAGGAAATGTTCCGAAATGGATGTTGCGCCTCTTGCGTCGAATATTATGCCTTTGGCTTTTTTTAATTGCTCAACCGTATCTTTCAGAATTTCATCGGAAATGCCCGTAAGATCAACATAATATATTGAAGAATCCAGTTGAGCGATCATCGGCGGACGTTTTTCAGTCATTTTACTGAGGAGAGTATTTCTCTTAAGGTTTATCTCTTTTGTTTCGCCGCTGTTTTTTCTTACCTTTAGTTTTAATTTTGTTCCCTGAACACCTGATTTTATCTTTGCAAGTGCTCTGATAGTTTTCCACTCATCAGCAGCACCGGGCACGTATTGTTTTTCTCTGTCCAAATAAGTTTTGGCAGCAAATCCGTCAATTTTCTCAACAATGTCTCCCTGATCCAAACCGGAATTTTTATCGAAGACTTTAATGATGGTGAGATCATCTTTAATCATACTCCATAAAAACGGGGCACCATAGCGTGGTTGATCGCCGACGATCCAGGCTCTTGAGTTGCTGTCATCCCAATATGCGAGCATTTTTCTGAGAGTTCTGATAAATTCTTCGTCAGCTTTGTCTACAGCAGCCGCAGTCAAAGCTTCTTTCAGTGCTTTTTCCCACTCGTCCTCAGGTATTTTATAAAGGCTGAAGTGCTTCAATAGATTCCAGGCGGAAATTATTATGCCTAATCTGGAAGTCCTGTCTTTGCCATTCGGATTGAAAGACGCCGACCTGTTAAATGTTAGAGGCGGATATTCATCCGAGGGATAGGGCACTGACCTGTTGGAATCTATATGAACCGTAAGGGGCAGAGCAAAAGATAATCCACGTTCGAGCGCCCCCTTAATGATCGAGCCCGGCTCCGGCAATTTTATTTGGCTGGCAGTATCAGATTCAATTTTCAGACATTTCTCGTCTTTATAAGGATCTTCATCAGATATATAGGCTTTGTATCCGACAAATTTTGAATTTTGGGGTACAACCCAGCTTTTGGGAATTATACCGAGCCTTCCGTTTTCAAAGCCGGGGTTATCCGTAGTAAAATCCTCTTCTACGTCCTGACTTAAATATTTTAGAAACACCTCGTCAAACCAAGCTTCTCCTTCGCCAATCAATACTAATCCGGCTCGGATAGTTGCAGTGTTTTCCGGGAGTTCTGCTTCAATAGAAAATTTTTTCCAATCGGACGATGTTATGGGATTGTTTTGCATCGCTTTTTTAAAGATTGGCTGTTCCTTTTCATCATCCACTCTCAGCCAAAATTCAACATGGCTGCCGGGCTGAGTCATCTTTGTTTTAACGTAAGAACCAAATTCAATTTTTTTACCGGCAAGGTCTTTAGCGTTTATAATCTGCATTGCGACGCCATTGGCTTTTCTCTGAGACTGGTATATATTAACAATTCTACTCCGTTCCGAGCGTACATTATCCCTCGAGATATCGGTCATCTGTTGAATCCAGGCGAGTTCGATATTTTTCAGTGCATTGGGAGGCGTTTCAAATTTTATGTTTTCAGGCGGCTTGTTCTGTGTAAAGATCTTTAAGGTTGGGGCAATCGGTTTGAATAAACGGTAGAGAGAATCCCTGAGAGCTTCCTGCGTTTCGGCATTTTCAATATGTTCAATGCCGGTTAAAGTGAATTTTTCCCAGTCTGTGTATTTTGCTTCTTCGGTAGGATGAAAAAATGCTACATAGCTAAGTAGTTTGGTAAAGGATACCAAATTATCCAAGCCTGTTTTAGTAAGCTGTTTTGGAGGGACTGCCGTTGTATCTTCAGAGACAACCTCTATTGATGCATCATCAATCCAGGCATATCCTGTTCCAAACATGAGCAGACCAAAGTTAAGAACTTTTGCATAAGGAGATACATTTACTTCTATTTGATAATAATCCCATTGATTTGAGACAATTGGGTTATCTTCCATCCTTTCGAATGTACCCTGCTGGTCATTAATAAGATGTTCTCTTATCCATAGATGTGCGGATCCTTTTCTACTGGTAATCCGGGCTCTGACTGCAGCTCGGAATCTGATGGTTTTGCCTCGATAAGGACCGGCATCAATACTCTGCATGACCGAGCCGTATTTCTCTTCAACATATCTTCCGGTGCCTGCAAGTTGATAACAATATCTGCCATCTTTGGGATTTTCTTCGACCAAAAATGCTATGTATCCCAATTTCCTTGCGTATGATGGTACTTTCCAGCCCAGAGGATTGCTGCCTTTTTCACCTGTTTCGAAGTCGAGATTGGTCGGTTGGAAAAGTGGTTCGAAATACTGAGCATCGGAAAAACTAATCACTGACAGAAGTAAAGCCAAGATAAATAAAATTTTGCGAATCATCATCCATTCCGTTTTTTTTCAATAATATATAACCGGTTAAACTTATAAATAAAAGTTTTTAACCGAAAATAATTGTAAATTCATTGAATAATGACACGCGAGTTTGAAATTAGTCTCAGAAGTTTGAATTTAATTTAGCTTTCCTTTGGATTCACATCCACTCTTACTGCTTCTTCGGGGATAAGAATCTTATCTGCGAGGGCTTTGATGTCATCTTCGCTGACTGCAAGATACTTGTCCAGAAGATCGAAGGCGCCGGAAGGATCGCCCCAGAAGAGAGTTCTGTGTCCCACAAGATCAGCTGCGCCGCCGGAACGCTGCATTTCGTAGGCGATTTGGGTGGATAACTGATTGCGGGATTTCTCCAGTTCTTTTTCCTTGAAGCCGTTATCTTTGAAGTTTGCGATTTCATTTTGGATTTCTTCGGCGAGTTGATCGGAAGTTATGCCCGGATCGTTGCCCAGCGCTACTAATGTGACAAGCGAGCCGTCCTCGCGCTTATCGACAAAGGCTCCTGCGAAAGTGGCTATCTGCTTTTCGTGTACAAGGGAATTGTACAGTCGCGAGCTTCTGCCGCCGCCGAAAATATTGCCGAGAACATCGGCGTTGTAGATTTTATCATCCTTGAAGCCGGCGGTGTGGAAAGAGAGAAATGTCGCATTGAAGGGCACGGAATCTTTGTATGAGGCTTTTTCGCCTTTTTTCCTGAAGGAATCCAGGAATTGATATTCCCTTATTTTTTCGGCGCCGCTCTTGATTTCGCCGAAGTAATTTTTGACTAAGGATAGTGCATCGTCGGGTTCAACGTCGCCGACAAGCGTAAGGCAGGCATTCTTCGGCTGGTAGAAGGTTCGGAAGAATTTTCGCGTATCTTCAATTTTCGAGTTGGCAACATCTTTGATTGAGCCATGGACTTCCCACGCGTAGGAACATTTCTCGTCGAAAGCGGCTTGCGCGAGCAGTTCACGCCAGCGACCGTAGGGCTGGTTTTCGACTGTCTGGCGGATTTCCTCGGTGACGACGGACTTCTGATTATCGAGCGCTTCCTGTGTGACCTCGAAATTGTAGAGCCTGTCGGATTCCAGCCAGAGTCCGAGTTCTAACTGATGTGCCGGCAGAGCCATAATATACGAAGTCAGGTCGTAAGTAGTATATGCGTTATTCGTGCCGCCGGCGGTAGAGCAGTACTTATCGAAGCTGCCCTTGGGCGCATTTTTCGTGCCTTCGAACATCAGGTGCTCGAAAAGATGCGCGAAGCCGGTATTCCCCCAGACTTCATTCTTCGATCCCACTTTGTACGCCATATTCATAGATACTACAGGGGTTTTATCTTTTGGAATTATAACTACATCGAGTCCGTTTTCCAGCTTTTCATGTGTGTAATCGGGAATATCTATCTTCATTTTTGTCCGTTTATTATTTACAATTCTATGTGAAAATTACACGGAATAGGAAGAATTAAATTTTATTAGTTTGTCCCAATCTACGCGCCCCTCGATGCAGAACTCATCGAGGAAGCGTTTGGTGAATTTGTTGAGGATTTCGTCATAGGCGATTTTGAAAGATATATTTCTTTCTTTTGCCTGATGACCGATTGGTTCTATTATCTCAAGATAAAGTTCGCTGTTACCGGAAATAAATTCCCAGAAGCGCTGTCCGCAGTATTTCAGATATTCGCCTTTGTCAGGATTATTGTCAATACCGTAACAGCAGCCGTTAATAGCAACAATATTAGTCGGCGGGACATTACTTTGTAAAATTCTCTTGGCTTTTCTGAAATCATCCTTCATTCGCTGGATTTGGCTGGAATTGCCCCAGTTTGGAGCTGATTTTACGGAAACTATGTATTTGATATTTTCTTTGTCGAATTCGATGTCAATGCCTTCAGCGGCAGATTTTCTTCCCCCTAAGAATATGTGATTCACATAAACAGCTAAATCTGACAAAAATTTATCAAATAATTCAATTTCAATTTTAAGAATAGATTTATTAATTCTATTTTTTATGAATGAACCAATCGCTCCATCAGTTTCTTTTATTAGTTCGTAGAAGTCAATATCATTTACTACATAGCTGAAATCTAAGTTTTGAAGATAAGAAGTCAAATAAAGATCGTTAAAGTAGAGATAATTGTCAGAATAGTCTTTGATTTTTTGATGTAAATCCATTTCAGCCCCTGAATCTATCGAAATAATCATTAATCTCTTCTCTCATTTCTAATCCGGCTTGTTCGAAGCAATCAAGCAGCATGTCATATTTACCTTTACCACCAAGAAAATCCCAAAATTCTTCAGCAACTTTAAGTTCATGATTAAAATCTATCATTCCCTTCATTGTCCAACGTTTATATTTATTAGGATAATATGGATTATTAAGGTATAGCAATACAAGTATTTATTATCGCATCGTTTTCTTCAAACAAATGAGCAGCAACCCATTCCAACATTGTTCTTTTAAATTCTACAAAGTTACCTTTGTTTGGCTTTGCTGTTTTAATATCGAAATAATAGTATTCATTTTTATAAGATTTTAAATAAATATCAGCTTTAGTAAGTTTTACTTTAATTATTTCACCTTTTTGAGCAACTTTTCTTAACTCTTCTATTTCACTTAATTTATCAGTATCTTTTGTTACTGTTGTTAAATCATCAATTATTTGTTGTATTTTTTCTCTGGCTTCTGAGCTAATTTTATTACCAACTGAATGTTGTGTTTTGATATCCTGAAACTTATTTTTCGCCAATTCTTCTGCAACAGGTTGGAAAATGGTAGTTCCAAAATTAGTATTCAAAGAGTGAATGAAAGAAAACAATGCCATCCTATCTTTTCCTAATAAATTAGTGTGAAATGGCATGTGTTTGGTTTCAGGATCATAATTTTCAAATTTTTTTCTTAAAACACTTTTTAATGTTTCAACAATTCTTTTAGATTCATTATTGGAAACTGGCATCTAAACCCCCTTTAAATGAAAAATTATTTCAGAATAAGCCCCTTTATCTTTCTCAGTTCTGTTGAGAACAGGTCTTTTATATTTATTTACAATTTTTAATCCGGCATTTTTGGCTATAGTCGGATATAAATTGAATTTATCATTAGCAACAATGAATATATTGAAGTCTTTTGCTAAGTATGGCTTTGCGTTTCTGAAAACCTGAGATATGCTTTCAACATACTCTTCTCTTGCTTGTCTTCCACTTCCTTTATAGAGAGGTCCTATCTCATCAACATCATTTCTTTTAAATCCGAATAGTTCATAAGCATAAGCATGCTGTTCATGGTAATCTATCAATCCAACATAAGGTGGGCTAGTGAAAATACCGTTTATCCCTTGATTTTTTATCAAGTAGTGTAAATTATCATAGTATTTTTTAAGTTTATCCTGAAGGTTAATTTTCCGGGCATCGCCGGTTAAACATATTTGATATGTATCGCTTTTTAGTTTTTTATAGGTATAAAGTCGATTTAATGTATCTTCGGAATATCTTTCCCACCAATTAATCATTGTAAATAGTGGTTTGCAAATTTTACCATGCTTCCGGCAGTAGTACGTTTTTAATACAGGTTGTTTTAAAGTAGCTAAATCAGCATGGGTAGTAGCACGACATGACCTTATCGTCCTGCTTAAAATTAACTTAATTATATTTTGTGTATTTTTATCTTGAATATTATTAATTTTGCTTAAAACATAATCCATTTCTTCTTTAATATGAGGCATAAACCATTTTTCAAGAAAAGATTCCGAATTTATATTGCTTATGAGGTCAATTTTATACTTGTCAATTAAACTATCATATAAATTATCAAATTCAACTTCCCTTTCTTTTGTATATTTCTTTTCGTTGATTTCTTTTCTATTTACCTTTCTTTTAAATTCAGGACTTGGGAAGTATTTTTCATTAAATGCCGCTAATTCGTTGAGCAATTCTTTCTCAAAATCAGGTATTTGGGTATAACCGAGGTATTGATATAATCCATTTGTAATTTCTTTTAACTTTGCTCTTATTTTAAAAAGGTCATATTTGGCAATTTTACAATTGCTTATAAATGAATTGAAAAAAGATACATCGACGCCAATGGCATGCATTCCCAATTCATTAGCCTGAACTAAAGTAGTGCCGCTTCCGCAAAATGGATCGAGAATTATGTCACCTTTTTTAAAATACGTTTCTTTTTTGAATTCGTCAGTATGATCATCCAGGAAGTATTCTACCAACTGAGGAATGAATTTACCTTTATAAGGATGTAATCTGTGTATATGTTTTGTTGTATCTTTCTCCTTCAAATAATCAAAAGATAGACGCCAGTTTAAGTCATCACCCAATTGATTTTTCCAGGAAATTTCCTTTTTGCCATAGTATGATTGATAGTAACTCTTTAATTCCTGTTTAGATACTTTAGTAAATCCGTTAACTCCTCGCTTTTTGATTCTTCCGTAATTGAGCAAATATGAGATATTAGATTCGGTCACATTTTTACCTAAATAATTGCTTGCCCATACAGCAGCTTCTTTTATTGAAAACAGTTCTTCCATCTTTCCTAAAATTTTATTTTTGACAATAATCCAATATAAGGAAAACTACTCAGAAAATCCATACTCAAAAATTTTTTTCGCATTCTCGTATCTATTCAATATATTAGTTGTTCTGTAAAATAGCAAAAGAAATATATAAGTAAATTGATGTAATAGAACATTTTCGGAGAACTTTTATGAAGGATTATGAAACTCAGAATATTAGGAATGTTGCCTTGATGGGGCATGCCGGCTCGGGGAAAACCACCCTGGCGGAATCTTTTCTGTTCCAAGCTGGCGCAATCAACAGGCGAGGTACCGTCGATGACCAAAACACCGTTTCCGATTTCCACGAACTGGAACATGAACGAGGCACAAGTATTTTTAATACACCCCTTTATGCTGAATTTAACAATAATAAGATAAATATAATAGATACGCCCGGCTTTGATGACTATATCGGCGAAGTCGCTTCCGCTATAAGAGTGGCGGATGTCGGACTTATCAGCGTGAACGCCCACAGCGGTATCGAGGTCGGCACCGAGAACGGCTGGGATTACTGCCTGCGCGAAAATAAGCCGGTCGTTTTCATTGTAAATAAGCTCGACCAGGAGCAGCTCGATTTCAATCAGACTGTAAGCGATCTTAAAAATAGATTCGGGCATACGGTTACGTCTTTCCAGTATCCTGTAAAAACAGGAACGGGTTTTAATTCCATTATCGATGTCATAGCCATGAAAATGTACACATTTACGCCCGGCGAGAAGAAAATGGAAGTCGCAGATATCCCCGATGAACAGAAGGAAACTGCCGATAAGATGCGCAACGAATTCATAGAATCCATCGCGGAAAGCGACGAGGAATTGATGAATAAATACTTCGACGAAGGCGATCTCAGCGAGGAAGACGTTAACAAAGGACTGAAAAAAGCCATTATAGAAAGGCAGCTTTTCCCGCTGCTGTGCACGGCTTCCAAAGGAAATATCGGCACCGAGCCGGTGATGAACTTTATCGTAAATGTGCTGCCGGCGCCGAATGAAGTGCCCGGACCGGAAACAGTCGATGGCGAGGAAGTTCAAGTCGATCCGGCAGGCAAACCGGCGCTGTTTGTTTTCAAGATGTTTTCCGAGTCGCATACCGGGGAGATGACATTCTTCAAGGTTATGTCCGGTAAGCTGAAGCCGGGATTGGATTTAATGAATGAGCAATCGCAGAATCCCGAGAGATTCAGCCAGTTGTTCGTCATGAACGGTAAAAAGCGGGAAGAAGTAAGCGAGCTTGACGCCGGCGACATTGGCGCTACGGTAAAACTGAAATCCACGCAGATAAATCATACATTGCATGAGAAGAACAACCCTCTCAATTTCAAGCCGATAGATTATCCGAACCCGAAGGTACGCGTAGCGGTCGAACCGGTCACCAAAGGCGAAGAAGAGAAGATAGGCATGGGGCTGAATGCGCTTCATACGGAAGATCCTACGCTTATCGTCGAGCACTCGAAAGAATTACGGCAAATCATACTACATGCTCAGGGCGAGCTGCACATGAGCGCCGCCAAATGGCGCCTCGAGAAGCGCTTTAAAGTGCAGGCGCAGTATATCGAGCCGCGCGTGCCTTACCGCGAAACGATCCAGAAACCCGCCCGCAGCAGCTACCGCCACAAGAAACAGTCCGGCGGCGCAGGGCAGTTTGCCGAGGTGTACATGCATATCGAGCCTTACGTAGAAGACGCGCCGGATCCGGGCGATGTCAACGTTCGCGGAAGAGAACTTATCGAGCTCGATTGGGGCGGACACCTGGAATATGTTAACTGTATTGTCGGCGGTGTGATCGACCAGCGCTTTATGCCAGCTATACTTAAAGGCATTATGGAAAAAATGCAGGAAGGACCACTGACCGGCTCTTATGTGCGCGACGTCAGAGTATACGTCCACGACGGTAAAATGCACCCTGTGGATTCTAATGAAGCAGCCTTCAAGACGGCAGGTATGATGGTATTCCGCGAATGCTTTACGAATGCCTCGCCGAAGCTGCTCGAGCCGATTTACAATGTCAGCATTAGATGTCCCGAAGAGCACGTTGGCGACGTCATGAGCGATCTGCCGGCGCGCCGCGGCGTTATACAGGGTATCGACGCGGAAGGGCAATACCAGACTATCAAGGCGAAAATGCCTCTCGCAGAGTTGGATAAGTATGCAACTGCGCTGAGATCAATGACTCAGGCGCGCGCAACATTCAACTCGGAATTTATGGGCTATGAAACGGTTCCGCCCAATGTGCAGCAGGAATTGGTTGAAAATTATAAGAAGAAGCAAGAAGAAGAAGGATAAGAGCAGCCTTAGAGGGTAACTCAAAAGTAAGGAATTGTAGTCTTAGTTCGACTCAGTTCAATGTGACACTCCCATGAACACTTGTTTTTGTCACACTGAGCGGATTAACAAAAGATGCCAACTATCCGAACGATTATTCAGGTGTAGGTGGCGCATACCGTACCCGATACCATGACTATAGCACAGGAGAGACATATTCGGATTATTTTGGCGGCGCTGTCGGTGATGTCCTTCTTTATGATTCCAAGTTTTTCAATCTTTCAGAAGTTTCGAATGTTTATGGATATTTGAACGACAGATACGGTACAAACTTTATTTATCCATCAACCGGAGCTCTCCCAAGCAGGGCGAATGGAAAGTTTATGACAGAGTTCTGTACGATATGAGCCAAGCGCAGCTCAGTGAAGCTTATCCGAATCCGTTCGTTAATACTACTGAATTCAGTCTGAACATTCCCGAATCGCAAAATGTGACGATCTAAGTGTTCGACAACATGGGCAACAAAGTGCTCAATATATACAAGGGCAGCCTCGGCGAAGGCATCTACGATTTCACGATCGACGGCACTGACCTCGTCAACGGTATGTACATCTTTTGCGCCACAGGCGACGGCTTTGTCAAGAGCGGCAAGGTCATTCTCAGCAAGTAATTGATAATTAAAGTTGAACTGACGATTATAATCATCGGTTCAGAGTAAATTATAAAGCTCCCGAAGGTATCGAACCTCTGGGAGTTTTTTTTGTTGCCCATATTTTCATCTACGGGAAAATACGTAGAGAAATACGTAGTTTCCGGTATTTTTATAAAATACCGGATTCATGGTATTTACAAAGAATTTTGTATTTCTTATTTTTGTTATGAATAGTAAAATGTATCTGTAGTAAAAGGATTAGAATATGAAGAGAATTTACGCTTTTATCTTACTAATGATTATTCTTATAATAAGCGTTGCCGAATCAGGCCAGATAAGTTTTGTCATTCATTATGATAAGTCCTATCAGGAGGATTGCCTGTGTCCCGGCGACGGGCATAGTGGTTATACGAGTTTCTCGTCAATGTTTTCAAGAGATACCAAAATGTTCAACGATCCGGTACCTATGGGTAATATTGTTACAGGGATCGATGTGACATTATATGGAACTGCATGTGCATGGGGCGCACCTGAAAAAGTGAACGGGAATTGGATAATAAGAAAATACCCCGGCACCGTCCCTTTCCGTTTTGAGTTAAACAATTCGCTCATAAATGAAAGCCAGTTTTCCGGGACTTGCAAATGCGATGACTGTAGCGCTCATTCTCTGTCAAAAAGCGATCCCGGCGGCCTGCCGGAATATATCTACGGCGGAATCAATGCATTCGATGTTATAAAGCCCTGGAAGCTGGGGCCAGAGAAACTTTTCGTTAAGAAAGTTGAAATAACATTGCATTATATTCAAGGCACTGCGCCCCAAGGGCCCTGGACGCAAAAATTTCCCGCAACCAGTCCCAGCGCTCGTTTCGGGCATGTAATGTCATATATCGGCGGCGACAAGGTTTTGATGTTCGGCGGATGGGATGCCCTGAACAATGAAACATGGTTATATGATAAAAGCATGAATAAATGGACTAATCTGACACCGCTGATCAACACAGCCGTACCATCGCCAAGATATAAGACGGATATGGCATATATCGGCAAAGACCGTGTTCTTCTCTTTGGCGGCGTCGATGATAATTTATTTGATAATGAAACATGGCTCTTCGACCTGAGCGACCTGACATGGACCAAACTTAATCCGGTCACGGGATTGCCTGTCAAAAGGTTCTACCATTCAATGGCATATCTCGGTGACGATCAGGTTCTGATGTTCGGCGGCAGCGGTGTGCTGCAGTTCCGGAATGACACCTGGATATTCGATCTGAGCGAGAATAAATGGACGGAAACGGCTTTATCGGGCCCGAAGCCTGCAAATAGGTTCCGCCAGGCAATGGCACGAATAGACTATGGCAAAGCATTGATGTTCGGCGGCGGAACATTGCTAAACGATTATAATGATACATGGCTTTTCGATAAGACAAGCGGTCAGTGGCAAAATCCAAATCCCCCGTCTCCATTGCCATCAGCAAGAAAACGCCTTGATATGGCATACATAGGCGAGGACATGGTTCTCATGTTTGGCGGGAACAGCGCTCTTGGATTCGAAGATGATACATGGGTGTTCGACCTCAGCGACAATGCATGGACGATCAATCCCTATCCGCCCCACCCATCGGCACGACAAATACATGCAATGGCTTACCTCGGCGGCTACATGGCGCTTCTTTTCGGAGGCGATGCCGAATCGAGCCTTGCCGGCAAAGACGACGAAACCTGGATATACAACGACACTGGCGAAGAACCAATCGATCCGCCTTATGCCGACGACCTCGCACTTTGGCTCAACCCTCACAGCCTTCAGGGTATGGACAATGGCGATCCTGTTGATTTATGGGAAGATTCGGCGCCAGTCCCCGCGCAGGAGGATGCAACAATAGCAGACAACAAGAGGATACCTCAGTATAGAAATGAATCAAATGGAATCCACGGATCGCCGGGAGTTGAGTTCGTGTTGGATTATACTCTTACGGGTTACGGATTGTCGGATATACTTGCCTGTCCGTATCATCAGGAGATAACTTCCGGCCATGCGGACAGATGGTCGCCTGTGGCCGAAGACAAATCATTATTTATAGTATTCCAGACCGGGACAAAAATAGATGACTCCGGAGAAGAACTTCCATATTATTCCAATGGGAACCAGGTTATATTCGAAACAGGCGGGCCGCTCTCGGGTATGAACATGTACATTTCGAACGGCAAGCTTTGCTTTGGCATGTGGAACCGTTTCGAGCAGAGATTTCTTGTCTTCGACCCGGCAGACGGCTCCGATCTGTACCCCTTGGATCCGGAAGAAGTATATCTTGCCAATTTGGAATACAATGCCGCTACGAAGCGTTTCCGCGCGATAGTGAATACCCGCAGCGGAAATATTCCTGTTGCGGCTTCACCTTTGGTAGATTTCAGAGGGCTGACAAAAGAAAACGATCTTTCAGGTGTTGGCGGCGCGGCGCGAACACGATTCCATAACTTCTCGACCGGCGAGACATATTCGCATCACTTTGGCGGAAAGATAGCCGACCTGATGCTTTACAACGAATTCTTCGACATGAGCGGCAGCAAGAATCCGCAGCAAGTGTACGATTTCCTGAATGACAGGTACATGGATTTCGACGGGCTCGTCAGCGGCTTTTTCTACCCCGGCGAAAATCTCTTTCCCCAGCCCAAAGAGAAAGACTGGAAAGTTATCTCTTACGACCAGGCACCGGGCAAAATTCTGAGCAATGTATTGCCCAATCCTGTGGAAGAAACGGCAACTTTCGGCCTTCAACTGCAAAGCGAAGAAAATGTAAATATTAAGATTTACGATGCTCTTGGCAGCGAAATTATCAATCTGTACAGCGGCATACTCCCGGCCGGTTTCCATAATTTCCCGATCGACGCCTCGAATATGGCCGGAGGAATTTATATTATTAAAGTTGTTGGAGAGAGCTTCACCGAAACTACGAAAATGATAGTATTCGAATAGTATATTAATTACTTAAAGAGCCGGCGATGGTGGTTGTCCAGAGCGGGATGATGAATAAAGGGACGCTCTCGTTCAATCTGGCGAAATCGTGGTTTATGAGGAATAATTACGGTATTGCATTTGTCGGGTACGTCGATCAGGAGACGCCGGGACATGACCTGCTGCGTTCCGAGCGAGGAAAAGAATTTTCCTTCGCCGGGAAGAAGATGAAGCGGGCTTGTCAAGTTGAGCATTTCAGATTCACTTCCCATGCGCGAAAAGAGGATTTGCAGGATTATATCATAACAGTGAAGCCAAAAGACCTGTTCGCGGTTCACGGCGATACGGATGCCTGCGAGAATCTGGCTCTGTTCGCCAAAGAGAATCTTCCCCAGACGAATGTACGAATACCCGAGATCGGAACTGAATATGAAATCAGCAGTTAATTTGTTATTTTGCAGCCTTTAATTTTAATACTTATCAAGAAAATTCTTATGAAAATTATTACATGGAACATTAACGGCTATAGAGCGATAACCGGGCAGAATAAAAAGAAAAAGTATGATAAAATAACGCAGGATAACAAGCTTTTCGATTATATCCGGCGGGAAGACCCCGATATAATCTGCCTGCAGGAAACAAAAGCGCATGTAGAGCAAATCAATGAAGAATTGCGCCAGCCGGTGGGCTATGAGGCGTTCTATCATTCCAGCGAGGTGAAGAAGGGTTATAGCGGCGTTGCGACATTCACCAAGCATAAGCCGGAGAAGGTGAATTATAAATTTGGCGTGGACAGGTTCGATCAGGAAGGGCGGTTAGTGGAAACGGATTTCGGCAATTTCGTGCTGATGAATGTTTACTTCCCGAAGGGGTACGCCGATTCCGAGCGGCTCAACTTCAAATTGGATTTTTACGATGCATTCTTCAATTATGCGGAAAAGTTGAGGAAACAGGGAAGAAAGCTCATTGTTTCCGGAGATTATAATACTGCTCACAAAGAAATCGACCTGGCGCGCCCGAAAGAGAATGTGGAAACTTCCGGCTTTATGCCCGTCGAGCGGGAGAAGCTGGACTGGATAGTGAAACTCGGCTATGTGGACACTTTCCGCATGTTCACTAAGGAAAGCGGACACTACATCTGGTGGAGCTGGCGCGGCAGAGCCCGAGAGAATAACGTCGGCTGGCGGATTGACTATAATTTCGTCACAGAAGACCTTTCGCAATATGTGAAAAATGCAGTGCAGCAGCCTGAAGAAGAGGGCTCGGATCATTGTCCGGTCGTGCTTGAGATGGACCTTTGACCCCTTGATTAGGTTAATTGCTGATTCTAATTTGAGTTGGTATTGTCAGCAGGTTAAAGATTAAGGGCTAAAGTTGCTTTTAACCCACTTTTTGCATTGGAAAATTTGGTTTTGCTCATAAATATTAGCAACAAAGTGCTTTAGCACTTTGCAAAGGAACTGGAAAACTTCGAAAAACCAGCAAGCTAAAGCATGCTGTTGCAAGAGATTACAAATAAATGTACATATTTAATGAAAAATCCGGGATAATTGAACCCAAATTTTGCATTAAAGAACATGAACAATCTCTTATTCCCCCTCATCTCCAGCCCTTCTCCCGCCGGGAGAAGGGCGTAAGAATTTCTTTTTACACTGAAAGTCCCTTCTCCACTTGGGAGAAGGGATTTAGGGAGGAGGGAATTGTTATAATGAATTTTCCGGGTAAAAAAAATTAACAAGCTGAAAAATATTCATTAGCGAAATTAGTTACTTAACCTATTAATAGCGTTTTGTATAAAATAAAGAGAGTATTGAATATTGCAAAATGCTGGAAATAAATTAGTATAGCAACTAATGTATTTTGTAACATATTAAGATATAATAATTTACGTTCTTTTAGATTTTTCACGGAGCGGAGTCTAAGGATAGTCAAAAACGACTTTTGAGACCCCTTATCTGAAATTGTATTTTTGTATTATATTAGCTCTAAAATTATGAATGACAAAGAATTAAAACAGTGGTGTCTTGAAAAAGCAGACAATGAAAAATATATTGAGTTCCCCGAAGAGATATTCCAGCAGATTGACAAAAAGCAAGCTGAAGATATATCCTATGTTCTTGCAGCATCAACCATGATGAAGCTGCCCCGCAAAGAGATAGAATTCTTCGAATGGCTCCGGGAAGCCGATCCCGGCATCTGGGATGACCTTTGGAACACTGAAGGCGAAGAACCTTACGTGGTTGGCATATCTTTCCTGCCGAAACTTGTCAAAGATAACGGTCGTGGATTTCCTATATGCGACCTGTTAGAAAATGATAATTATTTCTTTACCTCCTCCCACATGGTCGATGAAGAATCGAAGTTGATGGTCGAATCCGCAAAAGAAAAATTCAGAGACAACAAACTATTAACAGCAGCCCAGCTTCTGGCGCTTGAAATATCCGTAGAGCCAATAGATATCTGGCATTTCGCCTATAAACACAACTTGAAAATATCCACCGCAAAACAGGCTGTAAAAGAACTGGTCGATGATAAAGTTCTGGTTCACCTTACCGATGCCGAACACCTGGCAAATTTCGTGGATTTTTGATTAATAATGCAAATATCCCAGCAAAAACATTATTTTTTTTTAAAAAAATATAGAAATTTTCTATTAATATAACTACCTGAAATAAAAAATACTTCTAATAACATATAGAAAATAATATCAAAAAAATATAGATAAATTTACTATTTTAGTGTAACAAAATTGTCTATTGTGTGTTATTATAGTAGTTAAAATTACAAATAATGATTTTTTTCTTCTAGTTCATTGAAAAAGTTGATTGTGCAGACAGCGCTTAATGCAAAAAAATATATAAATTTAACCTAATTTACTTTAAATCAAAAATAGATATGAAATGAGTAAGGATTTCATAAAATAGTTTTTTGTATCATAAAAACGAGGTCCATTATGAAAAAGAACATAAGGATTTTATCATCAATAATTTTTTCATTGTTGTTCACTGCTTTTGGCTTGACAACAGTGAAAGAAGCGGCAGCTCAGCCGGACAACTACTGCATCCCTTATCCGAAAGGATGCACATACGACCGTTGCTATGGCTACAGAGCCTGGATAAAGGAAATCGAAATAACCCAAGGGGGGCAAACAAAATTGTTGCATTCACCAAGGCGTGTTAATTGCTACAAATTCTTTGAAGATGAGATTGTTAAACTAACTCCCGGTCAACAGTTCAGCATTCGAATTGATAAACGCTGCCGTTATTCATGGGACGATTATTATGACAGAGTGTACATTGACTGGAACAAAGACGGCATATTCAGAAACGACGAATATAGAGAATCTATACTTGCTCACCGCACATACCGCGCTGGACGCAACAGAGAAAGAACCTTTAGTGAATACATGTATTCCGAAGCCGGTCACAGCAGAGGCGATCCTTTGATGGTTCCCGCTGATGTTACCGGTAAGTTTCGTATGAGAGTCATTGTGGATGAAGACTACAGGAACAGGCATCGTCCATGTGTAATAGCATATTACTGGTCTTGGGGAAATCGCTGCTATAATTATGCTCGTGGGCATGCCTATGATTATTTAGTGCAGGTAACCAGCGGCGTAAAAGACACCTATCCTTCCGATGGCGATATCCTCTTCGCCGGTGAAGAATATAACGGCGAAACAAGGGATTATGATGGTGAAGACGTTTACTTCAAAAAGCCGAGTATAATTTTCCCCGGCAGCCCCAAAGCCGGAAGTACAGCGGAATTTTATATCTTCGGTCCAATGCCCTCCGAATCAATTAAATACAGAGGACTAAATGAATATCCATCCACAGATAAATGGATTGATGTTGGCGGCGCAGGTAAAGAGTACACGATTCAGCATTCCGAAGGCGATTTTTCCTATCCTAAATCACCTTACGGAGACGGAACATTCAAAGCTGATCGAGGTGGTACTTATAAAGCTTACGCCTTCATGGAAGGTACTCCCAGAGCAAAAAGGAATGCTTTCATAGTTGCATGGGATGATGACCTTTCTATGGATGCTATCATGTCGCCAAAGACCAATGTCGATCCGCAATTCTTCAAATATG
>CAZXYS010000054.1:0-21816 GCA_964645005.1 uncultured Hyphomicrobiales bacterium | reverse complement strand
CAAGATGAAGTCCGAGCACTTCACAGCGACTAAGAAAATAGTTGTGCAGAAGTAAGCTGTAAGATTTATTATAGAATTAAGCGGGACTCAATTTAGTTTGGGTTCCGCTTTTTTTGTGTTATTCCAAAAAAAGCCGCCCTCTCGGGCGGCTTTTTGCAACATCTCAATCAATATTTATCTTTAATTATTGATTATTCCGGTTCTTGTTTTTCTCATTCTCATCATCGACTACGGTGTAGTCGGCTTCTTCGACGTTCTCGTCCTTATGTTGTCCGCCGCCTGCTTGCTGCTGACCGCCGCCGGGTGCGCCCTGCTGTTCGGCGCCGGGTGCGCCCTGCTGCTGTCCCTGGTAAATATGCTGTGAAGCCTGGCTCCAGACATTATTGAGGTTGTCAATAGCTGCCTGAAGGTCGTCAGGATTATCCTTCATAGCATTGGACAGGCGGTTCTTAGCTTCTTCGATCTGCTGCTTCTGCTCTTGCGGTATCTTATCGCCCATCTCATTAAGCTGCTTGTCGGTTGTATAGATCAGGTTGTCCGCCTGATTGCGCTTCTCGATTTCTTCTTTACGTTTCTTATCTTCAGCTTCATGTTCCTTAGCTTCGGTCTTCATCTTTTCTACTTCTTCCTTGGACAAACCGCTTGAGGACTCGATACGAATATTCTGCTGTTTGCCGGAAGCTTTGTCAGAAGCGGACACATTCAGAATGCCGTTTGCGTCAATGTCGAATGTAACTTCGATCTGCGGCACTCCGCGCGGCGCAGGCGGTATCCCGTCAAGGTGGAATCGTCCGAGTGAGCGGTTATCCTTAGCTGTCGGACGCTCGCCCTGAAGGACGTGCACCTCTACCGACGGCTGATTATCCGATGCAGTCGAGAACGTCTCCGTTTTCTTCGTCGGTATAGTGGTATTTGCCGGTATCATCGGCGTCATCACTCCGCCGAGAGTTTCTATACCGAGAGTCAGCGGCGTTACGTCCAGCAGCAGCACGTCTTCAACGTCTCCGCCGAGAACGCCTGCCTGAATTGCTGCACCAATTGCGACAACTTCATCAGGATTGACGCCTTTGGACGGATCCTTACCGAAGACATTCTTGACGATCTCCTGTATCTTCGGAATTCTCGTCGAACCGCCAACAAGAATAACTTCATTCACGTCATTAGGTGAAATATTGGCATCTTTCAATGCCTGCTCGACAGGTTCGCGTGTCTTCTCGAATAGGTCGTTACAGAGAGATTCGAACTTCGCTCTTGTAACTGTCATATTGAAGTGCTTCGGACCATCCTGTGTTGCAGTGATGAATGGCAGATTTATATCAGTCTGCATCATCTGTGACAATTCGGTCTTGGCTTTTTCTGCGGCTTCGCGCAGTCTTTGCAGAGCCATTGCGTCCTGACGCACATCTATACCTTCCTGCTTCTTGAATTCGTCTGCGAGGTAGTCTATCAGCCGCTGGTCGAAGTTATCGCCGCCAAGGTGAGTGTCACCGCGCGTCGATTTCACTTCGAAAACGCCTTCGCCAATCTCGAGTATCGAAATATCGAATGTTCCGCCGCCGAGGTCATAGACTGCTACTGTCATGTTCTGTCCCTTCTTATCGAGACCATAAGCCAGAGAAGCAGCCGTAGGTTCGTTGATAATCCTGCGGACATTCAATCCTGCAATTTCACCGGCGTCTTTGGTTGCCTGGCGCTGCGAGTCGTTGAAGTATGCAGGCACAGTGATGACTGCTTCATCAACCTTGGTGCCGAGATATTCTTCCGCAGTCTGCTTCATCTTCTGAAGCACCATAGCGGAAATCTCCGGCGGTGAATATACTCTGTCATTAATTTTCACTCTGACAGTATTGCCATCATCGGACGGAACCGTTTCGAACGGCACCATACCGCTTTCTTCATCAACTTCATCGGGACGGCGTCCCATGAATCTCTTTATCGAATATACCGTGTTGTTCGGATTAGTGATCGCCTGGCGCTTTGCTGCCTGACCGACAAGACGTTCGCCGTTCTTCGCAAAGCCAACCATGGACGGTGTCGTTCGGTTGCCTTCCGGGTTTGTTATGACCGTTGGATTCGAACCTTCCATTACTGCTACTACCGAATTCGTCGTTCCAAGGTCTATTCCTATTATCTTACCCATATTATTACCTCCTTTTTGATTTTATTTAACTTGACTACTTTGAATTTTTTTTCTTTCATACATAAGGCGAATACAAGAAGGATTAACCTCCTTGTATCCGCTTTTCATAATATCTAATATTTAGTTTGACTACTTATGGTGTTATTTGCCTTTCCTGATTTAACTTATTGCAATCTCTTTTTCTTCCGGTTCTTCCTCTTTCACTTTTGGTAAAACCAGTTTCAGCACGCCGTTATTGTATTTTGCCTCGATTTTATCAGTTTCGAGGTTATCCGGTATTTGAAACTGCCTTGAAAAGCTGCCGAATCTTCTTTCGCTGCGGCAGCACAGATTTATATTCTTATCCTCGTCGAATTTCTTCTCGCCGGAAATCGAAAGTACATTTTCATCAGTGACTCTAACTTTTATATGATCTTTCGGAATTCCGGGAACTTCCACATCGAAATAGACGTTGTTTTCATCTTCGTAGATGTCAACTTTCGGCACGAATTCGCTCTGTTCGGGTCTTCCGATATTGCGATTGCGGTATCTATTTCTCAATCTGTTCATTTCCCTGTTCATCAGACCGAATTCTCTTCCGGGATAATTGCTTACTAATGTCATAATTAACTCCTTTATATATCTATTTTAAATAATAATTAACTAAGTTTCTGATTATGCTTGATTTCGAACTATGAAATATTAACTTCATATTCTTTTGGTTTTTCAGGTTCGGCTTTTTCCAATTGAATTCTCAAAACACTATCCTGGAAATTAGCCTTGATGCTTTCCTTACTCACATTGTCCGGCAGCATGAACGAGCGCTTGAAATTACCGAACTTGCGCTCGCTGCGGACATGATCGCGTTCCTTATTTTCATCTTCCTGGAATTTTTCGCCTTTTATCGTGAGGACATTGTCCACGCTAACGGAAACTTTCACATTTTCTTTCTTAACGCCGGGTAATTCGGCGAAGAAATATACTCCGTTATCATCTTCATTAATATCAACTCGTGGCGTATAGCCGCCGATTTCAAAATCTATACCTGATTCAATGTCTCCTGCAATTTCGCTCATTTTTCGTCCGATGCTCTCAAAGCCTTTTGACGGATCGAATCTGAATGTTGGCATTATTTACTCCTTTATCTGTTTTCAAAATATCCCTGTTTCACCCGCTGCCGATCTTTCGACCGGCAGCGGGTGGGCGTGTATCTAAGAAATTTCCACGTTAAATTCCTTTGGTTTTTCGGGTTCTTTCTTCGGGATTGTCACTTCCAGTACTCCGTAATCGAATTTTGCCTTAATATTTTCAAGGTCCGTATTCTCGGGCAGCAGGAACGATCTTGAAAAATCGCCGAACTGCCTTTCATTTCTGATGTATGTTAGCTCGTCTTCTTTTTCCTGCTTTTTCTTTTCGCCTTTGATAGTCAACATTCTTTCTTCGTTCACATTGACCTTGACTTCATCTTTTTCCATGCCGGGAACTTCGGCATGCAGATAGACATTGGTATCGTCTTCGGTTATGTCCACACGTGGATTGAAACCACCTGTTTCCAGCGTAAAGCCTTTTTCGAACTCGTTCATGACCTTGTTCATTTTGCGGGTAAGGCTTTCGAAACCGCGATACGGATCAAATCTTACTAATGTCATAATTTATCTCCTGATTTTTTAATCATACTTTTGTCAAAAAACTATTCTGGTACATGCACATAGAAAAAGCGTGCCAGATTCAATTTCCTGCTATATTTGCAGGATTTTTGAATGATCTGTCAGAAGGAAATTTTAAGCATGACAAAATTGAAGAAAAGCGCATGTCTTTATGGCGGGGATATGGTGACAATGTGGCAGCATTGTTTTATCTAAGCTTTTTATAGAATTGATTCTGGCAGCAATAATTATAAATCTATTGAAATAATTTTTACATATTTAAACTTTTCCTTTCTACACTGTCCTGTATCCTGGTAAAGTGGACTGATAATTTTAACAAAAACAAATAAAAGCCATAATCACTCAAAGTGAATAATCTCGTTTCATTTAAATTGTTTCTATCAATATAAGCATTTGGAAGATTATAGACACGATCGAAGAATACAATAGATTCATCAAGTATGTTTTCATATTCCGGCAAATAAAAGATTTGTGTTATCATTTGTTTCTTGATCGACAAAATGTGAGAATCTATTTGATCTTCCGTTTTACCAGATTTATTAAGTAATTTGTTTCTATATTTATTTAAATTGAATATTGGCGAATAAACTATTTGTGCACTATAATTTCTTTCATGAGACAAATCCATATCACAGGTATTTGATAAAATTACGCTTGGGGCAGTATCTATTTTTGTTGATGGAAGATTTAACACTAATAGATTTTGAATGCCATCACCTTGATAAATAACATTGGAATCCGATAGATATCTCGTATAGACTCTTGCATCTATATTTTCAGGAAAATCCTTTAGTCCTTCGAATAATTCTTTTGTTGATTTGGCTGATAAATACTTTGGCAAATAAATCTTAAAATCTTCAAACCTCATATTAAATCCCAAAAGTTCTCATTTACTATGTCAATAAACTCACTATCCATATCTTTTGAATTCCGCAATATCTTCTTAGAGAAATCTATGATAATACGTATTTTTTCAGAATCCCCAGCATCTATGATATAATCAGAAGAATGATTAAACGCATTTGCTTGCCAATTTTCTATAGCTGTTTGTGAGTCATTGATATGACTTATCTCAGAAACAGAATTTTCTGTGAAATCATAAGGTAATGCTAAAACACTTGAACTTAATGATATGAAAACTATCATATTTTTTATAGTACTATTTGTATTGGTACTCATATTAGTAGCCTTATAATTAATAAACCGGATTTAATGCTTTAATATAATCTTCTTTTAATAGTTTAAAAAACAAATATTTTTCCGTTAAATGTGCCTTATTTATTAATTCTTCTTTTATTTTAAAAAATTCTGACAATTCAGTTTCCTTAAAAGTATCAATATCAATTATTGAGCCGGACGTATTGTTGATATTAGCATTATTGGTTATCTGTAAAGTACTTATGAACTCTTCATCTTCAATATCTGTTCTAACAACTGTATTCTTATTATCTAAAATCTCATTCCCAAAATTTATATTTAAATTGATATGATTAAAGATATCCTCCGAAAAAAAGTTAATATATCGAATACCTACTCTAAGAATACTTTCAACTATACCCAATTCCTCAATGTTTTCAAGAATATGAAATATAATTTTTGAATATTTCTCCCAGCCTAAATATTCGGGATAAGAATTAATAGAAATGACATCAGGTCCAATTTGAACTATATACCCATTACCTGACATTCTGTAATAAGGTTTAAAATGCAAATTCGGATCTTTTGATCTGATATCTTCCGGTAACTGAAGAATAGGCAAGTTCTCTACTTTGCTTAATTCAGATTGCAATTTATGATAAATTACTCCAAAAACAGCATTTGGATGAATTTGGGAAGTAAAACGTATTTCCAGAATTGCATCTTTTATTGGACATGGACTTATTTGTTTGGGTAATTGCATCGTATATTTAAATATATTTTTAGTAATGCTTATAAAGTTTTTTACGCATCTTATGAGATTATGTTTCCCATGGTTGAAATTAAAAATTGCAACTTACATACTGATGCACTGTTCAACCTTCCTAATAACTAAACACTTAAGTAGATTGTTAACTACAAGTTACTAATTTATTTGTTTAAATCAAATCTTTTAAGATAAAAAAAACACTTAAATATAGTTTAAGAATAAAACTAAACCCATTCATCCTCAATTCCCCGGAATTTACTATCCTCGACCAAATACTTCATAACCTTGCTCATGTGTTGTTTTTCCATTTTGATGATAGCTTCCAGTTCAGGATTGCCGCCTATAGCATCTCTTATCCCAGAGAAGAAAAGAACAGCTTCCTTCTCTACTCTGTAAGCTAATTTCAGGACATCCTTAGGTGTTAGATCTTCGCCTAGATCTTCCATATATTTGAAGAATTTAGACAGATCAACAGCCTGTAAGTATTCTGTGTCTTCCTGACTAAGTGGTGTGTCATCATCTTTGTAATTTTCGAGCAGAGCTTTGAACTGCTTTTCATGTTCGGTTTCGTCCTTTGCGAGGAATTCGAACATTTCCTGCAATTTGGGGTTGCCGCTATAGCGGTTTGCCAGTTCGGTATAGAATTTGTCGCCGAGTTGTTCGGTTTTAACAGCAATCTCAAGAGCGCCGCGGACGGTCATCTTTTCCATTTTCGCACCTTAATTTGATTTTAAATTTATGATTATTAGTTGTTTTCGCTGATTACGTTCAATTCTTTTGTAAATTGAGATTTAAACTCTTTGCTCATTTTGTAATCATCTATCCCTTTCTGAATCCTGCTTTTCATCGAATGTGGCGCTGTGCGTCCGCATTCGCCGATACCTTCATTATCCGGTTCACAAAGCGCAAAGCACCATGGCGTATTATTTTTTGTCAATGGACAGCCCAGAAATCTATAATCGGGCAGAGTCTTCAACTGCTTCTTCTTTTTATAATTTATTAACATATTATTCTTCCAATTAAATTAAGTATTATGATAATTTACATTTAATAGAATTATTTTCAAATTATTAACGGATGTGTGTAAATTAATTGTTACTTTTTAGTAGTTTATGTGTTAATTAGATTAAAAACTTGATTACAAACAAAAATTTTCTTATAATGATTAATAGTTAATTTACAAAGCCGGGGATTCTTATGAACTGGAAAATAATCAAAATAGTCGTCTTATTTCTTTTATTTTCTATGTATTGCTTTTCCCAGGAAAACACCGAAACACTCGATATTATGACATAGATATCAGCGGTATGAAAAACCTTGACTATGATATTATTTTGAATAATACCAGCAAGGATTTGAACATTGAACTAACTAATAATGGCGATGATGTAGTTGTTAAATCGGTTGAAATGATGAAAGGCGATAAACATAGTGTAGATCCCACCCCCAGTTCTCCCGTTGAGATTAAAAAAGATGATATTCTAAATATTAAATGTACTTTCAGCCCTGATATTAATGGTGAATTTGCTGATACAATCATAGTAAGTATAAGCGAACCGTGTGATACGATAATAAAAATGCCGGTGTTCGGTATAGCAAAACTGGAGATCTTTACAATAACAACTCTGCCTGATACTTCATCGATTCCAGGCAATCCCAACTTTGTGATACCGCTGAAAGCAAGATTTGATTATGATACTACGCTGGTGCTGGATTTCGAAGCTGAGATAAGGTTCGATGCTTCAGCGTATGAACCGGATAAGCAGCCTATTGGAAGTATTATTAATTATAAAAGGGTGATCAGGATAACTGGTGACTCTGTTGAAATAAGTCCCAAAGAAAAGATAATAGCGAAACTCTCAGGTATGGTGCTTTTAGGAGCAAAAGATGAAAATCCGCTAAAAATAACCGAATTTAAATGGACGAATAATGATGATGTTATCCCCAAAACTGTTGATGGTAATTTATTGATTGAGGGGGTTTGCTTTGGGGATTTCAGAAGGGTAGAAAGGATAGAGCCTGAATATGTTAATATTTATCCTAATCCTGTTGAAGATGCAGCCGAGATAATAATTGAAAATATTGATGAAAATGATTTAAAATTAATGCTATGCGATATTCACGGGAAACGGCAACAACTTTCATGGGATAAAATAATTACGAATAAAAATTCCAATGTATCCAAGATAAAATTATCCACTCAGGATATTTCTTCGGGATTCTACATTTTATTGATCAGAACTAAATTTAATATTTTCCATAAACCTCTTATGATTGTTCATTAGATATAAAAAACCGAAAGCTCATTTTATCTTTGCTGTACTTTTATTGCGAAGCTTATTTAAATAATCTGTGATGAAGCTGCCTGCCTCGGAAGTAAGAACACCCATAAACAAGACCAATGCACCAAGATATTCCCTGCCGGTGAGAATTTCGCCCATGAAAATTATTGCGAAAAAGCTGGCTAATATCGGCTCCAGAGAGAATATTAAAGCAGCTTTGACGGGATTGGTATATTTTTGGAAATTTGTGTGGATGAAAGTGAGTAAAAATGAAGCCATTATGCTGTTATAAGCAAGTGATAGCAGCAAATTACCGGATAAATTGAAATAAAATCCATTAAAGTCAAATATAAAGAACATAGCCAGAAAAACTGGCATCGCGCCTGTAAATTGAAGCATTACCAATTGAGATGTTAGCTTAAATGAATTGGTGCCGCGGGTGAAAACGTCCATGTATGTGATATAAAGCGCCCAGAAGATAGTCGAACATAATGTGAGGAAATCGCCGAAATTCACTTCGCCAAAGTCCGGGCGCGTAAAAAGCCACAAGCCTATTGCAGCAACAAAAACACCTATTCTAGACCAGATTTTGACAGTTTTACGTTCGACAAACCAGTAAACAAAAGGCGTTAGAACTACTGCCAAGCCTGTAATAAATGCGGATTTAGTGATCTCGGTATATTTCAATCCGTAAGTCTGGAATACAAAGCCACCGCCAAAGAATAAGCCAAGAATTATGCCTTGAATAAATACCTTTTTATTTACCTGCAAAAGGTTTTTACCAAAAAGGATGAATGAAATTGTAAATGCAATAGAGAAACGTAAAATGACATACAACGACGGGGGGCAGTCATTTATTCCGATTTTAGTGAACAGAAAGGTGCCTCCCCATATGAAAGTTACCAATAGTAGGAATAATTCCGCTTTCCAGGCTTTCAATTATGCTCCGTCTTTATTCAGGTACTTTTTTAGATTCTTCTTTGACGGATTTTTCGTTGTTCATATTTTCTTTAGAATTATCAGGTTTTTCCCCGGAATTTGAGCCGGATTCATTGTTTTCTTCTCTGATTTTACGGCTGTTAATATTAGTTTCTTTTTTGAAATCATAGTCTTCAAGATATTTTCTGAGCTTTTCTTCGAGTTCCTTTTGTTTTCTTTCTTCTTCTTTTTTCTTGGCTAATTTTTCTTTCTTTCTTCTTTCTTCATTGTAGTTTTTTGTATGTATCAACCTTACGTCCTTATCGATTATACCACGGGCACGCAGAGTATCTTCAGCATGGATATATCTTTCACGGTTCGGGATTGATAATTTTGAACCGCCCGGAATCTGACACCATGGAATGAGTGCCATTTCGATTTCCATTGGTTTTTCGGGAAGTTCGAGAATAGTGTCTTTATTTGATTTAAGATCGAGCCAGGGACCGAATCGTTTGCGATCAAAATTAAAAATATCGGTAATGATTACCGGAGTGCCGGAATAGTCTATTCGTCTTCCGTTTGAATCATACTTGTCGCCTTCACCCCAGTAGTAAAGCCATCTGGCATCATCCATAAACTGGCGGCAGCAAGAATGTGACACCGGTCGACCAGGCATGACAAATTGATGAAAAGCGCTTCCGGCGTAAGCATGAAAATTCCAGGTGTAGGGCATTACCCAGTTGCTATCCAGCGAGGAAAGGTGTTCTCGTTCTTTCCAGGATAGGGCATACCTGCCGGGATAGGTCGGGGTTCTTTCCTTGCCTGTGTTGGAAGCTGCAAAACGTACCTGCTTGCCGTATTCATAGCAGGCATACGCTTGATAAGCGTTGGAAACCATGATCAGTTTTGGAATTTTTCTTGCTTCCCAATAGTATTGAGGGAAAATTGAGTAGTAAAGCATGTCATCTGCGATTGTATCAGGTACGACGATGGTATCCCCCCTGTCGAAAAAGCGCATTTCCTTGCGGTTTAATGTTTTAAGGACTTTGTATTTATTGTTTTTATCCGTTTTGCTGGAATATTTCTCTTTGATTTCTTTAACATGTTTCCAGCCTGTTATATAAACTCTCTTGTAATTTATCTTCGGAAAAGTATCATGCTTGGCAATGGTTTCAGCTTGACGCATAGAGTCCAACTGCTCTATCGAAAGAGTGTCTTTTACACTAATATTCTCTACGCCGTCGCTGCTGTCAGTATCGCAGGATGCGATCAAGAATAGAGCTAACAATATTGCTGATAATAATCTAATCAATTTATACCTATACATTCTATTTTTTTCGCCTGAAATCAATTTATTAAATAAGTTCGAATTAATATTTCAATAAAAAAATTCTGTAATCAAAGACGAAAAATTCCACAGAGTTGTTTAATACTGAAAACCAATCCTATAAAAAAATCCGGTAAAAATCATGCTGCATTTTACCGGACAAAATTATTTCTTTAAGCTAAATTGGAGATTATCTATCATAACATATTATTTAAATTCGCTGTAATATTATTCGCTTGACTTAATTAAACAACAAGTTCGCCCTTTTTTATAACGACTTTTCCGTTAACTAAAACAGTAGGTTTATGAAAGATGCAATCCAAATGCAGAGGAACATTAATGTTTCCTCCCATTGAAATATTATTACCAAAAGCAAAATGAGCCGTCCCCAGCACTTTTTCATCTTCAAGAACATCGCCGCAGATTGTTGCTTTGTAATTAGTTCCAATGCCAAATTCAGCTATTTGACGTGCTTCCTTAGCTACACCGCTCATCAATTTAGAGAAACGCTTGCCGGTCTTTGTACCTGAAATTCTGGAGGCATAACCATTTTTGATATTTACTTTGATTGGTTCGTCCAACAACCCGATGCCCGCAATCGAAGCATCAAAATAGATAACACCATTTGCTGTTTCCTCAACAGGTGCCAGGTAAACTTCTCCGGACGGAATATTGCCGCTTTCGCCGATATTTCTCATAACGCCGGTGCTTTTAATGAATTTTCTGCCTTTCGTCTCGAAATGTATATCAGTGCCAAGATCGGTTTCTACCTGAATGAAATCGGCGCCTTTTACGGCTTTATAGAAATTCTCAGTAACATCAATTATTTTCTTGTAATCAGCACTCATACAGCGTATTAACGAATCAGCGGTAACTCCGGGCATAGTTCCAACCCTTATACCAAGATTTGATGCAGTTCTTCGTGCTTCAGTGTGAGTGATAGATTTAGAAGTTGGGCAGATCACCACATCAACGGATTTCATAACTTCAGATACTAATTCGGGAGGTTCTTCGCCATGTTCGGAGCGCGGCTCCATTTCGAGGTAAAAAGCTTCGCCGCAGATGTTTTGACCGGCATAAAACAAAGCATATCCAATATCACGTTGATATTTATCGGACAGGACTAATAGGGTTTCTTCTTCATCAAGAGCCATATAGTCTGTTAATGCTGTCTCAACTGCTTTCTTCAATTTAGTTTTAGCTGCCATAAATTTATCTCGGAGTAAATTAAAAAATTGTTAATTGACAGAATATGCAATGCTGTTCCATTGCCAGAACAATCCGAAATGTTGTTTTTCAGATATTAATAAATTACTAACGTTATCTTAAGGTGTAATTTATATACAATTTAAGATAACACAATAATGTGTTTGAAAACTAATTATAATAAATTTTAGGGACTATTTAAGGTTTAGAAAGATATTTAAAATCTTAATTATTGATAATTTATTAAAATACAATTTTTATATTTATTAATCAATAAAAATTATTTTTTTTATTTGCTGGGTGCTTCCAGATCGAAACTTCGAGTACTTTTGTCTTCCTTCATGAGTAAGAATGAGAATAATAAGCCCACAATTCCAAGAGCCGCAAACATCAGGACAGTGTAAGTATAGTCATAAGACGCCTCGCCGCTTTTTATAAGTGCTTCCGTGACATTCGGATTAGTTATATCCAAAATTCTCCCGGCAAGAATGGGGAATGCCCATAAACCGAGATTCTGTAGAGAAGCCATCATACCGTATGCTGTTCCCAGACTTTTTTCTTTGATAATCAACGCCACAGCGGGCCACATTGCTGCTGGAATCAGCGAGAAGGCTATGCCAAGTATAAACATTGGCAAATAAGGTGTAATCCGCGTTAAGCTTAGGGTAAGATGGACTATAATTAACAAAAATGAGCCTAAGACCATAAGACTGGCTCGTTTACCCTTTTTATCAACATAAGCGCCGAAAAGAGGTGTAAAAAATACTGTCCCTATGGGAATAAGTGATGTAACAAAACCGCTAATTATCAAGGACTCCTGAGTTTTGTTAAGACCTCCGAATACACCTTCCCATAAACCCACGAACCATTTCATGAAGGCGCTGTCAGCCAGGTTCAAACCGAACTTGTTATATAGCAAATCAGGCGCATACGCTAAAAATGGGAATACACCCGAATAAAATGTTACGCAAAGAAGTATTACATATATATATGATCTGTTTTTAAATAATCCTAATATATCCTTCCATTCGAACTCTTCTTCAGGCTCCTTGAAATCATTGTCGCTTACGAATTTGTCCTGCTTTTTATCAAAAAACATGTAGATGATAAAGAATAGTAAGCCAATTGCCATCAAAATTGCAGCTATCCACAAAGCATTGCTCCACCCAAACTCGGATCCTATCAAAACCGGAGATAATATCAAAGCAGCAGCGGTGCCTATTCTTGCTATGGCTATATTCACTGCAAAAGCCGTAGCTAATTCCTTACCCCTGAACCATTTTACCATGACTTTATTGACAACCACGATACTCGCTTCCGCGCCGAGACCGAACAGAAGCCTTCCAAGAGACATCATCTTAAGCTCAGGCGTATAATCTTTCAGAAATGAGCCCATGAAATTGTAGAGGAATTCGCTTTCCTGGTAGCTTTTCGACGCGCCGTAAGCTGTCAGAAGTGCTCCCAGCACACAAAATGTAACGAACATAAAGCCGGTCTTGCGGATGCCCCATTTATCCAAAATTATTCCACCTAGCACAGCCATAAGGAAGAAGGTATTGGGAAAGGAATAAAATGAGACAATTATTCCGTATTCCGTATTAGTAAATCCTAAATTTTCCTGGATAACGGCTTTTATCGAGGACATAGCGTCGAAAACGTAATAATTTGCCGCAATTACTATGCTGACAAGAATTAAAACAACCCATCTCAGAATTTTATTAGCGTCGCCTTTTTTGATAGAATTGATCGCTTCTGTCATGCTGCCCCTTGCATTGGTTCATTTAAAATTTTAAGGCTCAGTTGTAATTCTATTGGCACGCAATATATAAATTTGAATGGGATTAATAAAATATTAATTATTAAGGAGCAGTAATTGAAATTTAGATTTTAATTTATTTGAAATAATAGTGACGAAAATCAGGTATTTCCTTTTGCCTCCTCAAAAAATTACTCGATTCCGTAACTTTTTTGTTATTTGAATATTCTTATTAAATAAAGTAAATTGAAAAATTTTAATTGTTAATCATAGATTTCAGCTATAACTATAAGGCAAGAAAAATAAGGGTATATTTGATTAATATATAAATTTAGGATGGGAATCGATTAACAATCAAGGAGGATTAATAAAGCTTTAATTTTATATATCATAACAATCAGTGTTATATTACTAATAGGAGTTATTTATGAAAAAGTATTTTACCATTATTACGCTTGCGATGCTGCTAACATGTTTGGCATTACCCCAGAATTCCGTTGCTCAGGTTAAGAAGAATGTGCTTGTCGAATGTTTTACGGGAACATGGTGCGGATGGTGTCCGAATGGTACTGTTTATCTGGACAGTCTGACGGAAAAATATCCTGATAAGGTGCTCCCACTGAAGGTGCATTATGGTGATCCGATGGCGTTTCAGGAAAGTGTTTTTCTTGCAATTAAATATGCTGAAGGTTACCCTTCCGGGGCTGTTAATCGCAAACCTCTTTATAATCCTTATGCCCAGCAGGGAGACCCTGATACAGTCCTTGCTTTATACCCAACGTTATGGGAGGATGCCTACAAAAAGGAAACTGCCGAAGAAGCGCCTTTGTCAGTAGAATTATATTGGACTTACGATGATAGTACGAAAAAAATCTATGCTGCAATATATGCCGATTTTGCAGTTGATTATTCCGGTAATGTAAATTTTAATGTCTTTGTTGTCGAAGATGATGTTACAGGGGAAGGCAGCGGCTATGAACAAAGGAATAGTTTTTCCGGTGATTCCAGATTCAAGGAGCATCCTTACTACGATAAACCTGCGGTTCTTAAAGATTATCATTTTATGAATGTACTGCGATATATGGCTGGGGGTATGTGGGGTACGGACGACATTATCCCCCAAAATGTAAAAGCAGGGGATAAATACAGGCACACATACGTAATCAAGAAGCAGGAAGATTGGGATATGGATAATATTAAATTATACGGACTTGTCCAGAAATTTAATGAGAACTTGTTTTTACGGCATATCCTGAATTGCTGTAAAGGAGTTAAAGTTGATAACGATCTGACAATAATAAATGATAATCCAAGGTATTCTGCGATTGAATTATCCGAAAGAAGAAAATATGAAATTCAAATCACCAATAATAGTGATGTTCAAAAATTTTATGATATTGATATAGTTAAATCTGATAGAACGCCCAGTGGATGGACTTTAGGGAATAATCTTTCTGATTCCGACGTATTAGCAATTGAATCTAACGAGACAATAGAAGCTTCTTTTGATGCCAATGTATTTGATGAATCAGGAATCGGTGATCTGAGTTTGATACTCAAGGATAATGACGCTGAGGAAAATGTATTGTATCCTTTAAAAGTTACTGTAATAACAAAAGATATAAAAAAGGTAAATGTTAACGGAGATATGGAACAGGGAGTATATGATCTTGAAGAAGATATTAAATCTGTTGGCAGAAATGATTTCCTGAGCATGGATTTCGATGATTATGCTGCTTTGATAGATAGTCTGCCGGATTTGGAGCAAGTCATAATTAGCTGCGGCGAAGAAGGCGCGTTGGAGAATGCTGATTCCAAGAAGATCGGTAATTTGATCGATAATGGTGTTGATTTTATTATTACCGGATCAGGTGTGCCATATATTCTGAATGCGGAAAGTTCCTCGCTGCCGTCAAAGCTGGGTTATAAATGGATTGCTCATTGTCATCAGGGACAAAAGACTGATGGCAAGGTAAATTTAATCGGATATCCGGGAGATCCCATATCAAAAGGTTTTAGCGCTGAAGGCGATCTGATTTCCTATTACTTGCCTGCGCTTGAGATAACAAAATCTCATTGCAATCCTATACTGAAACATGCAGGAACTGATTCAATTTCAGCAGTTCGCTCAGAAGTTGGCGACAGCAAAGTTGTTATGTTAGGATTTATCCCACAGATATTTGAAGAAAATGACAGGCGCGATTTGGTAAACAGGTGTCTGAATTGGCTGGATGGTACTGTAAGTGTCGATGATAAGATTCTTACGGAGGATATGAATATTTATGTTGACAGGAACCCGATCTCTCAGTCAGGAAATTTGATAATTGAAAACTGCGCTGAAATTCCGGTAAGTGCGGAAATAGAATTATACGATAATTTGGGGAATGAAGTTCTGAAATTGTTTGAAGGCAGGATAAATACCGGTACTAATTCATATACTATTGATGCAGGCAGCTTAAGCAATTGTACATATTTCATAAATATCAACATTGACGGAAAGCTAAAAACTCTGCCTGTTGTGGTAGTGAAGTAGTTATTCAGACAATAAATTAGGTGAAATTAACCTTCTGAATTTATCGTTTGCACACTAAGATATATATGCCACACATTATATGTGTGGCATATATATAAATCAGTCAAGATGCCGCTTTACGAATTTTCATACCTTTGAGTCAACCTCGCTCCAATCATAGATGTTCTACTCATTTTATTCAAAGCTAATAATATTCCGGCAGTTATTGAGATTTTCTCTCAAATTCGTCGATTATATCTTGAGCCCCGTCAAAGGTTTCAGCTAAGACATTTTTGACATTATTGAAAGTATCCTCTCCGAATTCTTTAGAGACGATTAAAGAAGTACGGACAGCGGTGGTAGAAGCTCCTGCAGTATCGCCGCCAACCTGTTTGACAGCATCTACTGAACCTTTTACTGCTGAAACTGCCATGTCACTAATGCCGCTGCCAAATTCCTTTGCGCCATACAAAGCTTCGGCGACTACCCCCTGGATTGGTTCTTCAGGATCTTTTCCTTCTTCCGCTGCGCCCTGAACAACTCCCTGTACTATTCCCTTCGTTGCTTTAACAAGGGAAACACCAACTTCGCTGACACCATCAATTGCGCCTTTAGCTATTGCCGCCGGAAGTTGTATTCCTTGCTTTAGTAAAGATCCGGATTCGCGCAAAGTAGTTACTGTCAGGTTCTTTGCAGCGTTTATTGAAGCAGATGACACATCACTGCTGCCTTTCAAGGCAGACGTTATGGCGCCTTTTGAAGCATTTACGGTTTTGGTTAGAATTCTAAACATATTTACCTCCTAATTTTATGAATAATAATAAATAGCACTTAAAAAAGTAGTGGAATTTTTTTTAGAAATACTTTACAGTAAGAATCTTATCAGTTTTCTAAATTGACTAAAAAACTTTTTTAATGGTTAATTCCATGATAAAGTTATGAATGATAATGAGAATGAAATTTGCTGATATTTATATAGTAGTATAAAGACGAAAAAGTTTAAAGTCAGTACAATTTAGATTTGTATCATTCAATAATTAGTTTAACTAACACTATTTTTTATAATCTGTTAATTATTAAACACATTTCCAAAAAAAAACCGCAAGGAATTATCCCTGCGGTTTATATCAATATTATCTATAAATATTCAGGCTGGCTTATTACATCATGCCGCCCATACCGCCCATTCCGGGATCCATGCCGCCGCCCATCGGAGGACCGCCTTGTCCTTCTTTTTCGGGCTTGTCCACGATGGTGGCTTCTGTTGTCAGCAGCAAACTGGCAACTGAAGCAGCGTGTTCAAGGGCTACACGGCTGACTTTCGTCGGATCGATAACACCGACTTCTAACAGATCGCAATACTGCTCTCTGTATGCATCGTAGCCGTAGGAATCTTCACCTTCCATAATTTTATTAGTAACCACTGACGGCTCTAGACCGGTGTTGAAGATTATCTGTCTTACCGGCTCTTCGAGAGCCTTGCGGACTATCGCTACACCTGTGTTCTGATCTCTGTTTTCGCCCTGAAGATCATCGAGAGCTTTGATAGTTCTCAGGTATGCGACGCCGCCGCCGGGAACTATGCCCTCTTCGACTGCGGCGCGGGTAGCGTGCAGTGCATCTTCCACGCGGGCTTTTTTCTCTTTCATTTCGACTTCCGTAGCAGCGCCGATCTTGAGAACCGCAACACCGCCGCTCAACTTGGCGAGGCGTTCCTGCAGTTTCTCTTTGTCATAATCGCTGGTGGTTTTGTCGATCTGAGTTTTAATTTCGTTGATTCTTCTGTTAATGTCGTCGGATTTTCCGGCGCCTTCGACGATTGTTGTGTTATCCTTATCGATGGTGATCGTTTTGGCTGTACCGAGGAAACCGAGATCGGCGTTTTCAAGCTTGTAGCCTTTTTCTTCGCTGATGACAGTTCCGCCGGTGAGGATTGCTATATCTTCCAGCATTGCCTTACGGCGATCGCCAAAACCTGGCGCTTTGACAGCAGCAACTTTAAGTGTGCCGCGCAGCTTGTTGACGACCAATGTGGCGAGTGCTTCACCTTCTATATCTTCGGAAATGATAAGAAGCGAACGTCCTGCCTGGGAAACCTTTTCGAGTACCGGCAGAAGGTCTTTGATAGCCGAGATTTTCTTATCGTAGATTAGGATGTAAGGATCATCCATTTTTGTTTCCATGGAATCGGTATCGGTTACGAAGTATGGGGAGAGGTAGCCGCGGTCGAACTGCATACCTTCTACCAGTTCCATGTATGTTTCGGTTCCTTTTGCTTCTTCGACTGTTATAACGCCGTCCTGACCGACTTTGTCCATGGCTTCGGCAATAAGTTCGCCGATAGTTTCATCATTGTTTGCAGAGATAGCGCCTACCTGCGAGATCTCTTTTTTACCTTCGACGTCGCGGCTGATCTTCTTCAGCTCTTCGTTAACTCTTTTGACTGCGAGGTCAACGCCGCGCTTCAGATCCATCGGATTGGCGCCTGCTGTCACGTTTTTCAAGCCTTCGCGGTAAATTGCCTGCGCCATAACTGTGGCTGTAGTTGTACCGTCGCCTGCAATATCGCTGGTCTTGGAAGCTACTTCGCGAACCATGTTGGCGCCCAGATTTTCCACCGGGTCTTCAAGTTCGATTTCTTTAGCAACTGTCACGCCGTCTTTTGTGACTGTCGGCGGACCGTATTTTTTATCAATGATGACGTTTCTTCCTTTGGGTCCAAGAGTAACCTTCACGGCTTCAGCCAGTTTATCGACGCCTGCTTTTAATGCGGTGCGCGCGTCTATATCAAAATTAATAATTTTTGCGCCCATAGAGTCATCCTCCTGAATTAATTTACATTCTACTTAATTATCTTCTTATTGAAAATCTGTTTCTTAGCTGATAATGCCGAAAACATCGCTTTCGCGCATGATCATGAATTCATCGCCGTCAATAGTGATCTCTGTGCCGGAATATTTTCCGTAGAGAATCTGGTCGCCCGCTTTCACCTGAAGCGGAATGTTCTTGCCGTCGTCGTTGATACGACCCTGACCGACTGCAATTACTTCGCCCTGCTGGGGCTTTTCTTTAGCTGTGTCGGGAATGATGATACCGCCTTTTGTAACGTCCTCGGGATTGGACGGTTTAACGAGTATCCTGTCGTGCAAAGGTGTGATAGCCATATTTTATCCTCCGATAATTGTTTGAATAACCCTGCTTTCATTCATCTTTTACGAAAATTAGCACTCTCAATTTCAGAGTGCTAAGCAAATGACGGCGACAAAAAATTATTATTGTTGAGGTTAAATTTGAATTTTTTTAAAGATTGCTGATAAATTATTAATTTTATCACCATGAAGATCGACCACAAAAAATATCCGCTGCCGGGCAGACTGCGAGAGCATACCTCGCCGAATTATTATTTGCCGGCGGAACAATTTGAAAAATTGCCGGAATGTTATCCGCCGTTGATAGAGAAAATCGATTGGGCGGAAATGTTTGATGATGGGAAGCCGCCTGCGGCGCTGGATATTGGCTGCGGGAAGGGGGATTTCCTGCTGGAATTTGCAGTGCGTAATCCGGATTTGAATGTACTGGGGATTGAAGTGCGTCAGAAGATCACCGAGTGGCTGAATAAAGTGATTGAAGGCGAGAGTATAAGAAATTGTGGTGTTATCTGGTACAGCGCTGTGAATGGACTGCCATTTATTGACGATAATTCGATCGATAAGATATTCTATCTCTTTCCGGACCCATGGTTCAAGAAAAAACACCGCAAGAGAAGGCTGTTCAATCATTCCTTCCTTGATGAATGCGCGAGAATATTGAAACCGGAAGGGAAACTGTTTCTGGCGACGGATGTACCTGATGTGGATGTTTACCAGCGGGAAGTGATTGTTGAACATGGCAAATTTGAATATAATTATATTGAAGCTGATGAAGAATGGCAATTGCCGGAAACGAATAAGGAAATGTCGTGTAAGAAAAGAGGTGTTGATTATACAAGAATGGTTTGCGAGCTAAAATGATCTTAAGTATATTTACTCATCCAATCCATAAAGAAATTTTTTAAATTATGGTACGTATTTATTCACAATCAAATTGCTTATTGTTTTATCAAATTTTATTAAATTGAATTTTTTAAGTATTACAAACAAAATCAAACAAATTTTAAAAAAGTTCGTAATGTGCATAGTATAAAATTGATAACTGGCACGAGGCATTAATGAAATTCAAATTTACAATTAACGATATTAAAAATATCACTGCTACATTAGGAGTTGATCACAAAGATATGGGTGATGCCTGGTCATGGAAGCTGGCAAATGAAGAAACCGGTCAGCAATTGGTGGTGACCATAACCAACGATGTAAACTTAGGGAAGGACAGGCAGGGAGCTTTGATATCAGTGCAAACCCATCACGGCTATTATGAGTTACATGACTGCCTTGGTTATCTGGTTTTCGAACCGGATGAAGTTATATTTTTAAGTGCCAAAGATGAATTGATTTCCTGCATGATAATTGGTAAACAGTGCACCTGTTCAATGTATTCCAATATAAGCAGGGATATTCTTAGCGCTGATTTTGGTTCATTGGATCCGGCTGTGCTTTTATCAGCAATGCAATTATCATTGACGGAAGACAAGTTACCGGAAATTTTAGATAAATAAAATCCGGCATTTTTTTTGATTATTATTTTTTGTATATTTTATAAAATTATTTTTAACAATGATTGTATCTTTGACAAATTAATTTTAAGATAAGATGTAAATTATATATGGCAATCGAGGTCGAGGTTTACAATTCAAGTGGTATCAGGCGGTTGCCTGAGAAGAAGATACGGGGAACGGCAGAAAGAACACTTCGGGGTGAAAAGATAAGTAATGCATTGATAAGAATTATTTATCTCAATGATGATGAGATCACAAAGCTAAACAAAGAATATCTGAATCATGATTATTCCACGGATGTATTGAGCTTTCAACTTGGAGAGGACGAAATTGAAGGAGAAATTTACATCGGAGTTGAAACGGCGCGCCAGCAGGCAAAGGATTGCAAAGTGTCACTAACGAATGAGTTGATGCGTCTTACATCACATGGATGTCTGCATTTAATTGGTTACGATGACAAAACCGAGAAACAGAGACAAGCTATGAAAGAATTAGAAGATAAATATATTGATTCATATGAATAGACAAGAGAAAAATAATTTCGAAAGAATTGTTGAAATTATCATTTACGTGATTTCGGAATTGCGTCAGAATAAGAACATCGCAGAGATTGATGTTAATGAATTGCAGGACCGCGGCTACACTAAAACTGAAATTTCAACAGCTTTCAGTTGGCTTGCAGACAGGAATGAATTATCCGAAGAAATTTTTGAGGATGATGAGTTCCACGCGAATCGATCTTATCGCGTTCTGCACGAAGCTGAACGTGAATTATTCACCCGTGAAGCATGGGGAGAGATGATTCAATTACATTCTCTTGGAATTTTAAATAACGAACATATTGAGCAGATAATAGAAAGATCACTTACATCCGGTATTCATCTTATCGACAGTGAGCATCTGAAAGCATTTGTTGCAATGACAATTTTTAATGCGAGCGATAGTAATTCTTTCGGCAGCCGCATAATGCTTGATGGTAGTGACAGTATAAATTAGTTTTTTGAAAAAAGGTCCCGTAGCTCAGGTGGATAGAGCACGAGTTTCCTAAACTCGGTGGCGCAGGTTCGAGTCCTGCCGGGATCACGGAAACGGTTTACAGGGGTTGACAGGATTTTACAAGATTTGACATTACAACTTTGAAATTAAAGAATATTGTTGAAAATTCACTTCCGTTTGATTATTGACAAATACTTCCCCACTTATATTAATATTCCATTATAATTATTCCGTTTCAGATGGAAAATGACAAAAGGATGTGTAAATTTGTAGAATTAAAGGAGGCTAAAAATGAAAAAGAAAAAACGCTGCACATCCGAAGAAAAAACTATTATCTTGAGAGAGCATCTTGAGTGCATATTTCGGAGCAAAGTACCCCACCCATTTCGGAGCAAAGTACCCCACCTTTTCCGACCATTATTTGCATGATAAATGATAAGCCCTGAAATAAAATTGTCTAACAAATCAGGGCG
>CAZXYS010000053.1:0-22234 GCA_964645005.1 uncultured Hyphomicrobiales bacterium | reverse complement strand
AATTCCGTCAGATGTAACATCTGACGGGACGTTTCGAAGCGAGTTAGCTTTTTTTTGCCACAAAAGCAATTTTTGTATTGTGAATCAGGGTTAATTAAAATCATCCAAATTAAATTAGCATAAATATCAATAAAATCTTAATTTTGGAATTCTTAAACTGGCAATTTTGAAATAAAGGAGAAATATGAATTTCCATAAGCGAACGGTCAATTGCGGAGAACTACGCGAGGAGAACGAAGGCAGTAAGGTCACTTTGAACGGCTGGGTAGATTCCCGGCGCGATCTCGGCGGATTGATATTTATCGATATACGCGACCGCTATGGTATGACGCAGCTCGTCATCGAACCGGAATCGCAGCCGGAACTCGCCGAGAAAGCAAAAGAAATACGCTCGGAATTTGTGATCTGGGCGCAGGGGACGGTCAGCAAGCGTTCCAATCCCAATCCGAATATGCCGACCGGCTTGATCGAAGTCCTGTTGGAAGATATTGGCATCATAAGCCGTGCGGAGCTGCCTCAATTCGAGATAGAAGAGGATATCGAAACGAGCGAGGAAATCCGCCTTACGTACCGCTACCTCGATTTGCGCCGACCCGGCATGCAGAAAAATCTTATTATCAGGAACAAATTGTACCAGATAACGCATAAATTCTTCGGGGAAAATGATTTCGTTGAGATTGAAACGCCTGTGCTGATGCGCTCTACGCCGGAAGGGGCGCGCGATTTTCTGGTGCCGAGCCGCATTAACAAGGGGAAATTCTATGCGCTGCCGCAATCGCCGCAGATTTATAAACAGCTTTTGATGATGTCCGGTTTCGACCGCTACGTGCAGATAGTAAAATGCTTCCGCGATGAGGATTTACGCTCAGACAGGCAGCCGGAGTTCTCGCAGATAGATTTGGAGATGTCCTTCGTCGATCAGGAGGATATTATGGAGATCACTGAAGGCTATCTGGCAGCGCTCTGGAAAGAGATTCTCGACGTGGATGTCCTAACCCCGTTCGCGAAGCTCAGCTACCGCGAAGCAATGACGAAATATGGCAGCGACAAACCCGATCTGCGTTTCAATCTGGAATTGAAGACAATTACGGATATTGTGGCTAACAGTGAGTTCAAGGTGTTTTCGGGTGCGATACAAAATGGCGGGCAGGTTGCACTGCTGAATGCTAAAGGCTGTTCAAATTACTCACGCAAGCAAATCGACGAGTTGACCGAATTCGCCAAACAATACGGCGCCAAGGGATTGGCATGGATAAAACTTGAAGACGGCGAGGTGAAATCACCTATAGCCAAATTCCTCTCAGACAGTGAACTCGAGGGCATCCAAAAAGCAGCGGAAATGGAAGATGGCGACCTGCTGCTCATAGCCGCGGATTCGTGGAAGCGCTGCTATACTATTCTCGGCGCTCTCCGACTCGAGATTGCCCGCCAGACAGGCATCAAGGAGAAAGTCAAAGGGCAGTACACGTTCTGCTGGGTGGTGAATTTCCCACTGCTGGAATACGACGAGGAGGAAGGACGCCACTATGCTATGCATCACCCGTTCACTATGCCGCTGGAAGAAGACTGGGACATACTCGACACGCCCTCGGAAGACATCCGGGCAAAGGCGTATGACGTAGTGGTTAACGGCGTCGAGCTGGGCGGCGGCAGCATCCGTATCCACGACAGCGGCATCCAGCGCAAGATGCTGAATCTGCTTGGTATCGACCAGCAAGAAGCTGAAGAGCGCTTCGGCTTCCTGCTGAAAGCTTTGAAATACGGCACGCCCCCGCACGGGGGCATAGCTCTCGGTCTCGACCGGACAGTGATGATCCTCGCCGGCATAAACAACATCCGCGATGTCATCGCCTTCCCGAAGACTACGAGCGGCTTATCGCTGATGGACGGCTCGCCCTCGCCGGTGGATGAGGAACAGTTGAAGGAACTGGGAATAAGGTTGGAGAGGTAGAGAAATTGAATTTACCCCAAAGTAATATAAATTGTCGCAACTCGACTCAGCCCAGTGCTATATCCTCATGAAAACAAGATTTTCTCATCTGAGAGAAGTTGAAGAATATATAAAAGTGAATCTTTTATTAGCCTATAACAGTTTTAATGCAGATAATTGGCTTATTTCTTATCAATATTTTAATGCCGTTGGAATTATTTAATTTAATTATTAGATTATTATTAAATTAATTGTTTTTCTCAATAATTTGTATTATCTTAATAAAAATTGAATTATGCTTATTATGGAGTAATTATGATTAAAATAATCATTTCATGTCTGGTAGTAATATTAACTCTGGCGGTTTTGTCATGTGATGAAAATAATTCTGATAGCGTTGAATTCGGTAGAATTTCAGGATATGTAATTGACAAAAAAACAGGTGACTTTTTAGATAAAGTAGTGATTAGTACGGAACCTCCAACAGAATCCGTTGTATCCAATTCTGTTGGCGAGTTTTTAATTCAAAATGTCGAACCTGGTAATTATATCCTATATGCAAGCAAACATGGTTATGTTAATGAAATGACAAATATCAAAGTTCAAGAAGGTAAAACCACAACTGCTAATATTGCTTTGGTAGACGTTCAGACAAACAATAACCCTCCAGAAATGCCTGAAAATCCTTTTCCAACTGATGGAAGTAAAATCAACTCTGAAAATGTTACTATTTCTTGGGATTGCACAGATCCTGATGATGATCCAATCACTTATGAAATTTACTTTGGAGAGAATAATCCACCTGTTACTAAAATAGCAACAGGTATCAAAAAGCAAACTTATACTATTGAAGATTTAAAAGACTCTACAAAATATTACTGGAAGGTAATTGCGAAAGATTTTTATGAAGCATCAACAGAAGGTCCTATATGGAGTTTTTACGCAAAATACTCTACTGATCCTGTGAAAAATAAGGGATTAATTGCCCATTATACTTTTGACGGTAATGCTAATGATAATGGACCTTATGGTTATCATGGACATGTAAACAAAGCTGTTTTAACCACGAATCGTTTTGGGAAAACAAATTCGGCTTATCATTTCAATGGAAATAATAGCTGCATTAATATTTCCGAAGCTGATCATTTTAACTTTAGTAATGATTTTACTTTCGCACTATGGATTAAACCAGACTACAGTAATTGTTCAGCATATGATGGGCATATTGATATTATATCTAGAGCAGGATGTAGTGGAACAAGTGACGCATATTATTTTGGCATCACCAGTGGAAAAGGTCTTGAATACTGGGTGAATAATAACGGTTCTCTTACACACCATACAAGTAGTAAGAATGCAGTTATTGAAGAATGGACTCATATTGCTGCAGTTTTCAAAGCCGGACAGGGGAAAAACGGAACTGTATACTTTTATGTCAATGGAACAAACATTGGTTCAGGTTCAATTGGTAATTGCCCATCAATCTTTAGTTGTGGTTTAAGGATTGGCTCTAGGCATAATTCAGATAATCATTATGCCGGAGCTATTGACGACATCTATATATATGATATAGCCTTAAGCACCCAAGAAATCAACGAATTGATTAATTGATATTCTTTAAAAATAAATAATAAGGAGAAATAACAATAATTGGTTAAGAAATTTAATTCTCTTACAATTCGTGATAGATTAATAGGTATTTCTTGCTCTGATGATTTTTTCCTAAATCAGATCCAAGATTAATATAGCTATTATTAATTCCCCCCGGTTGCTTCCCACCAAAAATTCGATTACTTTTGTAAAATTATAATCATTAAAGATAGAGAGCTTTATGGATAAATTTGTCATTGACGGCAGAAGAAAACTAAAAGGCGGGATTAAAATCTCCGGTGCTAAAAATGGCTCACTTGCTCTGATGCCTGCTACTATTCTGGCGCCTGGATCTTATCTTCTAAGAAATACGCCCAAACTTAGCGATGTGAGAACTATGTCGCGGCTGCTCGATTCCATGGGAATTAAAAGTGATTTAAACGGCAGCGATCTTACCATCGATACAGGCAATATTTCAAAATACGAAGCCCCCTACGAGCATGTCAAGAAGATGCGGGCATCGTTTTATGTTCTGGGACCTTTACTTGGGCGGTATGGCAAAGCGAAAGTATCACTCCCCGGCGGATGCGCCTGGGGTCCACGCCCGGTAGACCTTCATCTTAAAGGGCTGAGAAAACTTGGTGCTGAGATCGACATCGAAAGCGGATATGTAATTGCCAAAGGGAAGAATCTCCATGGAGCCAAGATTCATCTTGATATTTCCAGTGTAGGCGCTACCGGAAATATTTTGATGGGAGCCATACTCGCAAAGGGTACTACGCTCATCACAAATGCAGCTACGGAGCCCGAAATTGAAGCACTGGCAGATTTCCTCATCAAAATGGGTGCTAAGATAGAAGGGCTCGGAACAAACCGCCTCGAAATCGAAGGTGTCAGCGAGTTAAAACCTGTTGATGAAACTACCATACCTGATAGAATTGAAGCTGCTACCTATCTTGTCGCCGCCGCTATGACCCGAGGCAACGTGAAATTAACAGAAGTAAATCCAATTCATCTCACTTCAGTTATCGAAAAGCTAATTGAAAGCGGCTGTGAGATTCATTATGATGATAATTCGATCTCTCTGAAAATGAACAATGCACCGCAGCCAGTGGATATTAATACGGCTGTTTATCCGGGATTTCCTACAGATGTGCAGGCACAATGGACAGTATATATGCTATTAGCAAATGGCACAAGCAGGATAACTGACAATATTTATTTCGACAGATTCAAGCATGTCCCTGAAATGCAGCGACTTGGTGCTGATATAGATGTTGTTGAAAATACCGCCTTGGTCCGCGGCAGTAATGAACTATCCGGCGCCACTGTTATGTCTTCTGACCTCAGGGCAAGTGCTTCGCTGATCCTTGCAGCGCTGGTTGCGAAAGGTACAACCGAAGTACTCAGGATCTATCATATCGATAGGGGCTATGAATCAATCGAGAAAAAACTATCGTCTCTTGGTGCTTCGATCAAACGAGTGAAAACCGAGCAATTTTAAGAATATGAATACTCGAGAAGATATAAAAACAAACCGGAGGAAAACTTTATACGCAGCGTCTTTTATTCTGACAGCGCTCTTAAATTTTTTTATTTTCAATGACATAAACACCAATCCATTACCTCAGGATCTAAAAAGCCGGAAAAATGAACTCGAAAAATTGAATAAATCGATCAACGAAACCCGCAAAAAGATAAACAAGCTGTCCGGCAGAGAAAAATCTACGCTAAATGCACTCAACACTTACCAAAAACATATTGCAAATGCTAAAAAATATATTAGTTTATTAGATGAAGAATTAACATCTGTCCGCGATTCAATCGATCTCCTCAGGAAACAACTAAAACTTGCCGGAGAAGATCATTCGCAAGTCAAGTCCGATTTCAGCAGGATAGCTGGGAAAGCTTATGCCGAAAGAAATATGTCAACAAAAGAAATACTTCTAACAAAAAATTCATACATTAATGATCTCAATGACCGAATTATAATTGAATGGCTCGCCGAAAGATCAGCAAAAAAACTTAAAGATATCACCCGCTTTATGGATTCGACTCAGTTTCTCGTAAAAAAAATGTATGAACAGTCCCTGCGGCACGAAGAAGTTAAGCAGAAAAAAGAAGAAGAAAAATACCGATTGAACAGGACTCTTGCCTCCAAGAAAAATCTACTCGGAAATCTACGGAAAGACAAAAAGAACCTTAACCGACAACTCAGACAAAAAGAAGAAAGCGCCAGGAAACTGAAATCAATAATTGCGGAATTGATCAGACAAAGCAAAGAGAAGGAAAGTGCTAAGAAACTCCCAATCGGCAGTCTTTCGCGGCCCTGTAAAAGCGAAAACCTCCTTCACGGCTACGGGCAGTATAAAAATCCTGAAACAGGAACTGTTTTTGATAACCCGGGTATAGACATTTCAGCTAAAAATGGCTCGGCTGTCTATGCCGCAGCAGACGGTACAATCTCCTTGGTGGACTGGCTGCCGGGATATGGCTCGCTCATAATTATAGACCATGGCAATAATGTTAGGACAGTTTATGCCAATCTATCCTCAGTAAATGTTAAAAAAGGCACAAAAATTAAAAGGGGCATGTTTATCGGTAAATCCGGTGAATCCGTAGACGGTGAATTCCTCCATTTCGAAGTGTGGCAGGGCAGCACCCGGCTCAATCCAAGCAAATATTTAAAATAAATACTTTTTTTTTCTCTCTTTTTAATATAAACAAGTAAAATCTTGCTTGTTTTTTTTCAAAATTCATACATTCTAATCAATAATTGAAATATTAGTTAATATTATGATGAGTGATGATTTAATTAGATATTCCGCAGATTCTCTACTGAATAAGAAATTCACCAAAAGAGATTTCCTGAGTACGGGCATTTGTCTGGCATGTTCTTTTTTGCCGGGCACTAAACTATTCGGCGTTGACGAATTCACAGGGGATCTGTGGAAATGGTCAAAGGAAGCAAAGTATTATACAAAAGAAGGTAAAACATGTTATTGTGATCTTTGTGATCATTTGTGCATTATTCGCCCTGATCGGGCAGGCGATTGCAGGGTTCGCGCTAATGTAGACGGAAAATTATATACTCTGGTCTACGGCAATCCATGCGCGGTTCATGTAGATCCAATCGAGAAGAAACCACTCTTTCACTTTTTGCCTGCTACAAGATCCTTCTCAATAGCTACTGCAGGATGCAATCTCAGATGCCTTAATTGCCAGAACTGGAGTATCTCTCAGGCTAAACCACAGGAAACAAGGAACTATGACCTTATGCCTGAAAACGTCGTATCAAGCGCAAAAAAATATAAATGTGACTCGATAGCTTATACATATTCTGAACCAATAGTCTTTTATGAATATACTTACGACAGCGCTAAACTCGCAAAAGAACAGGGAATAAAAAATCTCCTCATTTCCGCAGGCTTCATCAAGGAAAAGCCGCTAAGGAAACTTTGCGGTGTAATTGATGCGGCAAATATCGATCTAAAGAGCTTTGATGACGAGACTTACGTAAAACTAAACGGCTGTCATTTAAAGCCAATTCTTGAATCTCTGAAAATAATCAAAGAGATGGGCGTCTGGCTCGAGATAACCAACCTTATTGTCCCGAACTGGACTGATAACATGAATAAAATCAACGAAATGTGCCGCTGGCTTGTTAAAAATGGGTTCGAGAACTACCCTCTGCATTTCTCAAGATTTACACCTTTGTATAAATTGGCACACTTGCCTCCCACTCCTGCATCAAATCTTCATAAGGCGCGCCGGATAGCTCTCGATGCAGGTATGAAGTATGTCTACATTGGAAATCTTCCGGGAACTGACGCCGAAAATACTTACTGCCCCAGTTGCGGCAAAATCGTTATCAAACGACAGGGCTTCAGTATCTCTGAAAACAATGTAAATAATGGAAAATGCAAATTTTGCAGTGAGAAAATCCATGGTGTATGGAATTAAATAACCACAACCCTTACTTGTCCACAAGCTCATGCAGCAAAGCTCCAAGCTTCTTCGCTGCTTCGCTGCGCTCGTACTTATTGACGGCGTTCTCGTCCGGCGCGAATAGCTGCTTGCCTTCCTTCCAGTTGGTGTAGTATTCCTTGAAGATCTGCGCTATCTTTTCGATTTCGGACTGGTGGGCGACCTTGCCGGAACCGGTTTCGCGCATGAGGTCGGCGATAGCGCTTCGCTGCGGGGCTACGGCGATGATAGGACGCCGGACGCCGACGTACTCATACACCTTCCCGGGGACTATCTCTTCGCTTTCCTTGGCTTCATCGACGATGAGCAGCAATGCATCTGATTTCAGCAGGTAAGCTATGCTCTCGTCATGCGGGACATAGGAAATTGTCTTTATCGAATCCCTGAAAGAAGCATTGCGGAACATCTCCTCTACCTCCGCGCCGAACCTGCCGGCAAAGCGAAGGTGAATATCATTCGGATTCAGTTCGCCGCGCTCGATTAGCAATTCCAGCGCTTTGAAGAATTCCGCGGGGTTGCGCCTGCCGTATAGCGAGCCGGTGTAAGTGACCGTAAATTTCTCGTTCTTTGTCTTATCTACTTTGGGGAAATCGACCGAGTCGAAGCCGTTGGGTATATGTTTAAATTTATCTTCCGGGATTTCCGGGTATTTGCTCAATACATCAGTGGTAATGCCCTGCCAGGCGGATTCTATGAGGTCTGCCTCGGTGAAGACGCTTTTCTCTAAACGGCGGTCGATCATCGCGGGCAGGAACCAGCGCCGCGGCGTGGTCAGGAATTCCGTCCACGGATCGCGGAAACCGGCTATCCATGGCAGTCCTGTCTTACGTTTTAATTTCCTCGCGATAAGCGAGCAGGTATACGGCGGTGATGAGCTATAAATAGCGTCAATATTTTCCTCGCGGATGATCCGCATACCCTCTTTTACGGCGGACAGCAGCCAGCCTACCCGCGCATCCGGTATGAAAAAGGTGGCGCGGATAAATTCGGCTATCCTCTCTTTAAAAGTCAACTTCTGAGATTCTTTCTTGATGACGTTGACGTCGATGGCTGTGCCTTTTTTCCTGCCGGTGAGAATGCGGTATAGATCGTAGGGTTCGTAGATGTGCGTGCGGCGGACTTTGGTTGTCTCCGGTATTTGCTGCAAGAGGGATTCGTCGCGGGCGGGGAACTGCCCGTTGGAAACCGTCAGTACGACGGGCTGCCAGCCGGATTCCGGCAGGTACTTTGTATGCTTGAGCACCCGCTGGACGCCTGGTCCGCCGGACGGAGGGAAATAATATGCCACTATCAGTAACTTGCGCATGTGTTTATAGCTTTGATTTTTATGTAAATTGCAAATATAAAAATGAATCAGCTAAAAACGGTGGAAATAAATAAAAAATGTTATATTGCATTTAGAATGTTAGTATTCATAGTGATGAATTCCATGAAATATTAGATTAAAGATTGTCTTAAAGGTAAGAGCCATGCAAGAAAAAGTGGATACATTTAAGGAATTTCTCGAGAAAAAGAAGGAAAAGAACTTAGTAGCTGATCCTGAATTTAGAAAAAATGAATGGATCAAAGCAGTTAAAAATTTACATAAAAAAATTGGAAACCGGCTAAATGATTATCAAAAAAAAGGATTAATTAAGATACACACTCGTAATATTAAAAGATACGAGGAAGACCTTGGCGAATATGAAATCTACCAATTAGAGCTGATTTTTTCGGGATTTGAAAAGATCATTTTCGAACCGCGAGGAACAATTCTTGTTGAATCTAAAGGCAGAATAGATGTCAAAGGTCCGAAAGGCGAAATGATGCTTATACTTAGTGACGACGACACTTGGATATGGGCTAAAAGAACCTATAAACTTGAAACTTTTGATTTTAATGAAGATACTTTTAAGGATGTAATACAACAATTGGCTTAATTAATGGATTCTTTGGGTTACCGAACTTTAGCCGTTAGCTTCTATCCAAAATAATATTACTTATTTAATAAGAATAATTTTCCAAAAACTGATCAAATCCAATATCACCACAACTCTAAATTCTTCACTGCCAGTGTAAATTGTCTATAAAAAGTTGGTTCAGCAGATTGCATAGCCCCGAACTCAGAACTATAATATATCCTTTTAAAATCTTCATTGTAAATTGTGTAAACAAATCTTAGTTCGATATGCTTAGCCATGAATTTGAGCCAGTTTAAGTCTGTCCAGCCGGCGCCCATCTTTGTCAGACCGGATGTTGAAAAGTAAAAGCCAAGGGTGTTCATGTCAAGCTTAGTGGATGAAATTCCATTCTCAATTTTATAATTTTGCCATCCTGCACCTATCCCGAGAGTCTCATAGAGAACCGCTTTTAGACCAATTATCGACTCGACTTTTGTTCGTTCCGTCGGGATTAGATCACCCCAGAACCTGATGTCGCCTAATGGTCCCTGATAGTTGATTCCCGTTGAATCGCGGCTTACCAGCAAATCGCGGGCTTCGCCTGTAAACAACAAATCAACAGCCTTGATTTGCCTGCCGTCCATCATCATATTCACCGTGCCGTTCAGTGAATAGCCAAGCGAAGCCATCCTCGGTAATGGATTAACCTGCTCACCGTAATCAATTCCATCGCTGAGATTCAGGATCGAATAGCCCAAGTTACCGTCGAGATTGAAATTGATTTTGTCACTCAACTTCATGTCTTTAATTATTGGAACAGAAAGTAGTAATCCGGCGTCTAGAGCGAAAGCATCGCCATTCTTGCTTTCTTGGCTATTTTTAAAGGGTAATAGATTAGAATTTACAAATTTGAATCCAAAACCAATACCAAGCTTCAAATAATAATCAAGTAAGCCACCGATCAATATTGTGGAAGCGCTTTCAGAAGATGCATAGTGGTGAAAAATATGGGGAATGATTTGATGTTCTTCATAATCAACATTCTGTCTTACGAAACCTATACCTCCACTAAAATTTGCGCCCTTAAATATCTCTCCGAAATTATATCCGGCATTAAATCCAAAATTATGAATACCTGTTTCGCCAGGTGCGCCTATCTCGCCGGGTTGGTTGTCTTGGTGTTGTACAGGATATAGTCCAAAGCCGAAATTCGATTCTCTACTCATAAAACCGATATTCGCGGGATTGAAAGAATTATGCAGCGGGTCGTTATCCGTATAGGCTGCACCCGCTCCGCCCATAGCCTCTGCCAGCGCTGAAGGATGATCGTTTAGGAACGGTGCCGCAGTGGACTGTGCTTTCAAAGGTAAATTGTAAAAAAATGTTATTAGCAAAATTACTATCGAAAAGCCGGCAAATCCTTTTTTTGTACTCATAATAAGCCCCTCAAATAATATTACAATATATTAAAAGGATAATTAAAGATTTATTTTAAATCAAGATCAATTCTTCATATAGGGGCTCAATTGTAAACAATCCGGTAATTTGAATATAATTTAATTATATTGGCATAAATTTAAAAAAAATTTTTTCAGAAATTCAAATAGTTCAGATAAATAATTCACTACTGGTTACCAGCCACCGTCATCAGTTCCCTGTCCCATATCTTCTTCTTTACCTTTATTGAAACGGTAGTTGACTATTAGCAGAACCTGTCCGGTGTGCCAGTTGAAATCCTGATCGAAAGTGAAATTCTGTCCGCGAAGTACAACCCTCCTCATTCTTGTATTAAAAACATCTCTTCCTGAAAGTGTCACTGTAAAAGTATTGTCAAGAAAATCGCGTGTTAAACCAAAATCCATAAACCACATACTTTTTCTTTTCCCCTGAGGAACCTCCTTGGGCGCCCTGTAATCAAAAGTTAATTCGAAATCTATATCATAAAATAACTTGAGCTTCGAAGTCAATTTACCATACCAGGTCCATGTTTCGCTGTCGAGGTCGTCAACTGTAGTATTACCATCAATTACCGAGCGATAAAAGTTTAAGTCCGTTGTTAGAACCAGCCAATCCAGTGGTTCATATTTAACGTTTAGTTCTGCTCCGTAGGCATCTTCCGTACCAATATTAAACGGCAGTGTCAATGTAGAACCATCATCCTGAAGAGAAATTACCCTTAATATTATGTCACTGCTATGTCTGTAATAAACATTTGAGAGCAATGATAATTTACTTTTATTAAGGATATAACCGGCTTCGTACGAATCGATATATTCCGGGGTAAGATCAGGATTGCCGCTGGAGAAATTTCTCGGATCGGTGTAATTTGAAAAAGGCATCAGGCGCCTGAAATAAGGTCTGTCAATGCGCCGGGAATAGCTTATTTGGGTGGAATGTTCATCAGTCAATTTATAAGTAAAATGAACTGTCGGGAAAAAATCGACATAACTTTGATAATTATTTGAGTCAGCATTTTTTAGTTTAGTTGTAATATCTGAATATTCTGTTCTTAATCCTAACTGCCAGCCAAAATTCCCCCTTTTATTGCCAGCCATTAAATATGCAGCATATATATCTTCAAAATATATAAATTTGTCGTTAAAATTGGGGAGATAATCCCACGACCCGTTTTGCAATTGTTTTACCCAGAAGTCATTGTCAATTTTCCGCATAGTGGCTTTGGCACCTGCTTCGAATTTCCCGTCTTCACTGAACGGATAGGTATAATCAAGCTGATACAACTGGTTTCTTTCGAATTCAAGATTCGAGGTTCGCTGATCAATATCTTCGTCATCAAAACTAAGATTATTCTCTGTAATTTCAGACTCTTCCAGATCTTTATCCTGCTCAAACTTAGAATCAAAAAACAATTCGTGCTTCTCCCCGGGGAATAGATGCTTATATTGAAATGATAATTGCACGTCGTTTCTACCCTCGGCTTCTCTGTCAGTTCTTATAATTTTCTGATAGAGCGCATTATCCTCCGTATAATCATTATAGGTTAGCTCTGCAAAATTATCCCTGCTGCCATAATGATAAATACCTTCGAAAGTAATGATATTTTGCAGATCAAGATATACATCCGTACCCAATCGCACATGAGAACCAAAGCCACCCCTTCGCTGGTCACGCTTGGTAGTTGTCTTGGCAATGGTTTCATAATCGAAGAATTCCTGGACTGCATCAGCAGAACCGGGCGATTTCCGCCATGATAGTCCCAACGAACCGAATATATTGACCATGTCGAATCTATAATTCCCATTCGCTGATAATCCGTAATGATCGGGCACTCCTGAATTCATCTCCAAGCCAGCGTGTAAGCCTCTTTCCTTTTCTTTTTTCAAGACAATGTTAATTATACCGACTTCACCCTGCGCATCATATTTTGCCGAAGGATTCGTTACAACTTCTATTTTCTCTATCATATCGCCCATAAGCTGACGCAGCGCTTCGGGATCGCGCCCAACAAGCCCGGAGGGCTTACCGTCTACAAGTATCCTAACCTGCTCGGAACCGCGCAGACTGACATTTCCCTCAACATCGACATTCACCGACGGCAAATTATCAAGTATATCAGATGCATTGCGTCCCTTATTCCGAGAATCTTTATGGATATTGAACACTTTTCTGTCAAGCTCCATCTCCATAAATTCCTTTTCACCCTCGACAATTATATCCTGCGTAGTTACTTCCGAAGGTGACAACTCTATTGTTCCGAGATTCTTGTCCGAGCGCAAATTAAATGAAGACGTAGTTGTATCCTTAAATCCAATGTAAGATATTTTAATAAAGTAATTCCCGGCAACTGAATTAAGCTTGAAACCACCTTTTTTATCTGTATAAGTTCCTGTTTTCACAGAGGAATCCGGTAAAGACATTAGTTTCACAGTGGCGGAGCTTGCCGGTTGACCGTCATTATTTATGATTTTACCTGTTATTTCAAATGTATTTTGAGCCGCTAAATCAATAGTTAAGAATATTAGCAGCAGATATACCAATTTTTTCATATTTAATTGTTTTATTATGACGTAATTTTGTTAACATAACGAGCAGTGTTTTAGTTTATTTGAGTTTCAAATGGTTACGGATTGTGGAAATCAAAAAATGGAAAAAATTACTAATAATAGAATAAATTTTTTTTACTTTATAACTCTTTTATGATAAATTCGTTACTTGACTATAATAACAAACTGAACAAGGAAAATGATAGTTAACTTTTCACTGGTGAACGAGCTTTTCCGCGGATTCTATATCCAGCGGTGGAACGACCGCATCCGTCCTATGGAACTAACGGAAATGGATAAACACGCCCACAAAATGATAATCGCCTACGTCCTCGGCAAATACGAAGAGATGAACGGCAACCTTATCAACTGGCAGAAAATAATCAAAGCTGGCATATTTGAACTGCTGAGGCGGATAATCATTTCCGACATTAAATCGCCCATTTTCCGGCGCATAAAGCAGGATAAAGAAGTGTTCAACAAGCTGAATGAATACGCCTACAACAGCATTAAAGATAAGATAGATGACAAAAACTTAAAGCGGGAATTCCGCGAGCACCTTTTCATGGAACCCGAGCAGCAGGAATTAAACTACAGAATACTCGAAGCATCCCACATCTACGCCAGCTACTGGGAATTCAAAATTATAAAAGCGTCCAATCCCGAAAGCTTCCAGAATGAAATGATCGAAAAGGAACTTCTTAATGATATTGATAAATACAGAGATATAACAGGCATTAACAAGCTGCTTAAAAAACATACTATATCCAATTTTATCGACCTCATTGGGCAGATGCGATTTCAGGTACGATGGGCGCAAACCCCGAGAATACCGCGCACATCCGTGCTGGGGCATTCCTTATTCGTAGCCTGCGTTTCATATTATTTTGCGCTGGAGAACAATGCCTGTCCGAAGCGCCTGTACAATGATTTCTACGGCGGACTTTTCCATGATATGCCTGAAGCCGTCACGCGTGATATTCTCTCACCGGTTAAAGAATCATCGGAGGAATTTCGCTCACTGCTCGCCGAACTCGAGGAAGTTCTCGTCGATGAGCAAATTAAACCGCTTATCGAGCCTGAATGGGAAAATGAGATAAAATTCTTTACCAGACAAGAATTCGACAATAAGGTCTTCGACAATGGAAAATTGAATAGTGACCTGACAATCGACGACATTAACGAAAAATATAATGCCGATAAATATACGCCTTACGACGGACAGGCTGTCAGAGCTGCCGATCGCCTTGCGGCATTCCTCGAAGCATGGAATTCCTGCAATTCCGGCATAAAATCGGAAGAATTGATCATGGCAGTGAAAAAGATCAAGGATAATATGAAGAACCGGAAGGTTGGTAAAGTTGATCTATCGTCGATATATTATGAGTTTAATACTTTCTGGTAGATCTTAGCCTTCTGATATTTGAAAAATTAGTTTTGATTTTAATTTGGATTGATTTGAAAAAGAGGTTAAAGGTTAAAAGCTAAAGTTTTAACTTTTGAGAAGATAGCTGCTTAATTCGCCTCTTGATCTATTATTTAATTTTCTACAAATACTTGTTTGTTTTTAAAAGAAAATTTATGCAAATTGATTTAACATTTTCTTATCATTTTTCATTTCTATATATCTTTATTATTCTTTACAATTAAAAACTACAAACATGTTCAATTAATAGGTAGACTTATGAAAAAGAACCTTACTTTCTGTTTAAAGTACAGTTCAGTACTTTTTCTTGGCTTTTTATTTTTAACCTGCATTTCTTCATCTCAGGCGCCGCCCGTTGAATGGGAAAAAACTTATGTCCCCGATTTTATGAGTTTGCAAATGAGCGGGGGTGGATATTGTGTCCATCAACTTCAGGACGAGGGATACATTGCCTCAGGAATTGGAACAACACCGATTGTAAATGCTTATGTAGTCCGCACTGACAAAAACGGCGATACATTATGGACTGCCAAACAATTTCAGGATGTTAACAAAGGACTGATATCTAATTGTACCGGTGTTTTACCGATTGATGACGGCGGATTTCTTGTTTATTCTCACGGCACAATCGATCAACAACAAAACAGAGGTATTTTTCTAATGAAATTTAAAAGTGACGGCTCACTTGATTGGGACAAGAGTTACGGTCTGGGCAATTACGATTTTGTTGAAACAGGCGGGATGCAATTTTCTAACGATGGCGGAGTTGTAATGACAGGCTATGTATATCAAGATGATTTCCAGACAAAACCGGATATCTTCCTTCTAAAAACCGATCTGTCGGGCAACGAGCTATATTTCGAGTTCTATGGAGAGCCCGATGCCCATGAATTGGGCTATTCCGTTACGCAGGCTCACGGCGGAGGATACATTGTTACCGGCAGCTATGAAGATGTTGGTACAGTTGGAAAGGAAACACTTTTTTTGAAGATTAAAGAAGACGGACAACTTGACTGGCAAAAATTCTACTCAGACGAACCCCCGTACGAATATAACTGCATTAGGCAAACCCCGGACGGCGGTTATGCTGTTGCAGGAACCGACGGCGGGAAATTTGTGCTCATGGAAACAAATACTGATTTAGATGTATTATGGATGAAAAAATACGGCGTCGATAAAGACGCCGAACATGCTTATTCCTTCGATTTAACATCCGACGGCGGCTATATCCTAACCGGCTGGGCGCAAGAACCGCAGGGAAATACAAAAAGAAAACTCTGGGTCGTAAAAACTGACGGCGCCGGCAACAAGAAATGGGATTTGAAATTAGGCGGTAATTTAAAAAACAGTGGAGAATGTATAAGGCAAACTGCCGACGGCGGTTATATCATTACCGGCACCCGAGAAAATGACGAACGAATGTCTGAGCTATATCTCGTCAAGCTTGGTCCGGATGTTAACGGCATACTCGAAAATGCAACTAAAAACAGATTTGAGGTAGTCCCTAATCCTGTAAAATCAACCTTTAAAATTACTTTCAATCCCGAAAAAGCCGCAAAAGTCAATCTTACTCTGTTTGATTTACAGGGTAAACCAATTGCTGAACTTTTCGACGGTATGGCTAATCAGGGGAAAAATGAAATCGCATTTAATGCTGATAGTTTTGATGCAGGTATGTACTACTGCATACTGAATATCTCGGGTGAAAATTCTTTATTGCTGATAAATATTACAAAATAAGTATTTATCGTATCCCCCGATTCTTCATTGTTATGAAAAAACGGGGGATAATTATTTTTTCGAATTAGCAGCCACTCTAATTTTTTGCCTGTAAATTCCGTTTTTTAAAATTAAGATATAAAAATGCTATAATAATTCCCGTAATTATTAGTAAACAATTATAGCAAAAAAATTTGCAGTTTCAGATTATTGTTAAAAAAAATTATTACTATATTTCGGCTATGGTTACTTTTCAAAAACAGAAAATTTATAATCAATGAAAAAATTCTTTCTTCATATTTTTCTACTTTTGTTCTTTTTTAATTGCGCCGCATTAGCTGCAAATGAAAAATTAAGACCGCAAGAAGAAATCAGACAATCTTCCGTTGAAAAGCAAGATAAAGAAATAGATATTCTACAAAAAGATAAGCTTCTACGCGAAAAAGATATTCAGCTTCGGCGCTGTATCATATTTTCTTCGATCGGCTTTGCCTTTCTGCTGCTGATTGCCGCTTTTATTTTTTACAAACAGAATAAAAAGCGCAAAATTGCCAACCAAGAACTAATGAAGAAAAACGAACTGATCACTCAGCAAAAAGAGCAGTTGTCAACTACTCTCAGCAAACTGCAATCCCGAACCAATGAACTTAACAAGCAATACAGATTCATGCAGCGCATGATGGACAACATTCCCAATCCAGTCTTCTACAAGGATACGGAAGGCATATATCTTGGCTGCAATAAAGCTTTCGAGGAATTTTCCGGTAGAACAAAAAAAGAATTAACAGGCAATACGATTTTCGACTTTGCCAATCCGACCGTTGCCAAACACACTCATGAAATGGATAAGAAATTAATAAACACCGGCGAATTGCAGCATTACGAAGCCGAAGTATTCAGCGCAGCCAAAGAACGAATGGATGTTATTTATTTCAAATCGCCATTCTATGATTCGCAGGGCAATATCGCCGGATTGATCGCGGTGATGGTTGATATTACAAGCATGAAAGAATACCAGCGGGAATTGAAGGAATTAAACCATGAAAAAGATAAATACCTGGAATTGCTCGACGAAGAACTGAACAGGGCTGCTTCCTACGTCCGGTCGCTGCTTCCTGAGCCGGTTCATGACGGCAATATCCGCACAGCTTGGCGATTTATCCCTTCCGAGCAGCTTGGCGGTGACTCCTTCGGCTATCACTGGCTCGACGACGAGCATTTTGCTGTCTATCTGCTTGATGTTTCCGGACATGGTGTTGGCTCGGCGTTATTATCAGTATCAGTATTGAACGTACTGCGCTTTGAAACTCTTGCCAATACGGATTTTAAGAAGCCGGAGCAGGTTTTATCAGGGCTCAATTCCGCATTTCGCATGGAAGAGCATGATGACCTGTATTTCACGATCTTCTACGGCGTTTATAATATAAACAAGCGTGAATTGAATTACTGCGGTGCTGCCCATCCGCCCCCGCTGCTGATTGATGAAAACGAGCAGAGAACTACTCTCATCACAAACAATCTGCTTATCGGCGCTAAAGAAAATTACACCTATACTAATTACAAAACCACTATTCATCAGGGTTCGAAGATGTATGTATTTTCCGACGGCGCCTATGAAGTGGAGAGAGACGATGGCAGCTTCTGGACTTTAGATGAACTTTACAATTTTCTCGATCAGCACAGAGACGGCAACGCCACCGAAATCGATCAGCTATACCAGCACGTTATTAACCTCAGCAAAGAGAACAAAGTGCAGGATGATTTCTCTATGCTGAAGGTGGTGTTTGTATGAATTATCGCTGTTCCCAAAGAGGTATATAGCCAGCCTTTCTTACAATTTTCTGCCCCGCCGGACTAAGCGCCCAATCTATGAATTCCTTCACCATCCCTTCCGGTTTATTTTTTGTGTAGAAATACAAATAGCGGCTTATCGGATATTTGTCATCGATGATATTGGTTTCGTTTGGTTGGATGCCATCTACCTTTGCGTGCATGACCTTGCCGTTGTAGCCTACACCGCCGTAGCCAACAGCGCCGGTATCTTTAGCCACTTGTTCGATAACAGACTCGGTGGTATTGGCGATTTTCGCATTCGAGCAGTATTCATCATTTTTGAGAATATGCTTTTGAAAATAGAGATAAGTCCCGGAATTCGGATTTCTGATAATTGTCGTGATATTTTTGTCGAGACCGCCCAAATCTTTCCAGTTATTGACTTCACAAGTAAAAATCTGCTTTAATTGCTCGGTTGTCAGAGTTCTTACCGGATTGTCATGATTCATATAAATGCTTAGTGCATCCTTAGCGATCCGGTGTGCCATTCCAACGCTCTCAAATTTATCCGCTATTTGCATGACTTCCTCCGGTTGCAGCTTCCTTGACGCCGTACATATATTAACATCGCCCTCCGTGAGCTTTTCCACGCCTTTGGCGGTTCCCCCGCCTTCCACATAAATTGAAATCCCCGGATAATCTTTCATAAATTGAGCTGCGAATTGCTCCGTCAAAGGCAGCATTGTATCCGACCCTGCAATTTTGATAACATTAGTGGAATATCTCTTGCTGCAGGCAAGCAGTATCATTGTAATAAAAATTAAAAAAATAACTTTTCTCATCTTAATAAATTTTTCTTCCACATAGTTTATAATTAATGTATTAATTGAAAAACTTAAAAATAACTAAACTATAAAAATCCTGAAATTTAGAAAATTAATCTTCATATTTATTTTCCTGTTAAACTAAAAAATAATTGTTATGATAAATTACAATTTTTAAAAATTGAACAGTCTTACATATTTGTTTAAATTCAATTTTAACATAAAGAACCGGAAGGTATAAATAATGCAAATAGGCATAGTAGGGCTCCCTTATTCAGGTAAAACCACATTATTTCAAACACTTACCGAAACACACCAGGATACCGAAGCTCTGGCAAAAAGACATACCAACCAGGCAGTGGTGAAAGTACCTGATGAACGATTGGATAGATTGACCGAAATATTTAAACCCAAGAAGCAGGTTAATGCAAGTATTGATATTATTGACATGGCGGGTGTGCAGAGGGGAGAAACTGCCGGTTCCGCCTTCACAAGTAATTATATTTCAAAGATCAGAACCAACGACGCCATTATCCATGTTGTCCGCTGCTTTGAAGATGAGACAGTCCCTCATATAGAAGGCTCCATCGATATGGTCAGGGATGTTAAGTTATTCGAGGAGGAATTTATCTTCTCCGATATGGCTTTCCTCGAAAACCGATTCGAAAGACTCGAAAAAGATATGAGAAATCCAAAATCCCGTGATCGCGCAGCTAAAGAACTGGAATATATGAAAAAATGGAATGACACTCTGCAGCAGGAAACACCTTTGCGGGAACTGGACTACGATCAAAATGAAAAATATTACGTGAAAAATTATCAACCGCTGACAGCAAAACCATTGATAATAGCCCTCAACCTATCTGAAAAGGATGTTAAAAATAGCAGCGAACTTGTAGAAAAAGTTAACACAGAAATTTCAGGAAAGAATGTTACAGTCGAACCTTTTTTTGCAAAAATCGAGATGGAGTTATCCCAGCTTGAAGATAAGGAAAAGCAAATTTTTATGCAGGAATACGGCTTAAAGGAATCTCCACTGAACAGAATGATCCGCAGCGCTTATGATCTTCTGGGCTTGCAATCCTTTTTCACCGTTGGCGATGACGAATGCCGCGCTTGGACTATCAACAAAGGAATGAACGCCCAGGAAGCTGCCGGCGAGATCCACACGGACTTCTATAACAAGTTCATCAGGGCGGAAGTCGTAAATTATGATCAATTCATTGAGCAGGGATCTATGGCTAAGTGCCGCGATGCGGGATTACTTCGTCTCGAAGGTAAGGACTACATCGTTCAGGATGGAGATATAATAAATGTCCGACACGGATAATTTCGGATTATGAAAAACCGCCGAACATGAAAATAATAATTAATTTTAGTTTTAGTCTATATCATATTTAACCATTATTTAAATTTATAATATTTATAAAATTTTTAAATGAACCCAAGTTAGTGAAATTTTACTGATACATTGGTCATCATAACTACTGTTAATTTTATTTTTAATCTTTGTTAATATTAAATGAAATTAAAACTAAATTTGACAATAATGAAAATTATTCATTATTTTAGTAATTATTGAAAATCGAATTTTCTGAACACTATTTTATCACAACTTTAATGTTGATCTATGATAAATAATAATCACAAGCAACCTGATAATATCATTTTTATAGTAGCCGACAGTCTCAGGTATAATACCGTGTTCAAATCCGGAAGTGCCGGCATGCCCTATATCGAAAACAATTCAACCAGTTTTTCGGAAGCCAGATCTGCAGGCTGCTGGACACTGCCCGCCACTGCAAGTCTATTCACAGGATTAATGCCTCATGAACATGGAGCTACCAGCCAATCCCGAAATATGACTACTAACAAACCTACATTGGCTGAGAATCTAAGAAGCATCGGCTATGATACACAACAAGTCACAGCAAATATCGCAACCACTGAAATTTTCGGACTGGACAGGGGATTCAACGAGGTTCACAAAGTATGGAGATATATTAACCCCAAATTCAAAACATTTACAAGGTTTTTGATTCTTTTCAGCAAACCGAGAATTAGAAAAATACTCTTGTCAAAAGATAAGGTTGTTAAAAAATTAACCGAGGACCTCGAGGGTGGAAACTGCTGGCTTCAGAACACTTATCCCGATATTTTCGATAAATCGAGGGAAATTATATCCAATAATGAAGCTAATGGTAAAAAAAGCTTCCTGTTCCTCAATTTAATGGAAAGCCATTTCCCATACCATGCCTTTCCTAAAATGAAACTCTACTCGGACAACATTATCGATAAACTAACCGAAATGTCCGCACTTTACCACACTATAAACCAAAGCTTCCTGAAACATAATAAAAGTTATATCAAGGAAAAAGGCAAAAGAATAATCCGGGAAAGACAACGAAAAAGCTGGGAAATAATTCGCGAACCACTTGATGAATTTGTCCGCGAATTGCATCAGGATAAAAACAATCTTGTCATTTTCATTTCCGACCACGGTGAAAATTTTGGTGAACAGGACTGGTTCTACCATTTCTCAAATGTAACCGATGCTGGAAACAAAGTACCTATGTTCTGGCTGGATAATAATTCCAATCAAAAGAAAAACCTTGCTCATCCTGTCAGCACACGCTTTCTTTACGATGAAATTCTTCATTCGGTAAATGCCAACGGCGGTCCGCGTCTTATGGAGGAAAGCAACGAAACTCTTCCAATATTACAAAGCTACTGGTATAATAACATGGGGCGAACTTTGAAGAAATACATGTTCAATCAGTTCGCTTTTATCGATAACAACATGCGTTATGTTTACAGAAACGGTGATTGGCTTTATGCACCGCCGGCTACCCTCGAAACCGAACCACCCTTCAAAAAATTCCCGGATGGAACGAACCCCATTCAAGAATTCATCGAAGATGCTGCCAGAAAAAAAATCGTCAAAGATTCATTTGAGAAATTCAAGGTGTTTTCGAAAGAACAACTGAAAGTTGATTGATCTGATTTCTTATTAGCACCTGTCATCACGTTAGTTAAACCCGGATTATGCATTAGAAAAGTTGATTCTGCTAGTAAGTATTGCAACAAAGTGCTTTAGCACT
>CAZXYS010000052.1:0-22508 GCA_964645005.1 uncultured Hyphomicrobiales bacterium | reverse complement strand
ACGAAAAATCAATGACTTACGGCGATTTTTTGCAGACGAGTGTCAAAGTCAAGAATAAATGGGTTAATTTTCAATTTTAGCGTAACTCAGCAGTTCAAGCGAGATTACTTTGTGCGCCGTATCCCCGTTAAGATTGCCATATATCTTGATTAAACCTATATCTTTAGCGAAATAAAATTTAAGATCCTCCGCCGGCAGCTTTTCGCCGTCCTTAGTTTCATTGTAAATATTTGAAAAAATGCAATTGTATGTGCTGCCATTAATATTCACTTTTTCATTTGTTTGAATTTCAAGGATTTGCCGGGCAGTATCGATCTGAGTTTTACCGTCTTTGCCAGCCCAGTCGAATTCACGATAGCCCTGCAGCTCTTCGGAATAGCCGTCCTTGATAGGATAGGCGAGCAGTTTTACAAAAAAATCGCTTTCAGCGCCGAGAAAGTAACCTTCCTGATTTTGCAGATGGAAAAGAATTTCATCGTCAGCATTATCTTCAAAATAACTGTCCAGCTTATGGAAAATGCTGTCATTCCTCACAAGTTTATCGACATAATCAATTTCTACAGTATCATGAAGATCGCCGCCTGAAACCATCTCTCTTTCATAAGTCCATCTGATCACTTCGCCGAAAGGCACCCGAAAATTGTTGAAATCAGGTTCCGTAGTGTTGCTGTCATCGCTGCAACAATTCATGAACGGGGTAGTTAAAGCTATTAGCAATAGCAGGGAAATATATCTCATAAATATATCCTCTCATTATTTATAAAATAGAATTACAAATCAGACCGAAAGAAAAAATGATTATTTTTTGAAATTATCTACTACGCCGGCTCAACAAAATATGCCGCATTAGGCGACAGGCAGAATACCAGGATCAAAAGAGCTATGGCACCGATTACCATGCGCCTGTTATCCAGTCTCTCACCCGGCGCGATTGGCGGGTGTTCAATTTTAATGAATATTCTTACGACGAGTGCCCACAAAAGCCAGCCGCCCCAGCCGTCGAATATCCAGGGTATCGCTGTCTTGATCGAATTTAAGGGCTGATAGATGATTGATTTGAGGAAATTAAGGAATGAATTGTCAAAATTTTGCGCGAGAAGATCATGCACCAATCCGAAAATTGCGCTCAGTCCGAATACGAAAATTACCCACCACAGAATGCGGCTGAATTTCCACTGCTTTCTGCCGAACATGGCGTAAAGAACATGTCCGCCGTCGAGCTGACCCATCGGCAGCATGTTCAGGGCAGTCACAAACAGCCCGAACCAGCCAACACATAAGAAGGGATAATGATATATCTCATTCATCGGAGGCAGGAAGCCGTCAGGATTGGCAAATGTGCTTGAGAATATGCCGTAAAGCAGTGTATTGCCAAAATGCAGCCCGTGGTTAGGAATATGTCCCTGATTGAAGACAAGGTATTCGGGGTGGATATCGTAGATATAGTCGATCGACGGCAGTGTTTGCAAGCCGGCGATAAGATACACCACACATACCACAAATCCCGCGAGCGGACCTGTTACACCTATGTCGAAAAGGGCTTTTTTTGTGGGGATAGGCGATCTCGTCTTGATGACTGCGCCCATAGTGCCGAAAAGAATCGGCAGCGGGATATAATACGGCAGCGTTGCATCAACCTTGTGATAGCGCGCCGCAAAGTAATGCCCGAACTCATGTGCCGTCAGAAAGCCCATTATCAGCAGGGAATATGTTATTCCGTAGTGCCAGTTGGATATTTCCGTGAATTCCTTTCCAACCCACATCACACCGGCGATGGTAGTGCTGATGAATGTCAGAACTATAAGAATAATATTGACTATTACTTTAGGTTTCTTTTTCCGGGGACGTCTGAAAAATTCAAATTCGGCTGCCGGTGGTCTATATTCAGCCATATTAAATAATTACCTGTCTATTTATTCACTTTTTGTCTTAACTGATCTATATTGATCACTAATGTTATGTATTATTTTATTCTTTATCCTTCTTCTGCTCTTGTGTTCTTTCCGGGCGCATCTGCGGAAAGAACATGACATCCCTGATCGAAGTCTCGCCTGTCAGCAGCATAACGAGCCTGTCAATGCCTATGCCGAGTCCTGCCGCCGGGGGCATGCCCACTTCGAGCGCATAGATAAAGTCCTCATCAAGCGCCATGGCTTCTTCGTCGCCAGCCGCACGGTTGCGAGCCTGTTCTTCAAGGCGTTCACGCTGGTCTTCGGGATCGTTCAGCTCGGAAAAAGCATTCGCCATCTCGCTGCCGCAAATATAAAGCTCGAAACGCTCAACTATGCCATCTTTTGCGCGATGATTTTTTGCGAGGGGGGACATAGCTTTTGGGTAATCGATGACGAATGTAGGCTCGATCAAGTTCGGCTCTATCCTTTCGCTGAAGATCTCATCGAGAATTTTCATCTCGCCCCAGGTTTCGTCTATTTCCACATTATGTTCGTTAGCTGCAGTTATAAGTTCATCTTTGCCTGCGTTAATCAAGTCTTTGCCGGTATATTCCCTGAATAGTTCGGACATCGGCGCCCGCCGGAACGGCTTATCCAGCTTGACATTGCTGCCGGCGAATTCTATCTCTCTCGTGCCGTTCACCTGTTCGGCGATGTAGCAGATCAGGTCTTCGGTCATGTCCATCATCCAGTTGTAATCCTTGTAGGCGACGTAAATTTCCATCGCCGTAAATTCGGGATTATGCGTGCGGTCCATGCCTTCGTTGCGGAAGTTCTTACTGATCTCGTAAACGCCTTCGAAACCGCCGACGATGAGGCGCTTAAGATATAGCTCGTCGGCTATTCTGAGAAACAGTTCGATATCAAGGGCATGATGATGGGTCACGAACGGACGCGCCGAAGCGCCGCCGTAAATCGGCTGTAATACGGGCGTTTCCACATCGAGCCAGCCGCGGGCATCGAAGAACCGGCGCATAGCTGAGATAGTTCTCGACCTTTTGATGAATGTATCTTTTATTTCGGAATTGACTATCAGATCGAGATAGCGCCTTCGGTAGCGGATTTCCTTATCGGCAAAAGCGTCATGGACTATTTTGCTGCCCTGCTCGTCAACTTCTTCCTTGGCTACGGGGAGCGGTTTTATGGATTTACAGAGCACTTCGACTTCCCGCGCATGGACAGAGATCTCGCCCATCCGCGTCCTGAAGACAAATCCCTTGATACCGATTATATCGCCGATGTCAAGCTTTTTAAGATTGTCATAAAAATCAGGGATATCGTTTTTGCGGAAATAAATCTGTATCCTGCCGGTTTCATCCTGGATATGGAAAAAGCTCGCCTTTCCCATGCGGCGGAGGGACATTATCCGCCCGGCTGCGGAAACTTCCGAAAAGGGCGCGGGGTCTTCATCGCTGAAGTTATCCAGGATTTCCTTTGCGGAATGGGTTTTATCGAAAGAATAAGGGTAAGGTTCGATTCCTGCTTCCCTGAGCAAATTAAGTTCTTCGAGACGTCTTAATTCTTGTTCGCTCCTGTTGGTATTTGCCATGTTTTTGCCGAATCCGTATTAATCCGTAATAATTTTTGTCAAATTTAGTGAATATTGACGAATTAACATATTTTTTTGCTTTATTGACTAAATATTTTAAATTTAATTCGTTTTTTGGAATGATAATTGTATAATTTAATAAATCTTTTGTTATTAATTCGTCTTTCATTTTATATAATAATCTTGTATATTGAATTCTTGTAATTAATTTCAAAAATATTTAAGTAACAACTAATTATTATTTTAAACAAATAAAAAGGATATTCTTGAGGTCTATTTATTTATCACCCGCCTCACCGGCGAAGGGAAAAAAAGGTAAAAAACAAAAGCGCCAAAGAGTTAACGATGAAATAAGGACTAAGGAAGTCCGCGTTGTGGATTCTGACGGTAAAATGCTCGGAATAATGCCGCCGCAGAAAGCTCTGCAAATTGCTGAAGACCGCGAACTCGATCTGGTCGAAATAGCTCCACAGGCTAAGCCGCCAGTATGCAAGATCATTGACTACGGTAAATTCATTTATGAGCAGCAAAAGAAAGATAAGCTGCAGCGCAAGCAGCAACAACAGCAGCAAATGAAAGAGATCCGCTTCAAATGGCGTACTGCCGAACACGACTTCAACTTTAAAACAAAGCATGCCCGTAGTTTCATTGAGGACGGTAATAAAGTTAAAGGGACAGTCATTTTCCGCGGTCGCGAAATCACCCATAAAGAAATCGGTAAAGAATTGCTTGAGAGATTCATTGAAGAATTAAGCGACATAGCAAAAGTTGATTCGCCTCTGAAATATGAGGGTAAGAACCTGTCTGTTGTTATGGCTCCGGGTAAATCTAAGAAAAAGAAAGACAGCTAAGGTTTAAGATCATTATTATTTCAGAGATATAAAATTTAACTCATATCTTAGATGAGGTAATATTCATTCGTTAAAATTTTATTTAGCAGTTTATCTGAACTAAGTTATAATTTGCTAACTATTGGATATATTTGCTTTTAGACCAAATAATCCTTTTATATTACATTTATAGGCAAATAAATTTTATAAAAATAAAATAATTTTATAATTTTGTTGCTCCTTTATTTTTGATAATCGGATATTTAAGATTTGGCAATAATTTTGTAAAATAAAATAGTGACAGGTAAAAAATGCCAAAAATGAAGACAAATTGCGCTGCCAAGAAACGATTCAAAAGAACGGCAAGCGGCAAATACAAAAGAGAAAAGGCTTTTAAAAACCATATTCTGACGAAGAAAAATCGTAAGAGGAAGAGAAATCTTCGTCAGTCAACAACAGTTGACAGTACAAATATGACAAGGGTCAGAAGGCTTTTAGCACATGGTTAAACAATACCTTGCTTCTATCTATTTTAAATTATAAAAGCGAGCAAAAGGGGAATGAAGCTCTCCCTAAGCCGCAGATGTAGAATAAATCAGGAGATTTACAATGAGAGCGCAGAACAAAGCAGCTTCGCACCGCAGAAGAAAGAAATTTCTTAAGCATGCCAAAGGGTACTGGGGCGTCAGGAAAAACGTCTGGAAGGTTGCGAAGCATCATATCGAAAAAGGCATGCAATATGCTTATACCGGAAGAAAACTTAAAAAGCGTAATTTCCGCAAGTTGTGGATCGTAAGGATCAACGCTGCGGCACGAGAGAACGGCACTACTTATTCACGCCTTATTCATGGTTTGAAACAAAACAATATCATGATTAATCGTAAGGTGTTAGCTGACTTCGCAATGAATAAGCCGGACGTTTTCTCGAGTATTGTTAAACAAGCTATGAAATGATAAAATAATTGATTCATAAAAATAAGGCTGCCAATGGCAGCCTTATTGTGATAATTCAACGCTCTTGGATAATTATTAATATTTCCATAAAAAACTACTAAATTTCCTAAAACAGCACCGATGCCACTTTTATTGCCAATTTCTTAAAATATTAATAAAGATTTTTCGAAACAATCCCGAGCTTTTGACATTTTCCCTATTTCTAAATACCAATGTCCAAGCAATTGATAAAATTTTGCTATACCATTTTTCCTGTCTATTTTTTTTGCAAGCGCAAGTCCTTTTTCAGCATATTCTATACTTTTTTATATGTTGAAAAATTGAAATTCCCAGGAAATAAAATTGTACAACTTCACCTTACTCGTATCATCCTCCGCCTTTTCCAGCTCCGCCAGCAGGGAATCTATCTTTGCCTGTCCCTGCTTCTTGGCATAAAGCATATTTGCTGCTAATAATAGCACGAGTATAACTATCAAATATCTCATTGGGATATACCATTAATTTTTTACACAGATAATTTAATCAAAGTAAAATCATCGTCGAGCACGTCCTCATCTGTCTGGCTCAATAAGTACTCGTATAGTTCCTTGATCTCCGTATTTTCGGGATTGCAATGTCCGGACAAGAAGTCCGCCATTTCACGATAGCTCATATACGTACCGTCCCGCTTTTCGATTTCGTAGGCGCCGTCGGAATATACATAGATACATGAATCTTTGTCAAGGACAATAGAGCCGTCCTCGAAGATGTAATTCTTTGAGGCGCCAATCATTATGTTTTTTGATTCCAGATAGAACGGCTCGCTGTCCCTCGTCAAAATTATCAGCGGCGGATGCCCAGCACCGCAGTAGTTCAGCTTTCTTTGCTTAAAGTTATAAACGCAATACCACATCGTAAAAAACATATCGTTGTGGTATTCCATCAGAAAAGCATTGTTGAGAGAGTGAATCACAGGCTCGGGATAGAGGAAATTCGTGTCCGGGAGCGTCTGAAAACGCAGCGTATTTATGATCGAAGTGGAATGCAGGGCAGGTCCTACGCCGTGACTGCATACGTCAATGAGATAGAATGCTAGATTTTCGCTGTCTACCCAGTGATAGCCGAGCATGTCGCCGCCCAGTTTCGAAGATGGAATGAATTCCCACGATAGCCTGACCTTGTCGCTGTTTATTGGCTCGGGCAGGATGGATTTCACATATTCCTCAGCATCGGAAAGCTGCATATTGACAAGATCGTACTGCCGCCTGAGTTCGGCGCGAGTATCGAAAAGCTCTTTTTGAATTCTGTCGCTGATAGTTATCAGCTTTTTGGTTTGCTTGAAGAGCTTCTTGTACTCTTTACCGAGGTACTCATACTCAGGCAGCAGCGGATTATTATTACTCCGGCAGCTTTCAAGCATGTCGTCGATCATTGCCATGATCCTGCATTCTTTCTTGAATTTTCTATGATAATCCATTTTATTTCTCTATTTTTTATACATTTATTCTTTTTGATAGCTAATTAGATTGAATGGAAAAGTGATATCCTCGGCAAATTCCTCGCCGCTTTCCTGGATATTCTCATGGTCTTCGCGGTAGTACCAGTTTAGTTCTACGTTGCCGCCGTTTTTGTGTTTTTCTTCCATCATATCGATAATGTCCAACAGCGCTTTTGATGTGCTCGTATTGAAATAGGACAATTTTATATTCAAAGTTACTTTTCTATTGGTATCGGCGAGCAGATCCGCCACCCAGTCAACTACATCAATGAAAAAATTCGAGGTGTTCTCCGGGTAGGAAGCGCCCTCTATGGACAGATTGCAGCTATCCGCATCAAAATTAATTGATGGTGAGCTTTTTGTCGCTTCAATCATTAAATTTTTCATTTTTCTCCTCCTTTTTAATTTTAACATTTATTTCTAAAAATGATGTTTTCTTGTTGATCTTACTTATCTTATAACCTATGCCGCCTGTGCACTGGCGAGCAATGACTATCAATCCCATGCCTGCGCTTTTGCCGGCAATCCTGGGATTTTTGCCCTGCTCTTTATACATTTGTTTAAGCTGCCTGTAGTCGGCTTTATTAATGGTTTCGATTTTGTCGATGAGCGCTTCTTTGTCTTGGTTGGACATTATGTTGCCGGAATAAATATTATAATAACCATGGTCATCGGTAAACACAATTATTCCAACGCCAACTTCATTATTATGAATTATTTCACGCTCCGCGGAATAATTCATAATATTTTGCGCAAGCTCCACGAACACGGAGAAGGATTTCTGAATCTCCCTTCTGAATTGCCGTTCTTGCTGACTTACCAGTTCTCCCATTTCGATTAGTATCTCCTGGGAGAGCGCGCCTTTGAATTGCAAAAGGATATTCATATTCTTTATCCGGTTATAAAACTTGAACAGATTCATCTTTTCCATGGATTCTCCTCTGATTATTTTAATTTTATACCTAAAATAGTGATGTCATCTCTGTTGGGTTCGCCCATTGCGAATTCCTCGAGCTCTTTCTTCATAGCTTTTCTTTGTTCTGACATGTTAAGTCTTGAGATGGACTTTAGAGTTCTCTTCAATCTCGATATGCCATAATTTTCGTTTGCCGGATCATTTTGATCGGCAAAGCCGTCGGAAGTCAGGTATAGTGTCAATTCTTCCCTGATTTCAATGTTATGATTCTCGAAAGTTCTGACGGATTCCTTTTGCCGCCCGCCAATGGGACGGCGGCTGCCTTTGATTTCCTCGAAGCTGCCGTTTCTGACATACCACAACGGGCGTTTGGCGCCCGCAAACAACAGTTCGTCGTCTTTTATCCTTACCAGACATATCTCCATGCCGTCATGAGGTTCGCTGATCTTATCTTTTTGCTGAAGAGCCCGACGGACGCCTAAATGCAATTCCTCCAATATCTTAGCAGGGCTGTAGATTTTATTGTCTTTTATGATCTGATTTAGCAGGTCATTTCCAATAATGGACATAAAGGCGCCGGGAACGCCGTGTCCCGTACAATCAATAACTGCTGCAAAGGTATAGCCTTCTACCTGCTCAATCCAGTAAAAATCACCGGATACAATTGATTTCGGCTTAAAGAAGATAAAGTATTCTTTCAGATAAGTCTCTATTCTTTCCTGGTAGGGCAGCGCTGCCTGCTGTATGCGCATTGCGTAATAGATCGAATCAGTGATCTGGTTATGAGCTTCGGTTATTTCGATATTTTTCTTCGTTAGATTTTCGTTCATTGATTCGAGTTCCTGGTTTGCTTTTTTCTTTGTCCTGAAATTGACAAACAGCACAAATGCCGTGAAAGACACCATTGCAGCAAGGATTATGAAGAAATTCCTCAGCCTTTTCTGATTTTCAAGCTGCAATTGCTTTATTCCCACATCTTTCATCAATGATGTTTTATCGATGCTTAGCACCTGATTTTCCCGCTTAAGCAGTTCGTTTCTGTTTATCAATTCTTCGAGTTCACCCTGAAGATCATCAATCTCCTCATCAAAACCACCCTGACTTTTTAAATACTTGATCCTTTCCTTGATGCTCTCGATATTTGCCTCATTTCTTTTGTATTCTTGCTCGTTGGATTCTATCTTTGCGCTTACTTCCTTCGCCTCATCGGTATTGCTGTCTATCTTTTCCTGCAATTTATTCAGACTGAAAATATTGAAATAGCCCGGCGTCGTAATCTTAGCAGAGGGATTATCCTCAGAACCAGTCCTATCGAAAATACTAAGGTAATCGGTGTTCCACTCGATATTTTTTCGTGCCTGCTCCAATTCACTCTTAAGAGAATCATTTTTACGGGCAAGCGCTTGCTGTTCCTTTTGGGAAAGGTCTGGTTTTTCGCGGTCAGGATCTTTCGCTTTGACGAGATCTTCATAATAAACAACTTCGAGCACGTATTCATTATCGTTGCGCGATTGTAAATACCTGATCCTTGTGTTTTCAGGATCAGCCTTGCCGTAAACAAGCTTGTATTTCTCGCCTTTTTTGATTATTTCGCGCTGACCCACAGAGTCAATCTTGATAGTCTTTGTGCTGACGTCTTCCGGCTGACTGAAAACAGGGCTGTTAACAATTGCCAGTAAAATGATTAATCTGCACAGAAATTTAAATACTCTCATAGTTATTCTCCGTTAATAACATTTAATAACAGGTGTTAATCTTAGATTTATAACATTTAATTTATTTTTCGCTATGAATGCTTCTTTGGAATTATCAAAACACTGGGAACGAATCCTGTAGTAAATAGTTCCCGAATAAGGATTTATCCACTCATCGATTTTAACATTTTCAATTTTATCATTTTTGTTTAAAAAGTCTAAAATGTTTTGCGCTTCATCCTTGTTTCTCGTCGAATGGAAAATGATAAAGCAGCAAGAGTTGATATTATCATTTTGAGAATTGATAATGATAGGCTCGCTTTCAGTGAGCTTATCTTTTTGCAGGTTTTCGTGATTATTTTCAATGAATTCCTGCCTGCGAAGTTCGTTCACTGCTATTAGCTCCTGCTGAAGGCTGTCGGCGATGCGCTGTTCTTCGGGTATTTCGTATTCGGGTTCTTCCGGCGGCGGATTAAATCTGTAAACCAGTGATATACCCGCAGATAGACTGTTTATTCTCCAGTATCTGGTTGTTACGATATTTTTTTAAATTATAATGATAAGCAATTTCAGGTCTTATGATAAAATGATTCGAAATTGAAATATCATAAGCGGCGCCTAAAGTAATTGCATGGTAGAGCAGGGCTTCTGGCAGTTCTCCCTTGCTTACGTTTTTCGATGTGCCGAGTTCTTTCTCGCCGTCATAAAATTGTATCCCTTTGGCGATGTCTTCATCGCTCAAATCTTCGTGCTGGTAGAATGTCTTTTGTATCATAAGCCCGCTTTGAAAGCCTGCGTTTAATCGTATTGGGAATTTCTTTGTAGGAATAAGACTAATTACGGGATTAGCCGTTATCATATTGATATTGGTCTCCAGATTGTGTTGTGTCGTAACAGGAACCAATTCACCCTGAAATTGAGAATTGCCGATATATTCCTCGGATTGAATATCGGCTCCGACACTCGAATAGCCAAGATTAAACCTGAAATCAAGAAAGGGGAAAATACCGATCTCGCCTAATATACCAGCATTGAATCCGATTGCCGATGTATTATCGTACTTGACGCAACAGTTGGGTGCCCCGGGTAGATCAACAAAATCAACATTGTGCTGATTTTGCAGCAAACCGAGATAGATCCCAACATTTACATCCGCGCTGTCCAAATCCAGTGAGCTTAGATCATAGCTGAATACACTGAGCGTTATGACTATCAAAATCGAAATGCCTTTTGTTTTAAATAACTTCATTTCATTATCTTTTATTAATTATGATATTTTTTGTCGAATAATTTTTGGAATTTGTCACAACCACTCGGTAAACACCCGTCGACAGATTTTTAAGTTTAAATTTGCACTCCTGCTTCCCTGCATGCAATGACAACCGCTCCGATAGGACCCTCTCTCCCAGACAATTGTATATTCCCAATTGAGCATTGTCTGCTTCAGCGCTTTCTATCAGAATATTGATTTCATTAATTGCAGGTATGGGATAGATTGCTAAAATCTCCATATCAGAGGTCTTCAGCAGGCGCAAGCCGCCAATGTCAGGCACGTTGGTGAGTCTGAGCTTCCCGCTCTCATACTTGTTTCCCAGGTCGAGATTACTCCAGAATAGAGAATCTATGTAAACCGGCGTCTCCAGAGTGTCTCCTAAGAGTCCATAGCCGGTGATCGTCAGGACTGTATCGCCAACTTTAGTGTAAGCAACCGGCGTTTTCAATGTGATTGTCCGCCAGATGCCTTCATCGTGGTAGTTTAGGGATTCAGTTCTTACAGGCAGGAACATCGATTTCCGCAGGCGTATTCTCACTGTGGCGGAATCGGCTTGGTCCTCGAAGAGCAGGCAGCCGGGCTCTTCGAGCACCAAAGGGATGGCGATAGTTTTGTTATACTGCTCTTTAGGGTCGAACTCGATTTCGGGTACGGAAAGAGTTGCTTTTTTTTCAGTATCCTCGATGAATCTGCTGAAAGTCTTTTCGCATGTGCCGGAATCGGTGATTGTCGTGACTATCAGATTTAGAATTTTTATTCCCGACTCCTCCCACTTCACTGCGATTGAATCGGATGTGGGATCATTCAGTATCTCGCCATTGGTAGCCATCCAGAGCAATTCCATACGAGGTATGCTGTCAACTTTGTAGGAATAAGTTCCGCCCCTGCATATTTCCGTTTCGCCGTCAATCTCAAGTCCGTAAGCATTGATATATACTCTCTGCTCGATTGTCGTCAAGCAGCCGGCAGGCGTCGTCTCAGTGATTATCAGCTTGCCGGCAACTTCGCTGCCCCATTCGACAGTTATGGAATTTGCAGTGTCAGAGCCCAGTATCCTGCCTCCGTGAACATGCCATTTGAATGAATTCTCGCTGTTATACGGGGTGGAATACTTGGCAATATCATTATCGCAAACGGCGAAGGGTCCTGCTATAACGGGCGCCGGCAGCGGCGAATCATCGATAGTGACCTCGATAGTGGTGGTGTCGCTGCAAGAACCGGTCGGCGAAGTGAGTATCAGTGACAATTCCCCGAGAGGCGGCTTAGTCCAAAGGATCTTCACTTCGTCACCCTCATCTGCCCCAATTATCTCGCCGCCGACAGCTTCCCATTTCTTCTTCATATATTGCATTTTATTAACATAGACCTGCTCGTAATTTTCTTTGCAGACAAGTCTTCTGCCGATTATCTCCGAATTCCACTTATCAATCAATATCTCCTTTTCCGTAGAATTTGTGCAGCCGGTGGCATCAATTGTTTCCGTCAGGGTCAATGTGTCTATCCCCGCATGTGCCCATGTCAGACTTACTTCCGGCATATCATCAGCGCCGTTGACAGTTCCGTATTTAGTTGACCATTTGTAAGACCTTCCCTGCTGTTGTGCGGCTTCGTAGATTTGCGGCTCCTCGGAACAGACATGGATGCGACCGGTTATTTCCGGCTGTGGAAGCGGATGTATGGTGATTTTGTACTCGTTAGGCGCACCGACAACGCTAATTCTGTAATTATCGCCGGGGGGAATATCTTTGGGTATGCGCGCCTCGATAGTGCCGGAAGTTTTCGATTCCAGGCTGCCAATAATGCGCTGCTCCTCATAGCTGCCTGAAGAATCGGAAAGTAGAACTTCGAAGACATACTCCTCATCAATAGGCTCTTCAATTATAAAAGGCACTTCTATTATCTCGCCGGGGCAGACTTCTCTTGGCGCCGGAACGCCGGTTGTGACATTGTAATCCTTGAACAGGGCTATCCAGCCGTCGCAGATACCCCCGCCGTGATCTTGCTGAAAACCGCCGCTGCTACCGTATCCGTCCTTGCTGTCGGTATTCCCGCAAATAACTATTTCATTATTATTATTGACTCTTATAGTGTAGGCATTATCTCCGTAAGCTTTCGTAACATCGCTAGAGCCGCCGTAATAGCTTCCCCATAGCCTTTTCCCGCTGGTATCAAATTTGGCAAAAAAGGCATCTCTATTTCCAATTAAATTCTTCTGATATCCTCCTCTGACATTTAGGTCTTCGCTATATGTAGATCCTGTAATATATAATGCGCCATTAGAGTAATCTAATTTATAAGCCCACTCATTATAGCTCCCACCAAAATATACACTCCAAATTCGTTTTCTTCCGTCTCCAGTAAATTTGGCAACTAATGCATCATGATAACCATGTAATTTATCTTTCCACCTGCCGTAACCTATTTCCTCGGATGTTGTAGCACCTGATAAGTAGATGTTACCCGCCGGATCGAGGGCTATCTGCATTAAACCGTCCCAGCCTATACCGCCGTAATAAGTACTCCATATCCTGTTTCCATCAGTATCAAATTTGGAAATGAAACCATCATGGTCGCCTTTAAGCTCCTTCTGCATTGCATCCTCTGATGCAAATACATCTTCGCTCATAGTCCAGCCGCATATTAAAAGATTTCCTTCCTCATCGGTTGTCATGCCTCCGGGTCTGTCATAGAATTCCCCGCCATAGTAGGTGTCCCAAATCATGTTACCGCTTGAATCGAATTTTGCAATGAAAGCATCCTCTTCGCCGCCTCTTTTGCATTGCATACATTTATCCCCAACCAGCTTATCACTCAGGGTTTTGGCAGTAACAAAAACATTTGACCATTTGTCCACCGTTATTTTTCCATTTGCCACATAATTCTCATAATTGAATGGATTCTCTACGGACTCGCCTCCGTAAAATGTTCCCCAAATCCTATAGCCCGAGGGACTGAATTTGGCGATAAAAGAATCGTATTCACCATTATTCTGTTGCTGCCAGCCGTCCTCTCCAAGAACATCAGGACTGTTGGATGTTCCGAAAACATAGATGTTGTCCTGCTTATCTGTTACCAAATCCCCTGCGTAATCACTTTCCGAACCGCCGTAGTAAGTGCTCCAGACCCTGTTCCCATCGATGTCTAATTTGACAATGACAGCATCTCGATAATAATTTAAATTTGGTTGGTAAGCGCCGGGACTTGCTATATTGGTTTCACTGTCCGTAGCTCCGCAGGCGATAATATTATTCCCTGTGTCAAAATCCACGCAGTTCAGAATATCCATTTGTTCCCCGCCGAAGAAAGTCCCCCAGAGCCGGGTTACCGGATCGATGATGAGAGGTTTGCTCCTGTCATAAGCAGAATATTTGAAACTTATCAATTTGTCTTTATTTATTGAAAATGAGGAATTGATCTTTACTTTTTTGCCGTCAACCATCTGGTATGTAAAAGGCGGGGATTGGATTATCTCGCCGCAGGGTGTACCCGTTATCAATTTATTATTCTCTATGCTGACATCCTCAGCATCATGCATAAATAAAGCTATTTCCGAAGGATCACCCCCCGGATTCACTGTGAAATCATACTGAAATTTCCCCTCATCATTTGAATATAAAACCAGGTCTATATTATCATATATATTATCGTAAATTATCTTTTCATATTTGTAAACGTCAGTTATGCCCTGCGGACAGTGTGGAAGGTAGTAATTGATATAATCATTTGATTTACCAATTCCTCTTATTTCCACATCAATATTACAATTTTTGAAGACCATATCCTGCCGGAAACCCGATACATTGAATCCATTGGCAAATCCCTGCTCGTCCTTGTTAACTTCTTTCTTTTTGAAAACCACGAAAGATATCCCCGATTCCCTGACATATATTCTGCGATTTCCAAATTTTGCAATGAATTTAACATCGGGTAGTTCATTCCCTTTTTGATCCGCAAATTGCCCTTTGTTTTCGATGAATTGCAGTATCTTGCCGGATTGTTTTATCTGCTTTTTAAATATCAGAGAGGTCGATTTCTCAACATCTCCTGCAATTGAACTCATTGACATTGAAATAGTCAAGAATATCATTAATACAAGCATTGCTCTACTTTTTTGAATAGGATTATTCATTTGAATACCTGTTTATATTTGATTTACTAATAATCATTTCACTACCACCACCGAACAAGAAGCAACCTCTCCTTGACTCTTAAGAACAACTCTGTAGCTGCCCGCCGCCAGATTACCCGTATCAAGCTCAATTACATGCTCGCCGGGATTTATATGTTCTTTATATAATGTTGTAATTTTGCTGCCGGTGAGGTCAAACATGGATAATTCTATAGTCTTAGGCATTATCCCATCATAAGCGTATCTGATTTTGGCGTTATTCATAACAGGATTGGGCGCTACATCGAGATAGAAATCGCCGCTGTGGGCTTCGTAGTCTTCGACATTGTCAGATAGTCCATCAAGCCAGTTGAGGATGTTTTTTACGAGGATCTTTGCGGTGTCGCGGCTGGCGAAGGTGTATGGCGACCTTGCCATGAATACCATTCGTGAGCTATTTTTTTCTATTCTTACCCCGAAAATGGCTGAGTCCGGAACCAGAATTCTGGTATAATATTCTCCGTCATCTCCAAGAAACTCACCTTCTGAATAAGTATTCAGTCTTAATATCGGTTTTACATTTTTATCATCAAGAATTTTGCATATCCTCGACAGCCAAATAATATCATCTATCAGAGCGTTGTCTTCACTTAGAAAACCGCTTATAGGATCATCATTATAACCTGTGAATGAAACATCACTTATGGTTGAATAACAAAGAAAATCTATTCCAAAAAAATCAGAATAATCATAATGTCCAATATTGATAAACGAATATCTATTATTGCATTGAAATATATTAACACCTCTTTCACTGGCTTCCTTGATCTTTTGTATCTCTATGGAATCGAGTATTCCCACATAATATCCCGAGTTCCAAATGAGAGTTTTCAATTCCGGGAACTCAGCGCCATGTTCGAGGAAAAATTCAGGGGTTATTTCAAAATATTCATTATTACCAATCTCATTTAGCATTGGTGTCAATGAAAAATCGTTAAGGCTGTATTCATCCGTTACATTTAATTTTTCAATTTCCTGAGAATAAACAGATATTTTCTCTGTCCAAATGTATGAATTCGGATTGTTCTTTTCTTTAATTGTTAAAATGGCATCACCTATACTAATTGTAGAGCCATGAATTAGTTTTAGAATTACATCTTTGCTTTCATCTGGTGATAAGGTTATTTCATTATTTCCTTCAATCCCGGCTGCCCAATCATCAGGCGTTCTATCTGATTTCGCAACAGAGATTTGAAAAGTCATTTCACTCCCGGAAGTGTTTTTAACAGTGAAAATTTTTTCAAATGTATCTCCTTCAGGAGCAACAAAATCATAGGGTTTCTCGGAACCGACACTGAACTTCGCAGATACTTTATTGCCTTTTGCACAATTCAAAATCTCATAATTAGGCTTCATGCCCGAGGAATCAACATTTACAAATCCAATAACCTTTAATTGTTCGGTGTCCCATTTGGGGTCAATTTTACATTTGAAATGATGTGTATATAATTTACCTGCCTGTGCAGGCACTGGGAATTCACCACGCACACCGCTTATTCCGCCAAGCATTACTCTTACGACATTATTGTGTACAAATCCAACAATGGTATCCGGCATTTCGTAGTATTTAGTGTATTTATAAATAACATTTCCTGACAATCCATTGACTTGATCCCAACCGGGTCCTTCCCCGATCACGGTATCTTCCGGAACATAAGCATTAAAAGAGAGTGGTTTATCTACTGTCTCGTGCATAAGAACATTAACTGTAGTAAGAATATAGTCATTTTCTTCATCAATTGACCATTCCACAAAAACGCTTGCTTTTGCTTTTTCATTGAGAAGCTCCGGAATACTTTCAACTTGTTTCCACATACTTGGCCATTCGCCGTTTATTTTTGATCTATTTAATAGATTGTAATATTTTCCAAATGTAAAATTGAAATAACGCGCTTCATGAATACCCATTGAATCATGCTCCGAGCGTGTCCATGGAATGCCGTCAGGATAATGTAAAGAAGCTATTAATACATCCCCTCCATATACTTGATTTAATGAATCCGCAAGATGATCAAACAGAGGAGAGAACGATAAATCACAATTTACAATCTGTTCCATCAGGAATCTCTTCTTTTGCGCCTGAGCATCAGATAAGCTTAGTATTAGCACTAAAATTATTATTAATGTTAGATATCTTTTCATAACTCCTCCTGTTTTATTTTTCAATAGTTTTTTAATATTCAAAGAATATCAATAATGTCAATCCTTCACGCAGCGAACAGAAAAGCCACCTTTGTCATAACGGCTGCCGTCCCATTTTCTCAACCCTGTTGCGTTGTGATGTAAAGATCTGGCTGTTTTTGATGTAGTCGTCCAAAAGAGAGCCTGTGTTCCCAGGTTGTTGAAACTACCGTCGTACATTCTATACCCCCCGGGCAGCCCCGTAAATCCGCTCTCATTCGTAGCATCGGTGTTAGGATCGTTCCAGTGGGTGGTGCCGGTCTCTTTTAATTTTCCTCCGGCAACATCATATCCACCAAGATAATTAGCTAATTCATCCCAGTCATCAACTGTAGATACGTGCCAGCCCCGGGGCGCCAATCCTCTTGGATCCGTTACAGCATAATAGTTGTACATTTTTCCATAAACCCTGCCATTGGATGTCTCATTATCATAGTAACACCAGGCGCCGGTAGTCAGATTTGCCCATTCTGCAGCATCAGTTACCTGTGGAATTGGATCGCCATTGCGATATCTCTCTACATCAAGATTCTCTGCCATCCATGTCTGATCACCAATTGTCACTACATCGAATTCAGGCGGTGGACAGCCAACCTTGAATTCAACTCCATTGCTTCTTGCTGCATTCACTGTGACGTAGACCTTGCAGCTAGTTGCACCGTCGGGTACTTTTATTCTGATTTTTGTGGAACTCCAACTGACATAGTTTGTCGCTTCAACTATTTCTGAATTTCTCTCAAAAGTGACCTTGCTTTCACCACGGGAGGTTCCGAAATTTTTACCTGATATAGCTATCTGATCGTCTACTCCGGCTGAATCCGGATCGATTTCGGTTATCTGTGGTGCTCCGAATATTGTAATATCAACCTCATTGCTCTTGTTGCCATCAACAGTCACGAATACTTTCCCTGACTGTGCACCGCTTGGCACCAGAAGTTCTATTGTCTTTGTTGTCCAATATATATATACGCCAGCATCTGCACCGTTGAATGATACTACGCTCGAGCCCTGATTAGAACCAAATCCCGAACCGCTAAGGGTCACTTTATCTCCAACTTTAGCAGTCGTGGGATTTACCCGCGAAATGTGAGGTATCACATCGAAATCAACTCCGCTGCTTGTTTCGCTGCCGGCTTTTACTCGCACCTTGCCGCTCTCGGCATCCCACGGTACATTCAATACTATTTCTTCATTAGTCCACTTGGTAAATTTTGAAACACTTGTGGTGTGGAATGTCACTCTGTTTGTAGAAAGTGTATCGCCAAAACCCTGCCCTTTGATAGTAATTTCTTCACCTGTTTTTGCAGAAGACGGTATAATTTCAACTATATCCGGTATTACTGTGAAATCAACTCCATTGCTCACCAGCGTGTCTTTTGCGACGACAGATACCTTGCCGTTTCTTGCTCCTTCCGGCACTTCCACGCTGATCAATGTTTCCGTCCAAGCAGAGATCCCAAAGGCATCACTGCCGTTGAAAGCTACATGACCTTCCTCGGCTGGGAAATCCAATCCCTGAATCATAACTTCATCGCCAACTTTTGCTTTTGCAGGTGTAATGCTTGTCACATGCTGGATAACAAGAAAATCAACCTGGTTGCTCTTATTACCGCTGGCTGTAACGTATACTACGCCGCTTTCCGCAGCCAGCGGTATCACTGCTTTGATTGTAGTATCATTCCAAACAGGATATTCGCTTGCATCCGCCAGGAAAAATGTCACTGTCCCCGTGCCAAGGGAGTCTCCAAAACCTGTGCCGGTGAGAGTTGCCACCTCTGTTTTACCTGCGTAAGACGGCGTTATTTCAGATATTCACGGAATGGTCGAGAAATCGACTTCATTGCTTGTTTCATTGTCAACGGTAACCGAGGCTTTGCCGGTTTTTGCACCTTTTGGCATGACGACTTTTATTTCCATGTCACTCCAGCTTGAGTACTCCGCAGCTTCAACTCCATTGAAGGTTACAATGCTTTCTCCCCGAGCAGCGCCGAATTTCGTACCTTTGAGAGTTACTTCCTCTCCAATCTTTACAGACTTCGGATTAATGCTTATAAGCTTTAAATCCCCTCCGGTTATTACCTCGAAATCGACTTCATTGCTTTTCTTTTCATTGTCAATGGTTACCGATACCTTGCCGCTTGCTGCATTTTCAGGCACCTTCACTACAATTTCATCATTATTCCAACTGAGGTAATCAACTGCCTCCACTCCATTGAAGCTTACAAAACCGTTACCCTGCACATAGCCGAAATCGGTTCCGGTGAGGGTGATTTCATCACCTATCAGACCGGATACAGGTTCAATATTTTCTATGTGGGGCTCTAACAAAGCATTATCAAAGAAGTTAATACTGTCGATCAACGCCAGCCTATAACTATTGGGGCTGCCTGAAATAATAATATTTATTACTTTGTCTACGCCGTCATAGTCAAAAGTAATCGACTCTATATCTCTGGTTAAAAAGCCTTCAATTTGCGATTCCTGCTGGTAAATGAGCATCGTGAAGTCGGAATTACCTGAAATTATTTCGATATCTTCAATTTCCGATGCCTTATATTCGATTTCTTTACCATCGTCGAGGTAGAACTTTACGCTGAATTCCTGCTGTGAATAAAGGGAAAGAGTTCCTATAAGCAATACTATGATGAAAACTAATTTTTTCATTTTTAGACTCCTTTTATTTGATCACTATCATTTTCTTGGATTGAATTTCATTGTTGAAATGCACTTCGTAATAGTAAACACCGCTGCGGACGCGCTCATCGTGCATGTCAAGACAGTTCCACGTTATAATATTTCTGCCTTCCGTGCAGTTGGAACAGACCAGCCTGCGGACTTGATTCCCATAATTGTCGTAGATGTAAATCTCCACAGTTCCGGGTTTATAGATCTCAAATTCAATGCTGGTTTGTTCATTGAAAGGATTCGGGTTGTTGCCTTTTAGCGACAATTGTCGGGGTAATTGGTCGAGAGCGTTAACGGAAGTGATATCTTCAAATTCAATCTTCTCGATCGAATTGATAGCGAACTTCTCGGTTTGGTCATTGGTTAAATTGATAACCAGCGTATCAGTTTGAGGATAGCAGTTAAATGCGAGGGTGATAAGAATTATTACCGATAATGTTAAAAATTTGATGATTCCTCCGATAATTTGATAAATAGTTGTATGATATATATTTATTTAAATATGAACATGATTGTCCAATTACTTTTTAATAATTTGTCACTATTTATTAGTTAACTATGCTTTTCGGGGTCATTTGGTTTTATAATTTTTAAATATTAATATAAATTAATTTAAAAAAAGTGCAGATTTGGGGGATGAAATATTGCTAAATGATTTATTTGAGCGGAAATTGAGAGATTGATGGCATGAATTATTTTTTTAGATTAAAATTAGTTGAACCCGGAAAATTCATTATAAGAATTCCCTCATCCCTAAATCCCTTCTCCCAAGTGGAGAAGGGAATTTCAGTGCAGCAAGAAATTCTTACACCCTTCTCCCGCCGGGAGAAAGGCTGCGGATGAGGGGGAAAAGAGATTGTTTATGTTCCAATGCAGAATCCGGGTTGAATGCATTTTTAATGAGTTTTATTGCCCTAAATAAAAATCGGCGTAAAAAAAGTAGAATAGGTAAATATTTTTTGAACCCTGATATTCTTCAGTACTACTAACAAATTACAATTCATCATTTTAGAAGAACCGCCCCGTAAAGCCTTCGGCTTCTCTCCCATCCTTACTAAGGAGGGGAAAAGAATGGGTGGTTAATTTCTTAGGGTTAAATTGTTTATGCTAATGAAAGAATAATCTAATGAAAAATATGGGTTGAAAAAGAATTTTTGTAGTTTTAGTGTCTTTAAAAAGCAAAATTTTTATTTTAACGGATCATTAATTGTAAATATTAAGATTGAAGGCGAATGATTGAAATCACTGACATAAATGATCCTCGAATACGCCATTACAGGACACTCCGCTATACACCTGCCGGACATATCGAAGAAAAGATCTTCGTGGCGGAAAGCGAGACAGTCGTGAAAAAACTGCTGGAAAGCCGGATTGAGATTGTATCCGTCTTCGCGCTGCCAAAATATTATGAGAAATATGGCAATTTGATCGAGCAGAGATCACTTTCACCGGAAAATCTATTCACTGCAAAGAAAAAGCTTATGGATGAGATCGTGGGATTCAAACTTCATGCAGGTATAATGGCTATCGGCAAGCAGCCGGTGGATGTTGGGTTTGATAACCTCGATTCACCGATTATTGCGTTGAACGGCATTATCAATTCGGAGAATGTTGGTGCGATAACCAGGAATTGTGCTGCATTCGGAATTAATTCGCTGATTTACGATAAAGAGACCTCATCGCCTTACCTGCGGCGGGCGGTGCGCGTGTCGATGGGTGGTGTGTTTTCGGTAAAATTGCTTTCGACGGATTGCCTGATGGATGCATTGAAAAACCTGCAAGATAGAGGATATGACATTATAAGTGCGGAAAATTCTGATAACTCCATTAGTATAAATGAATATAAATTCCCGGAAAGATGTTGTCTGGTGTTGGGTTCGGAGAATAAGGGTATTGATAATACAATATTGGAGATAAGTAAACAAATAATAGAAGTACCAATTACTAATGCCGTTGATTCATTGAATGTTGCTGCGACCAGCGCGATTTTTATGAATAGGATGGTTAATAAAACTTAATGAAATATCGGGACTCCTATAAATAAAGAACTTACCTCACCACCCGCATCATCCTCGTCTTCACCTCGCCGCCCATCTCCAGCCGGTAGAAATATATCCCCGATTGCAGGTTCTCATTCTCGAAAGTCAGATTATGAGCGCCTGCTGACTTATAGCTGTTCTCAAGCTCAACTATCTTATTGCCTAACAGGTCATATAGAGATAGTCTGACATTGCCGGGCTCTGACAGGATGTATTCTATAGTTGTCTTGCTGCTGAAGGGATTGGGGCTGTTCTGTTTTAGTATGAATGAATCTGTTATGTCCGGCTGCTGCTGTACTGAAACTATGGGCTCCCGGCTGCGGTAGAGACCGCCGCCGCCGGAGAATTTACCCGTTTTGGCTCCGAGAAAGATGTACCCTTCAGGGCTTACGGCGATGGTAGTAAAATCATCATGGTTTAATCCACTTGTGATCTTTTCCCAGGTTTCACCTCTGTCAGTCGATTTTCTGTTAAAATCCCATATTGCTCCCGTCGAATCAATTGCTATTCCGCCGCAGGAGCCATAATTATGCCATAGCCTTCCATTAGTTGTAGTTCTATAACAATTATAATCTGTTAAAACATAACTCCTGGGATCATTTGTCCATGCAAAACCTACTGAATCATAAGGCGACATTGTAATAAAGCTAATATCATCATAGTGCCCCTGGTATTTATGACCTACACGCTTCCAGGTAAATCCGTCATCAGTCGAACGATATATTACTCCGCAACAATCTCCTCTGAATAAATGACCCTCAGAGTTCATTCCAAAGCTGTTGGAAGCCCC
>CAZXYS010000051.1:0-22732 GCA_964645005.1 uncultured Hyphomicrobiales bacterium | reverse complement strand
CGAAAAGTAATGCGATGAGCTTTTTCATATTAAACTCCTTAGAATTTGTTTAAAAAAATAATTAATGTTAATTATGTGTTTTTTAGAACACATTATTTTAAAAGGCTGTTTTCGAAATTTCCGGCGGCGCCGGATTGCTCCGCCCCGATTTGCGGGGGCGCGCCGCGTGCGGACTATTCAGTTGTTAAAGAACTTTTGCGTGCTTTATCCAGGCAGCGCCTGGCAGCTAAAAGATTTTCGTCATATCGGGCATTTATTATTGTCATAGCTTGCTGCGCTGCGAAGCGATCTCTGGTCTCAGTTTGGGTTCAGCAGATCGAACTTTGCGGTGCGCTGCCCGGGATGACTTTCGTTTTTCCGTTTTGCGCTGTTCCCGGTCGAAGCCGGGAACATGCCGCTTTCTTTTTTGCTCTGCGCTCCGTCGGTGCGGAACGCCAATTCGATTGTCAATTTATTCTACCCGTCCCCCCCGGGCGCTAACCCGGGAGAAGGGTGGGGATTGAATTTACTTGCTGAGAACAACTTTGCCGCTCCGGACAAAGCCGTCGCCGGATACGCGATAGAAATACATACCATTGCTCAGGTTCGTGCCGTCGATAGTGAAGTCGAAGATGCCTTCGGAGAGCGAACCGGAAAAGATGTCCATAACTTTATTGCCCATGTTGTCGTAAAGATTTATTGTGACATTCTGCTCAGCGGGAATATTTACGCTGAACTGAGTCGTAGTTTCGAATGGGTTGGGATAAGCATCGCTAAGCTGGGTTTTGCTGAGGTCAGCAAGGTCTTTGCTGATTACTTCCCAGTCCCCGATTTTTGGAGCGCCTGTTGCGGGGTACCACCACCATTTTTCTGCATACTTAAGACCAAGATAAGGATAAACATAATTCTTGGCTGCCGGCGGCAGGAATGTGTTAAAGAGCATAACCTCACCAATCCAGCCGTCGAAATTATCCGAGTATGTTTCGCCAGTGTTATAGTCATGGTAGCGTGTTCTGGCAGCACCGCCAACACCGGTTTCGTCAGGCGAGCCATTCTTAGTCATGTCTTTGGACAAGCCTTTAAAGTCGAGTGTCGGTGATACTTTTGATACCTGATTTCCTTCCATCAATACAGCGCGGTATTTTTCGGTAGAGCCATTATATTCCAGATTAGCCATGTATTCTTCACCACCTGTTAAACCGGCGTTCGGCAGTCTCAAGTAACGCTGCTGGAAGCGATTCCACATGCCGTAAACGAGCTGTCCGTCGTGGATGTAAATGTTAAATCCGGAGAGCGGACCGCCAGCTTCGAAAATACACATGCGCCCGTCAGTATAATACGGAGGCGAAGGTGTTGGATCATCAGACTGATGAATTCTATTGCCAAGACCAAAGGCTACCATAAGGTCTTTATCCGTCTTATCCGGATTCCATTTATCAGTTTCATCCGTTGTAATTTCCTTATGATAAGGTGAAGTCAGGATATCTGATTGACCATAATGGGTAGTTTTGTAATCAACCGTAAATCTAACGGAAGGTCTGCCGTTGATAGCCGAAGGCATGTCATATTTAGGCTGTTTGTAAGGAATGCCCATGGTGGCGTCTTCTTCTAAAGGACCGCCGTCTATATCGGTTTTGTCATCCCAATTGGAAATTGGAGTTTCGTCGGCGGGATTATTCCAGTATGAGAAGTCGCCATCAATATCGTAGGCGTCGTGCCAGAGTACGAGATCATCATAAGGTATATCACATCCCCAGCCGAAGCCGTCTTTTTCGGAATCGTATATATCTCCGACTTGCTGATCTGACAATTGGAAGTTATATATCTTCAGTTCGTCAATCATACCGTCGAACCAGTGTTGGACGTCTCCACCCTGGCTCTGGGCATATATGGCGCCGATAAGATTGTCTGTAGTGGTAGAAACTGGACCTAAGTCGTCTTTGTTATATTTGTACCATGTACCGCCGTCATTGATATAAAGTTTCCATGTTCCAAAGTTAGGATCCGTTTCAGTCTGCTTGAAAGTACCTGCAACATAGAGCCATTTACCGGTATTATCGTTTAATTTGTAAGTAGATGCACCGTTGAAGCTTTGACCGGCGTATGCTTCAGCTCCATGACGAGTACCGTTATGGAAACGGAATGTTAAAATACCATCACCCTGAGTATCTCCTTCATTATCATCAAGAGTTTTTAATTCATATTGGGTATTACCGTTTTCATGACCAGCCGAAAAGACCTGTCGTGTGTGATCTGCAGTAAAGGCAAATATCCAGCAGCTGATAGAAACTTCCTGTGTGAGATCAAGTTTGGAAGGATTGCCGGCATTCATATAGACCTCGCCGTCGAAGAGGGCGCCGGGACCGTTATGACCGACGAACTGCTGGGCGCCGTCTGTTTCGCTGGCATCTGCCGGAGGATCAACATAGTCTTTGCCGAAATCATCGCAATCGTTGAAATTCCATTCTGCGATGGGAGCGGGGAGACCTTTAAAACATGGTGCAGTTGAAACATTTGTCCCACTTGAGTACCATGGTGTATAGTCAACTTTATCGCCGTTTGCGCTATGCACATAGTTGGCTATTACTGAGCCATCGTTGGTACCCCACCAGTTATATTCGGCATCTAACTCAACTGTGGTATTATTAACGTTATTGAAGAACAATCCTTCTTCATTATTCTCCAGACTGTTTTCGTTAATAACCACATTAGTTGGTTGGTAAATACTATTTTCTTGGCCAACTCCTATACCATAAGTAGTCCTGACGTCGCCGGCGACGCCATTGTCATGAATGTGGTTGTTCATAACTGTGACATTATCAACATTGTAGCTTATGTATAGCGCTCCATTTACACTTGTGGAATTGTAAATCTCATTACATTGGACGGTAACATCGCTCATATAAACAGAAATACCGTCTTGATCAGTGTCATGAACTATATTATATTTAATTTCACCGCCGGGATTGCCAGCGTCACTGCTGCTGCCACCTAATTTAATTCCGTCATTGTTAGGAACATTATATACTAAGTTATGATGAATAGACATATTCTCAACAACATAACACCATATAGCGGCATTAGATGTACCAATATTGCCAACTTCATTATATCTTATGATACCATAGTCGGAACCATCGCTAAGGTTCAAGGCATCACCAGGAGAGCCAATGTCAAATACATAATTGTATTCTAATATGGATTCCGGTGCCTTTTTTAATTGCACTCCTTCATCTCCCTGTCCATCATGGATTATGCAATACCGGACTTGTGTTCCGGTCACTGATGTACCTGAGGGACTGTAAATCATGTCTCCATAGCCTGATTTAACTTCCAGACCGTCAATTACAACATTATTGCCTGTAATATTAAATATCGTTCCAAGGCTTCCGCCGCCATCAACAATAGCTTCACTTGCCGAACCGGCTGTGCGAGAGCTGCCGTATGTAGGACGTGGATCGACACCAGCCTGCGGACCGATGATATTCAGATTATTGGTTGATAAGTTAATTGTACTACCTGGTGTGTATGTCCCTGCAGCAACATTAACAGTACTACCGGAAACCCCGTCAACGCCGTCCTGGATATTGTCGAAAGCGTTGAAACCGAAAAACTTACCGGATTCTACCTCTTCACCAAGATTAGAACCTGCCCAGTCATCATCTACATATACTGTTGATGGATTACTTCCTTCGAGGTCTATAGTCAGAATTGTACCATCAGTTAATTTGATTTCCAATTCATCAATATTACCTGTAAATGTATTATTCCAATCAGAACCAGTACTGAAATATATAGCTTTAACGGTTTCACTCCCGTAGTCAATATCCTGATCTACTCCATGTCCATAATCTTGTTGCCAATTTATGTTTCCATTTTGTATATCCTGTAAATCAGGCTGTCCATAAAATCCATATCCATCTGATTTCCAAGAATCAAAAAAAGTAAGTTGGTTATTGCCTGAATTTGTATTCCAATGATTCCACTGATTAGCTGGAGCAGTAAGGCTATTAGAATAATATGGCTCTGCATTAAGTCGATAACCATACCAATCCTCCTTATCATCAGAACCATCTGGTTCCGTGTATATTGAAATATAAAAATCAGGATTTGTTCCATCAGTAGGCTTTTTAGTGTAATATGATATGTAATCAATATCATCAATTGTAAAAGGCTGTAATTCGCTTATAGGAAAAGTTCCATCCCATAAAATTATTGCGGCTTTTGATTTACTCTGATCGTTTTTCCATGAGCCACTGCCCATGTATTGCTCGGTATCGTCACTTAAACACCCGGCAGAGGATGCTGATGAACCTGGGAAAGTGACCGTGACAGCTTTAACTTGTATAGTCATCATACAAGTAAAAATAAAACTGGTTAGCAAAACAAGTACTAATTTCTTCATATTTCTATCTCCATAAAAGTTTAACATTCTGTAATCTGTAATTCTATATTTCGTTTTATCTGTCTTCATTTTTTGTTTCATTTAATTTTGAATAATTGACTTAAAGTCACGGTTGCAAATATACGCTAAAAAGTAATGCCTGTAAATACCAAAAAACACGTAATTTTATAAAATACAATTATTTACGTAGACGCTGTTTTAAGTGTTAGCACTTAGAGCTAAGTGTAAAATGGTATATCATGGGGCTTGTTTTTGGCTAATATTGAGCAAATAGGGCTTTTTTGATGTCAAATTTATTTTAAAATTTTTTTTATCGGTCGTTATTTGCCTGAATATTATGTACGTGTTTTTACGTACCATTTGAGCTTGATAAACCATTTAAAGCCCTGTGAAATACCATTCCGTTATATCTACGTCCGTAATTTGCCGTGAACGTCATATCAATTATCAAAGAACTGTTTAAAAATTGCCCGTTCCCGGGCGCAATGCCCGGGAACAAGCAGAGTTTCATTATTTACTAAGAACAACTTTGCCGGTTTTTACGAAGCCGTCGCCGGTGACGCGGTACATGTACATGCCGCTGGTCAGACCGGTTCCGTCGATTTCTACGGGGTTGAAGCCTTCGCCGAGGCTGCCTTCGAACGCCGTCGTTACCTTGTTACCCAGTTCATCGAAGAGTTCCACTTTGACGCGGCTATTTGTCGTCATAAGAATGCCGAGAGTAGTGGTAGTCGTGAACGGATTGGGATAGGCTTCGGAGACCTGAACGTCGCTGCGATCATGATCGGTGAAGGTGAATACTTTCCAATCGTCGGAGTCTTTGGGTCGTGAGCTGCCGTCGTAATAAAACGGACCATAAGGTTGAAAACCCTGCACCCAATCAAAATCCTTATATCTGTAGTTAAGGAATTGATATACCTTATCCATATCAGATTTGGTTTCAAAATGCTTGTTATATAGCATGACATCACCAATTTTGCCGTCAAAATGATCGGAATGAGTTTCTCCAGTGTTATAGTCATGGTAATGAGTTCTTGCAGCACCGCCAATACCAGTCAGATCAGGACTTCCTGAAGTATTATCTTTTGTAAGTCCATCGAAGGATACTACAATCTCGGAGCCGGCATCAACATATCCAGGAGGATGAGCATTATTATTATCGCCTGCGCAATTTACTACGCCACGGAATTGTTTTGTATCGCCATTATATTCAAGATGTAATAAGTAAACATATCCTGCTGTCAAAGGATATAGAGGATTATTATTATCGTCAGGATCATACATCAGGAATTGGCGCTGATATCTGTTCCACATTCCAATTACGATCTTGCTTTGATGGATATATGCATTATAACCGGAGAGGGGTCCGCCCATTTCTACAATACACTGACGACCGTCAGTATAGTATGTTCCTTCGCCAGCTTCGTCAATTAAATCACTGACCTGAAATACTACAAACAAGTTCTTATGAGGATGATCGGGTTCCCATTTGCTTGTTTCGTCAGTTGTAATTTCCTTACTATATTCGGAATTCATAATATCAGACTGACCATAATATCTTTGCCTGTAATCAACATTGAAATCAACAGCCGGGAAAGCCATGATACCGCCGGATGTATAAGCACGGCTCATATTTGGTTTCTTGGCATTGTCAGTCTGCGTAGCATTTTCAGGATGTGCTGAATTTGTTGCATCAGTAATTTTAGTATTATCTTTCCATATTTCAATAGGTTGCCCATCAAGCTGGTGTAATCCTGTGGGATCAAGGTGCAATACGAGATCATTCTGGAAAGGTGCGCAGCGGGGGACATTGAAATGGAAGCAGCCATTTCCGGGCGCAGGTCTTTCTGGATCATCGTCAAAATCAGGTCCCCAAATATCAGAGTAATCTCCATTATTCGGTTGGCACCCATCGAGATACCTTCTCTTAAGATATTCACAGTTAGCAAAACCTTGGGGTACAAACATGTTCTGGCTACTCCAGCCACTAAAGTCTTGATCAGCATAAAATTTGCAATCTACACAAATTATATCACCATCTCCATGAATTCTGATCCATCTGTCGTCATTGACCAGTCTAAGCACACAATTCCTGAATGTCATTTGAATGTCAGACCATGACCAGATTGGAGGTGAGCCGGAATCAATGATGTATTCGTCACCAACGCTTAAAACGGTAATTCCATCATGAACGACTATTTCTTTATAACCGGGGCTGCTAGAAGTTTCATCAGTTAAACCACCTACTATTTCAACAATATCCCCGTCATAGGCGCAGTTAACAGCATTCTGGAGAGCAAAATGAGCCTGTCGGGGATCTTTATTTGTATTTGTACCATGGCTGGTAGCAACGGAAGATCCGTTGAAAACACAACCTGATGTATTATACATATTGACCTGGATATTCTGAAGTGTGGTCATGCCCATGTCGGTGTAATAAGGTGAAAAGTCAACATTGTTATTAATTTTAGATCCACATCCACCATCGACTATTGGTTCATCAATATCTGGCCCATTATTCTGACGGTAGTCTATCCTATTTAACCCGTCGAACTCGGGACCGGAAGCGTCGCCCCACCAGTTGTTCTCGGCGTCAAGAATATAATCAGTATTCTTATTTATCGCACCGTAACTGGAAGGTGTGTTAACAAACTTGTTGTGCTTCACGGTAACTTCCCTGGGATCAGCAGGCGTCGAAGAAGCAGCATCTATTGATAAACATGCGCCGGGATATGGCGCTGATCCGCTGCCAAGAGTATAAGCACTGCCGTCATTAACCTTGGAAACATCATTATTTCTTATTTCAACATTCTTTGGTGGATTAGTTGGAGCGGAACTTGTAGGTGTAATTTCTATTCCGTATGCCCAGCCTTTGGAATGCATGTCTACTATAGTGTTATTTTTAATTTCTATGTCTTCAATAACACCCTGGATCATCATTCCACTAGAGCCACCATAAGAAGTAGTTCCCTGGTTATCTATATTTTTGATAGTATTAGAGAGAATGTGATAACCTGACTTATATGGAGTAGAACCATTATAAATGTGAATGCCTTTTATTGATCCCGTACCGTCGCCGGTCATACCGTCAATTATACATTTTTGAACGGTGACATTACTTGATGAGATCAATATGGCTGCTTCATGTCCACTTACTGAGCCAGGTACTACCTTGAATTTCTCAAAAATAATATTGTCGGCGCTAATTGTAACCTGACCGTTGATAACGGATGTGTTTGTAGGCGGGTTTTCTGCTCTTACTGTTAACCCGTCTTTATTGATAGTTACGTCTTCGTTGTAATCGCCGTCCCCAGCTTCGATAACATCACCCTGATCGGCAGCGTCTATGGCATCTTGGATAGAGCAGAAATATTCGCCTGTGGTCAGGTTAGTAACAAGGAGACCGCCGGAGCCGTCGCAGCTATTTGGTACAGGCTGGAAGCCGGTGGTGCCGGGCTCGTTGTCAGTGCCGTTGGTCAGCCAGGGTATAAAGTCAACATTACCGGATATCTTCGGAGCAATTTTGCAAAGGTCTTCGTCGCCCCACCAATTGCAGGTGGCGTCGATGCTTATTGAACTTGAGGTGTTTTCACCCAAACCATATGTAGTATTATTTGAAAGGTCATTAGAATTGATAATAATATCATTGAGCAAGTCTACTGTATTGTAAAAGTAAATGCCTGCAAAGCCATTTCCCGAGACATTATTGGATTCTATAAAAAGCCCATCAATTTCCGCATTATGTCCAACAATGCCGAAATAATAGTGATCCACGATTTCGTTACCAATGATCGTTACATCTTCGGCATATGTCCAAATTAAGTAAATTCCTGCCCAATCCGGGCTCTCTTTTATCATGTTATCTTCAATCTGAACATTACTTATGCTTTTCCAGTTTTCAGAATTTTTACCATTTAAACGTATTCCATGTGTAGCACCAATTACAGTGTTCTCTTTAATGGTGATATTATTAACCAAAGCTACAGAATAATTCAACACACTAATTCCAATATCCGCAGAGGCTGTATTCACCGTATTATCCTGCACTAAGACATTGGAGGCATTTACTACACCAATCCCGGAACTGGCCCAGGTACTTGTTAACGCTGCCCCTATAACGTAATTGCCAATGACCTGAGAATTATCTCCTGAAACCTGGATGCCATTCCGCAAGTAAGGGTCTGTATCATTATTCTCAGGAATGACTTTACAATTTTTCACTATGTAGGCCGTTCCTTCTGATTTCGACATGCCTTGGATAATACCATTCCTAAAGCCATCAGCAGTAAAACCATCTACCGTAACTGTACCCATATTTTTTAATACACTAATACCGGGTGTTTCTAATCCTATCGTTGGTGGGGTGATTATCGTATTATCTCTACCATCAACTGATTGTAATGTGATATCGGGTACATCGATTTCAACATTTTCATTGTAAGTTCCTGCTGCGACATTTACTGTGCCGCCGTTATCTACATTGTCAATACCATCCTGAATATTATCAAAAGCATCTACACCCCATGTATGGCCATCATTGCCGCCACCAGAAGTGTAATCATCATCTACATAGACAGGATTTGCTGCAAAAGAATTCATCGTGAATGCGATGAATCCTAACATGATTAAAATAGGTACTAATTTCTTCATCATCTTATCTCCATAAAAGTTTAACATTGTAATTATCATCTATTTCTATTATTTTTATATTGTTACATCTTTTTTTAAATCACTTCCCTGTGAAAAAAACTATCGCGGATTGTCCTTTTTTAAAATTGAATTTGAATCACGGTGGCAAATATAAACTAAATAATTAAGCATGTAAATACCGATTTACACGTATTTTCTTAAAATACAATAAATTACGTAGATGCGTTTCTAAGTGTTTGCACTTACGGCTAAGTGTAATATGGTATATGAAAGCGGCTGGATTGGCGAATATTGAACAAAAAAAAGCCTTTTTACCGCAATTTTTTCCGATAAAAAGGCAAAAAAAATTTTGAAGCCGATTATTTTAGCAAATTCAATCTACGTGTTTCTACGTAGCTGCCTATTTGTATGCGGCAGTAATATGTGCCCGAAACTATGCCGCCAACGCGCCATTTCAGGGTTTTATTGCCGGCGGACATAAATTTACCGCTCAGCGCCGAAATCTTATTGCCCGCTGCGTCATATATTATTATTGATACATATTCGGGTCTGTCAAGAGTAAATTCTATATTTACCCGCTCGACAAAAGGATTGGGAAATACATTGAGGTTGACCAGCTCAGCCAGGTTAGCATTTACTGCGCCGGGTTGATGGAATACGTTGATTAAGCGTAATAACTCTTCCGTCTCGCCGTATGTCTCATCTGTTGCTTTGAACGTGAATTCGTAATCTTTGCTCTCGGTTTCCTCGGGAATGGAGACTTCGTAAATAACCTGTCCCTGAGTATTGGTCTTTTTAGTTTCCGGCTGCCCGGTTAATCCGTTATTAATGACTACCTCGATATTGCTGACAGGATTTTCAAGATCGTCGAGGACAGTCACTGTGAATTCATGTGACTCATTCCAGTCCAGAACGGGCTTCTTCGCAGGGTCTACCCTTATTGATATGGAATAATCGTTGGTCTCATTTACGCTTTTGTAAATGCCGAGATGAGTGGCGGCATAGAGAATGGAATTCTCGTCGATGAAAAATGATAATGGCGTGGCATGATTGATTATTCCCACTTTCGCCGGTTTCCATGTTTCGCCGCCGTCAACAGATCTGTAAATAGCATCGTTTGCGTTCCCGCTGAATATAATTCCATTTTCGTCAATAATCAGCGAGCGTATGCTCTCGTTTGCCATGCCGGAACTTATCTTCTGCCAGCTTGTGCCGTCGTCTTCGGAGCGGTAAACACCGTCGCTGGCGCCGAGATATAACTCACCGGATTTATCGGCTGTAAAAGCGTAAATGTCCTTTCCGTAAAAGCTGTAATCTTTGTCCCAGTTTTTGCCGCCGTCGCCGCTGCGGAATAAGCCCTCGTGGTGGGTGCCGACCAGTATCCTGCCTGTCGGCGTAACGTAAACATTTCTAATATCTTTATCATTAACGCCGATACTCTCCCAGGTATCGCCGTTATTTGTGGACATAAACACGCTGCCGTAAAACCATGTGCCGGCGTATATATCGCCGTTGTCGGCGATGTGCAGGCAGGTTACATTTGTATTGCTAAGCCCGTCGTTGACGTCCATCCAGTCGGCGCCTTGATTTGTCGAGCGGATGACGCCGCCGCCGTTCAATCCGGCGAAAACGGTTCCCTGCGCATTGACCTTCACCGACCGAACAAGTTTTTCATTGCTGATGGAATCCCAGCTCCCGCCTTTATTGGTCGATTTAAAGATGCCTTCGCCTTCGATTGCGGTATAAATAATATTATTATTTTTGTCATATTCAATTGATTGAACCGGACCTTCAGGCAGATCACCTGCTTTTTCCCAATAATCGCCATAAAGATTATAAGAAATAAAAAACAGCGCCAATATAATTAACTTTTTCATATTCATCCCCAAAATTTAGTGCAATCCTCGTATTTATGAACTATGGTATAAATCAGGTAATTGAATCAGATTTAATTCCATAACCGTTTTCATTAATCCAATAAAGTTTTTCTCGCCGAACTTGTGCAGCATGTTCCTGCGATGAGTCTCGATCGTCCTTTTGCTCAGGCAAAGTCTCTTTGCAATCTCATCATTAGAGCAGCCCATAGCAACGAGGCTCAGGATTTCCTTTTCCCGTTTGGTGAGATGCCTGTCGAATACACTTGCATTTTGCTGTTCATCGGTTGTTTTCTCCTTCTTGGTGATCTTGTCCATCGAAGTTCTGCATAGATAGCAGCCGCCATGCATGACGGTATTTACAGCGTTGACTATCTCTTCGCTGTTGATGTTCTTGCTCAGATAGCCGGAAGCGCCCATGTCAAGGGCTTTCTGGATGTTTACCGGATTAGTGAAGCTGGAAAGCATTATCACTTTGATGTCAGGATACCTCTGGCTGATTATCTCGAGGGCATGCAGCCCGTCCATTTCAGGCATGTTCACGTCCAGCAGAACGATGTCAACAGTCCTTGTTTCCAGCTCATCAAGCGCCTGATTTCCGTTTTTGACGAGACAGGTAACTTCTATATTATCCTGCCCGTTGAGGTGCTGCTGCAACAGCTTGGAAATCAAGTTCTCATCATCAGCAATGAGTAATTTTATCTTGTCCATATTTAGTTCTGATATATTTTACAACTTTATATTTATTGTCAATCTTATCGATTAAAGGCAGATCCATATATTTAAAACAATTGGATTAATTGTTCCGTAAATTTAATAAAACAAACATCATAAAGCAAATACGTAATTCTACGGTTTACTGTTTTAACAGGTAATTTCAAGCTGGCGGGATCATAATTTTGTCATCTTTAGCATACAGGCTATCATATTGATTATAAAGGAATTATGTTATATTCTTCCAAATTGTGCCATCAGTCAATCTACGTGTAAATCGGTATTTTAAAAATACAAACATATTAGTATGTAAATCTACGTGTAAATCGGTATATAAAAATACCGGGAAATTGGTATTTTTATCTTGGTTGAATTTACTTAAATTCATATTATGGATAAATTTAATTATTTTGGGTATTTGTAAAGTAAAATTCTAAGAAATCCAGGCGCCAAATATGGATCAAAATAATAAGAGCAAAACCGCTGAACATCTCATAGATGAAGAGAATTTTCCGGATCTGCAGTCGAAAAGCAAGAATGAACTCATAGATATAATACGGGATCTGGCAGATGAAAATAAGTCCTTGCGCGAGAATAAAACGGGCAAAACCGAAGAAGAACTGCTGCGCAATAACGAACTTTTACAAAAGATAACCGATCTTACGCCTTCCAATATCTATGTTTTTGATTTGCAGAATCTGAGTAATATATACTATAATAAAAAAATTGCCGAGGTTCTTGGCTGCAGCCCGGACAGCAATAATGAAAATTTATTGAGAGATATTATACATCCGGAAGATGCGGCTAAGATTGGAACTATAGCCAGCAAGCTGGAAAATGCCGATGATAATGAGATCATTAGCTGGGAATTCCGCATGAAAGCAATAGGCGGAGAATGGCGCCGGTTTCTGGGCAAAGCGGTTGTTTTCGACAGAAATGAGGATGGCTCGCTTAAGCAGTTTCTCGGACTTAGCATAGATATCACTGAACAGAAAACCGCCCTTGAAAAGCTGGAACAATCCGAGAGGAAATATTCCAACCTAATCGAAAACAGCAAAGATGGAATTGTTATTTACCAGGATTTTGAGATAAAATTCATAAATGAATTAGGAGCCAAACAACTTGGGTATGATTCCCAGAATGAAATAATTGGTAAATCCATAACTGAACTTATAGCACCAGAAGACAGAAAACTGGTGATTAGCAGAGCAAAACAAAGGATCAAAGGAGAGACAGTCCCCAGCATTTATGAAGTGAATATCTTAAGAAAAAACGGATCGTATCTACCTGTCGAAATGAATGCCTCATTGATTGATTACGAAGGGAAACCTGCCGTTCTTATTTTCAGCAGAGATATCAAGGAAAGAAAACTGATCCTGATGAAACTCGAAAAGAGCAAGGAATTATATAAAGATCTTTTCATGAATGTGCCGGTGGGTATCTATAGAACCGATAAAAATGGAAAAATTACGGAAGCAAATCCTGCATTTAAAAATATACTCGGATTAAGTAATCATCGGGAAATCATTGGGAAAACTATAGACGCGCTGCTCACATACCCCGAACAATATAATAAATATGCAAAAACTGTTATAGGAAGCAGTGAATATGTCAATTTCGAGCTTGAAACCACTAAGCCGGACGGCACAAGGATATTTGTCAAATTCTATCTGAATGAAATCAGCGATCAACAGGACAATCCGAAATATTACGAGGGCATTATCGAAGATATTACCAAGCGCAAGAAAGCGGAAGAAGCCCTCGAGCAGATGTCATCAGTCTTTACAACGAGTACGGACGCTATAGTTATCATTGATCGCAATGGTAAGATCATCGAAAGAAATGAAGCTGCCAAAGATTCTGATTTTATTGGCACAAAAGACCCGATAAGCTCAAATGTCATGGATTTCCTTACGGAAGAAAGCAAAAAAAGAGCAATTACCGATATTAAAAATCTTGTCAAAAAGAAGACTATTAAAAATAAGGAATATGAATATTATGATAATCGCGGTAGAGTAGTCCCTGTTGAAGTGAATATTTCGCCGGTGAAGGAAACCGAAGGTAAGATCCTTACTTTCGCTGTAATTATCCGCAACATAAGCGAAAGGAAGAGAATCGAAGTCGGCTTAAGAGAGTCCGAGCGCAAACTCAGCTTACATGTTGAAAACACGCCTCTTGCTTATATCGAGTGGTCGGCGGCGTTCAGCGTATTCGACTGGAATCCCGCTGCAGAAAACATATTCGGCTATCCTAAAGAAGAAGTTGTAGGAATGATGGCTCGTGAACTTATTTTCAGGCAGGAAGAGAAACAAAATGTCGATGAAATGCTCGAAGCTATTATGAATAAAAAAAGCGGGGAAAGACATACATTAAATAATGTAACCAAAGATGGTAAATTGATTACATGTAACTGGTACAATACGCCATTGCTGAACGAAAACGGACAGGTTATAGGCTTTGCTTCACTGATCGAAGATATAACGGAATTCAAGAAAGCTGAAAAGAATCTTATTGAAAGCGAAAATCGATTGAGAATGCTTCTCGAAGCTACTTCCGACGGCTTTTGGGATAATGATATGCAAAACGGAACTGTTAATTACAGCGCAAATTATTATAAAGCTTTAGGATATGAAAAGGGTGAATTTGACAGAGATTTCGCAACCTGGATGAATATGATCCATCCGGAAGACAGGGCAAATGCTATTAGTAAAATAGAAGATGTAGTTGACGGCAAAACGGATTTCTATAAAGCTGAATTCAGAATGCGGCATAAAGATCAATACTGGGTTTGGATACTCTCAAGAGGGAAGATAGTAGAATGGGATGAGAATAACAATCCAACAAGAGCTCTTGGGACTATCGAAAACATTTCGGGCGAAAAAGAAGCGGAGCAAGCTCTTAAAGAAAGTGAAGAACGCTACAGAAGAATCGTTGAAACTGCTAATGAAGGCATCTGGGTTGTTAACAGCAGCAATGAGACAATATTTGTCAATGACGTAATGGCTGAAATGCTGGCGGCTTCGGAAAGAGATTTGACAGCCAGCGATCCTTCTCTTATGGAAAATATTACTAAGGCTATACCTGAAGACATTAAAAAGGAACAGAAAAATGATAAATCCCACTTTACGGATATTATGCTTACCAGAAAGGATGGCAAGAATCTATGGGCTATGGTCTCCACATCTCCAATTTATAACAGCGAGGACGAATATTCAGGGGCATTGCTAATGTTCACTGACATTACAGAGCGTAAATCAGCGGAAGACAGACATAAAACTCAAAAAGATCTGTTTGAAGCCTATGCTAATTCAGCAAACCACCTAATTACCACACAGGATTTCAATATCGGCATTTTGAAATCCCTGGAATCGCTTGGCAATGCCACCGGTATGGATAAAATTTTTATTTATGAAAATAAACTGGATTTTGAAAAGAAGGATTTTAGATTAATTAAACTTTTCGAATGGCAGCAAGAGAACTCTTTCGATATCAATCAATTTGAATTTGAATCGGAAATAAGAAAACATTATTTCCAATTAATTAACGGAAATAACTTTTATATTACATTAAATAGTAAAGAACATAATAAGGAGTTAAATCACTTTTTAATAATTCCAATTCTGATAAGAGGAAATTACTGGGGATTCATAGCATTTCATAGTTATAAAGACCCATGGAAATTAACTGAAAACTACAAATCAATACTTGTGTCTTACACTTCAAGTATTGGTTCGACAATTGAGCAAAAACTTGCCTCGGAAGATTTAAAAAAAGCAAAGGAATTAGCAGAATCAGCAAATAAAACCAAAAGCGAATTTCTCGCCAATATGTCTCATGAAATCCGTACACCGATGACGGCTATTCTCGGTTTCGGCGAATTGCTAACAGGGCATATCTCCGATATGGAATTAAAAAAATATGCTCAGTCGATTGTCTCCAGTGGAAATACATTGCTGGCATTGATCAATGACATTCTTGATCTTTCCAAAATTGAATCCGGCAAGTTAGAACTTCATTACAGTCCGATAAACATCGAAGTCCTGTTGAATGAAGTTAAAGAAATTTTCTCTGAAAAAGTTTTGGAAAAAGGTCTTTCAATAATATTAAAAATTGATAAGAATGTCCCAAGAATAGTAAACTTTGATGAAGTTCGCTTTCGGCAGATACTATTTAATCTTGTTGGAAATGCAATTAAATTCACGGACAAGGGATTTGTAAGGATTCAAATATCCGCTTCTTCAATAAAAAATAACTTTATGAATCTTATACTTCAGATTAAAGACACTGGTATAGGCATTCCAAAAGATCAACAGGATATTATTTTTGAGTCTTTCAGTCAGCAAAGAGGACAGGATAAGAAAAATTACGGGGGAACAGGGCTTGGACTTGCAATAACCAAAAGACTCGCAGAACAAATGAATGGCAAAATTGAACTGAAAAGTAAACCAGGTAAAGGCGCGATATTTACTATCACTTTCAAAAATATAGAGACAGCTGACAAAGAGATGGTCACAACTCAAAGCCAACCGCCTGAAGATGAGGATATTATATTCATTGGATCCAGAATACTCATAGTGGATGATTATGACTATAACCGGGAACTGATCAAGATCTTTGCTGAAAACAAGCAGCTTGAATTCATTGATGCAAAAACAGGTAAAGAAGCACTTGAGAAACTAACTGAAAAACCGGATTTGATAATCATGGATGTAAAATTACCCGATGAAAGCGGATATGAAATAACTCGCAAGATAAAAAATTCTGACAGATACAAAGATATTCCGGTTATCGCATTCACGGCAACAATAATAAAAGAAGACCAGGAAGATTATATTAATTTATTTGACGGTTTGCTGAGCAAACCTATGGATATAAAGAATTTAATGGCGATCTTCAAACGTTTCCTTCCTTATGAAATGCATAAAGATGAAGATAATGTCACCAAAAATGATAAACTTTATGATATGGAAACAGATACAAATGAAGGTTCGGTACGGGAATTGCCTGAACTTATTAAAATTCTTGAGAAAGATACATGGACGAGATGGCAAAGAATATCTGATGTGATTATTATTGATGATATTGAAATTTTCGCAATGGAAGTGAAACAACTGGGAAATAATTATGGTGTTAAAAAACTTGTCAGATACAGCGATGAATTACAAAATTATATAATGGATTATAATGTTAATAAGATAAAGGAAACGCTCAGCAGATTTGACGAACTGATCGGGGAATTAAAAGAAATGTATAAAACAGACATTACTAAGGATTAATCTTAAATACAACTATGAAACTGAAAGATACAATAGGCGCCAAACAGGCATTGATATTATTAGTGGATGACCAGATCGAGAATCTGCAGATACTCGGTAATATTTTGAATCAAAGTAATTACAAACGGGCGCTCGCCACGAACGGCATTGATGCTCTGAATATTGCAGATAAAAAGAATCCCGACCTCATCCTGCTCGATATTATGATGCCCAATATGAACGGATTCGAAGTCTGCGAAAAATTAAAGGATAATCCCAACACAAGGCATATCCCCGTGATATTTTTGACAGCGAAAACGCAGGTCGAGGATATAAAGCGAGGCTTCGAATACGGCGGCGTTGATTATATTACCAAGCCCTTCAAAAGTGAGGAACTGCTCGCAAGGATAGAAACCCATATCCAGCTAAAACAGTCCAAGGATACGATCATCAAACAAAATCAGGACCTTATCAGACTTAATCGGGAAAAAAATACTTTTCTTTCAATTGCTATTCATGATTTGAAGAATCCGCTGCAGGTCATCACCGGCTTTGCCAGCTTGATTAAGTCAAGATATAGAAATCTTGCTCCGGAAGATTTCGAGGAGTTCGCCACTGATATTTTGGAGTCAGGGGAAAATATGATGAAAATAATTGAAGATCTGGTCGAATTAAACAAATCCGAGGAGGGTAAACTTTCAAATTACAAAGAAGAGTTCGATCTTAATTCTCTGATTAATAATACTATCAAAAAATACAGCACGGAATTACAAAACAAGAGCATAGACCTTACCATAAATAATCCGGATAAACACATCTATATATATTTTGACAAGGAGAAAATCAGCCATATCCTTGAAAATATCTTTTCTCTTGTTTTCAAGCATACAGACACTCAAACTACGATATTTTTCAGTTCGGAGGAGATTGACAATCCAAGCAGCAGGATTCTTAGAATGAAATGTACGAATGCTCCGGCTTGGTTTTCCGAAGATATCGATCTAACTTCTTATAGCGATAAGATTTTAGACCTATCAACATTGGACGGACATTATGATGACTCATCAATATTGTCGTTTTCGATCATTAAAAACTATGTGGATCAACTGAACGGCAAAATTCTATATGAGAAAGAAACAGATAAAGGCATATCATTTATTGTAGATCTACCTTTGTAAATTTCTAATATATGTTATTCATGAATAATCATAATCATTCATGATCGTATTTAGGCTGCCTTCGTCGAGGTACGGCTTACCCCGGGAAATTTCCATTAAAGCATGAGAGATCTTATCAATACCTGCTTTTTTATTAAGGTAGCCGTGAGCACCTGCTTTTATGGAACGCTTGATTATCCATGGTTCAGAGTAAACAGAGAGCATCAATACCTTAACATGAGGACTTTTGTATAAGATATTCTCGGTTGCTTCTATGCCGTCAACATAAGGCATATTAACATCCATCAATACAACGTCAACAGGTTTCTGGATGATCTTCTTAATGGCTTCCTTGCCGTTGTGCGCAATATCAATTACATCGTATTCCCCCTGCTTCGAGAGGTATTCCGATAGTAACTTGGCTGTCGCTGCGTGATCTTCTACTATTAATATGTTCATTACTAATTACATGTAACAATATTATTTTAAATTTTTTAATTGCCTAATTTCAGATATGGCAATATATTCTTTTTTTTTATATATAAAATACCATATTGACGGTATTTTTGAAAAATACCATATTGCCCTTAGTTTCCGGAATTTATACCATTTTACACTTAGAAATTCTTCGGGTTATCTCATCCTATTTTATTGGTTTTATATAATTTACGGCAATTTTCACGCTTCTCTTTTTCACATCAGGCGCCTCGCCGAAATATTCTCTCTTCCCTTTTATTTCCCATTTTATTTTGTCGGCGAGTTCGCCATAGAGAGGTTCATTCTTTAACAGGTCGGAAATATATTTGGCGGTAGTGTAAGCACGCAGTTCCGACAATTTCTTATTGTCCAGCAATTCATTTCTCATAATTTGGAAATCGAACAGCGTATCCCGGATAGTTGCTTCACTATACTTAGAATACCCGGACAACGGCTTCTGATCGGTAAATCCGCGTACTGTTATTTTAATCTCGCCTTCCCCTTTCTTTTTCAGATAATTCAGCCAGTTCAAGATCGACATTTTTACTTCAAAAAGATACTGCTCAACATCATCTGTATAGTTGTGATAATCAATAGGGAAGCCGTTTTCATCGGTATCAATATCCGGATCGGCAATATAGGCGGTAGATTTGTCGGCAAGGAGTTTTCCTCTCTTGATTTTTTCCCGCAAATAGTACAGTGAAGCCGTAGTATTCGGGTAGTAATATCCCGTTACAAAAAACGGAATATTCTTTGCAAGCGTTGGCGGCTGTTTCGGCGGAGGCGGCGGCGGCGTAACATATTTTACATAACCCCACAGATCATAATTTTCCCTGGCGCCGTAGAAAAGATTAATCGGTCTGTTCGATGATACATATATAAGAGAATCCCTCCAGCGTGCGGCGCCGGTTTCCTCATGCTCCGTATTAATTGGATAGGGCAGCAGTTCCGGCGAAACAAAAAAACCAGGCTCATCCTCGTCGGGAAGCGCTCTGACAATATTATAATTAGGCTTTTCCTTTATCTCGTAGATATCGCTTTGCCTGCCGCTGTTTGAATATAGTATTCTTACGCTGTCCCTGCGATAACCTTTCGATGCGAAATACAAATTACCTTCCTCGTCGATAAAAGGCGCTATTTCATTCAAATTCGTGTTTATTTCCTCGCCGAGATTTTCCGGCTCCGACCATACATCGCCTTCCTCCCTAAACGAAACATACAGGTCCAGATCATCCTCGGGTAAGTTCTGGTCTCCCCTGGGTCTGTCCGAAGAGAATATTATAAAGTTACCATCGGGAGAAATTGCGGGGTCCATATCCGTATATTGGGTGTTTACGTTATTTCCCATATTTACTGCGGTATCAAGCAAATCCGGGTTCATTTTATCAATATTAAACCTGTAGAAACCCGGTGTAACAGGGCTTTCAAAAAAATACGGATAATGGGAAGCCGGTGTAACGGAAGTAATCATACTCTGCTGATACTCAAGATTAACGGACGGCTTACTTATAGGCGCTTTCAAGTCATCGAGAGCCGTAAAAAATAAATCAAAACCCGGCTTTCGCCCCATTGTATCAAGCTTACGGAAATAGAGAGTATCTTTGTAAATTACAGGTCGGAACTCATCCAGGGGCGAATTTATTCTCTTCCCCAGATTTTGGAATTTGTATTCGATCTTCTCTTGCCCCTGCAAAATTGCGGGTATGGCTATAATCGTAATTAATATTGTTATAAAAGACTTCATATTCATATTTTAAATATATAATTTGTTAATTAATCCGTTAAACGTTGCCGTTTGCCGTTAACCGTAATTCTAATCACACTCAATCTTTACTTCAACTTTTCTTTTCAATTTATTTTCAACATTTGCGCGGTCAATGCCGGCGCCGCGGATATGCCATTCGATTTTGTCCTTAAAGTTGGCATACAGCCCCGTTCCCGCCAGCAGGGCTTTTATCTCCCGGAGGGTATAATATGCCCGCAGCACAGATAATTTGTCATTATCCATTTTAACGCCGGTATGCATTCGGAAAATCAACTCCGGCTCCATAATATTATTCCCAACATAATAAGCCGGTTTCGGGATCTTCCGCGGGTCGGCATAACCGGCAACGGTGACAATAATTTTACTGCAATATCCCTGTGCCAGCATTGATAATTTATTAAGTATAAGATTTCTTATATCTTCAATTTTTTGCTGTACTATATCTGCTCTTATCCAATAGTTAATCGGTTTACCATTTTCCGTATCATTGAACGGATTTGCTATATACACATTCGAATTATTCGCAATCAGAAGCCTTTTAATGGCGGGATATTTTTTATTTAGATTCATCAAATTGTTTTTCGTATTGGGTTTATAGTAGCCCGTAACGAAAAACGGAATCCCTCTGACCGAATACAGATCCGGCTGCAAACAGCAGCCAACGGGTAGATCGAAATCGACTACGTATTCCTTCATATCCCCTGTGCTTGGCTGCGGTATAATAACCCTTTCGAGCCTTCCCGTCGGCAGGCAGTCATCATGGAAAGATACGGTAAGTTCACCTGAATAATCAGCTTTCACCTTATATTTTCCATCAAAACCAACTTCCGCTGCCGCAGTTAATATCCCCAACGAATCGTAAACTTCTATCCTGCCCCCGCCGCTGTAGGTTAAATTTTTGCAATTTATCTGCCCGGTTACCAGCACAGGCATGTACTTATCTACGCAGAAACAATCCATTTTGAATTGCACCAGATAATCATTCCTGCCTACAGCCCAACATTCGGGTATGAGGGTGTCGATGATGCCGTCGGGATGGCACTCGTGGACATGTTTCACGAACAAAGTATCGGAATAATCGACTTCAAATTCATAGTCTCTATCTTGCGGCATTTGGAAAGTCTCGAGCAGCTTATCATTTTCGTCAAAAATATCAATTTTAGAGCGGGGATGGCAATTCGACTTGTTAATTTTTTCAACAAAGAGATTTATTCGGCGGCAATCAGGCAGAGCGCAGCCGTAGAGATCGAAATTGCCGTAACCGCCCGGTCTGTCCGAGGAAATGATTATCGCGTTATAGTGAATTGTCGGACCAATCTCATTATATTGCGTATTTACCGGCTCGGGAAGTTTCTGCGGATTTTCGTATCCGATGACCAAATTATCATCATTATAAATCGGCGCCGCCTTGATTATGTCATAGTGGAACTGCTGTTCCAATGCGTGGACGTCACTCCGGGTGACGGCATTCAGCGTCCGCTGCCCGGAAATATATATCTGCCCTGCATCCTCGCGGAAACCATTTGAAGCAAAATATAAAGTATCATTTACGCCGATGAATGGCGAAATTTCATTATATTCTGTATTGATTGGCGTGCTGCCGTTATTTCGGATATTCATATTCTGAGGCTCGGTCCAGAACTCGTCCCAGTTCTGCCTGCCGATATTCAATCGCCGCGAAATGTAAAGATCGGAACCGCCCTTCGAATTGTCATTTTCCCTTGTGGAAGCGAAGACGATGAAGCTGCCGTCCGCAGCTATCGCCGGGTGCATGTCATTAAGATCAGTGTTCAGGTCGGCGGCGGCGCTTATCCGCTCGAACCAACGCTTGATCCGCGGGGCGTAATTATAGAAGCTGGGCGTGGATGGATCCATGAATATCGGGTGGGGCTCCTCAGAACGGGGTGTAGTGGTATCCACCGGCACGTCGGATTCCGTCAGCTTGTCAACGGTGCCGGTTTCGGGATTATAGCCGACATTTTCAGGATCGATCAACTTGAAATTTTCAACAGGATTATTATATTCGTTACCAGTAATAAGTGTTTGCATGATGGTATTCGAGACCGGCTGCCCGTTTCTTATCACAGTTCTGCGGAAGTATAGGAATTCCTTGTAAACGACGGGCAGGAACTCATCGTCGGGTGTGTTAATGTTTGGTCCCAGATTGACGAATTTATACGGCTCCGAGCATGCCTCGGGATATGGCAGACTCGCATCCTGCGCTTTCAATCCAATTGTCGTAAAAAATAATAACAGCAGAAGTTTCAATAATTTAAGTTTGTCGTCCATGACTTTTCCTTTTTATCCAATTTTTAGTATTAATAATTATCGGCAGGAATTGATGAAGATTTAGGATTTTTTTGAAAGGGGTGGGTGAAGCTGTCCCATAATTTGTAAAATCTCGGGAACGTCATTCTGAGCGCAGCGAAGAATCCAGTATTCATCAGATTCCTGCC
>CAZXYS010000050.1:0-23249 GCA_964645005.1 uncultured Hyphomicrobiales bacterium | reverse complement strand
ATTAATAAAAATTTTACTATCTTAACTCATTGTCCAACTTTTTGGGGGCAGTTCAGTAATTTCTGCGGCTATAAGCTGCATCGGCATGAGCAGGGCTATAAATATCATTATGGCTTTCATTTTTCCACCTTAATTTAAATTATAAAACCTATCTATTTTAAAGGCAAATCTTTACAATGATTATACCTCTATATAACAAAATAAAATGAAAAAATCAAGCTCTTTGTTAATTGGCAGCTTACGCATTTTCAATTTTCTCAAGATCCCAGTAAGACGGTTCCTCATCACAGTTTTCCCTGAGGATTGTCATAAATTCCTGGTTGTATTCGGAATCGCGGTGTTTTGCCGCGGCGTCTTCGTCGGGGAAGGACATGATATGCACGTAAGTTCTCTCTTCGTTGGTTCTATAAACGGTATAGCGCGTCAATCCTTCATGGCTTTGCACCTTTGAAACAATATTTGCTGCCGCTTCCTCGACAATTTCTTCAGAACCCTGCTTTACCTTATATTTAGCTATTTTCTTGACCATCAATATACCCTTTTTTGTTGACAGAATTTTAAAATTAAGAGGAATTATTCGTATATAGATTTTATAATTTTGTGGATAAGTTGTGTAAAGAAAAAATTCATTTTCCATAATTCATTATAAAAGTTTAAATTGTAATCAGTAAATAAATTTTTTTCTTATAAATTCCCGAACTTGCTATGAATATCGAAGGAAAACATTACCGCACTATCTGGGAAAATCCTGAAAATGACAGTGTCATAAATATTATCGATCAGAGGCTGCTGCCGCACAAATTCGAGATTGTAGGACTCAAAACTCTCGACGATGCCGTCAAGGCGATTGCAGAGATGTACGTCCGCGGCGCGCCTTTGATTGGCGCTGCAGCGGCTTATGGTATGTACCTTGCCGCTGTCAATGCGGACAAGGAAAATTTCGAGAATAAAATTCAGGAAGCTGCTGATAAGTTAAAAGCCGCCCGCCCAACGGCAGTCAATTTAGCCTGGGCTGTAGATGAGCAGCTAAAAGTCATTTCCGATGCTGCTGATATTGACTCAAAAATTAATGCTGCCCGTGAAAAAGCACGAAATATCTGCGATGAAGATGCCCTGTTCTGCAAAAGTATAGGCGAAAAAGGCATCTGGCTTATTGACAGAATTGCCTGCCAGAAGGAAGGACCAGTCAATATCCTGACCCATTGCAATGCCGGCTGGCTTGCAACAGTGGATTACGGCACAGCTACAGCGCCTATCTATACCGCCTACGACATGGGAATTGAAGTGCATGTCTGGGTCGATGAAACCCGCCCCCGCAGCCAGGGCGCGAAGCTAACTTCGTGGGAACTGACCCGGCACGGCGTCCCCAATACTCTAATAGTGGACAATGCCGGCGGTCACCTGATGCAGAAAGGTTTAGTTGATATGGTAATTGTCGGCAGCGACCGGACTACCCACACGGGCGATGTGGCAAACAAGATCGGCACTTATCTCAAAGCGCTGGCGGCTTATGACAATGAAGTTCCCTTCTATGTGGCGGTACCGTCAACGTCTATCGACTGGAATATTGATGACGGTGTCAACGATATTCCTATCGAAGAGAGGAATAACGTTGAGGTATTATATGTGGATGGTCTGGTGGACGGCGAGATCAAAAAAGCACTCGTCCCAGCCAAAGGAACAAAGGCTGCCAACTACAGCTTTGATGTCACGCCGCGCCATCTTGTCACAGCTCTGATAACTGAGAGAGGGATATGCAAGGCGGATAAGGGGTCAATTTATGAGTTGTTTCCTGAGAAGGCGTGATTTATGGATTTATCCGACATTTTGCAATAGAATAAACATATAGCAGAATGAATAGCTTATTCCTAAGAACTTAACCGCCCCTTATTTTCCCCTCCTTAGCAAGGTGGGGAGTGAAGCCGATGGCTTTACGGGGTGGTTCTTCTAAAATGATGAATTGTAATTTGTTAGTAGTACTGAAAAGTTCTAATGAAATATCCGGGTTTATTTAGGTGACACAGATGAATAAATATGAAATAATAATTTATTGGAGCGATGAAGACGATTGCTATGTGTCGGAAGTACCGGAGTTACCAGGCTGCGCGGCGCATGGGAATACCGAAGAAGAAGCTTTGTCCAACGCTAAAGAAGCTATTAATTTATGGATAGATACGGCAAAAGAATTCGGCGATCACATACCGAAACCAAAAGGAAGGAGATTGATTTTTGCATAAAAGAATTGTTTTTTGAGAACTATTTATTTACTTGTTTTATAACTTTAGCCTTTAACCGTTCGCCGTTAACCTGTATCCATAAATATATCAATCAATTATATCAAATAATTTTGTTAGAAAAATAGCACAAAATGGAATTACAAAATTATAGCTTTCCTTCTAAACCACTCTGCCAGCAGCGGATCCGAGACAAAGTACGTATCTTCTTCTTTATAGACAACTTCTTTGTCAGTCAATACTTTTATGGCAGACAGAACTGTGCTCGATGAAACGAGCTTGTAATTTGTGATAAAACTTCCGCTCGCCGGCTGCGAAACGCCGTTTTCCATAGCTATGGCGGCAAGCAACCTGCTCTGCGTATCAGTCAATAACTCATTATAATTCACAAAATAGCTTTCTCTTTCGGCTATAATTATGTTAAATACATCCTTAGTATGCTTCAAATCTATCTTTTTTCTGCCGCTGCCGTACAAATAATTGCAAAAAAGTTGAACAAAATATGTTATTCCACGAGTTTTTTCGAAGATAAAATCAAGAGAATCATTGGTAATTTCACGCTTATCGGCATTGAATTTTTCACTGATAAAGTTACTGTATTTTGATTTATCGATCGGTTTCAATTCCATGAAACTGCAGCTTTGCCGGAATGGACGCGCATGATCGCTGAAAATCGACAGCAGCAAATGCTTCTTACTACCCGAGAATACAAAAGCGGCATTATCGATAAACTGAACTTGCGACCTTAGAAAAGCCTCGAAATTAGTTTCAGGATAATCAAGAATTTGCTGGAATTCATCGATAGCTATCAGGTATTTCTCGCCGGAATCCTTGATATACTGGAAAATGTTTTCCAGATCTTGATATACAGGCTCGGTCTTGTTGAGCTTCAGTTCCAGGTTCAAATTCCCCGTTAGTGCATCAGTGGTTATCGAAGGTGTAAAGCTCTGAAAAACCTTTGCTGCGGTATTCAGAGCCTTTTGTGTAAGCGCAGCCGCCTGATTGAAGAAAGCTTTCCCGAAATTGTAAGCAAACTCGTTTATGGAAGAAGTCATCATTATGTCCAAATACATACATTTGACCTTTTCTTGCTGAAGATTATGTATAACATGTTGGATCAAGCCCGTCTTACCCTGACGTCGTATCGAAAATAAAGCGGCATCCATCGAGTTGTTGGCGTATTTCTTTATCAGCGAGATCTCTTTTTCGCGGTCGCAGAAGTGTTCGGGCGGGACATATCCCGTCAATATAAATGGATTTTTCTTTTTCATATTATTTATAACGAATATTCTATCACATTATTTTCGTAATAAATATAACGTAAATATCGTGACAAATATTTCGTGATAAATATCGTGTAAAATTCGTTATTAAGATAAATCTATTCTTGTCAGTCCATATTATATTTTATAAACTCTTGTCGGTTTTTCGGCGATTTTCGACATGAGGTACTATATTGTAAAAAAAAATTCCCAAATCGGAATTAGGGTAAAAATGGGTTATGCTCATAAATAATTGCAACAAAGTGCTTTAGCACTTTGCAAATGGGCTGAAAAACTTCGGATTAACAGCAAGCTAAATCTTGCTGTTGCAAGTTCTTACAAATAAACGTACATATATATTGAAAAACCCGGGAAAAAAATTCCCAAATCGGAATTTGGGAATTAGGGTGATTTTCAATCGATTGTATATTAAAACTTAGCTGCCGATTTCATTAAGCAGATGATCCACGATCTGATTCTGCGAAATATTATCGGCTTCGGCGTTGAAGTTGGTGACCATTCTGTGGCGAAGCACTGGCAGAGCTACATCGCGTATATCCTCGATATCCGGCGTATATTTGCCGGTAAGCGCAGCTTTTGCTTTCGCGCCCAGGATAAGATACTGCGAAGCGCGCGGTCCGGCGCCGTAGCTGAGGTAATCATTGATGAACTTTGTGATAGTGCTGTTGCCGGGTCGGGTTGCGCGCGCCATCTTGACAGCGTAATCTATAACATTGTCAGAGACGGGCACACGCCTGATCAGATCCTGGTATTCAATTATCTGCTCGGCTGATAAAATTTCCTTGACTTCCGGCTTATATTCTGCTGTCGTGGATTTCACGATTTCCACTTCTTCGTCCGATGAAGGATAATCCAGCCAGATGTTGAACATAAACCTGTCCAACTGCGCTTCCGGCAAAGGATAGGTACCTTCCTGTTCGATCGGGTTCTGCGTCGCCAGCACGAAGAAAGGTTCCGACAGAGTGAAAGTTTCGCCTGCCGCTGTAACTTCGTGTTCCTGCATGGCTTCCAGTAATGCTGACTGCGTTTTAGGCGGTGTGCGGTTTATTTCGTCGGCGAGAATTATGTTGGCAAAGACCGGTCCCTTAATGAAGCGGAATTCCTTCTGACCGGTACTGATGTTCTCTTCGATAACTTCCGTACCGGTGATGTCGCCGGGCATAAGATCGGGCGTAAACTGGATGCGGCTGAATGACAGGTTTAATGCCTGCGATAAAGTCCTGACCAGCAGTGTCTTAGCCAGTCCCGGTACACCGATCAAAAGGCAGTGTCCCCGCGCAAACAGAGAAATCATCAATTGTTCGATAATTTTTTCCTGTCCTACAATGACTTTTCCAATTTCTCCGCGAATATTTTTTACTGCTTCATTTAATTGCTGTAGTTTTTCTGTATCTGGTGTTTCGCTCATAAATCCTTGATAATATTTTTATTAATTAAAATTACGTGACTTTATTGACGCATAAATTCTTTGATAATTGAATATATTTTGTTTCGCCAGAAAATAACTTCTCAACCGCAGGGTTAACCCTGCGGTTGATACCCCCGCGGCTGATACCCCTGCGGTTGATAGCCCTGCGGGTGACAACCCTGATGCCGGAAGTTATTATTTTGCCGGCTCTATATTTCCATTGACGCCGCAAATGCTTATCTCACCGAAATCTTTCATGGCTTCCTTCAGATTTTCGATATTGCCGGAAGCAGCTATCAACAGCGAATCCGGCGATAGATTGTCCTTCTGCACTTCCAGCAGTTCATCTTTTTTTGCATCATGGATCTTCTCGAAAAAATTCTTATAGTAATTTTCGGGAAGATCAAAAACAACTAAACTCTGTACGAAAGTAGAAATCTGCTTCGGCGTTTCCAGCTTGCGTGCGAAAGAGCCGGTCATATACTGTTTCGCTGTATTTAGTTCTTCGTCGGAAATAGTGTATTTAGATATTTTCTCGAGTTCGTCCAGTGTATCTTTCATCGCCTGATTCGTATTTTCCTGGCTTATATCGCTGCCAATTACGAGATTACTCGCAGCTTTCCTCGTATTTATCATCGAATGAACACCGTAAGTGAAGCCCCGCTTCTCTCGCAGCAGCTCATTCAACCTGGATTGAAAATATCCGCCGAGAATAGTATTAGCAATCTGCAGCGCCGGGAAACCGGGATCGCTTCTGCCGATAGTGAATTTCCCAAGGCGTAATGTGGTTTGAACTGAATCCGGCTTTTCGATAAGTACTACTCTATTACCCGCTTCTATAGGTCTTATCTTCCTAATAGATTGATCTTCGGAGCCGCCGGTAAATTTATCCGAATTTTCCTCAATTTTTTTTATGATACTGTCGAAATCACCATTTCCTGCAATAATGAAGGCAGGCTTATTTTCGGTGAACAGCTTATTATACTGAGCCAGCAGGTGATCTCTCATGATTGACCTGTTTGAATCGACAGTACCCTGAAGCGGACTAGCATAGGGATGATCGCCGTAAAACCCCTTGTTGAAAGCAATTTTAGCCAGACAGCCTGAATCCGAAAGCGATTCCTGAATATCAGCAATGTGCTTCTGGCGGAATCTCTCGATTTCCGTCTCATCAAAAATCGAATTCAACATGCAATCGAAGTATATATCCAGAGCTTCATCGGCATTATCGCGCAGCACTGTCAAGCTCATGACAGTATCGTCCTTTTTGGCTGAAGCGTTCATGCCGGCGCCAAGATTCTCTATCTGCTCTGCTATTTCGGCATTAGTACGCTTTTCCGTGCCGCGAACCATCATTTTGGATGTGAAATATGCTGCGCCGGGTATATCTTCATCCAGTGCGCCGGAATTAAAGAGTGTTTTTACTGTCAGCAGAGGCTGAGTATAATCTTCGATCTTATAAATTCTAATGCCGTTATCCAATTCGATTTTTTCGAATGCAGGGAACTGAATTTCCGGCAATTCCTTTGAAATCGGTGGTTTGGTTCTGTCGATAGTTGAATTATCCATAAACTCTTCTTTTATTTAATTTCCTAAATCTTTCCGTATTAAGTATTTGTATCAGTTTTTAGTTCTTCCTGAAATTCCCTGTAAAGCTCGATCAATTCCATGAGCATCATTGCCGTAGCGCCCCAGAGGGGCGTCTTCTGCTTCAGATCCCAGAAAGGAACATCCGCCTCGTATCTATTCATTTCCCGGAATTCAACATGCCTGAAATCTTCGTCAAGAAAAGGATACAGCGGCTGCTTGATTACCTTCTCGACCTCGCCGGGATTCATTCTTATTGCCGGCAATTGCGGGATATATGCTACAACCGGCGTGATCAGCGCTTTCGACGGTGGAACGAACAAATTCGACATGTGTCCCAGGATCTCAATATTATCGGGCTGTATGCCGGTTTCTTCGAATGTCTCGCGTAAAGCTGTTTGCTCTGAGCTTTCTTTGAGTTCGCACATGCCTCCGGGGAAACTGATCTGTCCGCTGTGGCTGTTCAGCCAAGAGCTTCTCAGCGTCAATAAGACGCTCAGTTCCTGCGTGCTTTCATCGGTGAAAAGCAAGACGAGGACAGCGCTCGGCTGGGCATCCGGTGCCGGGTCGAGCTCGCGGAAGACCTTCCCTTTGCTCGTCGGCGCCATCTTCAGGTGCGCCTGTCTGCCGGGCAATTCTTTCGTCAATCGATCGCGCAAATATTCTATAAAATCCGGTGTCTTCAAATCTATATCGGAATAATTTAAGTTTCAGATATTTTTGATTAATTTACATTTAACTAACTTGTTTTTGTTAATAATATTGTAAAGAAACAAGAATCTCTTATTGATGGCAGATAAAGGTAAAAATGCGGATTTCTATGAACGGGTTTATGCAGTGGTGGCGCAAATCCCTTACGGCAGGGTGACGACTTACGGGCATATTGCGAGGGTACTGGGAATGAGATCTTCTGCCCGGATGGTCGGCTGGGCATTGAATGCAGCTGCAGGCAGGATGGATTTGCCTTTTCACCGCGTCGTAAACCGCAGCGGCGAACTCACCGGCAAACGCTACTTTGCCACGCCTACATTAATGCGGGAACTGCTCGAATCGGAAGGCATCGAATTCATCGAGGATAGAGTGAATATGGAAAAGCACCTGTGGGCGCCGGAAGTGGAATGACTATGAATAGAGTCAATAGCCGTAGGATTTGAGTAAATTCCTCTTCTTCCGCCATTTGTCCCTTACTTTAACGAATAGGTCGAGGTAGATGGGCTCGGCAAGATAATCCTCGATTTCGCGGCGGGAACGCTCGCCTACTTTCTTCAGCTTCTGTCCGTCTTCTCCTATGACGATCTTCTTCTGAGAGTCCTTTTCTACAATTATCTCAGCAGCTATATACCATTTCCCTTTTTCACGCTCTTTGAAATCTGTCAGGTGAACTTCCGTAGAGTACGGTATTTCCTCGCCGTAGGACATGAAAACGATTTCTCTGATCATTTCCGATACAAAGAATCTTTCAGGCTGAGTGCTAAGAAATTCCGGATCGTAGAAGAAGGGAGATTCAGGCATGTATTTCTCCAAAACTGAGAGATATTCATCAACATTACTTTTTTTCAATGCCGAAGCGGGGATGATCTCATCGAAGATGTCCATTTTGTTGTACTTGTCGATGATTGGCAGGACTTCCTTTACATTTTTAAGCAGATCGATTTTATTTAATATTAAAATTGTCGGTTTCTTAAGCTTTTTCAATGATTCAAGGAATTCATTATCAAAGTAATTGCTGTTCTTCATGTATTTGCCGAGGTCAAGTAGTATAGTGACAATGTCAGCATCATCGAGGGAATCCTGTACGAACTTCATCATCGATCTCTGCAATTCATAGCGCGGCTTGAGCAGCCCCGGCGTATCGAAGAAAATCGCCTGCAGGTTATCTGTGCTGTAAATTCCGAGTACGGTTTTTCGTGTGGTTTGTGGTTTAGGTGTGACTATTGATAGTTTTGTGCCGAGAATGGCATTCAGCAGAGTGGATTTACCGGAATTAGGCTTCCCGACTAATGCTGCATATCCTGATTTTGTGTTCGTTTCACTCATAACCCGAATTATTCAAATCCTATTCTTGTTCTTCTTCTTTGAAAAATTTCAATATTGCGTAAGGAATAAAGACACAATAGCCCAGAATAAGCAGAACCGGCGCTATATCCACAGCAAATACATTGTTCCACCTCCCGTCTGGGACTGCCGGACCTTCTGATATACCTGTGTACATCAGTATAAATCCAAGAACAATCAAGCCCATTCCAATCGCAGCGATCATAAAGTTCTTTCTCTTCATCGGAAAGCGCCATTCTATCTTGCTTTTCTTTGCTGTTCTTGCCGTTCTTTTAGTTGTCTGATGTCTGGGCTGCGTTTTTTTCTGTTCCGCCCTGCGTTTTTGTTGTCTGCTGCTCTGTGCCATTTTTTATTTTCCGATTTTTACAATAATTGCGTAACTAATAATCAATTCAGTGTTTAATGAGTAATTGCAGTTGAAAAATACAATAATTTATAACGTATTTATAAATTTTTATTATTACTTTAAACGATTACGTAAAATAAGAAAAGATGTTCCCGTTTCCAATATTTTGTAATTATTTCAATTTATTCACAGCGTTTATTCAATACAATCAAGTTATATTTTTCTTATAAATCCTTCTTCTCTTGTGCTGCACGGGATTAAAGAATTTCCATTGAGCCTGCACTTTGGTATTCGATTCGAGTTCCTGGTTGGATTCCGCATGGGTAAAGCCAAGTTCGATGGCTTTTTTTACAATCTCAACAGCCATGAGCACGTCGACGCCTTTCCCCCAGTAGTCTTTGCGCACACCGGCTAAATAGAAATCGAGTATGTCATATTGCTTAAGTGCCCTGAGCAAATGGATAAAACCAAAAGGAAACAATCTACCTTTAGTTTTTTGATAAGCTCTGGTAAGGCTTGGCATTGTGATCATAAAGCCTATCATCTCGCCATGTTCATTATCGACAACTTTGATAAGGTCTTTGTGGATATAGGATATATACTTTTTAATGTAGTAATCGATCTGTTTATCGGTGAGCGGGACAGTGCCGTAGATATCCTCGAAGGATTCCTGCATAAGCTGGAAAAGCTCTCTGCCGCGCTTTTTATATTCTTTGGCAGAATTATAATTTGCAAGATGAAAATTGTATCTATTCCTGATCCAATCGGCTGTTTTTAACAGCTTTTCGGGCACGCCGGTATCGTGCGGGACAGTTGACCAATACTCAACATAATCAACATCTTTTTCGAAGCCGTATCTTTCGGTAAAATCCTTGTAATAAGGATGATGATAGAATGAAGCGATAGTGCCGGGGCGGTCAAAGCCCTCGACGAGCATGCCCTGCTGATCGAGATCGCAGAATCCATGCGGACCAGTGATAGTTTCCATGCTCAGTTCCCGCCCCCAGTCCTCTACAGCTTTGAACAGGGCTTCGGTGACTTCGTAATCTTCAATAGATTCGAACCAGTTGAAGCGCAGATTTTTTGTATTATTTTTCTCGTTGGCAGGTTTATTGTTAATTCCGACTATACGTCCGGCGATCTTACCATCTTTCCATGCTGTGAAGAGATGTGCATCATTAACTTCGAAAGCGGGATTTTTCTTCCGGTCGAAATGTTCCATTTCCTCTTGAACTATCTGGGTGACATAATTAGGATTGCCCTTATAAAGTTCATTTTGAAATTTTATGAACTTTTTAAGCTCACGTTTGTTTTGTACTTCGCGGATTTCGACGCTCATATAATTCTCATATAGAAACAATATATTTCGATTCGAAAAGAATCTTTGAAATTTACTTTAATGCAAATATATGAAATTTAGAATATCTTAAAAGTATATTATCAATTGAATAATAAAACCATTTGCAATATCCCTAAATCTTTTTATATTTAAGTTCGTCACTTCTCATTTAATTTTATTAAGAAATTGGAAATTAAATGGACGAAACAGGGAGTAAAAAAGATACCAAAGAGCAAACTTACGGGACGCTCTATCTTGTGTCAACCCCAATCGGCAATAAGGAGGATATTACCCTTAGAGCTCTCAGGGTTCTAAAAAAAAGTGATCTCGTTGTATGCGAAACTCTGAAGGAAGGCGCTCGTCTGCTGCGGCACTTCAACATTTCCAAAAAGCTGGAAACAATCAACGAACAAAATGAATTTGAGCGCTCCGATGAGATAATTGCAATTCTGAAAAGCGGCAAAGATGTTGCGATGATTTCCGATGCCGGCACGCCTGTTTTCGAGGATCCCGGTGATATTATTGTGAAAAAAGCGCTGGCTCTTGATATTCCATTGACAGTAGTGCCGGGCGTGTCGAGTATTATGACGGCGCTGGTCAGAAGCGGCTTTTCGATGGATCAGTTCATGTATGCGGGATTCCTGAGCAGGAATAAGGATGAGAGGATAGCGCAGATGAAGCGGCTTTCCGATGAAGCGAGTACTGTGGTGATCCTTGAGACACCGTACAGGCTTATTCCTATACTTGAAGCTGCTAATTTGGTCATGCCCGAACGGCGTGCATATCTGGGTATTAATCTGACTATGAACTACGAAACCCACCACTACGGGACTTTCAAAGAGCTGTATGATAAATTCAGGGGGCAGAGGTTCAAGGGAGAATTCGTGATCTGCTTCGAGGGCGCTTCCTACGAAGCGGCAATAAAGAAAGCCGAGCGTCCGCCTTCTACACATCCGAAAACACGAAATAGAAAGAAAATGAAAAACAAAAAATTCTATAAAAAGAAAAAATCCAAATAGGTGCAGCAAATGGCAGATTTCGAGATAAGAGCGAATATAGTCGATATACTCAACGAAGAGATCTATCCCGGTAAAGTCACTGTGGAAGATGAGAAGATAGTATCGATAACGCGGATGGACGAGCAGCAGTCCTTCGAGAATTATATTTTGCCCGGATTTATCGATGCGCATGTACATATCGAGAGTTCTATGCTTGTGCCGTCGGAATTTGCGCGGCTTGCGGTAGTGCATGGAACTGTAGCCGCCGTTTCCGATCCGCACGAGATAGCTAATGTTCTCGGCGTCGAGGGCGTGAAATTCATGATCGAAAATGGCAATAAGGTTCCGTTCAAATTCAATTTCGGAGCGCCGTCCTGCGTACCGGCTACCCCGTTCGAAAGCGCCGGCGCAGAGATCGGACCAGATGACATCCGTGATCTGTTCGATAATTATGATATTAAATATCTCAGTGAGATGATGAACTTCCCCGGCGTCATCAATGAATTTCCCGATGTAATGGAAAAGCTCAAGATAGCAAAAGAGTATAACAAGCCTATTGACGGGCACTCTCCCGGACTCATCGGCGATGGTTTGAAGAAATATGTCGGCGCAGGCATTTCGACCGATCACGAGAGCTTCTCTCTCGACGAGGCTATCGATAAAATTTACAATGGCATGAAAATCCTGATCCGCGAAGGCTCCGCAGCGAAGAATTTCGATGCGTTGTATAAGCTGATAGAGACACGCCCCGAAATGTGCATGTTCTGCAGTGATGACAAACATCCCGACGATCTGGTTGCAGGGCATATCAATGATTTGGTCAGGCGTTCGATTTCAATGGGATTCGACCTGTTCCGTGTTTTACGAGTTGCTACTAAGAATGCGATCGAGCATTACGGGCTGGATGTAGGCTTGCTGCGCGCGGGCGGCGATGCGGACTTCATCATGGTTAACAATCTGACCGATTTCAAAGTGCTGAAGACATATATAAAAGGTCAGCTTGTTGCCGAAGAAGGCAAAACGCTGATTGATTCTGTTCCGGTTAGGGCAGTCAATAAATTTGAAGCGAGTAAGAAAGAGCCCATCGATTTCTGCGTACCCGCCGGAAGCGAGAATATAAGGGTTATTGAAGCAAAAGACGGCGAACTCATCACCGAAGGTATTACTATGCCTGCCAAAAGCGATGGTGGATGCATAGTCCCGGATATCGAGAATGACATCCTCAAGATAGCTGTGGTCAACAGGTATGAGGATGCAAAGCCCTCTATGGCTTTCATAAAGAATTTCGGATTGAAACGCGGGGCGATTGCCTCAAGTGTGGGACATGATTCTCATAATATTATTGCGGTTGGCACAAATGATGAAGATATAAGCAAGGCGGTCAACAGGCTTGTGGAAACGCAGGGCGGAATGGTCGTTGTCGATGGCGACGACATGCATTCTTTGCCGCTGCCTGTCGCGGGTCTTATGAGCGATAGCGATGGATATGAGACAGCCCGCAAATACTCTGAATTGGACAAGAAAGCAAAGGAACTCGGCTCGCAGCTTCACGCGCCGTTTATGACGCTGTCTTTCATGGCACTGCTGGTGATACCGAAGCTGAAGCTGAGCGATAAGGGCTTGTTTGACGGGGAGAAGTTTGAGTTTGTGGAACTGGGGGTTTAACCACCCCCTAAGAGGCTGACCCAAAAGTCATTTTTATCTATCCTTCGACATCGCTCAGGATGACATGGGAGTGTCATGGTGAGCGGAGTCGAAGTGTGACACATTTTATCCACTTATGATAAATCCTCGACGCTGAACCTGGCAGTTTCTTAACGTTAACCGTTAGCCGTTAACCTTTCGCCATAACTCTATTACTCTTAAAAACAAAGAACATTTATTTAAAAAATTTAGCTGAAAAAAGAAGCTACGGATTAAAATACTTCAAATTAAAATAGCCGTCATTACGGATAATTTTATTGAACTGCTCAGCTTCCTTTGCCATGGGAACCACCTTTTTCAGGTGATATGCAAGCATAGTCAGCCGCTGGTTTTCCGATTTCATCTCGAGCAGCTTCTGCCGCTCTTTCACTGTCAGTCCCGCTTTTTGCGCCAGCAGGAACGACGGCGTCCTCGTCTTAAGCTCCTTGATGTCGATCTGGTCGATCTTAATATCCTTCAGGCTTGCGATGATCTCGTTATAGCGGACGACGCACTCTTCCAGCAGGAATTTATCGAAGCCGCGGTCGAGATCGTCGAAATACTCGACCTCGCCAACATAATAAAGCTGCTCGCCTTCGGTATATTTTTGTATCGAATAACGCTTCTTCCCGGTGACGAGCACATCCAGCTTGCCGCTCGAATAGCGCTGCAAGACTTTGCTGATTTCCGCCGTACACCCGACATTATGTATGCCCGGATCTGACAGATTTATGCCGAACTGCGACCTGTCCTCGATAGCGCGGTTCACCAGCAGCTTATACCTGTCCTCGAAGATATGCAGCGGTATGCTCGACTCGGGAAACAATACTATATTTAAGGGAAACAACCCAATTTTTTCCATAATTCATTTATTTTGATTTTTAAAATTCCGATCGATTTAATATAAAGATAATGAAACAATTAAAAAAGTCTCAGGTTTAGAAACAGAGTTGTCGGCATATTATTTTTTAACAATGGATAACGGTTAACGGAAAACGGCGAACGGAAGATAGCATATCTGACGCTCTATCGTCATTTTAAAAATTCCCCTCTTTGAGGGGTACCCGAGAGCAGTTTTAGCTCAGCGGAAATCACGCTTAAGCGTGGCGAGGGCGGGGTGGAACTTTACACCAACAAAAAATTTTATAATTCTTTGGTTCTCTTGCATTTACAAAGAAGTTAGATAGGATATTGCATAAGAACATAAACAATCTCTTATTCCCCCTCATCCGAGGCTGACCCAAAAGTATAGAAAAGTCATTCCTGCGAATGTCTTTAGATCCTGCTTTAGCAGGGCAGGAATTTGATGAATACTGGTTCCCTCACTGAGTTAAAAAGGATGTTACACAAAATTTAGTGCTTATGAGTCAGCCTCAAGAGGGTATACAAAGCAGGGGGCTGGATGACAGGTTAAAATAAAACAAGACGAAGAAGAAATAATCAGAAAGGAACAAAAAAGTAAATTGTATCATTTTCATTTTATAAATATTCCTATTTCATAATAAATTTTTATATTATCGTTCTTTACTTAGCAATTTTGAAGTTAGTAAAATATCAGGAATTATAAACTACAAAGATATGATCAACGCGATAAGAGGCACAAAGGATATTCTCCCCGGTGAAGTGGAATACTGGCAGTTTCTCGAAGATAAATTCAGAGAAGTCTCGGAAAAGTTCGGTTACGGAGAAATTCGAACCCCGATATTTGAACCGACGGAAGTCTTCTCACGTGGTATTGGTGAGGAAACTGATGTAGTCAACAAAGAAATGTACACCTTTCCCGACAGGAAAGGCGATTCAATTACACTCCGCCCCGAAAAAACCGCTGGGATTGTACGTGCTATACTGCAGCACTCGCTGGCTAATCAGGGTGCTGCTTTGAAGTATTGGTACTTTGGACCCTTCTTTCGTTATGAGCGCCCCCAGAGCGGCAGGCAGAGACAATTCCATCAATACGGAGCGGAATGCATAAACTCTCCCTATCCCGAAAGCGATGTTGAAATAATTGATCTTTCGGATAAAATCACAAAAGCTGCCGGTATATACGAATACAAGCTGCTTTTGAATACACTTGGGAATGCTTCTACAAGAAAGAATTATCGCTATGCCCTGGTGGAATTCTTCCGTTCGAAAGCCGAAGAACTTTCCGAAGACAGCCGCAGAAGGCTGGAAACTAATCCTCTTAGGATCCTCGATTCAAAGGACGAAAGAGACATTAAATGTTCGGAAGATGCCCCGAATATTCTTGAATACCTTGATGACGAAAGCCAGGAACACTTCGAGAAAGTCAAAGAGGGGCTCGACCTTCTTCAAATAAATTATGAGATAAAGCCAAGATTGGTAAGAGGTCTTGATTACTACTGCCATACCGTATTTGAATTTCAGAGTACTGCACTTGGCGCACAGGATTCATTCGGAGGTGGTGGCAGATACGATGGTCTTTTCGAACAGCTCGGCAGCAAAAAACCCTATCCCGCCGTAGGATTCGCAATGGGAGTGGAAAGAATGCTGCTTATCCTGCAAAAGATTGATTCGCTGCCTGAAATCAAGACCAATCCCGATATATATATTGTAGTCTCCGATCATAAATTCAGTAACGAAGCGCAGAAAATCGCTCTTCGTCTTCGCGAAATGCATCTTAGAACTGTTATGGACTTGCAGCGAAGATCAATGAAGGCTCAATTTCGTGAAGCTAATAAAATGAATGTTAAATACGTTATAATTTTAGGTGATGAAGAGATCGCCAAACAAAGCGTTCAAATAAAAGATATGGACAAGGGAGAACAAACAGAGATCTCATTAGATCAATTAAATAAGTATAATTTCTGATCTTGAAATGAAAAAATTCGTTGAAAACCTGGTTCAAAGAATGACATCCGGATACGGATCCCGCTGGCAGATCAAATTATTACTTGCTTTGTTCGCATTTGCAATTGTGATAGCCGTGGTTTTCTATACTCAATATCTCGTCAACGAACTTATCGAACGCGAGCAAAACCTGATACACTATTATGCCAAAACTTATGAGTACTATTCCCCGCTTGAAGATGAAAATATTGATAATTTCTTCTTTTTCATTAAAACTATTCAGCCGGCTATTTCTTTCCCTGTCATACTGACAAAAGGAAATGACGAACCATTAATGCCCTTCGAAGATAATACGCTTAATATCAAGTTCGACACTACTCAGAGTGTAAAAGAACGAAGAAAATATATTGAAGGACTTATTGAAGAAATGGGTAATTCTTATGACCCCATTGTAATAACTGAAAAATATGAAGATGAAACAATAGTAACGAAATTCTATTACACAAACTCTGATCTCGTAAAAAGTTTGAAATATTTTCCGGTTATAGCAATAGTTATAATCGGGGCGTTTATCCTTATAGGGTATATGGCATTCAGCAGTATCCGCAGAAATGAACAATCCAAGGTCTGGGTGGGTATGGCAAAGGAAGCCGCTCATCAATTGGGTACTCCTCTGTCAAGTCTTTTGGCATGGATTGAAATTCTAAAAATAAACAAAGACCAACCCGAAGCCATTGATGAAACAATGACAGAGATAGAAAATGACTTAAACAGAATGCGTAAGATAGCAACAAGATTTTCAAAGATCGGATCAATGCCTGAAAAAAGCTTTTCAGATGTCTCTGAAGTTATTGAACGAGTATGCGTTTATTTCGAGAGAAGGCTTCCGAATCTTGGAAGAAAAGTTGAAATCGTAAGACATCCGCACGAAAGAGTCCGTGCTGAAATAAATGAAGACCTGTTCGAATGGGTTCTGGAAAACCTCCTCAAAAATGCCGCTGAATCCATCGAGAACAAAAAAGGCAGGGTTGATGTTAATATGTTTCCCGGGCATAAGAAAGTATATATCAGTGTAAAAGACAATGGCAAAGGAATGAGCACCCAGCAAAAGAGGCAGGTTTTCTATCCCGGTTTCACAACCAAGAAACGTGGTTGGGGATTAGGATTAAGCCTAGTTAAAAGGATTATAGAAGAATACCACAACGGAAAAGTTTACGTCAAGGACAGCATTATTGGAAAGGGAACTACCTTCGTAATCGAATTGCCGTCGGAAAAAATCAAATCCACGAAAGACAGCAATATCAAAAGTGCTTCTAAAACAGCATAAAATGAAATGTTTTTTACTTGAAAATTTAACTCCATCAAATTTTTTGTTTTTAAAATAAAATTAGATTATTTTAGGTATAATTAATACTGAATATTCAAAGCATAAAGATGACTACAAGAAAGTTGATATATTTCACAGCTTTAATCACGATATTGATAGTATTGCCGTTAAATGATACCTTCTCTGATAAACCATTAAAAGGAGCAGATAATATGACAATCAAAATTCTTTATGATAACACTGCGCTCGCAGGTTATAAAGCCGATTGGGGCTTTTCCTGCTTGATCGCTGACAGCATATTATTCGATGCAGGCAAAAATTCGGATGTCCTCGCTACAAATATTAAAAAAATGGGTATAGACGTTAAAAAAATAAAGACAGTGATTTTATCCCATAAGCACTTTGACCACATCGGAGGTTTAACCGGGTTGTTAGCCCTCGATAACAATGTTGAAACAATCTACTGTACTCCGGATGCAGAGGAACAAGTAAAGAACATTATCCCGGACAAGTCAGATATTGAGGTAAAATCTCAGCATAGCTTCGGGGAAATCAATGAATTTATATATACAAGCGGAGCAATTGACTGCATTTATAAAGATTACTCCCTGCAGGAACATGCCTTGATCATTGAACACAAAGACAAAATCGGCATCATTACCGGCTGTGCCCATCCCGGAATAATTTACATAGTTAAGCATGTACAAAAGAAAATGCCGTATAAAGAGATCAGCTTTGTGATCGGCGGTTTTCACACAGCCGATTTTAACAACGATTTGCTTAAAAACATAGCAAAGGATTTGCAGGAATTAGAAGTGCATAAAGCCGGTCCCTGCCATTGCAGCGGCAATAATACGAAAAAAGTCTTCAAGAACAAATTCGGCAAAAATTATATCAAAGTTGATGCCGGCGCAGTTCTCGAACTCGACAAATTATTCGGGGAATGAGCACAAGCTCTATTCGAGAACTCCGTAATTCAACAGTTCTAATGTAAGAAAATCAGAAGGATTGGATCTGTCTAAATTTCCCACCAGTTTTACCAATCCTGTATTTTTTGTAAAATAGAACTTATAATACCACACCGGTAGAATCTCATTATCGATAGTTTCGTAGTACATATGTGACATCAAACATTTACGTGTTTTACCGTTGACATCAATTTGTTGATCTGTCGAAATCTTCAAGACCAATCGTGCAGTATCTATTTCTTTATATTGATAATTAGTATCTATCTCCCCCCATTCAAACTTATGATAATCTTCGATTACTTCGGTATATCCATCCTTGATGGGATAGGACAGTATTTTAGTCCATTCTTCCTCTTCTTCAACACCTATAAAATATCCTTCATCATTTTGAAGATGCAGCAACCTGTCACTATCGCGCTCCCCGAAATAATGAGTTAAAGCATAAACGGTAGTGTCATTGAGTTGTAGAACATCTTCAACAAAAATATCAATCGTATCTTTGTCTAAACCGTTTGTATCACTGTAAGTTCTTTCATAAGTCCACGCATTAACCTGCCCGAAAGGTATCCTGAAATCCTCAAAATTTGGTTCAGTTGCATTATTATTGTCACTACAGCTATTGGTGAGCAATAACATTAAAGCGATAATAATCAGAAAAAACGAAAAATTTCTCATAAATTGACCTCTTAATTTATCCGGATACATGCCCAATTTTTAATACCTGCTATGAAATTATATTTATTATTTCAATGTAACTTGGGTATCGATAATAATTGTAAATTAATGATTTTTTTTATATAAATAAACTTCTTTATAAAACTTTGTAATTTCCATAAAATCATCGATTGATAATTGCTCAGCCCTCTTGCTGAATGTACTTACGTTAATAGATTTACTTTTTTCCACGACCAAATCAATAAATTCCAAAATACTTTTATCAGTAGTCGATTCAATATAATTTTTCAAAGAATTCTTCAGTGTTTTTCTTCTCTGGTTGAAGGCGCTGCGAACCAGAGACATTATCGATTCAAATTCAAAATGAGGAATATGCCTGTTAAAAAAATCAATTTTTACAACCGAGGACATAACATTGGGCGGGGGCTTAAAACACTGCGCCGGAATGTCGAATTCTTTCTTAGCCCGCCCTCTGAGTTGAAGAGCAACAGTAAGAATACCAAAGTCCTTATTTCCCGGCGAAGCTGTCAGACGCTGAGCAACTTCTTTCTGAACGGTGATAACAGCAGACTTAATATATTCGGCATTTTCGAACAGAAGCGAAAGCACCTTCCCAGAAATATTATAAGGAATATTCCCAATCACTTTCAATTTCTTACCTGGCTTGATTATTTCCCGAAGATCAAACTCGGCGAAGTCTCTATTCAGCAGCGTGAATCCGGGATTCCCAGGCTCATCAAATTCACTTTTCAAATATGCACAGGCTCTTTCATCAAGTTCTACTGCTGTGAGGTGGATGTCATAATCCAACAGCAGTCTTGTCAATGCACCGGTACCCGGTCCGATTTCAAGAACTACATCACCCTGCTCCAAATCAAGCAAGTCAACGATTTTCCTTGCTATATTCTTATCCTTGAGAAAGTTCTGACCGAGCGACTTTTTAGGGTTTATCATTGATGTTTATTATGACTTACAAATAGTGATGGATATTCAGGTCATCAATTATAGGATTTACTCTTTTCAACCGATGGGTTAACCCATCGGTTGATTCTCGTATTTCCCCTCCTTATCAAGGAGTGGATTAAGGGGTGGTTAACCTTTATAAAAACTTCTCCTTAAAGATAGCTTCCATCTTCTCTCTTGTCTCCCAAAGCGATTGCGATACTACATTGGCTTCTGCGAAAACGGTCATGAAGCTCGTATCTCCATTCCATCGGGGAACCACATGCACATGGACATGACCGGGCACGCCTGCGCCTGCTGTTCGTCCGATATTAATACCAATGTTGAAGCCATGCGGATTGTACATCTCGACCAGAGCCTGCTTGGTTTGGCGGACGACGAACATTATTTCGCTCATCTCATCCTCGTCGAGATCGTCCAGATCGGGAACATGCCGATAGGGCGCTATAAGCACATGACCGTTGTTATAAGGGAATTTGTTAAGCATTACGAACAGCTTCTTCTTGCGCGCTACGACGAGCAGTTCTTCTTCTTTGCCGACCTGATTCGCAGCCTCGCAAAAGAAGCATTCATCACTCTTCTTCTTATCTTCATCTTTGAAAGTCTCTATATACTTCGATCGCCATGGCGAAAATATCACATCCATAATGTTTCTCTTTTAATAATTCATAATTCGATTGTTAATAATCATAAAATAATCAAGCTGAGCTTATTATAAAAATTTGTTTTGAAATTTGTATTTAAAATGAAAATAACATTTTAAGAAATGCTGCGGAAACATTACTTCGATATCCTTGATTCTCTCAAAATCTTTGTCCATCGTCACAATTTTCAGTCCGTAGTATTTAGCTATACTATATTGATAAGCGACATCAAAATCCAAATTCATTTTATTTTTTATTTTGAGAATATTCATGTAATGATCTTTTGGCAAAGAGATTAAATTCGTTCCTGGCAATAAATCTTCTACAAATTTTTGATTCATCATATTTGAATAGAATAACAACGATAGAATGCAAGGAAAAATCTGATACGTTAAGAGAACCAATACGGCAGTAATAAGTGCGTATTCCCAGGATACATCCGGCTGGGAACAGAAGGACGGTTATATTGTGTCGAAGAAAACCGTTGGCGGCATTTCGCATATTAAATATTCGAACGATGGTAAGATATTGTATACATACAGCGGGGATGGCTATTTTAGGAAATGGGATGTGGAGAAGGGGGAAGTGATAGATAAGTTGAAGATTGAAGGATACATAACATCATTGTTCATTGGCGAAAATGAAGAATTTCTAGCTGTGGGACATCACAGAATGGCTGGATTTGTAGAAGTATATAATATTAAAACTATGGTTAAACATTTTGAGGATTATGCAAGTAATTATATGTTTAATGCTTATAGCGGTGAAATAATGGAAAATTACACTGTTGTTAATAATGTTATAGTTAATGCTAGCCAAAACGAATTAGTGTCTATTGTGGGGGCAAAGGTAGGAGTATTAAATCAAAGACCGGATGAAGTTACTATTGGTGCCATTGTACATTTCAATCTTGAAACAGGAAAATTAAAAAATGTTGAGAAAATTAAAGGCTACCGTAAAATAAACAAATTCTCAAGAAATAAAAGTAGTTGCGTTTATCATGACTGGTATGAATACCGGGCTTGGACCCATGGTGGACAAGTTAGCTGGGATGTAAGGCGAGAAAGTAATCTATGGTTTATAAAGTATGATCCCTATAAAACAGTTGCTCTATCATATAAAAAAGGTACAAACACTTATGTTGAAGATTTTAGCAGGGCATTCATTTCCAATGATGATAAATATGTTTTTGCATATTCAAGATCTGATGTCATTAGAGTATGGAACACAGTAGACGAGAATCTTGTCAGAAAAATTAATGTATCTGAATTCCCTACTGATATTGATTTCCCTCTTGGTGATGAGTATATAATTACAGTCGATACCAGACATTGGAAAGAAGGTGAAGAATATAAATCCAAACAATTGATAAATTTCAGAGACATTGATACTTACGCCAGAATAGATTCAATCGAATTTCCTACAAATATGAAATGGTTTATCGCCATCTCCCCCGACTCCACCTCCTTTGCCACCGGCAGCGAGGATGGCAAAATTCGTATTTTCAATCCCAAATTACTGTCCAATGACCTCAATGCTATATTTGCAGCCGATTCCACAACAAAATTCTCTAGAAAGCCGGTGCATTTCCTAGATTACTCCAGCGGTGAGCCTGATTCGTGGTACTGGGATTTCGGTGATGGCTCGACCAGTATGGAGCAAAATCCCTCCCATACTTATATGAAAACCGGCAAATACACAGTGAAATTAGTTGTCGGGAAGGACGGGGAAAAAGATTCGTTAGTGAAAGAAGAATACATAGTGGTCAGGGAGAGGCTTAATGCTGCAATCCAGGCAAATAAGACTTTGGGTGAGGTGCCTTTCACAGTTGAGTTCAAGGATATGTCCACAGGAGAAAAGCAAAACTGGTTCTGGGATTTCGGCGACAGCACAACTTCCGATCAACAAAATCCAATCCATACTTACAATGAATCAGGCACTTATACAGTAAGACTAATAGTCACAGATGATTACGGTGCCGACACTCTGGTTAAGGAAGATTATATCGAAGTGCTCGAATATATGGAAGCCGATTTCTCGATAAGCGACACTGTCGGCAGGGCGCCTATGAGTGTTACTTTCTCAGATCTATCCACAGGAAATCCCGACAGCTACACATGGTTCTTTGGTGATAATTACTCAAGTACGGAGCGGAATCCGGTACATACTTATGATAATCCGGGAGTATATTCAGTGGAGTTAATGATTGAGAATAAACTAAAGACTTCTAAGGAGAATAAACCTAATATGGTTATAGTGCGTGAAGGGACTGCAGTAAGCACCTTTCAATCAAAAAGTTATAATTTGAAGCCGCTATCTATCCCCTTTTCAGATAATATATCGTTTGAACTTGATCTACTCCGAACTTCAGCAGTAACATTGACAATCCATGATCTATACGGGAATAAATTAAATACTCTGGCTAACGGAAATTATAATGCGGGAAGTCACAGATTTTTATTTAACGGCTCGGATTTAGCTGCCGGAGTATATTTCTACCGTTTATTGATCGATGGTGAAATGGATACAGGAAAGGTGATGAAGCGGGAGTGAAAAAATATATTAAATCCGGAAAAATCATTAGGAAAATTCCCTAATTCCTAAATCCCTTCTCCCAAGAGGAGAAGGGACCTTTTGTGTAATAAGAAATTCTTACATCCTTCTTTCGCCGGGAGAAAGACTGGGGATGAGGGGGAAATAAGAGATTGTTTATGTTCTATTGAAATATCCCATCTAACACTTTTGTAAGCACTGGTCTCACAAAGTGTTATCAAAAACCGAGGGTTAAATAAGAATCCACTTCGCCCTCGCCACGCTAAAGCGTGGTTTCCGCTGAGCTATAACTGCGCTCGGGCATCCCTCAAAGAAGGGGAATCCGTCAGATATTATGTTTAATATTATAAAAAGATAGTCTCTCCAAAATTGTTTTTG
>CAZXYS010000049.1:0-23288 GCA_964645005.1 uncultured Hyphomicrobiales bacterium | reverse complement strand
GGAAGGCTGACAGCGATATATGTTCGGCTCCGAGAGTGCGCAGGCGGCTGTTTCTGCCAATCACTTACGAAAAATCAATGACTTACGTTGACAATTTTCATGATTTCCGTAGAATTTATGTTGTTCTTGGCTTGTTTTGGTAAACTAAGGCTGAGTTCTTCTTCAAGCAATGGGGCGGCACGAATAAGAAAAAGAATGGAAGGGAATTAAACGGTGAAGTTTACGACGATATGCAGCCGTTGCCGAGTGATGTTACTGAGGGCATTTAGAATTAATTTATGATTAAGAGCAATTTAAATTGCATGAATTATTTTTGAGGATTTGTATCCCATCATCATTTCATCTGCTTCCCGCCCGTATTTAACCACGATATAAAGGATTGCGTCAATATCGCTTTTCGTAGTTTTAAATCGGATATTGGAAAAATATAGAATTTTAGTATTCGTTTTCATTAGTATACTTCTTGGTTAATACATTTTATTATAGATTTTATTCAAGTAAATAAATATTGACAATAATTGCCCTGAAGGAGTAAAAATAATGAAATGCTTTATGATACCCTCTTTAGTAATTATCATATTTTTTTCAGCATTAAGTGCCTTAATCGCGGGGAAAACAACAAGCGAATACGAATTTATTAAAAAAGATTCAATGAATCTGGCAATACTAAAAGTAGATTTTAAGACTTATGAATTTGAAGGCGCTGATGTTTCTTATCATGAAGCTATGAATAAAAATGAAATAGACAGCCTTCCTTTTGGTATTGAAATAAAACCGCCGGCAGATAAAGGTTATATCCAATTTAACTACACTAAAACCGGATCAGTCCTTTTTCATGGCGAGATAATCTGGATGGGGGTTGGAGAAATAATAAAGCCGGAGAAATTCGAAATGCTCGATAACACTGTTGAGGAAGAGATACCGAAACCGGAAGATCCCGAGTATTTTGATATAGCAAACTATGCAGGATTGGATAAAAAAGATTTTCAGGAAAAGACTGATTCTGTATGGAATGAAATTAATGATTTGAAAATTGTAAAAGAATTTGCCGACAATAACTACCATGTTGGGTTTTATTGTTATATTCGAAGCACCGGAGGTATGTTCAACCCGGAAACAGCAGATTGGATAGTTTTTCTTCATTCCGAAGGTCCTTCGGAGACAAATATCGAGGATATATTAGAAAATTCAAAAATATTTGATATTTATCCCAATCCCGTGGAAAACAGTATTATCGTAAAAACCGGGCAGAAACCGAATTTTCAAACTGATTATAAAGTTAGAATTTACAATATTTTAGGCAATAAGCTTTATGAAGGAAAATTGAATTCCTCACATAAAATAATTGATCTATCCGGATATTCCAAAGGAGTATATATCTTGGAAATATCAACTCCGAATTACTCAAAAACTGAAAAAATCATTATCCGCTAATTTTTTTAGGCTGAATTAAGTTTCTGTTAAAGCAATATTTTTTTGACTTAAAAAAGCAACAAATTTTTAGTTTTCAAGCTTAATTTCCCCCATTTTATTTATCTCTCGAAAATAAAAAATAAGGTGGGTGATATTAATTCCGGATTTTGCATTAGAACATAAACAATCTCTTATTCCCCCTTATCCCCAGCCCTTATCCCGGCGGGAGAAGGGTGTAAGAATTTCTTTTTACACTGAAAGTGAGGCTGACACATAATTGGTAAAATCTCGGGAACGTCATTCTTAGCACAGCGAAGTTGAGCTTGCGAAATCCCGCTTTAGCGGGGAATCCGGTATTCATCAGATTCCTGCCCCGCTAAAGCGTAATCTAAAGACATTCGCAGGAATGACAATCTCATACTTTTGGATCAGCCTCAATTTAGGGATGAGGGAATTCTTCTAATGAATTTTCCGGGTTCAATACACATCGAATACAAATCTTAAAAAATTGAATATATCCACCCGAAAATCATTAATTTTGCTATTTATTTTTATAGTTATATTCATAACTTCAACGTTTATTACTTAGAATACTTAGATTGAGCAATCATAATAAGGATAGATGAAATGAAAAAATCAGCTCTATTAGGCGATGAAGCGATTGCACAGGCAGCAATGGACGCCGGGCTTACGGGAATTTATGCATACCCCGGTACCCCCTCGACAGAAATCACCGAATATGTACAAAAATCAAAATTTTCTAAGGAAAATAATATACATACAACATGGAGTGCCAACGAAAAGACAGCTATGGAGTCGGCTTTAGGTGTCTCCTACACAGGCAAAAGAGCCATGGTTTGCATGAAGCATGTCGGGCTGAACGTTGCGGCGGACGGCTTCATTAACTCGGCTATTACCGGCGCTAACGGTGGATTGATAGTAACCGTTGCCGATGATCCTTCGATGCACTCTTCACAAAATGAACAGGATTCCCGATACTACGGGAAATTCGCTATGGTCCCGATTCTCGAGCCGTCAGATCAACAGCAGGCTTATGATATGGTTCACTATGGCTTCGATCTGTCTGAAAAACTCGGTACACCTGTTCTACTTCGCATAACAACAAGACTTGCTCACTCCAGAGCGGCAGTTGGCAGAAAGGAACAAAGAGAACAGAATCATCTGAGGATCCCCTACGACCCCGTTCAGTACGTGCTCATGCCGATGATCGCCCGCAGAAATTATGGCTGTCTTATAGATAAACAGCCTGGAATGGAAGATGAAGCAAGAAAATCCGGCTATAACGAATATTTCGAAGGCAAAGATAAATCCCTCGGGATAATTGTCTGCGGTTTAGCTCACAATTACCTCATGGAAAATTACCCGGACAGGGATATACCATATCCTGTGCTAAAGATCGGTCAATATCCGATACCAAGGGACATGGTCAAACGAATCTATGACGAATGCGACGAAATCCTGGTAATCGAAGAAGGCTATCCCTATGTGGAGGAACAAATTATCGGACTGCTTGGTGTGGAAAAGAAAATCCGTGGCAGACTGGATGGTTCACTTCCCCGCGCCGGAGAACTCAACCCCAACAAAGTTGGAATCGCTCTCGGCAAAGAAAGCACCCGGGGCAAAGACATTCCCAATCTGGTTGCTCCAAGACCACCTAAACTATGCCCGGGCTGCGGACATATTGATTCTTTCAACGCACTGAACGGAGCTTTGATAGAATTCACGAAAGGAAGAGTTTTCGCAGATATTGGTTGTTATACTCTGGGAGCCCTTCCCCCATTCAATGCGTTGAACACCTGTGTGGATATGGGAGCATCAATAACTATGGCTAAAGGTGCCGCCGATGCGGGACTTGTTCCGGCTGTAGCAGTTATCGGTGATTCGACATTCACACATTCCGGCATGACTGGATTGCTGGATGCCATAATCGACAATTCGCCGATCACGGTGATCATTGCTGATAACAGCACAACCGCAATGACTGGCGGGCAGTTCTCACCGGCTCACGGCAGAATAAAAGATATATGTCTCGGGCTCGGTCTGGAACCGGAACATTTCCATATTCTACAGCCATTGAAAAAATATCATGAAGAGAATGTTGAGATAATTAAGCAGGAACTCAACTACAATGGCGTATCGGTAATTGTTCCTCAGAGAGAGTGCGTGGTTACATTGACAGCAAAGACTAAAGCTAAGAAAAAGCAAAAGAAAACCGAATCAGTAAATCAATAAGAATTGTAGAACTGAAATTAGTAAGATAAAATGAAAAAAGATATAATTTTAGCAGGTGTAGGCGGTCAGGGAATACTGACAATTGCAGCAACAATCGGTTACGCCGCGGTAGATGCGGGATTATACTTCAAACAGGCGGAAGTTCACGGAATGAGCCAGCGCGGCGGCGATGTGCAGTCTCATTTTCGGCTGGCGGACAAGCCCATTGCATCCGACCTTATACCCGAAGGCAAAGCCGATCTAATAATATCCGTAGAACCTATGGAAGCGCTGCGTTATCTCCCTTACCTTGCACCCGACGGCTGGGTTATAACTAATACAAAGCCATACAAGAACATCCCTGATTACCCTGATATTGATAAGTTAATGGAAGAGTTAAATTCAATTCCCAATCATAAAGCATTGGATGCAGACGCTATTGCACGCGACATGGGCTCGCCAAAATCAGCTAATATAGTGGTGCTGGGAGCAGCCTCCCCATTCCTCGATATTGATTACGAGAAATTGGAGGATGCTCTGCGGCTGATATTCGGACGTAAAGGTGAAAAAGTAGTGAATTCAAATTTGGAGGCACTAAAAGCAGGCATGGAATACGCCGTTAACGGAAGCTAATGATAAGCTAAAGCACAATTTTCAACTAAGCTAACGAAATCTATTATAACTATAACCCTCATCGCAAATCCGCACCTTGAAGGATTACAGGATGAGGTTTTTTTACTTCTTGACGTGGAGCCCTGTGTGATATTCAAGTGGATATAAGTAAAAAAGTACAACTTTGTGTGAAAATTTCATTGCTAAATCTGAATTTAGCAATGAGGACATAATGAAATATTTTGAAGGTATTATCTTGACTTATGTTTATTTCAATATTATTTCTAATTTCAATTTTAATTCAGGTAAGTCCTGATCTACAATTTTCCAAATGGTATTTAAATCAATTCCAAAGTATCCATGAATAATTTTATGTCTGCTGCCTGAAATTGCTTTCCAGTCTATTTCCGGATGCTGATTACAAATATGTTTTGGCATCCTGTTAGCGGCTTCACCAATTATTTCAATGTTTCGAATAACAGCATCAATAGTTTTGGAATCATTAGCGAACTCTTTGAAATTAACATTATTTGTGTAATCTTCAATTTTATTGATGGATTCTAACATATCCTCGATCAATAACCGGTAATTCCTTTTAGACATAAATTAGATCTTTTTCTATTTCTTTTAAATATTTGGGTTTAATCGAATTTTTTGAAACTAGATCGACACTGTGATCTATTAGTCTTTCTATTTCGTATGCCAGATTGACAAATTCAAAGCCCAATGGTTCGGAAGTTTCCACTAATATATCTATGTCACTTTGATCGCCTTGCTCATTTCTGGAATAAGAACCGAACAAAGCAAGTTCCTCAACTGAGAATTTTTGTCGCAAATAGTTTTTATTTGCTTTTAAAATAGTTATTATGTCTTCTTTAGTTATCATTTTTCAATTTTACTAAAAATGGGATTTAATTACAAATGCTTTTGTAGTAGTTAACGTGCATTAATACATTGCATTATAATTTCTTACTGAAGATATATCGCCCTGTCCTGAAAAGTGTTGACCGGATTTTATAGTTGTTTGCTGAAATGTAGTGGATTTTTGTTTTTTTTTTCGTAGATTTAGGTAAACGGATTTTAGGAAGGGACGGTTATCTACGGATAACTTACAACCATTTACTCAAAAAGTATTTTTCGAATAAAATTTTGCCAACGTGTCTGTAAAATCCGGGTTTATACATCTTTACGTCGGGCAATGGTTCATGGTAAAAATTACCTCTTGCAAAACCAGCTTTTTTACCGCCAATTTCGAAGAAACATTCGCCATCGCCGTTAAATTTAGTTTTATCGCCCTTACCGTTAATATCTACCGCTATATTATTTGCAACGACTTCAGCCTGATAATGAGCAAAGACTCCCGCTTTGGGCAGCGGCTTGCCGAGGGCGAGGGGAATATGTGTAATATCGCCAATAGCAAAGACGCCGGGAAAATCAGTTTCCATTGTATAGCGATCTTTTATTTTAACCCAGCCGTTTTCTCCTGATAGATCCGTTTGCCGAATGACCTGCGGACATTGATGTTTCGGAACATAAGCAAGCAAGTCAAATTCTTTGGATTCTCCATTTGTAAAATGCAGTTTTTTTCCGTCTATAGAAGAAAAGTGATTTCCCGGATTGTAGTCAATTCCTTTATTTTCGGTTATCTGTCTGACCGCCGACGATAATTCTTTTCCAGCTACCCCCATAGGTCCGGGCTCCGGCGTATAAATACTTATTTCAGCATTGTCTCTAAAACCTTTCTTTCTTAAATAATATTCAATTAACATTGCGCTCTCATAAGGCGCTGCCGGGCATTTATACGGCGCGGAAGAGATTAATAATACAATTTTTCCGCCCTCAAAATTATTTAAAGCTTTGTTTAATTTTTGAGCGTCTTCAACTGAGTATATGTTATATCCTTTGTCTTTAAGGTTTTCGTCATTAAGTTCGGCGCCCAGGGCTATAACCATATAATCGCCGGTATATTTTTCACCGTTCACAATTAATGATTTCTCATCGGGATTAACCTCACTGATTTCTCCGTTAACAAATTCTATCCCCTTTTTTTGTAAGCCATTGTAATCCCGCATAATTTTTTCAGGTTTTCGCTCACCGGTCATAATCCATGGAATTGACGGCGCAAACAACAATTTGTCTGATTTATCAAATAACACAATTTGGTGTTCTTTCCCTATTTTTTTTCCGAGTTCATTGGCTGTTACGAGACCGCCAATTCCGCCTCCTAAAATCAGAATTCTTTTCATATAGTTATAAGTCCTATTTTTTGGTCAATGCTTAAATAATTAGTTATTATTTGCAAAACAACCGTGTTAGTTGAATTTATCAGTTTTAATTAACTTGTTTGTTAATCTTTCATGCGTCTTTTCCAGATACCGTCTTCCTCGTACCATGTAAATCTTGGTTTATTATTAACTTTGTGTACCATAGGCGGTTTAGCTTCTACAAGGTTGTCTTTATTTGTTCCCTTCATAAAAATGTCAATATCATATATATTACCATCCGTACCTTTAAAATCCGCGCAAACGAAATAAGTCTTATTCCCAAGATAAGAAAGCCGTTTCCTGTGGACTTTTTCCAATTTCAATTTTAAAGTTTTGTCATGTTTTTCATCTTCGACAAGAAAATAGCCGCCATTCTTTTCTGATTTTTCAGAGATATAATTCTCCGCAGCATCGGCGAATTCCTGAATTGTCAAAGATGATTTCTTATTTTTGAGGTACTCAGATTGGTCGCTCTTTCTTTCAGGATGTTCGGGATGTTCTCTTTGCCTTGAAGGATGTTCTGATCGACCTTTTCCGCCTGACGGATGCTCGGGATGTTCACTGCCGCCCGAAGGATGCTCGGGACCTCCCTGCCATTCCACATCCAGATCTTCCAAATAAGCATATAACGCTTCAGTATCTTCTTTTTCCAGAAACTCAAATGAAGGCATATAACATATACCTCTGTCAAGTAAATCCGAAAATTCTTCAAGAGAGTATTGTTGGTCAATTCCGCCCAAAGTGGCTGGAGTCATCATATTGCACATTTTTGTTCCGGCATTTTTTGGCTCGGCGCCGCCGGGTTTTGCTTTGTGACATCCCCCGCAATTGCTTTTGTAAAGCATTTTGCCTTTTTCGGTTTTTGTGATTTGTGTCCTATCAGCCTGTCCGCCGGGTTCTTTTCCCTCAATTAGGTACGATACTATCATACTAATTTGCGAATTAGAGAGATGACCCATACTCGGCATATTTCTGATGCCGCTGCGTATTATGCCGCGTAATTTATCTTTGGAGTATTTTTCCCGGATATTCGTTAATGCCGGATAAGTTGGCGGATTGCCTTTGCGGTCAATACCATGGCATCCTGCACAATTCATTTTGTATAATGCGGCGCCGGATGTTGAAATTTCAGACATTTCGTCACTAGAATTCACGTCTTTATTTGTTCCGGTTAAAATTAAAGATCAGAACCAAACCAGCTAATATCGCCGCAATAGTAAATAATGTTCCTATTCGCATATAAACACCTCTTAATTTAATATCAGAAAGTAATTACTTTTCCTGCATCGGCGGTCATTTGTGCAAATTCAGCCAAATTACTTTTCTCAATTCCTTCCACAAACATATCTTCCCGTATTCCTCGGGCATCCATACAAGTGCCGCAAGCTTTAATTTTTGCGCCCTTTTTAATGATTGCTTTTAACATTCTTTCTATATTATAATAACCGTTGGGAGTTTCCTGACCAGCCAATCCGCAAAAAACAGAATCAGCCAACAAGAAAAAATTAACATTCTCAGACAGACTGTCTTTCAATATTTGATTAGCCAGACGTAAAGCATTATATGCTTTTTCAGTTCCATAAGGAGCGTCGTTGAGAATAAACAGCATATTCATATTTACCTTTGATCCTCTATTTGATTTAACAATTTATAATTTTCTTGTAAATTTTCTATCAAAACTTCTCTCATCAGCCTGCATGCTTGAGCAACTTTAGGCGTTGATAGTCTGCAATAAGTTTTTTTGCCTTCTTTTCGCTGAATTATAATGCCGTTTGACGCCATAGCCGACAAATGCTGGGAGAGCGATGATTTCGGAACAGCGGTTTTTTCGGCTAATTCGCTATAAATCATTTCCTTATCGTCGAGCAAGTCTATTATTTTTATTCGAAGATAATGACCCAGTGACTTGCAAATATCCGCTTGTTTTTTATAAAGATCGTCGCTAATCATTTTAATATTGTTAGTTAATTCATATTTTTATTAATTTATTAATACATTAGTTTTCAATTTGACGAACAATAGAACAATTTATTATATTAAAATTTTTCACTCAAATTTTTTAACTTTGTAAAAGTAACTTGTTTTAATTTGTATTGGCAAAGCAAAGGTTTAATATGTATAGATCAGTCTTACTTTTATTTGTAGTAATCTTAATTTTCGGATCAACAAATAACTTAGTTAGCCAGCCCTTCGATTTAAGGGCTTACATCGAGGAGAAGCGCCCCGAGATCGAAAAGATATACCAGGCTGCTGCCAATGACAGCGCTTCCTGGGAGAAGCTCGCCTACTTCTGCGATACTTTCGGACCCCGACTGACAGGCTCTGAAAATCTACGGAAGGCGATATCATGGTCACTGGATAAGCTTAAGGAAGAAGGTTTCACCAATGTCCATGCGGAAGAGGTAAATGTCCCCCACTGGGTGCGCGGCAATGAATACTGCAAGCTGATGGAACCACGCGAAGCCGATATCCCTATGCTAGGGCTCGGCGGCAGCATCGGTACGCCTAAAGAAGGCATCACAGCGCCGGTGCTTGTCGTTAAGGATTTTGCCGAACTGAAGAAACGGGCTTCCGAAGCTAAAGGCAAGATCGTGGTTTACAACGTAGTGTTTCAGCATTACGGGCAGGCAGTGCAGTACCGCTGGAAAGGCGCTATCGAAGCCGCAAAGTTAGGCGCTGTGGCAAGCCTCGTCCGTGCGGTTTCACCGATGAGCCATCGAAATGCGCATACCGGCTCGATGGGATATAACGACACTATTCCGAAAATACCACATGCGGCGATCCCACAGGAAGATGCCATGATGCTCGAGCGTATGCAGGAACGCGGGCAGAATCCCATCGTCAAGCTCTACATGGAAGCGGAAATGTTACCTGATGCTATCTCTCACAACGTCATCGCCGAGTTTAAGGGCAGCGAGCATCCTGATGAGTACATCGCGATAGGCGGGCATAGCGATTCGTGGGACGTTGGCACAGGCGCCCACGACGACGCCAGCGGCTGCATTTCCACATGGGAAGCGATGAAACTGCTGAAAGAACTAAATATGCGTCCGGCACGGACTATCCGTCTGGTCTTCTGGACTAACGAAGAGAACGGACAAAAAGGCGGACCAGCTTACGCCGAAAATCACGGGCATGAGAAGCATCCTCTGGCATTCGAGTTTGATTCGGGCGTCTTCCCGCCGTCGCAGATAAGGTTTTCAGCGCCGGATTCTATGTTCAAAATTGTCAAGGCTTTCGAGCCTCTTTTCAGGATCATCGAGGATTCGATAAATGTAGTTAAGCGCGGCGGCGGCGTTGACATAAGAGAATTAAAAGATATGGGCGTACCGGCAATGAGTCTGAATACCGACGATCAGGGCACTTACTTCTGGTACCATCATTCGCCGAAGGATACGCCGGATAAGATCGACCCGCATCACTTCAATCAGTGCGTGGCGGCGATTGCATCAGCGATATATCTTTATGCGGATCTGCCTTTTGATCTTCCAAATCAGTTGCAGGTTCATGGAACGAAGTAAAAATATTGGTAAATGGTTAACGGTAAACGGCGAACGGAAAAAGGTTAAGGGTTAAAGTTGTAAGAAAACACTGTGTCTGAATCAAGTTGTTTTAGGTTTACAAAGTACAACTTTGTGTGAAAAATTTCATTGCTAAATCGGAATTTAGCAATGAGGACAACAGGAAACGGCGAACGGAAGACGGTCAAAGGTTGTCCTGTCCTGAATAACGTTTACTTTTTAACTTTAACCTTTTACCGTTCACCTTTAACCTCTTTCAAATAAATATTAAGTCAGCTTATGATATTATTTTTCCAAAAAACATAAACTAAAAAACGGAATTATGAAAAGACAGGAATTAGCAAAGAAAATATTCAGCGTATCGCATCTGACGGGAGAGTTCAAGCTGCGGTCGGGCGCCGTCAGCAGCGAATACTTCGACAAGTACCTGTTCGAAGCGGAACCGGAACTGCTGGAAGAGATCACGCACCACATGATAGCGCTGCTGCCGGAAAAGTTCGACGTACTCGCCGGACTCGAGATGGGCGGCATACCGATAGCTTCTGTACTATCCCAGAAAACCGGCAAACCCCTGGCTATGGTCCGCAAGAAAGCCAAGGAATACGGTACGATGAAACTCGCGGAAGGCGCCGAAATTAAAGGGAAAAAGGTAGTTATAATCGAAGATGTAATCACCAGCGCCGGGCAGGTAATTAAAAGCGCGGAAGATATGCGTGAAATCGGCGCGGATATTGACACGGCGCTCTGCGTAATCGACCGCGAAGCCGGCGGCAGGGATAATCTGGCAGCGAAAAATATAGAACTGAAGGCGCTGTTCGGGATGTCGGAGCTGAAGGGATGATATTATTTTAATTTTGTTTGAGAAATAGTTATCTTTAGAAAATACTTTCATCAATAATTGAACTAAAGATTTGGAATCCATAGCAAAAATAGAAAAATTAGAAATTGGCAGCGAGAAGACATGCGATTGCCCTGACAATCACCTCAACTGTCTCTCGGCAAAGGATTGGCTGAAAAACCAGATAGGTGTGTGGCAGTTTTACTATGAAAAAAGGGATGTCAGGGATAAGAATCTACACCCGGCGACATTTCCTATCTCGCTGGCAAAGCAGTGTATCGAGCTTTTCACGCATAAAGGGGAACTTGTAATGGACCCCTTTGTCGGCAGCGGCACTACTCTTATTGCAGCAAAGGACGTCGGTAGAAATGCCGTAGGTTTTGATCTGCAGCAGAAATATATTGATCTGTCAAATATCAGATTAAGTGAGTCATTCGACTTTATGGAATCGCAGCAGATAGCAATTTGCGATGATGCCCGGCGGATTCCAGATTATTTGAATGATAATACCGTTAAATTATCCGTCACATCGCCGCCTTATTCCAATTTGTTGAACAGGAAAAGAAAGAATAAAAGCCGCAGAGGTAATAACAGAAGAAACAGCCAGTATGACAAAATCGAGCAGTACAGCCAGGATTCAAGGGATATAGGAATTCTCTCGATAAAGGAATTTACTAATGAATTAGCAAATATTTATGATAATTTCAGAAGGACTTTGAAACCGAACGGGCATGTAATTATCAACGTTGCCGATATGTGGTGGGAAAATGAAAGGATACCCATTCATATCTACATAATTCAGGCGCTTGAGAAAGTTGGGTATAAATTCAGAAATACTATTATTTGGGACAGAACCAATATTGTTAATCAAATTGGAATATTTGGCTGGCCCTCGAATTATATAACTATGGGGACAACATTCGAATATTTGCTGCATTTTTCCTAAGAAAGCATCCAAGCACCCGGGGATGAAAAAATACATCAGACCAATGACTAAATTCATTTCCGACCTGAAAAAGCAGCTTTAGTTTTAGCTCGAAATAAATATTTTTTCGGCTAATTCCTTTAAACTTAGAGATTAATAAAGTTCATTATATAATTTTATGAAATTTTAACTATTTTTGTAAGTTTTAAAACCTAAATTAATATATTATGAACACCAACAATCCCATAGGCGTATTCGATTCCGGCATCGGCGGGCTGAGCGTGCTGAAGCAGCTTATCCGCTTCATGCCGCATGAGAAGTATATTTACCTCGGCGATAACGCGCGAGTGCCCTATGGAAATAAATCGGAAGAGATAGTAAAGCAGTATTCGCGGGAATGTACCGAATTTCTGCTGAACAAGCATGTGAAGCTGGTAGTTGTGGCTTGCAACACAGCTTCTTCGGTGGCTATGGATGCTGTAAGGGAAAAAGCCGACGGTGTACCTGTTATAGGCATGATCGAACCGGCAGCGGCAGCAGCCCTGCGCGAGACGAATAACAAGAAAATCGGCGTTATTGGCACCCGCGCTACCGTTAATAGTGAAGCCTACGTCAAAGGCATCCACAATTTGAATAATGATAAAGAGATACGCGTTTTTTCAAAAGCGTGTCCGCTGTTTGTGCCGCTTGTCGAAGAAGGCTGGACGAAACATCCTATCGCCCGACAAATAGCCGAGGAATATCTCGCTGATCTTAAAAAAGTGGATATTGATGCGCTGGTGCTGGGCTGCACGCATTATCCGTCGCTGAATCAACTGCTTACTGAGATTCTTCCGAAAGCGGCGCTAATCGATTCCGGTGAACATGCCTCGGTAACCGCGCTAAGACTCTTAGCTGAGCAGAATATATTGCGCGAAGAAACAAAAGATTATCACCAAAAACCTGATATTGACTTCTATGTGACTGACCTGCCGTCGATGTTTTTCGATCTGGCAAAGCAGTTTCTGGGCTTCCCGGTGGACAGCCCCACTAAAATTTCTCTGGGTTCGGTGTAAATTAATATGAAAAAACTGCTGCTGTTCATATTGCCCTTGCTGTTTTTTATTGGCTGCCGGGATGATAGCCAGAAGTTGAAATTTGTTGATATTGTCGTAAATAAGCCTGAGAAGATCGAAGAATTTCTGGAAAGAGATACTACCTTCATCGAGAAACCGTTTCTTGAGAAATATTATCAAAACGATACGACAAAACAAGAGTTCCTGCAAAAGCTCAGGTTAAAGCTCGATAAACATTACAGTGAGGGCTACACTGTATTTTGCAACCGCAAATTAAACAGATACAATCCAAAAACCGGTCGGTCAGATTATTTCCATGAAATAACCATAGTGGGCGACAGTAAGGATTGGATGCTCAAATTCCAATGGATGCTGCAATACGGCAGGTGGCGGCTTTTGGACATATTTTTCACTGCTTCGGAGTATTGTAAGTAGAATTTCCTGCTTTGTATTCTTATAGATAAATGATCTCTTCTTTTAAATTATCATCTTATGGAAAGCGGTTAAAGGCTAAATTTGGAGATATGACTATATGCATTTGATCAATACAAAAAAACACTAACACAAATCATCTACCTTAAATTAAGGCTGTCCCAAAAGTGGGGGAGTCGGGTCACAGTTTGACTCCGCACGGCGTGACAGCTGCATGGACACTCGTTTTTGGCATCCTGAGCGAAGTCGAAGAGTGTCACGAGTTCCACTTTCATAATACAGACTCATATTGTAGTTATCAATAATAAATTTTTTATTTCTCAAATTTACTCCCCTATCGTCAGCGGTTCCTCATCGGATACAACAATAATCTTGTCCCCTTCCGAAAAAAAGACTTGCTTGGACTTTACAGGGTTAACTACAACGCCGTGAGCTAATACGCTGCCGCTTTCGTAGCGGGGCTTGGCTTTGTGGAGTTTATATCCTATGGCTATCTGGTTTTGCTGCCGCGCAGACTCGAGCACGGTATAGAAATTAACCGGACGCCCAAGCTCGACATAGTATTCCGCCGGTTTTATGTATATAGCCGGTCCGCCGGCGCTGAAAAGCTGATGGAACAAGTCCTTCAATTCTTTATTCTCAGAAATCTGCGAAAGCATCAAACTATCGAGCTTAACACTTACGATAAAGTCATCGGTATGGGTTATTTCGGCTAACTCTCTGTTCCGATCATCGAGCATCTCACTTACTATCGAGAAAGTATGCCCTTCTTTATCTCCAATGTCCCTGAGATGAAGGAGCGTGTTCAAAGTCCGGGCATCGGTGGACTGGACGTCAGTAAGTTCAGTCTGACTAAGTACAATGACATGGTCGTATTCTTCAATGCCGAGTTCGTCAAGAATCCGGCGGTTTGTAGTGTCGCCAAGCCAGAAGGTGACGGTCTGGTGCGATAGATCAGAGCAATGCAGGGACAGCTCTCGTTCTACATTGGGCATACCTGCGAGTACGGTAATCTTCGAACCAGGCCAAACATATTTGTCCAATTCGTTGATGATCAATGGAGCGCGCCTATTCCAGCCTATGATAAGAGTAGCCTCAGGTCGAGGTTGAACATACTTCGGCGATTTTCTTATGGCGCCGGGATCAATGCCGTACTCGGTTTTACCTGATAACAGGATAGTGTCGTCATCTTCCGATACGGCGATCATCTTATCGCCTTCCTCAACCATTGTATTCATAGGAGGCTTAAGAAGAAGCTGTCCATCCCGTCTGCGAATTCCAATCAATGCCGAAGTTTCATAAGAGAACAATACCTCAACAAAAGTTTTGCCCACAACTTTCGGTTCTTCCTGGAAATATATCTCGTCTCCGCTGAAGTCGAGCAGTTCGGTGAAAACTACCGACAAGCCCGGCTGGCGGCAGGTTTGCGCCGTGATCAGCGAAATAAGCTGATCGAAGATAACAAGCTGAACTTCGTCCTTACCTGCAATTTTCGCTATTGGTACATTACGCGGATCGCGAATCTCGGCAACAATGTGGTATTTATGCGGTGCCGGTCTTCTGTACGGATTATTGGTGATCGCAAGGATAGTCTTGATTACGCTCGAATCCGGTTCCGAGGTATCCGGCGCAATAACAATTATTGCCTTCGCCTGATGAGGATTGATGATCTCTAAGTCGCGCAGATCGATAGGATTCCCTGTTCTGCAAATAACCCGTGTATTCTTTGTATCCCCGATTTTACCCCTTATTTCATCTTCCATTTCAACCTTATCCTTTTCGGCAAGTATTGCTATGCTAGGGTTTGACTGATTCTCATTAGCTATGACAAGTTCGGATATGATCGGGAACACCTGAAATGACCAGCCAAGTATTACCGTATGGTCCTTCTCAACAACATAAGACTTACCTTTCCTCAAATTTGTCAATTTTCTGTTGACACCGCTTGTAACAACACCAATGAGCGTAATAACTATCATAAATCCACCAATAGTGGCGATGAACATGAATATCACAAAGGGAACACTTCTCGGGTCCTCGGAAATAACGCCACCGTCAAGCATTCTAAGCAGTGTAACCCAGATTGCATCGAATACTGTGATATTATCATTTTTTTCGATCCCTAATATTTGATAACCATCCTGTGGGATAGAATCGGTCACAAACACAGCCACGCCCAAAAGAGAAATCAGTACAAATGCTATCAGCACAAGTAGAACTAAAGGAGCTAAAGTTCCCTTCGACATCAGGTTGTCGAACCAATACTGAATCTTATCGAAAATATTAATCTTTTTCATTGTCACCCTTGCGGTATGCTATAAAACTTAACTACAACAAATATATCCAATAGTTTGGATATTTTAAAAAAAAGTTAATGATTTTGTTCATATTTACTTAAAAAAGTTATTAAAATATATGCAATTAAAGTGCCGAAAAAATATTAACGGCATTTTTTACCCAAAAAATTCATTAGAAATTTGAATTTACTGTAAACCAATGCAAGTTTGTATTGTGAATTTGGGTTTAATATATTGGCTTTAGAAAAAAGTTTGACGTATTAAACACTATAGAAAAAAGGTTGATCAACTATAAAATCAATATAAACCAATAAGATATGATGGGTATAACGGAAAGTTTTCGGTTTGGGGTTTAAATAATTTAGCAATTCCTGTTTTTTTATTTCGGAGCAAATAATTATTTTAAAAAAATCGAAGAGTAAAAAAAATCATTTCGTTCAATAATTGTATTAAAAAAATCAAAAAGGTGAACTTATGAAAAACTACATTATTCCTTTTATTGTAGCTTTAGCAGTTGCAGTAATGTTCACAGCCTGCGGTGAAAAAGCCAAGGAACTCAAAGAAGTGGCAGAAGTAATGAAGGACGCGCCGAAAAAAGCGAATCAGATGGAAGAGAAAATGACGCGTGCCGAAAAAATAAGGGAAAAGCGCCGCGAAAGAGGCGATACCACAGCAATGCATTATAAGAAACTGCAGGAATTCCTGCCGCAGTCGCTTGCCGGTTACGTGGGACCAAACCTGAGTGGAGAATCAATGAACATGGGCAGATTCTCTATGTCCAATGCCAGCGCTGAATTCACTAAAGAAACTGATAACGGCAAATCCAGAATTAACATTAAACTTGTCGATTACAACGAAAATTACGGCATGTTGGCAGGCATGACGACATGGCTGGACGGCTATTCCCGCGAAAATGACAAGGGATACGAGAGGACTTTCGATTGCGGCATCAAAGACGCTTTCGCAATGGAGAAATACAAAAATGACAGGGAACGCGCAGAATTGACTTATTATGTAGGCTATAGATTCCTGCTGACCATAACAGGAACAAAACAAAAAGATACGCAATTACTTAAAAAGGTAGCCAACAAGATGCCTCTTAAAAAAATGTCTAATATGTAAGTATTTAAATAGCTTAAAGAGTTTAGGGGGGGCAGATATGCCACACCTTTTGTGGTGTGGCATATCATTTTTCGCCATTACTTACAATAAATTAAATTTAAATAAGTTTTATGAAAATCAAAATTTTACTAATTTAATTTTTTGTAAAATTAATTAACGGAAAATATGGCGAAAGGCATTGTTCTTAAATTTCTTACAGCGCTGGTTCTGATCGCAGTGTCAGGTGTATATAGCAGAAATGCGCAGGCGGCTGAAGATTCTTACTGGGTAAAGGAATCCTTGAAAATATACGAGAAATATTGTGCCGGTTCCATTTTATCAGATTACATACCAGGTTCGGCATTTAACGGGAAAATAAATCCGTTCAGCAATTATGAATTAATGAGCAGAAGCTATGTCTTCAGCTCAAATTTATACGGAGGGTCTTTTCTATTCCATGAAAATTATTGGTTCTACTGGTATTTGAATGAATATAAATACGGCATCTACAGCCCGATTTATAAATATTCTTCTTTGATGCCGCCTATTTGTTGGGGGTATATGCTCGATAATTTCGAGCAGACCTCGCAGCCGGTACGCGGCTTATTCCGGAATTCATCGGACATGCTGCTTCTGGGTGGAAGTTATGACTACAGATCAGTATTCTCGAATATAGTTTACCGCAAAGAACTCGTCGAAGGAATCTTTGATTGGCTAGGTACGCCGTATAGCTGGGGCGGACATTCAAAAGAAGGTGTGGATTGCTCTAACTTTATGAGCTGCCTGCTGGAGCAGAGTATCGACATGAAAATTCCCGCCGGTTCATCATATCAGGCGGAGCTCTTCATGCGGATCGATGATTTCGACGACCTGCAATTCGGCGATATGCTTTTTTTCACGGGATCGAATGTCAAGTCTTACGAAATCGGGCATGTCGGCATATATCTTGGCAACGGCGTTTTTGCGCATTCTTCTTCATTCAAGCGCCGGGGCGTGATTATGTCCCATATCGACATGGCTAATTATAAAGTAAGATTCAGATTCGGCGGCAGGATTTTGCGTTATCATCTGAATAAATTTGGTTTGGTCTGAAAGTTTTTTAGTAATGAAATACTGGGCTGTTTCGGTTTCCCCGGAACAGCTTTTTTATTTTTACAAAATATTTGTAGATTAATTCTTTCTAAAAATCTAAATTCAATAAGTAATTGTTCGTTTATTCAAATTTATTTTCACTTAAGATATAATAGCGGGAATATATGAGTAAAGAAGTCAGAACTGAATTTAACATAACCGGAAGAGTGCAGGGAGTCGGATTCAGATTTTTTGTAATTGAGAGGGCGAAAAAATTGGATTTAAGCGGTTATGTTTCAAATAATATTGACGGCACAGTCGAAGTCGTTGCCGAAGGTGATAAGAATGATATCGACACGCTGCACGAATATCTGAAGCAAGGTCCGATGATGGCGCATGTTGAGAATTGCAAGGTAACTACTAAAGAACCTACCGGTGAGTTTCGCGGCTTCGATGTCAGATAATGTAAAATTACAGAGCGGTACACAATGCCCGTGACTAAAATTATAATAATCCCCATTTTTTTGATTCTGAGTATAGGAGCGGTATTCGGACAGGGGGATGAAGCTTCCAAAGGCGAATTAACCGCCAAAACAAAGAAGACGTTGAACTTCTATACCCACGAAGGCGCATCGGTTCTCGAGCTTAGCGGCAGGGTAAAACCGGCAATCGCTCTTGTCTTAAGCGGCGGTGGAGCACGCGGCATTGCACAGATTGGTGTTATCAAAGCGCTGGAAAAAGCAAGGATAGTTCCTGATTACATAATAGGATCGAGTATAGGATCTGTTATTGGCGGATTATATGCATCCGGATATCCCCCTGAAAAACTCGACTCGATCATGCAAAATACGGACTGGAAGAAAATAATCTCCTTTGAAAGCGATATAGAAAGGAAATCCTTATTTTTCGACCAGAAGAAAGTCCGCGACAGAAGTATTTTTACACTGCAATTTAAAAATTTCGAATTTGTTGCCCCGGAAGCCTTCTCTTTTGGCAACAGGTTAAATGAATTCCTCTACAATCTCGTACTCAATGCGCCCTGCCATTCCAGTAAAAGCTTTGATGAATTGAAAATGCCCTTCAGAGCGGTTTGTACCGACCTTGTTTCTGCTGAAACCGTACCGCTTAAAAGCGGCAGCATGGTTACAGCTATGCGGGCGAGTTCAACTATTCCACTGAGATATGCCCCGGTTAAAAAAGACGGAATGATCCTCGTCGACGGAGGCATAATGGCAAATGTACCCGTAAAACAAGCTAAAGAATTCAACCCTGATATCATTATCGCCGTAAATACGACTTCGCCGCTGCACGAACGGAAAGAGCTGGACAATGCCATAAATCAGGCTGATCAGGTTGTTTCAATGACCATGAAAAAATTCACTCAAAAAAATATCGTTGATGCTGACATTGTTATTGAACCGCCAATAAACCCTCATTCAAACACGGATTTCTCCCGTTTAGACACTCTTATTGCCAGAGGAATCGCCGCAACAGAAGCGATCTTACCCAAAATTCAAAAAATGATGAAAGATAAAAGGAAAGCCAAAATTAAGAACGCTTACCCTGATTTTAAAGATAAATTCAAACTTTCGGAGAATACCGGATTCGATTTTACGGGCTTTTTAAAAGAGCATGTTGATAAATTGCCGGTGCTTGCTTTTGGTAGATTTGATCTTGAAAAGTACATGAATTTTTACAACAGACTTGATAATATTTCAAATAATTACAGTGCAATAAAAATAAGCAAGCCGCCGGAAGAAAAGAATTTAATTGTTGTTGCTGCCGAACAATACCCAATATTCAAAAATCCTGAGATTTTCGGAGCAAGCGACACTTCGAAAAAACACCTCGAATCTTTACTTGAAACCAAATTTTCCGGCAAAATACTTACCGACTCATTGAAAACTGCCATAAATGAAGAAATAACAAGATATTATCGCAAATATAATAATACCTTCGCGAAAGTAATAAAATTTGGAAGAAGGGGAACTAAAAGTTTTTATATAATCATTGACGAGGCTTTAATCCGCAAAGTTAGGATTAATGGAAACGAAACTACCAAAAAATATCTTATAAAGCGAGAACTTGAATTCCAAAAAGGCGAAACGGTAAAAGCCGCTGATATTATCCAATCCTGGGAGAATCTTGTCAACACCGGTTTGTTTACTGACGTGGAAATATATCCGATTTACAGAGAAGACACTACCGGAGTTGAGATCATTATCAATGTACGCGAAGCCGGCACTCAAACAATCAGACTGGGGGCTCGTGTTGACAACGAAAGAAATACCCAGGCAGGTCTTGAACTTCAACAGGAAAACCTTCTTAATCTCGGAGCCCGAGCATCTGCAAGATTGGCTGGCGGAACCAGGAATTTGTTCAGTGAATTTGCATTGGAAACACCAAGAATTTTCACAACAATGCTGACCTTTAGCGGAAACATATACTATGATTCAAAAGATATTTATGAATACAGAAGTGTCGACGACTTACCAATCAATAGATTCAAGAATGAAATAAGCAATGAATTGACCGAACAAAGATACGGCTCGAAAATATCGATTGGTTCAAGAATTTCAAAAAGCGGAAAATTTACTGCAGGTTTACGTTTCGAAAAGCAGAGATACTTTGATATCGATATCGGAGAAAAACCTGATTTTTATGATATATCCACAATTAAGATCGGCTCCATTTTTGATTCGGAAGATAAAGCCTATTTCCCAACAGAAGGAAGAAAGATAAGACTATCTCTTGAATCAACTTTCCTTTCATCTGAGTCGACAGTGGGATTCTCCAAGGCAATCTATTACCACAGAATGAATTTTTCAGTAGGAAATCATCTTTTGCAGCCGTCCTTCTTTTTCGGTTTTGCTGACGAGACTCTTCCTTACCCGGAATTTTTCAGTATAGGAGGACAGGAAGATTTCTTCGGTTTCAGAGAATACGAAAACCGCGGCCGCCAGAAATTGAGAGGTTCGCTCAAATACAGAGTGAAAATGCCTTTTAAAATATTTTTTGATACTTACTTTTCGTTGAGATATGATCTTGGTGAAGTCTGGAGAGTCCCCGAAGACATACATTTCGAGGATTTAAAGCACGGATTAGGAATGTCTCTCAATTTTGATACACCCGTCGGTCCGGCAAAATTCTCTCTCGGCAGAGGCTTTTACTTCCTGAAAAATCCCGAATCAATTGTTTTGGGTCCCGCCCGGGCATATTTCAAGATAGGAATAGATTTGTATTGATTTCGTCAAATTTTTATAGTTATTAGTTCAATTTAAACTAATATTATTATCTATTTTAAACCTTCATATTTTTTCATGCCTGCATTCGACTACAAATCCAATTAAATTTTAAACTGAAAAAAAATTAATAAAAATAATAAAGAAGTTGACTAATTCCGGAACTATTATTATTACTAATATAAATTATTATTAACAAATATTAATATTATAGAGGTGGTTAATATACAATATAAAACACAGCTGACAATATATATATAAATTTATTATTTTTTAGCGTAACTTTTCTGCTATTGAACTGTTTATATTTATTAGTAAAATAAATTTATAATTAATATTTGTTTTTTAAAATAAATTTTATAATATAATACTTGTTAAAAAAGTAGAATTTATAAAAGTAAATGATATATATTAAAATACTGTTTTATACTTCATAGGAGTATTCATGAAAACTAAAATTATTACCTCATTGCTATCGTTACTCGCCTTTGCACTCCTTTCTTTTAATTCAGCAAATGCGCAGCAATACGATGACTCTTTCATTAAAGAAAATCTGCCGGAACTTTTCGGAGCGAATAATGTCGGAAAGGAATTCTGGCTGTCTAATCCTCCCTGTTTCGAGGACGAATCCTGGGGATTTGACAATTTTGTCCAGCTATATGTGACCTCGCCTATGAAGACGCAGGTACATGTGGAAGTACCCTCTAAAGGGTATTTCAAGACAAAAATGTCCATTCCGGATGATGTAATTGTATTTGATATTAATCCTACGATCGGTCAGCCGGTAACCAAAGGCGGAAGGCAGCCCCCGCCCGAGGAAAAAGTATATAGAGGCGAAGCAATTCATATTTTCGCTGATGATCCATTAGTAGCTTACTGCATTGTGCGCTACAGGGCTACCAGTGACGGCTATCTTGCTATTCCGGTAGCTGCTCTCGGTAAGGAATACATTGTAGCAGCTTATAATGAAGACCCTATGTTCAGAGCAGTCTGGAGTTATAAACTTCCGAGTACCACATGTATTGTTACACCCCACGATAAGACAAAAGTTCGTTTTACAATGGGTGGCAATGGTTTTTCAAAAACAGCAGGAGGTTTAACCCCCGGGCAATCAACCAATGCGGACATGAATGAGGGTGATGTTTGGATGTTCATGTCCGACGCTGATAATGCTGACCTTACTGGCAGCCGGATTGTCGCAACAAAACCAATAGCTGTAATATCCGGTAACCAGTGTACTAATATCCCGGTAGGTAACCAGTGGTGCGACTATACTGTTGAAATGCAGCTGCCGACTATGGTTTGGGGTAAGCATTACCATGTGGCTAAAATCCCCGGTCGTAAATATCCTTCTATTATAAGAGTTTTTGCAAAAGAAGAAAACACCAAAATCTTCAGGGACAACAGACAAGTATCTTTCGTTCCGCAAGTGGGAGGCATTCAAACTAAAGGCTTCCAGGAAATGAGAATGCATCCACGTGAAGAGGAAAATCACTCTGTTGTTATTTCGGGTGATAAACCTATCGGAGTTACACTTTATAACTGCGGTGTTCAGGAGGACGGCTATCCGCTGCCAAACTCAGACCCATTTATCGAAGTACAAACTCCACTTGAACAGTATCAAAAAGACATCACTTTCTGCCTGCCTGCAACTTACGGTGGTTTGAACTTTGCTGAAAACTACCTAAACCTTGTTTTCCCAACCGATGAATTTGGTTTTATTCCCGATGGGATAGATTTTGGCGAAGTAAGAGCTGGCGAAGTCGAATGGACAATGTTGAGGAATAAATTTCCGGGAAGCGGCGAAGTCTTCCGATATGATGTCGATGGAAAGAAATACGCTGCAAAGACAATTACTTTGCCTATGGTGGGTGTTTATAAAATCAGAGCTGAAAAACCTTTTGCCGCTTATTCATTCGGGTATGACTGGTGCGACTCTTATGGCTATCCCACCAGCGCAGCTCTGGCTGACCTTGAAAAACCCGATACGATCCCGCCCGACCCCGCTTGGCTAATTGATTGCTACGGCAATGTTAACTTTGACCAGAAAAATGAAGTCACCGACATGCCGGACGACGAAAAAATTCGTTCGAATCTTGCCAAGATCGTATTTCACAGAGACAGTAGTGAAAATTACGAATTTTGGTATGACGAATTTATTCCGGGTATGGACAGAAGCACTAAATGGGGATTAAATATAGTTGATCCTGCTAAAGATGCCCGCGCTCTTATCACATTCACTGACAGGCGGGGAAATGATACAACAATTAACATTGAATACTATG
>CAZXYS010000048.1:0-24983 GCA_964645005.1 uncultured Hyphomicrobiales bacterium | reverse complement strand
ATCGCGAAAATTTAACCTGCCCGTCCGTTATTTTAACAATATCTTCCCCAATCATCAATTTGGCTGAGAATTCAAATGTTGCAGTAATAGCTTTATCAGTTACCTTGCTAATAGTTATAGTGCCTTCAATAGTTGTAGTATATTGTCTCTTATTGTTATCGTCAATGGTTACTACGAACCAGCCATAACCCTGGTCGGGAATATCATATTTGGTTTTGCCATCGTCAAAATCATTAACTGCAATAGTTATCCCATACTGGATATTATCCTTGTAGAAACCTCCGGTAACAACTCTCATTGTGTATCCCCCATCGGGAAAGTAAGTTGGGACATAGTTGACTTCTGTTGTGCTGAAATCCAGAGTTTCTGCACCGCTGATTTTTGCCGTCATCAAATTTTCTCTTGAAGGACCTGATGAATTATCATCATCGCTGCAAGTTGCCAATAAAGCAATCAATGCAATAGCTGAAACAATAACCGGTAATGCATAATAATTTTTAAAATTTGACATAATTACTCCCAATTATTAGACTAAATTTAAAATTAATAAAAAAAATCTTAGATTGTAAGAAATTAAAGAAAATTAAAAAGCAAAGAGTTGTTAAATTCTTATAAATCCAGTAACATGGGATTTTTGTAACTGGTTATAAAACTAATTTTTAATCAATGAAATAAAGAACTAAAATTATATGGTTCAAAATTAATTAGAAAATTCCTAAAATGAAAGTAAAAATAAGTTTATATCTGTGATTAAAAATAAATCAAGATAATGATTTAATTTAATATCTTTTTCAAATGTCCTTTTTAGCATTTTCAATCTGGTCGAAGTAATATTTACCAATTTTTTTATCTTCGTCGATGATGTGTTTCTGCAGCCAATCTTTGAGGAAGTCAATGAGATCAATGCTTGTTATTCTCTGTCCTTTTTTGAGATTTTGCAATATTTCAATTATTTGGTTTGTGAGATCTACGTGCAATTCCTTGTGTTTTTCATATTCAGGGAATTTTATTTGCTGCATGAAATTCTCTTCGGAAGTAAAGTGATATTTTGTATAATCCACCAATTCTTTCAATACTATTCCGGTTTCATGGGTAATTAAACCTTCATCCAAACTATTCTGAAGCTTGGTTATCATGTTCACCAAATTACGATGCTCAATATCAATTTGACTAACCCCTGTCGAGTATTGAGATTTCCATTGCATTTTTGTATTTTCTTTAAAAGTTTGTTAATAAAAACAATAGAATTTATTTATCAAATAACAAAATTAATTTTAAAAGTGCAAGAATTTTTATTTAATGATTTTTTTGAGATCAAAATGAGTAATATTTATAAAATCATGAGCCTAAATTTTATTTTAGCCGCACATTCATTTAATAGAATAAAGAGCTTCCCAAAATTTTCTTTCCTGCGAGCCGAATAATTTTTATATTGAATGTTTCATTTAATCGAAAATGATTATACTAAGTGAATTATGACGGAAACAAAGACTGAAATAAAGAAAGATGGAAAGAATATCACCGTCAAAGGGGCGCGGCTGCATAATCTGCGGAATATAAGCGTGGAAATACCGCGCAACCGGCTTACGGTGATAACAGGCGTCAGCGGGTCAGGGAAATCGACGCTGGCATTCGATACGATATATGCTGAAGGGCAGAGGCGCTTCGTGCAATCCCTGTCAGCTTATGCGAGGCAGTTTCTCGAAAGAATGGGCAAGCCGGATGTGGATGCTATCGCAGGGCTGCCGCCGGCAATTGCCATCGAGCAAAAGCCGCCGTCGAAAAATCCGCGCTCGACGGTAGGTACGAGCACGGAGATCTATGATTATCTGCGTCTGCTTTTCGGCAGGGTGGGAACTACCTACTGCCGGAATTGCGGCAATCAGGTGAGGAAAGATTCACCGCAAACAATTGTCCGCGAATTGAAAAAATGGAAGGACGGCGAAAAGATCTACATTATGTTCCCGCTGCCGGAACAAACACGCAATGTGAAGGAAGCCATCGAAGATTATAAAAAGCTCGGTTTTTTCAGGGTGATTACAAAAGATTCCGAGAATTTCATCGATACCGAGCAGGAAGCTGTCCCCGACGGGCTGCGGGCGGAAGATGTAATGATCCTCGCCGACAGACTTGTTATCCGCAAAGATGAAGAGTCTCTGTCAAGAATCAACGAATCCATTGAAACGGCTATGAAATACGGCGAAGGAAGGGTTGCCATCAGAAATCTCGGCAAGCGGCAGGATCACTATTACAGCGCTCGCTTTGAGTGCGCCGAGTGTGGTATACTCTACCTTGAGCCGGAACCGAAGCTTTTTTCCTTCAATAATCCTTATGGCGCCTGTCCGAGCTGCCAGGGATTCGGCAGAACGATAGGTATAGACATCGACCTGATATTGCCGGATAAATCACGCACACTCAGGAAAGGGGCGGTCCACCCCTTCAGGACGCAGCGCTTTTCCCACCTGCAGCGCAATTTGATAAAAGTTGCCGAACGAAAAGGGATTCCGGTAGATGTACCGGTTCACAGCCTTTCCGAGGGCGATATTGAATTCATTATGAAAGGAACTGATGAATACATAGGCATTGAAGGATTCTATAAATTGCTGGAAGAGAAATCCTACAAAGTGCAGTACCGAGTGATGATGAGCAGGTATCGGGGATATACTACCTGCAATTCCTGCGGAGGTTCGCGGCTTAGAACTTCATCAAGGCAGGTGTTCATCGGCGGAAAGAATATTCCGCAAATAATTAAAATCCCCCTCGATAAACTGCTTGACTATGTGCAAAATCTGAAACTGGATACTAATCAGGATAAGGTCGCAGGACAGGTGCTGCGGGAGATTCGCTGGCGATTGCAGCTGCTGGTGGATATCGGTCTGGAGTATTTGACACTGGACAGACTGTCCCATACTCTATCCGGGGGGGAAGCGCAGAGGATAAACCTCTCTACGGCGCTTGGTTCCTCGCTCGTGGGAACGCTGTACGTACTTGATGAACCGAGTGTAGGTATGCACCCGCGGGATATAAACCGGCTGATGAGAATTATGTTCAAGCTGCGGAATCTGGGAAATACTATAATAATCGTAGAACATGAGCCGCAAATAATCGAGAAGGCTGATCACATTATAGATCTGGGACCGGGCGCAGGCGAGTTTGGCGGTCATCTTACCTATTCCGGCAATATGGAAAATATTGTAAAAAATGGGAAATCGTTGACCGGTCAATACCTTTCGGGCGAAAAAAAGCTGGAAATTCCCAAAAAGAAAAAATTGAACCTTAAGAAAAAGCTTACCATTCATGGCGCCCGGCAGCATAATCTGAAGATAGAATCCGTTGATTTTCCATTAAACAGTATGACCGTCGTATCCGGTGTATCCGGTTCAGGCAAAAGTACATTGGTACATAATGTATTATATGCCGGACTCAAGAAATTCCGCGGCGGGTATAGCGGAGCTGTCGGTAAATTCGAAAAGATAGAAGGCAGCGACGACATTGAGCAAATCGAGCTCGTAGATCAGTCGCCCATAGGAAAATCCAGAAGATCTACACCTGCCACCTACACCAAAGTTTTCGATTTTATCCGAGAACTGTTTGCGCAGGCACCAGAAGCACGGCAGCTGGGATTCAAACCGGGGTATTTTTCATTCAATGTGCCCGGCGGCAGATGCGATGTTTGCGACGGCGAAGGCTACGTAACGGTTGATATGCAGTTTCTGCCGGATGTTTCCCTCGAATGCGAAGCTTGCAAAGGGACGCGCTATAAGAAAGAAGTACGGAATATTCTTTACAAAGGGCAGTCGATCATCGATGTCCTGAATATGACTGTCGATGAGGCGATGAAGCTGTTTGAAAATTCGAATCAGATCAAGAAAAAGCTGCAGATACTTCACGATGTCGGGCTTGGCTATCTGCGGCTCGGGCAGCCGAGTACGATGCTTTCCGGCGGCGAGTCGCAGCGGATAAAGTTAGCCAGCCACCTTGAAGCCCGCAGCCAGGCAGATTCTCTTTTCATATTTGACGAGCCTACTACCGGGCTGCACCTCGACGATATATCGAAGCTGCTGGATTGTTTCCGCCAGCTTGTGAACATGGGGCATACTGTTATCATTATCGAGCATAATATTCATGTAGTAGCTTCAGCGGACTGGGTAATTGATCTCGGTCCGGATGCAGGCGAGAGCGGAGGCGAGGTTGTCGCAATAGGACCGCCGGAAGAAGTTGCCAAGAAAAAAGACTCCCATACAGGCAATGCTTTGAAGAAGTTTTATGCGGAGAATAAGTGATTGTATTTGATTTAGTTCTTTTATAATTCAAGAAATCTTGCTTATTTTGGGATATGAGTGCAGCAGAATTAATATATTGGATACTCTTTTCATTAATTACACTGTTTTTCATATCTTTTGCTATTTCATCAATCTGGGAAAACAAAAGCCGCGCTGTATTAATGAGTGTTTTGTCAATGGTTGTGAATTCAGGTTTGTTTTTGGTGCTTCCGTTATTTTTCAATAATAAAATCTATCTTTTCACCGCTGCAGATGCTGTTGTAATTTTGGGAATGGTCTTGTTTTTTGCGCGGATTGGTAAAAATAAAGAAATCAATATTGGCAGGATAACTGAAAAAGTTGATGAGCGCGATACGATGTTCGCACGCAATGATTACAAGCCGGGCACGAAAACTTACGAGAAGTATTATAATGACAAGCCCGGACTGAAGAAAATCGACGACAGTATAAGAGGAAAGCCGGGACTGCTTGCGCCGGGCAGCAGATTTTACGATCCGGTAAAATCACGATATGTGGCTTCCCTATTTGAAATTGAAGGGCAGCACGTTAATTTTGTAGATGGGAAAGTCAGTGATAAAAAATTTGAAGATTCCCCTGAAAATTTCACGAAAATAATAAAGGAACAAACGCTGCATCTGGGTGCCGATGAAGTAGGTGTAGCAAAGCTGAATCCTATGTATGTTTACTCGCATGTCGGCAGAGGACCAGAGCCGTGGGGTGAAAAAATAGAGCTTGAGCATCAATTTGTCATTTGCTACACTGTTGAGATGGACTACTTCAAAGTGGAAGAAGCGCCGAAAACAGGGACAACTGAGGAAACAGCGCTGAAATATTTGCACTGCCAGCGTATTTCAAATTCTATCGCCGAGTTTATAAGAAATATGGGATATTCTGCGAGGGCGCATATATCCGGGAGTAACTATCAGTTAATGCTGCCGCCGGCAGCTTATGATGCAGGTCTTGGCGAAATAGGCAGGCTGGGGTATTTGATATCAAGGAAGTATGGTCCAAGAGTAAGGCTTGGCGCGGTAACAACAAATTTGCCGTTAATAACGGATAAGCCGGTAAATTTCGGTGTGCAGGATTTCTGTGAAAAGTGTAACAAGTGCGCGGTGAACTGTCCATCGGGCTCAATTCCCAAAGGGAATAAGGAAAATGTTCGCGGCGTAGAGAAATGGCGGATAAACATAGAAAGCTGTTTCAAATACTGGCAGATCATCGGTACGGACTGCAATATGTGCATGAAGGTCTGTCCTTTCAGTCATCCGAATACCCTGCCCCATAAAATTTTGCGCAAAGCTATTGAAAATTCCTCTATAGCCCGGACTGTATCAAATTGGGGAGATGACATTTTTTATGGAACAAAATTTAAAATTAATGGGAATAATCATGATTAAATACATTGTAAATATCAAAATTGACAGCTCTGTCAAAGACGTTTGGCTGGAATGGATGCGTGGGAAACACATACCGGATGTAATGAATACCGGCTTGTTTCAAAGCGCTCAATTGTTGGAAGATACGGAAGATGAATCCGGCTGCAGTTTTTCCGTCCACTACACCTGCGACAATTTTGAAAAATTTGAAAAATATCGCAGGGAGTATGCGCTGGCGCTCCAAGATGAACATACTGAGAGATTCAAGGGAAAATTTGAAGCAATGCGAAGGATATTAAATTCCTTGAAAGTATATTAATCCAAAAACTATAAATTATTTTAATTTAATAAGTTAAATCACTGCTATACAAAATAATCACAAAAATAAAAAATATTAACGTAAATACAGGTATTTAGGACAGATTTCGAAAACTCCCAGCTTTATGTTTATTCTGACGGAGTTTATGAAATCGAAAAAACAAACGGAGAGCTTCTGAAAATTGAAGGATTGGCAAATTTCCTTAAAAATAATTTCAAGCAGGATTCTACGGAGATTGAAGAATTCTTCGATTATATTTCAACAGCCAATAAAATGTTAAACTTCATGACGATTATTCTATGTTGGCAATTAGTTTTTATTGATCTTTTCTGCTCCAATTTGATCTGAAACTTATGGACATTGAAAATCTTGTTTTTAGATAAATTACCCTGCGATAAGTTATTATTAAACAATTTTTCCTTATATTCCAAAAACGCATTTTGACAATTATAAACAAAAGCTCATGAAACAAACTGCCCCCGAATATCCCGGCGCCGACCGCCAGAAGTTTAAGAGCCCTCACCCTGCCCTCTCCCGGCGGGAGAGGGTAAGACAAAAAAAGGAGTTGATTTTTTTAATAGAATTAGTTAAATTATATCATGAAGTTTAGAATCAACAGAAAATTAACTCAACGAGCTAAAGAAATGAGACACAATCCAACGGATGCTGAAAAATATCTGTGGGAAAAGATTAGAAACAAGAAATTAAAAGGTCTGAAATTTAGAAGACAGGAACTAATAGGCAATTATATTGTAGATTTTGTATGCATAGAAAAACAACTGATCATTGAATTAGACGGAAGTGTTCATAAGGATCGTAAAGAATATGATGCTAATAGAACTGAGTTTTTAAAAGCAACAGGTTTTAATGAAATAAGATTTTGGAATAATGAAATTATTAATGATATTGATTTAGTGCTTAAAAAGATTCTAATGGCATGTAATGAAAAGTAATTACAGAATAATGATGTACAAAAATAATCGACAAAATGATTAATAGAGCTTTTACAGAGAGTAAAGAAATCCGGGGAAAGAGCCCTCACCCAATCCTCTCCCAAAGGGAGAGGGCAAGAATTGATACGGGTTTTGGGAAAGGTAAAGTCCCTTCTCCCCGTGGGAGAAGGGATTTAGGGATGAGGGAGTTCGATCCCCTCTGGGAAAAGTATTATTCATGGTCGCCGTATCAGTATAGCGGGAATAATCCTATTAGATTATTCGATGATGGTGGGGACATTGTAAAAGCTATGGATGAGGCATCAAGAGACAATATTATCAATAGCGTTGAAAAACAATATAGAAAATACGTAAAATTCAAATTTGATGGTTAAGTAAAGAGAAATTCTTATTTATTAATAAAAAACCAAAAATAGCACCAACTCCTGATGGTCACCAACCAGAGTCAGATGGAGTTGAAACTATTAATGACGGCTTCCTCGTCAAATTCCAGGATCAAACGATTAAAACTCTACCACTGGAAAAACATCAGTTTTGCAGCGGAGATAGTATTACAGTGAAATTTGAACCTTTGATAGAGATCGGTTCATCAAATACATTCACTGTAGAATTATCCGATCAATACGGATATTACTATGAGAATACTGTGGAGTTAGCAAGCATGGAAGGAAACACTTCAGGATCAATTACTATTGCTGTTCCTGAAGAAATCCCTTACGGATCAAATTATAGAGTAGGGGTGAACAGCACTTCCCCTGCAAACACAGGGCTTATCAATGAAAATGCCCTGACTATTTATCCTCAGCCTGAGCCTCAAATCCAAAGCAATGATTCAATATGTCAGGGCGCATCATTGAAATTTACTACGGATACTGAATTGTGGCTCGACAATATCTGGCAAAGCGAGGAAGCAAATCTCATTGATTCAGGTGCAAATTTTATTGAGTATTCATGGGCAACTCCCGGCAGCAAAACAATATCGCTCACCCAGACAAATCCCGAAACCGGCTGCACAGGAAGCACATTTACGGTTATTGATGTTCTTCCTGTGCCTGAAGTAAGCCTCGTCATGGACACGACTTACTGCGAAAATGACGAGCCGGTAGAGCTAACCGGCGGATCACCTGAAAGCGGTACATACAGCGTAAATGGAGTCATAGACAGCATATTTACACCGGGTCAGGCAGAGATAGGAATAACCAGCATTAAGTATGAATATATCAATGAAAAAGGCTGCAAGAACAGCGCAGAGATTGATTTACATGTCTATGAAAATCCACCTAAACCGGAAATTTCTCAAGAGGGAGATTCATTGTTATCTTCTGCTGACGGAGGCAACCAGTGGTACAAAAACGATGAATTGATCGAGGGTGCAAACAAAAAACACTATATTCCAACCGATACCGGCAGCTACACAGTGCAAGTAACATCCGCACATGGCTGCGAATCGGAGATGTCGGAACCATACGACATTACTACGGGCGTAAATGACCTTATTACCAGCGAGTTCCAATTAAAAATATACCCGAATCCATACGGCAGTCATACAAAAATTTAAATATCTCTACCCGAAAACGCTTTACACAGATAGAAGTCTACAATTCTATCGGACAGAAGATTGAGACTGTTTATTCAGATTATTTAGCCACGGGCATTTATAGATTAGAAAAGCAATGGTCTGGAAGCAGAACTGGACTATACTTTGTGAAGGTGAGTTGTGGAAGTGAGGTATTTGTAGAGAGGGTGATGTTGGTGAGGTAGATTATAAATGACAGAATAGAAATCATTAATAAAATAATTCAAAATGAATAGTCGATGGATAACTGAGCCGAAGAGTAAAGAAAACTGCCTTATAAGTTCTCTCACTTAGCTTTAGCCACTATTATTTTGAAAAATCAGATTATCTTAACTATAAGCAGCTAAATTAGCAAAGGGCAGCCGTTAGCCGTTAGCATTTAACTGTTAACCTTTATGCAAATTTAATATCAATTTTAAAAAACACCAGATTATATACATATTTTCGTCTTGAATTACGAGCATTAAAAATAGATTTGGAAAATAATTCGTCATCAATTATCTTTGTATTCTAATTGGTGCCGTAGCCAAGTGGTTAGGCAGCGGTCTGCAAAACCGCGAACGCCGGTTCGAATCCGGCCGGCACCTCTTTATTATAATAATTCGAAGGAACAGAATACATGGGACAAGGATCAGATCTTAAAAGAGGCTCTATTATCAAATATAATGGCGAGAACCATGTGGTTCTCGAACATACGCACGTTACCCCGGGCAAAGGTCCCGCACACCATCAAACTAAATTACGTAACCTGAAAACAGGGAAATCGCAGGAAGCCCGCTTCCGCCCCAATGAAAACGTAGAATTTGTACGGGTAGAAAACAGGGAATACCAGTACCTGTACAAAGATGGTGACATTTACTACTTTATGAGTTTGGAAACCTACGAACAAATACCCGTCGGTGAAGAACTTATCGGCGATCAGAAGAAATTCCTCAAGGAAAATGAAATCGTCAACGTAGCTTTCGAAGGCGAGGAAGTCCTGGACGTAAATCTGCCTCTGACTGTCGAGCTCGAGGTCACCCACACCGAGCCGGGCGTCAAAGGCGACACAGCCACCAATGTTATGAAGCCCGCTACCGTCGAAACCGGCGCAGAAATACAGGTTCCAATCTTTATAAATGAAGGGGATGTGTTGAAGATCAACACTCAAACCGGTGAATACAGCGAAAGAGTCTCTACCGGCTGATAAATTACAAAAATTTAAAATTAATAATAAACGAGAAACGAAATGATGGATCTTAGACATTTAAAACGTCTTCTTGAAATATTCGACAGCAGCACAGCTACGGAAATTCAAATAGAAGAAGACGGAATAAAACTGAAACTAACCAAGCATAAAAAAGATTCAACCCAAAAAGCGACCGTTGCTCAGGCGCCTGTAATGCCTATGCAGCCCGAAGCCGCACAGGTACAGCCTGCAGCGGGTAACAATACTCCTGCCGAGGCTGCCGAAAAACCTCCTGCCGAGGCAAAAGAAACAGACGAGCCCGCAGATAATCTTCATGTTGTGCGCTCGCCTATTGTCGGCACTTTTTACAGGGCGCCGTCGCCGGATTCCGAGCCGTTCGTTGAGGTCGGAACTCACGTTACTCCGGGTAATACGCTTTGCATCGTCGAAGCTATGAAACTGATGAACGAGATCGAATGCGATGTTGCGGGAACTGTCGAGAAAATTCTTATCGAAAACGGTAAGCCCGTCGAATACAACCAGGTAATGTTTTATATCAGACCCGATTAATCTAAGCCGAAAGGACCCGGATGATAAATAAATTGCTTATCGCAAATAGAGGGGAAATTGCTTTACGGATTATACGCGCCTGCAGCGAGCTTGGCATAAAATCGGTAGCGGTCTATTCCGAAGCCGACGAACTCTCTCTGCATGTGAAATTCGCCGACGAAGCCGTCTGCATCGGACCCCCTTCCAGCAAGGACAGCTATCTCAATATTCCTTCAATAATTGCAGCGGCGGAAGTAACTAACGCCGACGCCATCCACCCCGGTTACGGCTTTATGGCGGAAAATGACTACTTCGTCGAGATCTGCGAAGACCACGAACTCAACTTCGTCGGTCCCAGAGCCGGCGCCATCAAAAAAATGGGCAATAAATCCGTCGCCAAAGAGACTATGAAAGCTGCTGGTGTACCTGTTGTACCCGGCAGCGAAGGTGTTTTGAAAAATGTTAAAGATGCATTAAGCGCCGCAGATGAAATTGGCTATCCCGTTCTGCTAAAAGCCGTAGCGGGCGGCGGCGGGAAGGGTATGCGCATAGTCAGATCACCTCAGGAACTCGAAAAAGTTTACTCACTTACAAGAAATGAAGCCGAAGTATCCTTCGGCAATCCCGATCTATACATGGAAAAGCTCGTCGAAACTGCCCGCCATATTGAAATTCAGGTTATGGGCGATAAATTCGGCAATTTAGTTCATCTCAATGAGAGGGAATGCTCAATCCAGCGGCGCCACCAGAAATTGATCGAGGAAGCGCCTTCGCCTATAATGGATCCCGATCTGCGCCAGCGGATGGGCGAAGCGGCAGTCAACGGCGCCAAAGCCGTGAATTATATCGGTCCCGGCACCGTAGAATTTCTTGTAGATGAGAATAAGAATTTTTATTTTATGGAAATGAATACGCGAATTCAGGTAGAACATCCTGTAACCGAAGAATCATTACTGATGGACTTGATAAAAGAACAGATAAACATAGCGAGTGGACACGAATTGACCCTAAGGCAGGCTGATCCCATCCAGCACTCGATAGAATGCCGGATAAACGCCGAGGACCCTGAACACAATTTCCGTCCGACGCCGGGCTTTATCTCGAGTCTGCACTTTCCCGGCGGTCACGGCATAAGGGTCGATTCTCATATATTCCAGGGATACCAGATGCCGCCACACTACGACTCGCTGCTGGCGAAGCTAATATCCTTTGCGCCTACCCGCAGGGAAGCCATCGCCAAGATGCGCCGCGCGCTCGACGAATTCGTCATCGAGGGCGTAAAATCGACTATCCCGTTTCATCAGAAGATGATGCGCAACAAAGATTTCATTGAAGGCAACTTCGATACGAAATATCTTGAAACACATAACTGGAATTCATTATAAATAATTTTTTCAATAATACGGAGAAAGCTATGAAATTTCCCGAAGATCTTAAGTACACAAACGACCACGAGTGGGTCAAAGTAGAAGGCAACACAGGCACTATTGGCATCACCGACCATGCCCAGAGCGAATTGGGCGACATCGTTTACATCGACATCGACGAAGATATCGAAGATATCGAAAAGGGCGAAGCATTCGGCACCATCGAAGCTGTTAAGACAGTAGCAGACTTATTTGCGCCGGTAAACGGCAAAGTCCAGGTGGTCAACACCGATCTTAATGACGCCCCCGAGACCGTCAACAAAGATCCGTACGGCGATGGCTGGATCATCAAAGTCGAATTATCAGACACCTCCGAACTCGACGAACTCATGGACGTAAATGCCTATAAAGAAATGATCGGACAATAAGAATATTAAAATATCTTGAAAAGAAAGCCCGGGCGTTGATGTTCGGGCTTTTTTTGTAATGAAAGCTTAATCTAAAGAAATTTCATAGTTTCACACATTTCATGTTTTTTTCGAAAGACTTCAATATAGCTAAACGAACTGCATCTAATGACTTACAAACTTTAACCTCCCTTGGACTGGTTTACAAAGAAGGAACTACCGGGAAAGGTGTTTTTTATAAAATTTCTAAAGGGGGATAAGGAGTATATAGTTTTCGTAGGTACATAATATAATGCCTATTACAATAGAATTTACGGAGACAAATCGCAGTCATCTACATTAAAATACTATATATCGTCAGCAAATTCATTTTGCTGCCAATAATTTGTTTTGTAAATTTCCTTACTCAACAGTAGTAATGATTATCAATTCCCCTATATGTTAATTATCTGCATACAAAGTTGTTTTCCTTCACCTGCCGGTTTTCTGCTGTATAAAAGAAAAACATCATTGCGCATTTAAACTAATATTCGTAAATTTAAAATTAAAAAAACTATGACATATAAAGAATTCTGGAATAAGTACATAAATGAAAATATCCTTGACATTTTTGACTTAACATGTGATTTCTTCACTGAGGAATTTCCTGAAGAATTTATTGAAAACTACGATGTTGGCGAAGTTATTGTAGAAACTAAAGGTCACCAGGAGGATAATAAAAATTTTGATAATGTATTTAGGTTTCTTGAAATATTGAGAAACAACCACCCCGAACTCTACAAGGAAAAATTTCAGTATCTCGACGATTTCCTTATTGATTATTACTGTTTTCTACAGGATGAAGCAAATGTCAGACTTGCTTTTGCCAATTTTATGAATTATCCCACTCAAAGTTATAACTTGTATTTGATAGCTTTCAAAAAAATTAATGTTTTATCAGTATACGGAAATATTAAATGAAGCTGTTGATAAAGATTTCATAACTGTAAGAGAATCAGAAGAACTGTTAGGCGGTGCGGAAACCGATTTGGCAGTTTATAAATTAAATGCAGTGTTAGAGGAATTCTATAAAAAAGATAAAGAGAATTTTGATATAGATTTATACAAGGAAGAGCTGTCTAAAAATGATATTGATATCGATGAAAAATTTATTTTATCAACCGCGAACGGACTTTACAAAGCCGGAAAATACACTGATTCATTAAAGGAATATTTTCTGCAGGATATGAAAACCGACATTTTGTTTTTACACGGACAATTTCTTAAATATATGTATGAAAAGGGCTTTAGTTTTTACCTTACCGCCACAATATGGCATAATATTAACTCATTATGGGAAAATAACAAGAACCCGGAAAATCCTGATATAAACACTTACTTCACAATACATAAAAAAGATTTTGAAAATCATCTTGCGAAATTAACGGCTTATTTTTTCGTGGATAACAGTTCCGAAATGATTGCCACGTTATGGGGCAGTGTTTATATTTATGAATTCTTAAAAAATCATGGAATAATTACCCAGAGTATTTTCGATGAATTTCTTAGAGCTTCAAAAATATTAAAAGGAGATATAATTGTTGATTTGACAGCCGATTTATGGAGATCAAACTTTGTTCATTGTTGGGAAAAACCGGATTGTATCCCGGAAAATGAGTTTAGAGAAGAAGATAAGATATTTCGTAAAAGTTTTCATTTCAAAAATCAGGAATTCAAAGAATTCAAACAAGAGATTACAGAAGAATTATCAAATATAGGTGAACTATCCGATTATATTGAAGCTAGTGCAGAAAAAGAAAAACCTATACCTAAAACAATGTTTGAATTATTCGATCAGGGTAATGATGACTATGATGATAGTACCGTAATACATGGTCCAACAAGGAGTGCAGCGAAAATTGGAAAAAATGAACCTTGTCCGTGCGGCAGCGGGAAAAAATATAAGAAATGCTGCGGGAGAAATATTAACCAATAATTTATTTAGTACGCTAAGAAGAGTGAATATTGGATTCTATTAATAATTTGTATTTACAAATATTTTCAGTATATTTTAATTTTCCTTCTTAATCAATGAAATCAGTTTAATCAGTGTAAATCTGCGTTTCAAACCCAGCAACCAGTAATCTGCAGCCTGTAGAAATAAAAAAACCGCCATATTTTTTAAACTATCCCAAAACTATCTCAAGACAGTTTTTAGATAGTTTTCAGATAAAATTTACACCATTTCTTTGTCTTTACATTCTTCCCTTCTTAACTTGCAAGCAAAAAACACAAATCTAAAGGAAATACCATTGCAAAGACAACGAGCATCATCAACCCGGCGGTTTACCGCTGGGCAGAACCTGAATCCACAAAGCCAATCAACCCGGCGGTTTACCGCTGGGCAGAACCTGAATCCACAAAGCCAATCAACCCAGCGGTTTACCGCTGGGCAGGACTTTGATACAACCCAAAAATCAGTATCAAATGGTATCAAAAAGCATCACAGTTCTTTGAAAATCCTACCAGTCCTGAAAAAACGAGTGATACTACAGATGAATCTCTGGTATCAAAGTTGATACTTTTATCCCTTCAGATTTAAAATCTGAGCACGATAATTTAAAATTTAAAACTCAAAACTTAGAGATCTAAAAAAATCAGTAAGGGCTTATCATCTCCAAACCCAGATAGCGTATGAAACCGTCAGAGCCTTTTTTATTGGCGAGCATATCTCTCACCTGGATTTCTATAGTCCAGCCTGCAGAGATATTCAGTCGGATTGCAGCATTCAGCAGCCCTTTGGATTTAGTAAAATTATTATCCGAGTCATCAATATTCATATTATATTCCAGATTCAGAGCTGCCGCATCACCCAGTGAGTGCTCCAGCCCGAAATAAACATTCGGCGCTCTGTTCTTAGGCGCAGGCTCGAAGGAATAATTAACTCCGCCATGCAGAGCTATAGTACCCAGAGCCCAGCGGTAATTCTTACTCATCGCTGCAAAAACTCCGGGTGACATAGTGGTGAATCGTTCCTTATCTTTATAGTATTCTCCTCTGCCCTGGGTCAGCACGCCGATCAGGATAGCAGGGAAAAACTTCTTCTCGTCGATAATCCTGTACCGGAGGTGGATCCCGGGAATACCCTGCCATTTCACTTTCCCGGCACCGATAATATTAGTCCCGCTGTAGCTTATACCCATATTGAAATTCTCGAAAGGCGCTGCGGAAAGCTCAGCCATCATGCCGCCTTTCGTGAAGAGAAGCATGTCAAATGAAAAAGTCCCTTTGGGAATAACGCCGGCTGTAGGCATCTCCACAATAAAACGGGATTCATATTTTGCCTCTTCACCGGCAGAGCCTTTAGCAAACAGTGGCATAGTAATAAAGAATAAGGATATTAGAAGAATTAATATATTTTTCATAATGTTTATCAGTAATAATGATCAATTATCAAAAGATAACTTAGAATTACTCTAAAATCAAAACTAAATAAAAGATGATTAAAATCCATGCCATAAAATCGACTAACAAAATTTTCATTCATATTTTGTCAGGTAATTTTTTCGTCATAAATTTAATAAAAAACAAGGTAACAAATATGAAACTATTAACAATATTTATTTTACTAAGTTTTCTTGTAAGTTTTTTCGGCTGCACCTGCAACTGCACGAAAGAATTCGAAAGGGAATTATCGCGCAACGAAGCAATGTACCTGACGCCGAAAGTCAAATATCCGGATGACGGCACGGTAGTTTTTATACTCGAAGCAGAAAGGGTAAAGAAAGTTGAAGATGAATATATGCCTTCCTCCGAAGATTTCAGGGTAGAGATAATGTCAGACAAAGCAAAAGTCCTGTGGAGTTCCAACTACAACAAGAATTATATGATGGTAGTAGGCGACGTACTACCCAAAGAAGTAGGCGAAACTCATTTTTACGAGATGAAATTCACCGGCGAAAAGAATTCCGGCAATGAACTGCAGCCGGGGAAATACACTGCTTTTCTGGTGATACCTTCGAAACCGAATCACTATGTAAGACAAATAGAATTTACCTGGGGCGAAAAAGATGACTGAAACCGAAGCAATGAAGCGCGCCGTCAAATTAGCATTGCGCGGCAGCGGCTATGTGAGCCCTAATCCGCGAGTTGGGGCGGTGATCCTTAAGGATGGAGAAATTGTAGGCAAAGGCTGGCACAGATATTTGGGAGGTCCCCACGCAGAAGTGGAAGCTATAAATAATGCAACGATCTCCAATTTTGAAGATGCTGCTTTAGTTGTGACGCTAGAGCCATGCACACATCATGGAAAGACCCCGCCATGCGCGGATTTTGTCGTCGAGAAAAAATTCAAGCGAGTGGTCATAGGCATGGTCGATCCAAATCCTGAGGTTTCCGGAAAGGGAATCGAGAAACTTAAAAACGCTGGCATAGAGATAGAAGCCGGCGTACTCGAAGAAGAATGCCGCTGGCTCAATCGCTTTTTCATCAAATATATTACAACAAAAATGCCTTACGTAATTTTAAAAGCGGCTCAATCTCTGGATGGTTCCATAGCAAGCGCTGAAGGGGTTTCCAAGTGGATTTCCTCTGAGGAAAGCAGGAAACGAGTCCATATCCTGCGCGCTCAGGTTGATGCTGTATTGGTAGGCAGGTCGACTGCCGAAATTGATGATCCGGAACTGACAGTCCGCCATATAAACGGGCGTAGTCCCATGCGAGTTGTTCTCGACACGCAGCTATCTCTGTCACCGGAACTGAAGCTATTTGATGATGAAAACAAGGAAAAAACGATTATTTGCTGCAGCGAAGAAGCTGCAAACTCTGATAAAGCTAACGAATTGAAACAAAAAGGCATAAATATCTTGTCAATTATTACTAATAACAAGAACAGTCTGGATTTAAAGGATGTATTTGCAAAATTATCTGAGAAATACAATACAGCCTCAATATTGGTCGAAGGCGGAGCCGGTGTTTTCTCAACAATAGCAGGGGAGAGGCTGGCAGACGAACTCCGACTATTCATAGCTCCCAAAATTTTCGGTAGCGCCCGAGGTACTTTTGAAAATATTAAATTAGATTCATTTCAGAATGTGTCCCGGTTTGCAATAAAAGGACTTTCGATGATTGGCTCAGATATTCAGGTTATTGCAACACCTGTTGGACAACATTAAATTTAATTATAAAATTTCAACTTGTGGAGCCTAATCGACTCCACAAGTTAATTCAAAATAATTTTTATAAAGTTCACTTACCACTAAAATACTTCATAAACTGCACGCGCTCATACGCAGCCGGATTGCTGCTTTGTTTCTGGCTCATCCTGCCGCGGAAATCGTCAAGCGCTTTGTAATCTTTCAGCTTCATCCACTCTTCCATTTCATCGAGCATTTGGCGAATCCGCCCAAAGCCGTGACGATACAGAGTGGAAGCTACCTGTACAGACTTCGCGCCGGCGAGGATTTCCTTGACCACTGAGCGTCCGTCATGAATGCCGGTAGAAGCGCAAAGATCGCAATTTACGCGGTCGGACATGATAGCTATCCAGCGCAGCGAAGTGGATAGCTCACCCGGTGTGCTGAGCACATTCGTGGACATAACATTGAAATTATCCAGATTGAAATCGGGACTGTAAAAGCGGTTGAACAGCACTATCCCCTGAATTCCTGTCTGGGATAGCTTTTGAACCATCTGACCCAGATTCGAGAAGTAATAGCTTATTTTTACGGAAATAGGTATGGAAGCTTCACTTTTCACCTTATCGATCACGTCGAAATAAATTTTCTCATTATCCTCGGCGCTCTTGCTGAAGTCCGAGGGCATGACAAACACATTCAGTTCCAGCGCATCGGCGCCTGCATCCTGTATCCTTCGCGTAAATTGGGGCCATTCCTCAGAAGAAACGCAGTTAACGCTGGCGATAATAGGGATTTTCACCGTCTTTTTTGATTCCTCGATAAGGAACAGGTATTTCGTGACGCTGTCCTCGACGGAATCATAATCGAACATGTCGTAAATTTCAGGGTAGAGCGTACCCGGCGTATTCATTTCCCTGTAGGTATCCTGCAGTTCCATAATGATCTCTTCTTCGAAGAGCGATTTCAAGACGACCGCTGCCGCGCCGCTTTTTTCAAGGTTGATAATATCGGTTACGGAATTCGTCAAGCCGGAACTTCCGGCTATAATAGGATTACGCAGTTCTAATCCAAGGTAATTCGTTTTCAGATCTGTCATGATATGTCTTTATATTGGTTTAACAATTTTTGTCATTTTAATATCTTAAATTACAAAAAATGTACTAAATTACATTATTACAAAACGAAATTCGTTATTTTATGTGTGATTGAAAGATAAATATAATGAAAAATTATGATTTGGCATGGGAAAAAGTATGCTGGTTAATCGTTCCAGACCAACTAAGCTAATTTCATTTGATCATTACAATTTAATAAATTCAACAAAACCAAAATCATAAAAATTATTGAACAATCTTATAAAGTAGAATCCAGGGGCTAACTTTTCAACTTGTATTTCATTCAAAATTAAACTTCCTTGTTGTACTAACTGACCATGAATATCATAGATAGCGTATCTTTGATATTTTTTTTCTGATTTCAATTTTATTATGTTAATAACAGGATTAGGATAAACCTTTATATCTTTATTATTTTTAGAAAATTCATTTTCAGGTACATCTGTTAAATTTTTATTTAAATAGATCCCACCTCTATCCGTTGCATAAATAACACCATTCTCACCTTTCACTAATTTTAGCACTTGTATATTATTTAATCCATTATTTATTTTCAACCAATTTTTACCTTTATCTGTAGATTTGAAAATTCCTTTGTTTTTTATGGAAGTATAAATAGTTCCATATTCATCAATTATTATTGATGTAAGTTCACCATCTTCATCTTCAGGTTTGAAAAGAAAGTCTGTTGCGTGAATGTTATGATATAATCTAAAAATATGCCCATCTTGCGTGCCAACTAGAATATTACCATCTTCTTCAACTGCAAAATCCTTTAATCGTCCGAATATTTCTGATGGCGATTGATATGTCCAGTTAATTCCATTATCAGTTGTCTGAGCATAATAGTAACCGGATAGGATCCTTATAACGTTATTTGAATCATTAATTATTTTAACAATTTCTTTTTTAAAAGCATAATGACTTTTGGGAAAAGGTATTTCAACCCAATTGGTACCATTATCTGTTGAATAAAGCATATTAATTTTATTATTATGACCATCGTAAGTTGAAATATACATATCATCATTAAAATCAAAAGAAACATCCGAAACATGTTCCTGAGACAATTGCTCCCATTTTTCCCCATATTCTTCAGAATAGAATAATTCCCCGCGAAATGAAATAGCTGCTAGTTCATTTTTAGAGTTCACTGCTATTTTTTGATAACTAACATTAATAGGTTTACTCCAACTCTTACCTTTATCAATAGATGAATAAAGATATCTTCCGTCAGTAGAAACATACAGTTGTCCATTTCGAGCAAAAATATCATTTACCTCTATGTTCCTTAACCCATAACTACTTTTCTTCCATGATTTCCCCAAATCCATTGAAACATGTATACCATCATACTTACCTGCAATTATACTGTTTTCATATTCCATAAATGCAGTAAAATAAACACTATTTTCTTCTTCATACATAAATTCCCAAGTTTTACCAGTATCTAATGAACAATAAATTGGAAGAGTAAAATTTTGATTTCCCCAATATTTATATCCTGCAGCGAATAATCTCCCATTTTCGGATAAAAACATACTTTTTTCGTCATTGAGAATAAATCTCAATGAATCTCTTTCTAAATTATAGCCGCCATTATATGATTTATATAGATAACCATCAGCTTTTAGAAAAATAATCTTTTCCGTAATTGCTTTAAAAAAATACACAGGATAAAATTCAGTATCTATAGTTTTTGTCCACGTTTTTCCATTATCTAATGATTTAAAAATACCTTCTTTATTATCATTATGAATTAAATCTGCATAAACAAATATTATTGAATCAACAATAGAAATATGGTAAACTTTTTTTTTGTTAAAAAAAATTATGGGATTCCATGTTTGCCCATAATCCGAGAATTTATACAAGCCTCTATCTCTATCTCCACCAAATAAAACTGATAAATAGAGATTGTCTTCATTATCAAAATCAATATCACCAATTCCAATATCTTCTTTAAAAATGTCTTCCCATGAATCACCATCATTTTTTGAGCAATATAGCCTATCTCCATAAGTAAGTGTAAATAATAAGTCATTATTAACACAGATAATCGATTTTATTCTTTTTCCAATTAAATGTTCTTGATGTTCACTAATACCTGTATCACTTATAAACCAGCTTTCTCCTTTATCAGTTGATTTGAAGATACCATTACGGTATGTTCCTGCGAAAATATCACCTTTGCTGTTTTTTTCTATTGTTGTTATCCTACCTCCGTAGGGACCATTAGTTTCATGCCAAATATCAGAACCTTTACTATAAGTAAATGCTATTTGGAATAAAATTATTATAAACATAGTAAATTTCATATTAAAACAAGTTGTGCTCCAAAAAATATTTGTAATTTAAAAATCTATTTAAATCAGAGCTGAAAATTAATTGATAAAAGTGTTAATTCATTCATTTATCTATTTGTAATTAATCAAATTATTACTAATATACATATATTAATTCTAACCAGTAAAAAAATAAACTTATTTTATCCAATTGAGCTTAGAACTGTAATTTGAATATTATAATTCTTTGCTGTTACTTTATTACGGATAAGGATAATTATTATTAATCAAAAAGAAATTATTTATGGGGAAGCAAAGACACCATTCTTTGTTTCTCCGTTTGAATTAAAGGATAAAATATATATTCAATAAAAAATCTTTAATTATTAAGAGATTTAATTATTTTAAGACTATCATCTTCTTGCTTTTAATAATTTTACCATTTAATTGAATGCAATAAAGATAAACACCTGGGTCCATATTCCTTGAAGAAATTCTTATAGCATCTGGTCGATTAACTGCTGCTTTATAGCTATAATATATCTTCTTACCATTGATATCTGTAATAATAACCTGAGCATCAGTGGAATTATTGTTAGGAATAAAATAATTTATTGTAGAAGTTTCGCTGAATGGATTAGGTTGGTTTTGTTCAAGAATAATATCGTCATTTTCTTTCTTTTTAATGTTTATCCCGCTAATATCTTCAATTTCTTTTTCTAGTGTCTTTAATTTCTGTTCTAATACTTCATATTTATTTAATAAAGCATCATTTTGTTTCTTTAAGGTATCTGTAATTGAATATAAAGCCTTGATAGCAGCCATACCAGCCCCAGCTAAATCGTAATTAGTTAAATAAGTAGAATCTTCTGAAAGTTTTGGGAATTCTTTATGGAAGTCCTGGGCCATAGGCCCAATGTGATTATCCCTTGCTTCCTTATATTTCCAAGTATAAATTGGAATTCTACTTATAGCATTAAGAACTTCGTAATTATTCACAGTTTCTATGTCTGTCTTTAGATTTCTGTCACATGCAGACCGCCATTGAGCTTCCCCATGCAATAATTCAACTCCATTTGTAGCGTCCTTATTTGTCCAAAAAACATAAGCCGGTTGGGATATACTACCATCAAATCTACACATAAGTTGATTAGGACCACTAGCAACAGTAATATCTTCTTCATCTGATAAGCTGTGGTCACCTATAACTACACTACCTTCATGACTTCCAGTAGATATATAATTACCTAAAGCAACTGAATAGCTACCACTAGCAAAAACATTTCTGCCAAAAGCATAGTCATGAGTATTATCAGCTCTTGAGTTGACCCCTATTACATAACAATAATCTCCTAACGCTTGAGAACCATTTCCAATTGCACATGCATAATTCCCATGGGCTTGAACGTTAGTACCTATGGCGATACCTCCCATTGCATTTGGTTGCTGATAATCACCTGCAATGGCACCTGATCCAAGAGCAACACCACCATCAACTTCAGCCATAACATCTTTACCTATTGCTATAGAATAATCTCCAATGTTTTCATTATTCCAATAATCACTATGTCCTTGTGTTATTTCACCTGCTCGTAAAGCTGATTTATCTGGGATCCACATAAATCTAGTACCTGCTCCTTCAACTGGTAACGACCAACTTGTAGGATTTCCAGGTATAGATGGCAAAGAAGGATCATATTCAAATAACATACTACCATTAGTAACATGAAATACACCGTCAGGATTTGTATTGTTAATACCTATTTTACCAGTAGGAGTGATAGTCATCCTTTCGTAATCAGAACCTTCTTGTTCAAAAGTAGTTGCAAACCTTAAATGTCCATTTTGGGTTCGACTGGTTAAAATTATATCAGAACTCCAATTACAATTATTTGAATTATCAGCGTCCGCTTGTAATACAATATCACTAAAACTACGGTTCTGTACAAATGTGTACGAATCGATATTTTCTGAAGTGAGCAAGGCTAAATGACCCCAATATTTATCAGCGCAATTCTGTGGCTCATATTCTAATTTAATAGCCATATCTGAATTACAAGGATCACTCCAATCACCATTACCCAACAAATGTAATAGTTTATTGGGAGATGCATTTTGTATACCCGCATTTTCGGTCTCACCATCTTTAATAAAGTTCGTCTGACACTGTGATTGTTGTTGATTAATGAAAATTATCATCAACAAATTTAATGTTATAACAAATTTAATAGTTTTCATAATTTTTCTCCTATCTTATTACCATTTGACTAAATTTCTTTTTTTAATGACAATTTATTTAATAAATAAGTATTTTTTTTCGTCTAATATTGCTACCGTTTAAATTAATATTACAATAATAAATTCCTGATTTAAATTTATTGAATTTAATATTAAAAGCACCAGGTTGATTGACGTCAATATAGCCTTCACAAATTGTTTCCCCTTTGTCATTTTTAACTATTAAACGAGCTATAGAGCAAGAATTGCCAGGAATGTAGTATTTAATAATTGAGTTTTTTGTGGGTGAATTGGATTTATAAAACTCAAGAAGAATATCATCATTTTTCCTTTCTATATTAGTATTATTCAATTTTTCAATTTTCTGTTCTAAAGTTGTGATTTTTATTTCTAATTTAGAATTAATCTTTTCTAAGTAAGCATTTTCTTTTTCCAACTCATTATTAACAACCAATAAAGCCTTAATGGCAGCCATATTTGATCCAGCTAAATCATAATTAGTTAAATAAGTAGAATCTTCTGAAAGTTTTGGGAATTCTTTATGGAAGTCCTGTGCCATGGGACCAATGTGATAATCCCTTGCCTCCTTGTATTTCCAAGTAAAAATTGGAATATTATTTATACTTGCAAGTACTCTACTATTATCAACTTTCTTAATATTTTCTTTAAGTTTTCTGTCGCAACTTTCTTTCCATTGGGCATCACCTTGATCTAACTTGACACCCATTGTAGCCTCTTTATTAGTCCAGAATCTATAGGCAGGTTCTGTTTCACTACCAGAAAATCTACACAATAGTTGGTTAGTTCCTGTTGCCACTGTATACTTATCTTGCAAATCAAAAGTACTATGATCACCTATGACTACTGATCCCTCTCCATTATAAGTAGAGACATAATTCCCAATAGCTGTTGAATAACCACCATTTGCAATAACATAGTTTCCTAAAACAAAATTATAGCCAGTACTGTAATTTGCAATAGATGATTTCCCAATTACATACGTAAAAGGTCCAGTTGATTCTGATTCATAGCCTAAAACTAATGAACTATAATGTTCTGATTTTACCTTACCTCCAATAGCAATAGAACCATTATCATTTTCAGGTATGGCTAATTTATCTGCTACGGCTTCATATCCTAAGGCTATACTACCTGGTGCTTTAGCCATAACATCCTTTCCGCAAGCAAATGAATTATCTCCTATATTTTCATCATTCCAATAGTCTGAATGTGTTTCAGAAATAATGCCAGAACGAATTGATGATTTATATGGGACCCACATAAATCTAAAACCATCTCCCAAAGGGCTGCCATCATTTTTAGTAGGAGTAAAGCAAGAAAAAGGATTTCCTGGAATAGGTATTGGATTACCAAACTCATCTTCAATGTAATCAAAAATAACACTACCATTAGTCACTTGAAACACTGCATCTGGAATATGGTTGTTTATTCCATAACTACCCGCAGGAGTTATAGTCATCCTTTCATAATCTTCATTACCAGGTGGTGGTGTTGATGCAAATCTTAAATGTCCATATGGAGTCCTACTTGTTAGTATAATATCAGAATTATAATCACATGAAGGATCCGAACTAGTTTGTAAAACAAAATCACTCCAACTTCTAGAAACATAAGATAACTTTGAATAATAATCTAAATTAGATCCAGTTAATAAAGCTAAATGTCCCCAATATGAGCCACAAGCAGAGGATTCAAAGTCTAATTTTATACAGATATCTTTATTGCAATTATATGAATACTGCATGCCATATAAATGCAAAAGTTTTTCTGGATCCTCTTTTTGGATCCCCACATTTTCAGTATAACCATCTTTTATATAGTTTTTATCACAAGGTATCTGTGCAACAGATTCATTGTGCGAAACTAATAAAAGATAGAAAGTTATTGTTAAAATTATAGGTGTTCTTATTTTCATAATAAATAATTCCTTTATAGTTTTTTACACTTCTATTTATTATTTTAAAATTCGAATATCTCTCACAAATTAGGTTTATATACTCTTTTATTTCGCTTCAAAATAAAAAAAGGGTCAAAAAATAATTATTTAGCTAATACTAACTAATTGTTTGAGCTCAACAAATAACTTTTTTAATATTTTAATTGCCTTCCTATACTTCATTTTAACCTCCATAATTGAATTGTAGAATAAATATTTCCCCGCAACCCTATTACCGGTTTGAAACTGCCTCACTTCCGTCCCAATAGGGTG
>CAZXYS010000047.1:0-25159 GCA_964645005.1 uncultured Hyphomicrobiales bacterium | reverse complement strand
GTAAACAATATTAACGCTATTATTAAATAAACTTTTCTCATGACTCCCTCCACTTATTTATTAACAATTATTTTGTAGGTCTTAATGTAGTTATCTGTTTCAATACGGCAGTAATAATTTCCTGATGGATAATTCGAACTATCCCAATAGAATTGGTGTTCTCCTGGATTAAGTTGACCATTGAATATGTTATCTATGTTTTTTCCTTCATTATCAATTATTTTAATTGCAACATTTGAAAAAGAAGATACATTAAATTCAATTTCAACTTTATTATCAGTAGGATTTGGATATAAAATTGTTTGTTCAATAATCTCATCTCCTTCAACTGATGTGAAATCCCAATCTTCTTCTAATAGATAAATGTGCCAAGGATCATATCTACCTATTATCATAAAATCGCCATCAGGAGAAATCGGTTCACTATATTTCCAAAAACCACATTTTTCGTAAATTTTAACTTTAATATTATTCTGAATATTCCAAATCTCGAGATTATTACCTACATAACTTACTAAATACTTTGAATCTTTTGAAAATGCTATTATCGACCATGGACCTCCCCCTGGTTCCTTAAAAACCATCTCACCCGACTCAATATCCCAGATTCTTATATAGCCGGAACCTCCTGCGGTGGCTAACATGCTGCCGTTGGGTGATATGGATATGTCCCAATAATCAATCGAGAAAGATATTTCTTGAAATTCTACTAAATCCGGATAAGTTAGAATTTTTATATGATCTATATTTCCTTTATCTCTTGACCCAATGACTAAATAACGACCATCTTTTGAAAAATCTACTACACCAATGCTTTTTTCATTTCCCCTATCGAATACTCTAATTATTTTACTTTCTTCAATATCCCAAACAACTATTTGGTTTATATATAAACTATCCGGAACAACATGTGGAAGGTGAACAGTAAAAGCTATATATCTTCCATCGGGACTAATAACTACTTTTGAAGCCCTGCTCCTCCAATTTAATTCTTTCTCAGTATCATATATTATTGAGTCAAGAACATCACCTGAATTCATATCCAATATATAAACTACAGGTCCATTATTATAACTTGATACAGCGATTCTTTGACCATCGGGGAATATATCGAACCTCAGTATAACTCTGCCATTAGCAGAATATATTTTATTCAATAATTCACCGGTAGCTGCATCTCTTATATCCACCTGACCATTGTTAGGATCTCGATGAGCAATGATTGTGCCGTCCGGAGAAAACTGAGCTTCACTTATATCATGCCCCACATACTGCTCCCAGACAATTTCCGGTTCCTCTATCTGGCAATAGCCCGCGAAAAGCGGCAATAACATTATCGCCGCAGCTAAAAAGATTATTTTCTTGTGCATAGTATTCCCTCATTGGTATTGATGATTTTGGTGAATTTAGGTATTTTGGGGGAGAAATGCAAATGTGGAGATGAGGATTATTTCAGTAAAAGTATTTAATTTGTTGTAATGAGCAAAACCATTAAATTGCCAGAATAAAATTTTGTTTTTTAAAAAAAGTATAATGATGTCAGTACACAACAATAGAGTCGAGTCTATCTCTACGGATGAATTGATGGGTAAAATTGGTGACAGCAATTCAAGGATCATTGATATACGGTCTGTAAATGCATATAACGGATGGAGAGAACGCGGAGAAACCCGAGGAGGTCATATAAAAGGCGCTAAAAGTCTGCCGGCAAAATGGGTTTCTTATTTTGACTGGGAAGAGATAGTGAGATCAAAAAAAATTCTACCTGAACAAGCAGTAATATTATATGGTTATGAGAATGATCCAACTGAAGAAGTTGCTAATAAATTTCTGAAAGCAGGATATAAGAATGTAAAAATTTACGACGAGTTTATTAGTGAGTGGTGCAAGGATAAGAAATATCCATTGGAGTATTTATCAAGGTATAACCGGCTGGTATCCGCAAAGTGGTTAAACGAACTAATGAATAAGGGAACTGCTCCTGAATATGATAATAATAAATTTGTTGTCTGTCATTCGCATTATCGTAACAGGGATGATTATGAGTTCGGGCATATACCGGGAGCAGTAGAGTTGGATACTAATTCTCTGGAGTCGACCGAAACATGGAATCGACGGACGCCGGAAGAACTTAGAGAAGTGCTTCAAAATCATGGAATAACTCATGATACAACGGTAATTTTGTATGGTAGATTTTCTTATCCGGAGAGTAAGGACCCTTATCCGGGCAGCAGTGCAGGGCATCTGGGTGCTTTCAGATGTGCATTTATTATGATGTATGCGGGGGTGAAAGATGTTCGTATGCTGAACGGTGGTATTCTATCCTGGATAGACGAGGGGTTTGATGTTACAACGGAAGAGACGCCAATACATCCGGCAGCGGATTTTGGTATAGAAATACCTGCTAAACCGGGAATAGCGGCGGATCTGCCGGCTGCGCAGGTGATACTTCAGTCGTCGGATAAGAATCTTGTAAGTGTGCGAAGCTGGGATGAATATATTGGCGAGGTGAGCGGATATAATTATATTGAGAAGAAAGGCCGGATACCGGGCTCTGTATTTGCTCTATGCGGGAGCGATCCCTATCATATGGAGAACTATAGAAATCTTGACCATACGACGAAGGAATATCATGAAATAGAGCAGGATTGGGCTAAAGCAGGTATAACTCCTGATAAGCACAATTCTTTTTACTGCGGAACTGGTTGGCGCGGCAGCGAGGCTTTCTATAATGCATGGCTGATGGGTTGGAATAATATATCTCTTTATGATGGCGGATGGTTCGAGTGGAGTAATAATGATATGCCTTACGAAACGGGGGTGCCCAGATAAAGACTTGGTAAACCTTAAAATCAAACCCACCCTAAACCGTATTAAGGTTAAGATTATCAAAAATATACTGGTAGATGTATGAAAGTTCTTAATGCTCTGTTGATAATTATTTTTGTAATAACTAACGTTAATTCGAATTTTGCTGAAGACAATAATAAGACAGATGAAGCTATACTATTTCAGGCGCAGAAATTTACTTCGATACTAAAAACTCTGTATGAGAATCATGTGGATTCCATAGATGTGGAAAAAGTGAGCGAAGCTGCATTTCAGGCTATGCTTCAGGAGATTGATAATTATGGGAAATATCTATCCGCCGATGAGAGGAAAAAAGTTAAGAACAGAGATGAGGGGAAGTCTGTAGGTATTGGATTAAAACTGTTGCCGGTGAGGGACACTCTGACGGCATATTATGTTTATCCTGAGAGTCCTTCGGATTCGGCAGGTCTGGAAGCCGGGGATAAGATTCTATTTATTGATGGGGAAAATGCTGTCAGCACTGATGCCGGCAAAGCTCAAGATCTGATTGAAGGTGAGGAAGGTTCGGAAGTTACAATCATTGCAAAGAGAGGGAACTCGAGTAATTTGAAGGAGTATAAGATAGGCAGGAATAAATTTTCGGTGAGTAGTGTGTCGGCTTCTTTTATTATTTCAGGAACTGACATAGGGTACATATCTTATGGAAGGTTTACAAAGGTGTCCGATGAAGAGTTTATCGAAGAAGCGAAGATACTTAAAGATAAAGGGATGAAAAAGATGATCCTTGACTTGAGGAGTAATCCCGGGGGATATCTCAGGCAGATTACCAATATTGCCGATCAATTTCTCTATGATGGTGATACCGTCACTTATACGCAGGCAAGAAATGAGAACTTTAAATTCGAATATGAAACTACTGAGGAAGGATTTCTGAAGGATATGCCCCTTATAATTATGATTGATGATAAATCAGCTTCCGCTGCCGAAGCTGTCGCAGGCTGTATTCAGGATCTGGACAGGGGGTTGATATTGGGGCAGCCTTCTTATGGAAAAGGCTCGGCTCAAAAAGTATGGGAATTGAAAGATGGTTCGGCGTTTCAGTTTACAATTGCAAGGTATCATACTCCTTCGGGAAGATGTATTCAGAAAATAAGGGTGGATGAGGAAAATACACCGGAATTGGACCCTAGAGCTTCTCTTTCTATGGACGAGGAAAGTTTGCAGGATATGAAGGAAATAATAAGGAAAACCGGTGGTAATAAGAGGCTGCCTGTTTATTATACGGAAAAGGGCAGACCAGTAGTTGGTGGCGGAGGTATAATTCCTGATCATAATGTTAAGCAGGACACTACGACATTGCTGACGAAGGTGTATGCCAGAAAGCACATGTTTTCAGAATTTGCGTTTATTTATCTTGAAAATGAACGTTTGGAAATAGTTGAAAATTATGGAGATGATTTTACGTCTTTTGTCAGGAAATTTTCGATTAATGATTCAATTTTGACTGATTTTAAAAAATATTCGGTGGGTAATAAGATCTGGAATGAACAAATGTTCCAAACTGATCTGGAAACGATCAAGACCAGAATAAAAGCGGAAATAGCAAATGCTGTGTGGGGGAAAGATGCAGCAAGAGCAGTTCTGCTAACCACTGATAAACCTACTTTAAAAGCCATTGAGCTTATTCCCGAAGCAGTGGAAATGGCATCTGAATATGAGAATTAGTCTTGTTTTGTGAAATTAATACTGATAAATATAGATGAGTACAGGAAAATCTATTGGTCTCTGGGTGCTGGCTGTCGTTTTGATGGCTTCGCTGGCTGTTTATCAAAGAATAACGGGACCAACTTATCCCATAAAGGGGAGCGTGAAAATATCGGGCAAAGAGGTGGAGTATAATCTGCCTCGCAGTCATGGCGGGGACAGTGATGCTCCGGTGGAACTAAAAGTTAAGGAGGATGGCGTTCACGGTTCCATAAAATATAAGCGCTATAAAAGCTATGATGAATGGTCGACGGAACCACTTAAGAAGGAGGGCAATATGCTTACTTTCGATTTGCCGAATCAGCCGCCGGCAGGGAAGATTATTTACGAAGTTTTTCTGAGAGACGGCAATAAGAAAGTAAATCTTAGCGAGGGACCTGTTATAATAAGATTTAAAGGGGAAGTGCCGAAGTATTTTCTGTATCCGCATATATTTTTTATGTTTCTGGCAATGTGTTTTTCGATGAGGACAGGTTTTGAAGTTCTCTTTGGCGGGAATAAAGTATGGCTTTTGACTCTCCTGACAACTATTCTGCTATTTATTGGCGGGATAATTTTGGGACCTGTCATACAGCTTTATGCTTTTGGAGAATTGTGGGCAGGCTGGCCTCTCGGTCATGATCTTACGGATAATAAAACAATTGTTGCATTTATTATGTGGATAGCTGCATTACTTGTAATACGGAAGAAGCCGGAAAAGAAGATTTGGGCGCTGACAGCATCAGTCGTATTACTTGCGGTTTATTTGATTCCCCACAGCGTATTGGGAAGTGAGATAGATTACCGCGAATTAGAGGATAAAAAGGAATTATCAACAATATATTCGAAAACTCAATATGAAAAAATCTTTAACCAAGAAAACCATACTTTACACTCACCCGGTTTTGATTATCGGGAGCTATGACAAAAATGACGTCCCGAATATAATGTCGGTAGCATGGGGAGGAATTTGCTGCAGCGAACCGCCATGCATATCTATTTCATTGCGTAAAGCGACATATACTTACCATAATATTATGGAGCAGAAGGCTTTTACGGTTAATATCCCTTCTAAAAAATATATAAGAGAGGCTGATTATGTTGGTATTTATTCGGGGCAGGATGAAAATAAATTCGAATCGACAGGTTTGACGCCTGTGAAAAGCGACATGGTGGACGCGCCTTATGTCGATGAATTCCCGATGGCTATGATGTGCAAGCTGATCCATACTCATGAGATCGGGTTGCATACGCAGTTTATCGGGGAAATACTCGATGTAATAGCGGAGGAAGAAGTGCTGGCTGAAAATGGCAGACCAGATATTAATAAGGTTGAACCTGTAATTTATGATAATGCTTCAAGATATTATTACGGGATTGGTAATAAAGTTTTAAAAGCTTATTCACAAAGAAAAGAAAGCAATAAATGAATGGGATGTTAGATGGCAATGTGTTAGCAGCATTAGCTATAACAGCTTTTGCGGGATTGTCCACGGGAATTGGAAGCGCACTTGCTTTTTTTACCAAAAAGACTAATAAGAGCATACTGGCTGTTTCATTGGGATTCTCCGGCGGGGTGATGATCTATGTATCCTTTATGGAGATCATGCCAAAGGCTTATGAGAATCTTGCCGAAGCTGTCGGGAGCAGCCCGGCTGCCTGGTATACGGCATTGGGTTTTTTTGGCGGTATACTGCTTATCATGATTATTGACCGCTTTATCCCGGCATTTGAAAATCCCCATGAGCCACATTTTGTTGAAGAGATAGATAAATTGCAAGGAAAGCAAAACAGGTTATACAGGATTGGTATGCTGACTGCATTGGCTATTGCAATCCATAATTTCCCCGAGGGCATGGCTACATTTGCAGCATATTTGACCGATCCTCTGCTGGGTATTCCAATAGCTATAGCTATTGCTATCCACAATATTCCTGAAGGTATAGCGGTATCAATACCAATATTTTATGCCACCAACAATCGGAAGAAAGCTTTCTGGCTTTCGTTTCTTTCAGGATTATCCGAGCCTATAGGTGCTGTTATCGGATATATGATATTAAGAGCTTTTTTTACGGACGTAACTTTTGGTATTATGTTCTCGTCAGTTGCGGGCATAATGGTATTTATTTCATTGGACGAACTTTTACCTACCGCACGCGATTATGATGCAGGTCACAAAACCATTTACTCCATGATACTCGGGATGGCTGTAATGGCTGTGAGTTTGCTGCTGCTGAATTGATATATTGCATCTGATAATAATGCAAACATTAGATTATGGTTTTTACTAAATGCATATACCATCATTTATTGTTTTTTTATTCATGAAAAAATTTTCATGAATGAGCATATAAAAATAAATATTTTGTCATAACCTATAATGATAATTGAGCCAGTCATAAGATTTCATAAGAACTAACAAAGAAAAAATTCCCTTTTTTAGAAAAAAAATTATAAAATATTTTGACTTATATTTAAAAATTTCTTATCTTGTCAAAAGTATGTAAATATACGACACTTAAATATTTATTTTTTTAAACATACATATCTGCATAAATGATTCTGTTGGTTAATAAATATGGATTTTGTACAGCTGATAACAATTCTCAAAAAGATTGTATATAAGGTTGAGAAATAAATGGTCTAATAATAGTAGGGTGATTCAATTCACAAATAACAGGGTCTTTATTAATAAACATAAGTAAATAATTAAATAGGAAACCTTCCATAATCGAAAGGATATATGGATGTGAACAACTATATCTGAAGCTTGGTATATCATTGGGATATAAATAAAATATATACATATATAATTAACATGTTCCATATTTCAAGCGGTGTTTATGAAAACTTTAATCAAACTATTATTAATTCTGATTCTTGCGTCAAGTTATGGTTTTGCGCAGGATAAGACAATCAAGGGGAAAGTAACTTCCCCGGAAGGAGATCCTTTAGTAGGAGTTACAATTTTGGTTAAGGGTACTGCGATAGGTACTTTTTCTAAATCCGACGGTACATACGAAATTAAAGTGCCGGAGAACGCTAAAACTCTGATATTCAGGTTTGTTGGCAGGGTAACCAAAGAAGTAGCAATTGGAGATGAAAATGTAATCAATGTTACTTTGGCTGAAGACAAAGTCCTTATGGATGAAGTCGTTGTTACTGCTATAGGACTCGAGCGGCAAAAGAAATCACTCGGTTATGCTGTAGAAGAAGTTAAAGGAAGAACACTTCATGAAGCAAAAACAACCAGTATGATCGATGCGTTGAGTGGAAAAGTGGCGGGTGTCAAGGTAAATAGTTCTGCAGGCACCCCGGGTGCTTCCTCCTTTATCAACATAAGAGGAATGTCATCAATTACCGGAAATAATCAGCCATTATTTGTTGTTGACGGTATCCCAATTGACAACTCAATGGCTTTTACGGGCAATCCTGATGACGGGGCGAATAATCTTCTTTATGGCGTAGCTTATTCAAACCGGGCAATTGATATTAACTCTGAAGATATTGAATCGGTCACTGTTTTGAAGGGACCTGCTGCCACAGCTCTATACGGATTAAGAGCTTCAAGCGGTGCAGTTGTAATTACAACAAAAAAAGGTGCTGCAGCAATTGGAGACAGAGTTAATGTTAATTATTCTTCTTCAGTGGAATTTCAAGATGTAAGTTTAATGCCTGAGATGCAGGATAAGTATGCACAGGGTATGCCCGGAGCAGAATGGGTACCGTTGGGAACTAATTGGCCCTCAATTTCATGGGGACTGCCAATTGAAGATCTGCGGTATACGAATCAAGAAAGCAAATGGGATAAAAACGGTACTATTACTCATAAAGACAGCGCTAATGCTACAAACAGAGTAGTAAACGCCTATGACAATGTTGGTAATTTCTTTGAACTTGGTCAAACTTTCAGAAATTCGTTAAGTATGTCTGGCGGAACCGATATTGGTTCATATTTCTTTTCTGTTTCAGATCTAAGATCCACCGGTATAGTACCTAATAGTGACTTTACAAGAACAACATTAAAAATAGCAGGTGAAGCCAAAATATCTAATCGCTTAAAAGCTTCTGGCTCAGTAAATTATATTAATTCAGGCGGTCAAAGGATACAGCAGGGCTCCAACGTATCAGGTGTTATGTTAGGTTTGTTAAGAACACCACCGAACTTTGATAACTCAAACGGTTATGGTGAAGAAGGAGACGAGCATAAAGATGCCTACATGTTTGAAGACGGCACACAGCGTTCTTACAGAGGCGGCACCGGTTATGATAATCCTTTCTGGACGGTGAATCGGAATATTCTACAGGATAATGTTGAAAGATTATTAGGATTTGCCAAGTTGGATTACTACGTGGCTGACTGGATGAGTATAATGTACAGGTTAGGCGGAGATATCTATACTGATACCAGAAAACAGCATTTTGCGATATATTCCAACTCGTTCCCGTCAGGACAAGTTGCAGAACATGATATCACTAATGGTGATATAACTTCTAACCTATTGCTTAACTTTAGTTACCAGTTAACAGAGGACTTGTCTGCTAAACTTTTACTTGGTAATGAGTTGTTTGAAACACATTATACAACGCTATATGTTCAGGGTGACCAGATGGCTTTGCCTGAATTTTACCATTTATCAAATACAAAAGGGCAGATCACCAGAGAATCTGATGAAAAATTAAGAAGAATCGGTTACTACGGTGACCTAACATTGGATTATAAAGGTTGGTTGTACTTGAATGGTGTATTACGTAATGAAAAATCAACTACTTTGCCGGAAGACAACAATTCTTTCTTGTATGGTTCTTCAAACCTTAGTTTTGTGTTTACGGAAGCTTTCGACAATGTCTTTACTGATGACTTACCGATAACTTTCGGAAAGCTTCGTTTGAACTATGCTGTGGTTGGTAAAGATGCACCGCTGTATTCAACCAGGACCCCATTCATTCAGGGAACTTATGCTGACGGATGGACAACCGGTATATCCTTCCCATACAAAGGCTATGTTGGATATGCGAAAGGTGACGTGTTAGGTAATGCGGATCTAAAACCTGAAAAAACTACTTCTTGGGAAATTGGTCTTGATATGAACTTTCTTGAGAACAGGGTAGGTTTTGGCGTAACTTACTATGAGTCTAAAAGTGTAGATCAGATTTTTAACGTACCAATTGCATATACAGCGGGTTACTGGCGTCAGGTTATGAATGCCGGCGAACTGAAAAACAAAGGATTTGAAGCAGTATTAAATGGCACCCCAATAATTGGCGATTTTAGATGGGATATTCGATTCAATTTTGCTACTAATGAAAACACAGTTGTCAAGTTAGCAGAAGGAGTCGAGAATATTTTCTTAGGTGGTTTCCAGGGTTCTTCAGTAAGAGCTGTTGCTGGTAAACCTTACGGCACAATATTCGGATTCGGATGGTTAAGAGATGATAACGGCAATGTTATCATAGATGATGATCCCGGAAGTTCTAATTACGGATATCCAATTCTGGACCCGATTGAGAAAGATTTTGGCAATGCCAATCCTGATTGGACAATGGGTATCAGCAATTCTATCTCCTGGAAAGGATTATCTTTGTCATTCTTGTTTGATATCAAATCAGGCGGCGTGATGTGGAATGGTACAAAAGGCGCCCTGTACTTTTTCGGAACGCATAAAGATACTGAAGCTCGTAATACAACAAAAGTATTTAAGGGCGTAAAAGGTCATCTCGATGATGAAGGAAATCTTGTCCATTATCAAGGAGATAATGAGGTAGCCGGAAGCGGCACCCAAAATGATATCGAGGCTGATTATGGATTTAATTGGCTGGCTTTCGGTAATGGCAATGGTTTCTTTGGCAGCAATACCGAAGATTTCATCGAGGATGCGGGTTGGATAAGACTTCGCGAGATCAGCCTGTCTTATCAATTACCTGTCATGATAACTGATTACACACCATTTTCAGATATCATCCTCACTTTGACCGGAAGAAATCTTTGGATTGATACCGATTATACGGGAATTGATCCTGAAACAAACCTTATGGGAGCTTATAATGCTCAGGGCATCGATTACTTCAATATGCCCGGTACCAGGACATATGTAGTTTCATTAGACGTAAGGTTTTAAAACCATTTTAAAGAAAATGTTACATTAAAATAGAGAGAAAGTATGAAAACTAAATTTATCTTAAGCTTAATATTTTCATTAGCTTTGCTAATCTTCGTTTCTTGTAACTGGATTGACCCGGATTTAAATGTCGATCCGACAAGTCCCGAAGAAGCTACTATGGAGGTAATCCTGCCGACCACTCAGATAGGGTACGGATATGTCCTCGGAGGAGATATAGGCAGATATGCAGCATTATTTACCAAACATCTCCAGGGTGTTGACCGTCAGCATTCAGGCTTATACAGATATAACCTTAAGGAAGACGATTTGAATAATGCCTGGTTAAATATGTATACCGGACCGATGGTGGACTTAAATATAATGCTCAGTAAGGCTGATAAGGAAACTTCGCCGCATTATAAAGGTGTCGCACAAGTCCTTATGGCTTCGTGTTTAGGAATGTGGACTGACATTCTTGGACCAATTCCCTATTCCGAAGCTTTTCAAGGAGAGGATAATCTCACCCCTGTTTATGACAGCCAGGAGGATATATATAACACAATCCAGCAGTTGTTAGATGATGCAATTAATAACTTTGCAGCGGAAAATAGTACATTTTCGCCCGGAGGTGAAGATTTTATCTATGGAGGCGATCTTACAAAATGGACAAATGCCGCTTATACTCTTAAAGCCAGGTATTATTTACATATCAAGGATTATACTAAAGCATTAAATAATGCAGCTAATGGATTAGCGGCAAATGCTGATAACTTTATGATCCCATTCGGTGATAAAGAATCTGAAGCTAACCCCTTCTATCAGTTTATGGATGAAAGAGGTGATGTTAGAATGGGTGAATATCTCATGCCCTTGATGAATGACCTGGAGGATCCTCGCAGACCTGCCTTTGCCGCTTTCGATGAAGGGGATACTGCTTATGCCCCTTCAAATATGCCGGGACCTTATTATGCGAGTATAAATTCTCCGGTGCCCTTAGCACTTTATTCTGAAACTAAATTTATCGAAGCTGAATGCATGCTTGCCAATGGTAATACCGGCGGCGCATACCAGGCTTATCTCGACGGTGTTGAAGCATCTCTTGAGCAATTTGACGTAAGCCAGGAAGACATTGATACATATATGGCTAATGCTGATGTTGCCGTAGGCGAAGCCAATTTTGATCTTGAACAATTAATCGAGCAGAAGTATATTGCGTTATATACAATGCCTGAATCATGGTCTGATTGGCGTAGAACCGGTTATCCGGCATTAACACCGGTGCAGGGCAATAATATTCCGAGAAGATTTTTCTATCCACAGCATGAGAGATTGTTTAATGGTAAAAGCCTGTCGGAAGCAGTCCCAAATCATACAAGTCCAAACTTCATTTTTGGAGAAGTCTGGTGGGATTCTAATTTCTGGCAATAATTTCTTCTATACTTGATTCAAAAGAGCCCGGTAACAATAATTACCGGGCTCTTTTGTGGTGCTTAATAATATATTTTGCCTTGTCTAACTATTTGTGAAGCATTTTTAAATTATAATCGTATTAGTGAAAAATTGATATTGATAATTTTTAACTAAGTTTCTAAAACAATTAAATTTACTAATCTATCACTAATACGAAGGTTTCATTATGAAAAAATTATTAATTGCTAAGCTGTTTATGATAGCTCTGGTTGGTGTCTTTGTGCTAAATAATTTGGCTATGGCGAACGATTCAATTAAAACTGTCAAGTTGAAAACTTCAGTTTCGACTATGGAAGGCAAGGAAATGATTGAAACCATAACTTCATTGCTGAAAGGTGTTGATGAAGCAAGTTTGGATAGCAAATCCAAAGAATTGAAAGTTGTTTACGATCCTTCCGTCATGAGCCCGTTCATGCTAATTTATACCGTCAATAAATTAGGTTATGACGCAGAAATAATAGAGGATAAAGAAAATTCGGAAATGGAAGAAGAGAAGACTGCAGAATCTCAATGAAGTAAAAAGAATTAATTTTAGGGGGTTTTTAAAACCCCTTTTTTTATTTTTGTATAAAGAGATGGATTAATGTGAGAATAGCATGATTAGTTATCTTATACCTCTGAAAAAAGCTTCCGAAAAGAATGCCGACCCGGAGAAAGTGCTCAAAGCGAAAAGTATATGAAAGGATTGTTCAAGTTTTACGGGATACCTGCAAAAGAAAAACGGGAAATCCGAAAAAATTTCCTGAAAGAACAGGGAATGCCGGATTATTATGATTTACCTGAGCTTATCAGAATATTATGGGAACTGATGAGCATGACTATCAGCACATCGGAGTTGAATTGCTTAAGGATTATATCAAATTGACAGATTCGAAGGAGTTTTCCATTCGTAAGGCGATCGGCGGATATTGACAGAGTATTCGAAGACGGATGCGCAATTTGTAAAGAAGTTTGTAAGTGGAACTGATATTACGCCTTTCAGTAAAAGGGAAGCGCTTAAGCGGCTGGAGAGGAGGGAAGAGAAATAGAGGATATGCTGCAATCGGCATGTAAGGCATATCACAAAATGCATTTTTCTTTTTATTGATACTTTCGTATATTTATTTTGTATAAATGAAACTTCTATATGAATTTTTCCTTAATTTATCAGAAAGGATAGATGGCTACTTTAGGTATAGAAAGCAACGGTTTACTTGAAAAAACCGCAATTTATTATAACGGACAGCAGCTCAGCGGCGTAAAGGAAATATTTCTCAATCTAGATGAAGATGGTACTTTTGATGCTATTATCCAGTATGAAGGGAAAGACAAGGATATTTATACAAAGCAGGTATTTTCCAATTATTTGACCAATGTGAAGATGGTTCCACCGGCTTTCACGGAGGAGGAGGCTTCGGAATTGGAACTTTTGGCAGTTGAAAGTGAAGGGGATATTGATACGGCTATGGTTTTTTTTAATGAGGAACCGCTGGAGGGGGTAGTGAGTCTGTTTGTTCACATCAAGTCGGCGCCGGGCGATAAGGACAGCTTGAAAACACTCTTTACAGGCAAGGATAAGCTGAGTGATGAGCCGGAATTCAGGGCGGAGATAACATTCCGTAATGAAGATGATTCGATAGAGACGGAAGATGTATTTTAAAAAATATAATTTATCATAATCGTTAAAAATTAAGAACGCAAAATTTTAATGCAAACAATCAAAATGGAGTAAAGATGCGGAGCAAACATAATAGACTATTGTTTTTCAGCAGCGTGATGATAATGGCGCTTCTGTTTTTGTTTATCGCGCCGGATTTTGCCGAAGCAAGGCGCGGGGGGCGTAGTTTTGGCGGTAAACGCAGTTTTTCACGGAAATCTACGAAACCGCGTACAGCCCGTAAACCTAGCAGAAACAGAATGACGCGCTCGAAAACAAATCTGCCACCGGCGAAAAGAACGAGTTTCGGTGGGAACAGGCTCAAGTCCTCACAGGCTTATACTCAGAAATATGGCGTGCCAAGAAAGCAAACAAATTATACCGGTAAGAATGCTGCTGGGAATTCTCAGAGATATATCATGCATAATTATGGCGGCTATGGAAGCGGATTGATGAACGGTTATTTGATGGGCTCGACAAGTTGGATGTGGATGATGCCTTTTCATCCGGCATTCTATTATTCACGTCCGTATTATGTTAATAATCCGGATGGAACAATGGGAGTTTATCCGCCGAGGTTTTCGTTTAGTAAATTATTGTTTACTTTGATAATTGTTGGCGGGATTGCCTGGATCATTTACAGAGTGCTAAGAAACAAGAAGGCAAAGCAATCAAGGGCATACCAGCAGTCATCTTTTACCTAAAAAAATCATGAAAACACATATTCGAGCCGAACTGCTTTTTTAATATTTGGGCAGTTCGGTTTTTTTTCTCAAGTATATATTTTTTAAGTAAACAACTTATTAGATTACAAACATTGTATTATTTCTAACCTAAAATTAGTTAGAAATTTGAATTTGCTGTAAACTTTTCCGACAAAGTGCTTTAGCGCTTTGTAAAAACTGATAATAATCGAATTAGCAGCAAACTAAAGATTGCTGTTGCAAGTGGTTACAAATAAATGTCCATAGTTAATGATAAATCTCATCTAACACTTTTGTAAGCACAGGTTTTCCATAGGGTTATCAAAAACCAAGTGTTAAATAAGAATCCACCCTGCCCTCGCCGCGCTTAAGCGTGGTTTCCGCTAAGCTGCAACTGCACTCGGGCACCCCTCAAAGAGAGAAATTTAAAAAAGTTAGCTGTTATTTGCCAAAAATGCAATTTTGTATTTTGAATCCAAATTTAAAGAAATTTATAAAGTTAGCAAAAACGATCAAATTATTTAGCAAAGAATGAGCTTTTTTACTAAAAATTTAATATATTTAAAAATATGGATTTTACAGGAATAATTTGAATAATTGAAAGATAATATGGCAGAGAAAAAAGATCAGGAAATAGATCCGAGAAAAGTAACAACAAAGCGGCTCCAGGAGATGAAGAATACAGGGCAGAAGATCGTTGCTCTGACAGCTTACGATGCTCTTATTGCTAGGATACTGGATGAATCCAGTGTGGATTTGATTCTGGTCGGCGATTCACTTGGCAATATTGTGCAGGGGCATGATACGACGATACCCGTTAGCCTGGATGATATAGTCTATCATACAAAAGCTGTTGTGAAAGGCTCGACGCGACCGTTGATAGTGTCGGATATGCCATTTATGAGCTTTCAGGTATCACCTGAGGAAGCTTTCCGGAATGCGGGAAGAATGATGAAAGAAGGCGGCGCCTCTGCGGTGAAGCTGGAAGGCGGCTCAAAATATGTGCAGGACGCTATAGCGCGTATGACTGAGGTTGGCATACCGGTGATGGGGCATCTCGGGCTTACGCCGCAGAGTATTCATTCATTTGGCACTTACAGGGCGCGGGGACAATCCGATGAAGAAGCATCGCGAATATACGACGAAGCTCATGTATTGCAGGAAGCGGGATGTTTTTCAATTGTTCTGGAGAAAATACCGGCAAAACTCGGGAAGAGAATTACTGAATCTTTATCGATACCAACTATTGGCATAGGCGCAGGCTCTTTTTGCGACGGTCAGATACTTGTCTATACGGATATGCTTGGCTTGACTATAGATTTTAATCCCAGATTTGTCAGACGTTACGCTGAGCTTTACGAAGAGATGAAAAAAGCCTTTAAGAACTATGCTGATGATGTCAGAAATAAGAATTTCCCCAATGATAAGGAATGTTACTGATGAGAACTTTACTAATCTTATCGATGACAGTTTTTACGATGATAGGGCTGCTTTCTTGCGGCGATAACACTATCAACAATACTAAAGACATTGAATTTCCGGATTCAAATGTAAGTTTCCAGCAGCATGTACAGCCATTCATGAAGTTTACTTGCGCTTACAGAGGCTGTCACAGCGAGGAATCAAGGGAGGCAGGATTCAGTCTGGAGACTCATTTTTCGATGATGAGCGCAAAATCCGGAGCTATGGTCCGACCACATGATCCGGATGGGAGTTTGCTAATTCAGACTATTGAAAAATATCCGTCTAATTGTCCGTTTAATTACGTTTGGCTTCCAAAAGTAGAGGAAAATCATATTCAGGGTTTACGAACATGGATTGCTGAAGGAGCTAAGAATAATTAACACTGGTAAAATAAAAACCTTAATAAAATTTCGACGCAATTTTTAAATTATCATTTTGACATTCTCAGAAACCTTATTATTTTTGAAATTATTAAATATAATTAACTTCCTTGAAAATTGGCTTCCAAACAATATCTATAAATATTTTAACAATATACCGGGAGAAGGTTAAATGAAAAAGCTTTTAAAAATATTTTTAATGACACTCTTAGCAGGAATGATAATCTGGAACTGTGAAAGCAAGCCGAAAACAAAAGAAATCGGCGAGTTGACGAATTATACCGATATGCTGACCGAATTTTCGATTGATTATCCGGAAAATTGGTATCTAGCAAAGACAACTGCAGGCAAAAGGTTTCTATGCTATACTTCCAAGGCAGGAATGGAGCGCTTTAGGAAATATGATCCCGAAGGTATGCCCAGCGCAAAAATTGAGCTGGTAACCATTGATATGAATGATACAACAACACTACAGGATATTTACGAGAAGTCGCTTTTATTCGAGAAAGATGTTTACACCGATCCGGAAACGGTCACCATCGATGGAATAGAAGCAAAGCATTCGCACTATACTTTTGAGCTTGAAGACGGCGTTTTCCATGGCGATCTTTATGTAGGAGCAAAAGATACAACTATTGCGACAGTAATCATGTTCGAATGCTTCAGCAATACTTATGAGCACTACAAACAGGCATTTGATAAAATCATAGAAAATGTAAAACTTGCCCATACGCCGGCGCCAACACCGACAGACACTGTCCGCGAAGAAGCGCCGCCCCCATCGGAAACGATGAAGACCGTATCAGGTGAAGGATTTACCATCAAGATCCCCGAGAACTTTGACAGAGAAGGCGGATATTATCTCGGACAGAGACGCGGCGACAGTTACATCAAAGTTGATGTCATGGAGGTCAAGGAGAACACAAATCTCGAGAAGACCGTAAAGAACACTCAGCAATCCGTAAACGGCTCTCAGCTGAATGAAGTAACACTCAGCGGGAAGAAAGGATTTACTTTCGCTTACACTCCACGTAAAAACATACGAGGTGAAATGTACTTCATCCTTGACGGCAAGAAGCTGTACCGGATAACCATAAATTGGTATAAGCCGGAAGCGGATAAGTTCGCGCCGATATTCCGCAAGTGCGTACAGTCATTTAAATTGAAATAAAATGATGAATAATTAAATTGAATAAAACAGGGGTAATATTAAAATTATCCCTGTTTTTTTTGCTTGCATTGAATCGCATAAACCGAGATTGTTCATTAAATATGTACATTTATTTGTAAGCGCGCGTAACAGCAATCTTTAGCTTGCTGCAAAAACGTAGTTATTCAGACCCCTTGCAAAGCGCTAAAGCACTTTGTTGACATTATTTACGAGTATAATAAAATTTTCTAATGCAATATTTAGCATAAAATCAAAAAAAATATTATATTTAGTTAATCAAAAATTTGAAAAAGTTAAACAATTATCGAGGTTTGTTATGAGCAAAGCCCGTATTCAGTTAGACAATGACTATTCTTTACTGCTGAAAGAAATCAAGTGGAAGGTCAAGACGTCGCAGATCAAGGCATCTATCAGGGTAAATTCAGAGCTGCTCCTAATGTACTGGGATCTCGGAAAGTTGATTGTCAACAAGCAGGCGGAGACAAACTGGGGGGATGGGTTTATCTCTCAATTGAGCAAGGATTTATCTGAGGAATTCCCGGAGATGAAGGGGTTTTCAATCTCGAACATAAAATTTATAAAACAATGGTATAGCTACTATTCTCAAACATTTGAAAAAAGCCAACAAGCTGTTAGCCAAATAAAGAAAATGATGGGTACCATTGATAAAACTAAGTTTAGCCCACAAATTCCGGATTATATAACAATCACGCTTGAAAAAAGCCAACAGCTTGTTAGCCAATTTCAAGAAACGGACAAAGACTTGGAAAATAAAGAACTTAAAGCCGATGATGAAAATGATGAAAAAAGCCAACAAGTTGTTGACCAATTTGAAAATGTATTGAAAAGCATACTTTCTCTTGTACCCTGGGGTCATCATATAGCAATAATTACAAAATGCGAAAATATACACTGCGCTTTGTTCTATGTCCTAAAAACAATAGAAAATAGCTGGTCGCGCAGTGTGTTGGTTCACCAGATTGAATCAAATTTGTATGAGAGGCAGGGTAAGTCTATAAATAACTTTGAGTTGACACTGCCGCAGCCGGATTCTGATTTGGCGCATGAGATTTTGAAAAGCCCTTATTTCTTTGAGTTCTTAAATATTAGCGAAAAGATGAAAGAGAAGGATTTGCAGAATGCCCTGTTGGATAATATGACTAAATTCCTGATGGAACTCGGTTACGGCTTTGCATTTCTTGGGAAACAGAAACTGTTGACCGTGGGCGATGATGATTTCTATGTTGACCTGGTTTTCTATCACACCCGCCTGCACTGTTATTTCATCGTGGAACTGAAAATTGATGATTTCAAACCGGAATATTCCGGCAAGCTGAACTTTTACCTAAACACTTTCAATGATCAAATAAAAACGGTGGAGGATAAATCCACTATAGGTCTTCTTTTATGCAAAAAAGCTAACAAAATGACAGCCGAATATTCTTTGAAAAATATTGACAATCCGATAGGGATAAGCGAATATTACATTCCCGATGACCTGCCGGACGGTTTCAGGCATCTATTGCCGAGCGCAGAAGCCATTGAGATCCGCTTAAATGCTTAATCTTAAACCCATATTTTGCAATAGGATAAACATATAGTAGAATAAATAGCTTAATCCTAAGAACTTAACCACCCCTTCTTTTCCCCTCCTTAGTAAGGAGGGGATACAGGGGTGGTTTCTCTAATTCTTTTAAATGTACTATGTTCGTAAAAGTGAGTAGTCCTAATGAAACATCCGGGTTAAATATCATTAAATTTGAGTAAAAATTAGTTATTTTCGGATAATTATAAAATTGATAACTAAAAGTTTTTGATATGGAAAAAAGCGAAAAGATAATAATACTCGATTTCGGCTCGCAATACACGCAGTTGATAGCACGAAAAGTGCGCGAATGCGACGTTTTTGCCGAGATAAAACCATTTAGCGTCAACGAAAAAGAAATACGTGATTCTCAACCTTCCGGCATAATTCTTTCCGGCAGTCCATCCAGTGTGTTCGAGGAAAATTCACCGCTGCCGGACTTCGATATTTCCGCTTTCGGAGTTCCGGTACTGGGCATTTGCTACGGCTTGCAGGTGACAGCCCACCAGAATAACGGTAAGGTTGATCCCGCTGCCCGCCGTGAATACGGCAGTGCATTTTTAACGATAGATTCAAAAGAAGATCTTTTCAAGGAACTGCCTGAGAGATCGCGCGTCTGGATGAGCCATGGCGACGCCCTCTCAAAAGCGCCGGACGGCTTCGATATCATCGCCCATTCGGACAATTCGCCAATATGCGCTGTCCGCTCGAAGGAGAAGCAGATCTACGGCGTGCAGTTCCACCCCGAAGTCCACCATACCGAACACGGGAAGAAGATCCTCAACAATTTCGTAAGAGAAATTTGCGGCTGCACGGAAACCTGGAGCGCTCTATCATTTATAGAAACATCAATAAAAGAAATTAGAGAGAAAGTCGGCGATGAACGCGTCATCTGCGCGGTTAGCGGCGGTGTGGATTCGACGGTACTCGCAGTTCTGCTAAATGAAGCACTGGGCGGGCGCCTGCAGTGCATCCACATCGATTCCGGCGTTATGCGCACCGACGAAAGCAAGCAGGTGTACGAGCTTTTCACGGAAACATTCAATATTAATCTTGATCTTGTGGATGGCACGGATACATTCCTTGACAGGCTCGAAGGCGTTGAAGATCCCGAAGAGAAGCGGAAGATTATAGGCAATACTTTCATAGAGCTTTTCGAGGCGGAAGCAAAGAAATTCCAGGATGCGCAGTGGCTCGCGCAGGGGACTCTATACCCCGACGTGATTGAATCCGTCTCGGTAAATGGTCCGTCAGTCACGATAAAATCGCACCACAACGTAGGCGGACTGCCCGAGAAGATGAATCTCATGCTGCTGGAACCTTTACGCGAGCTTTTCAAAGATGAGGTGCGCGAGGTCGGTCGCGAACTGGGCATTCCGGAGTGGTTCGTCAACCGGCATCCGTTCCCGGGTCCGGGACTTGCCATCCGCATCTTAGGCGCCGTCACGGAGGAACGCCTCGATATGCTGCGCAAAGCCGACGACATTTACCTCGAAGAGATCCGCAGCGCCGGCTTGTACGACGAGATATGGCAGGCATTCTCGGTACTGCTGCCGGTCAAGAGCGTCGGCGTGATGGGCGACGCCCGCACCTACGAGCATACCTGCGCCCTGCGCGCCGTCACATCCACCGACGGCATGACCGCCGACTGGTATCACATGCCCTACGAGGTCCTTGCCCGCATGAGCAACCGGATTATCAATGAAGTTCGCGGAATTAACCGCGTGACATACGATATCACGAGTAAGCCGCCGGGGACGATAGAGTGGGAGTGATGATCAATTATGTTAAATAGACTTTTATACAGAATTACTCACATTGATAACCTAAAACATATTTTTCAAAATAGAAAAATATGCTCTCAAAATTTCGTGTTAAAAGATCCAAATTATATTCCGATAGGGGATAGTTCGCTAATCAACATTAGAAAAAGTAGAATTATTACGGGTAATCTTAAGTTAAGTGATTTCGTAAGCTTTTACTTTTGCGCCAAGGCGCCAATGCTATATATGATCAGACATGGATTTAAAGATGTCCAACAAAGAGAGCCAGAAGAGATCGTTTATTTAGTTTCTTCGATTGAAAAGATTGTTGATGAAGATTATTTGTATTATTTTACTGATGGGAAGGCAAATGCGAGTGTTTCTAAAGTATTTGATTCAATTAAAGATTTGGATAAACTTGATTGGGATGTTATTGAGGATGAATTTTGGGCTAATACTGAGGAAGATCAAGACCGGAAAAGAAGAAAACAAGCCGAATTTTTAATTTATCAGACAATCAAATTACAAGATATTATTGGTATAGCAGTTTATAATAAAAGTGCGCTAGAAAAAGTTGATAAATTAAAAGAAATATACTCGTTAGAAAATTTAGTTGCTAAAATTCGAAAAAACTATTATTATTAAAATATGATCATCTACAAAAAGGGAAATATTGTTAACGACGAAGCCGAAGCTCTGGTAAATTCCGTCAACACAGTTGGTGTTATGGGCAAAGGTGTTGCGTTGGCTTTCAAAAAAGCTTTTCCTCAGAATTATAAAATTTATAAGCAGGCTTGCGATAATAACGAGTTACGAACAGGGAAGCTATTAATCACCCAAACCGGTCAGTTCCAACCAAAATATATTATTAATTTTCCCACAAAAGTCCACTGGCGCAATCCTTCAAAATATGAATATATCGAAGAAGGTTTGAAAGAATTAGTAAGAATTATTCGGATAAAAAACATAAAGTCTATAGCAATTCCACCGTTGGGCGCGGGTAATGGAAAATTAGAATGGGATAAAGTAAAACATCTGATCGAAAAGTATCTTTCGCAGTTTAAAAATATAAAAATTAATGTTTATGAACCATCTTTTATTCCAAAGGAAAATAACAAAAAACAGAAACCTGAGTTAACTGGCTCAAGAGCGATATTACTTGGGTCTTTCAGGAATTATTTAGCTTTAGGCGATGATATCACTCTTTTGGTAGCTCAGAAATTAGCTTATTTTATACAAAGATTTGGCGAGGATCTCAGACTTAAATTCGAAAAAGGCTGGTATGGTCCTTACGCTCATAATCTTAACCATGTATTGAAAGTATTAAACGGATACTATATTTTTTACAACACTGATAATAATAATCCAAATGTCGAGATTGAATTAAATTATGATACTATTCCTGAAATTGACGATTATCTTGAACAAGAAATTAATGATGAACAGAAGATAAGGATGAACCTTATAAATCAACTTATCGATGGATTTGAAACGCCTTTGAGCATAGAGCTTCTTGGCGCTATTGATTTTATTATCCAAAATAAAAAAACGTTTGATATAGATGAAATTGAGTCTGACATAAGCAATTGGACACGAAGAAAAAAAGATCTAATGAAACCATATTATATACATATTGCATTCGATAGATTAATGGAGTTTGAAGAATTTCTATATCCCTACAAACAGACTTTAATTACAAATTCATCTGACAATTGAAATGACCAACAAATGCCATAACTGCGGAAACACGGAATTTGAATCAAAAAAAGTTGATAATGTTTTTAACATTGACGATAAATTATATCTGGTCAAGAATATTCCTGCCCTCGCCTGCACCCGCTGCGGCGAAAAGTATTTTACGCCGGAGACTCAGCGAGAAACTTTAGCTCTTATCCAAAAAAAATCGAACAGGATTAAAAAAATTGAAGCGGAAGTGTATGATTTTAATTGATATTTCAGAATAGAAATAAATGATGAAAGAATGCCATAACTGCGGGAATACGGAGTTTGAATCAAAAAAAGTCGATAATGTATTAAATGAGACTCAAATTACATGTTATTAAAGACCAAAGAGCACTTGATTAATATAAATTGATGGTTTTATATCTTTGTCAAAATTAGAATTATCTTCTACAATTGTTGAAAATGGGAAGTGAAGTTGTGACCAAAACCCATTTTAAGTTGCACTGGCGTGCCCGCAAGAGTTAATTGAGAGATAATTCATTATTTCACTTTGGATAATTGCAATAATTAGTTAATTTTATATTCAGTTAAGTTATTTAAACTATAAGTTAAATATTGTATGAAGTTTATCAGCTCTCAACTTTCTTACTTCTTTCAAAATAAAAGTTCAAAACGGAACTTAAAATTTCTGTTTATTTTTATATTAATACTGTTTTTATTGGTTAGTGTTTATACTGTTTTTTTTCACGTAATAATGGATTACGAAGGTCAAAATCATAGTTGGGTAACAGGGTTTTATTGGGCGCTTACGGTAATGAGTACTCTTGGTTTCGGAGATATTACATTTCATAGTGATTTAGGAAGATTATTTTCAATAGTTGTACTCATGTCCGGAATTTTGCTGCTTTTAGTTCTCTTGCCTTTCACATTCATTCAATTCTTTTATTCACCCTGGATAGAAGCACAGAAAAAATCCAGAGCTCCCAGATCACTTCCAGTAGGTACAAAAGACCATATTATTTTTACATCTTTTGAAGAAATTACTGTATCATTAATAGAAAAATTTACAAGATATGGGAATGATTATATAATAATTCTGGATGACCTGAAAAAGGCTTTGGAGATTTATGATATTGGTTATAAAGTTGGTTATGGATTCCTGGATGACCCGGAAACTTATAAAAAAATGCGCACAGATGGAGCATCTATGATCTTCGCTTCGAATTCTGACGAAATTAATACAAACATTGCTTTTACAATCAGGGAATTTACCCAAACTACTCAAATTGTTACGACGGCTGATTCGCATGATTCAGTTGATATTTTAGAATTAGCCGGCAGTGACTTAGTTTTTGAACCGCGAAAGATGATTGGCGAAGCATTTGCAAGAAGAACATTAGGTTTTAATGCTTCGGCTACTAATATTGGACAATTCGAGAATTTAATCATCGCAGAGGCTCCGGCGATGGGCACGCCCCTAATAGGTAAAACCCTGCCGGAGTTGCATCTGCGGGAAAATATTGGTATCAATGTTATTGGTTTTTGGGAACATGGCGACTTTATCGATGCCAAACCGGATTATGTTATTCAAAAATCTACGGTACTTGTCATAGTTGGCGAGAAGGAAAATATTGATTATTATAATGAAACATTTATTATTTACGGAACACAAACACATCCGGTAGTAATAATTGGTTCAGGCAGAGTTGGAAAATTTGTTGCTAATGGTCTGACTCAACGGGAAATCGATTTTATCATGATTGAGAAAGAACAAAAAAATGTAACGATCTCTGATAAGACAATAGTTGGGAATGCCGCAGATATAAAGATTCTGGAAGAAGCCGGAATTGAAAAGGCTCCATCAGTGATAATATCCACAAGCGATGATGACATGAATATTTATCTTACTATCTATTGTAGAAGATTAAGACCGGATATACAGATCATCAGCAGAGCAAATACCGATAAAAATGTTTCTACTTTAAGAAGAGCCGGCGCTGATTTGGTAATGTCTTACACATCACTGACAGCTAATGCCGTATTCAATTTTCATAAAGAGCACCAAATAATAATGCTGAGCGAAGGGATAGATGTGTTTACATCAAAAGTCCCTTCAAGACTTGTTGGCAGCAATCTGAAGAATTCGAATATCAGACAAAATACCGGATGCAATGTTATTGCAATTAAACAAGATGACGAAACATTTGTTAATCCTGATCCAAATATTGAATTCAATGAGGATGCTTTATTAATCTTAATTGGTAAAAGAGAATCTGAAGATCTTTTTTTGAAGAATTATTTTTCATGATGCATGTTTCATCCCACTGATGGGATCATTCTCAGCAGCATGCTGCGATAATTATTCTACATCATCAACAATACCCCGTGACTTACTGCTGGAAAGTCCAACCGAATAATAAGCGAGGTGCGTTGCATAAACCACGTCGTGTACGACATATCAAGTAGAGCGCCGGGGATGATAGAGTAGGGGTAGTCGCAATACAGTATAACTTACATTAATTTGATTTGTATGCCGTTAAAGTACAATTGTTTAAGATGGGGTAAAAATTCAATTAGTAGATTCCTTTTATTCTTCTTGACTTTGACACTTAAATTAAGTAAGTGATTGATATATAAGGGACTCCGGA
>CAZXYS010000046.1:0-26887 GCA_964645005.1 uncultured Hyphomicrobiales bacterium | reverse complement strand
AAACAGCTAACTCGCCTCAGAACGTCCCGTCAGATGTTACATCTGACGGAATTCCACTCTTTGAGGGGTGCCCGAGCGCAGTTGCAGCTCAGCGGAAACCACGCTTTAGTGTGGCGAGGGCGGGGTGGATTTTTATTTGACCCCTGGTTTTTGATAAACCTATGGGAGATTTGTGCTTACAAAAGTGTTAGATGGGAAAATTCATTAGAAGAATTCCCTCATCCCTAAATCCCTTCTCCCAAGTGGAGAAGGGACTTTCAGTGTAAAAAGAAATTCTTACAACCTTCTCCCGCCGGGAGAAGGGTTGGGGATAAGGGTGAATAAGATATTGTTCATGTTCTAATGCAAAATGTGCGATAAAAAAACGCCCTGCAAAGAAGCAGGGCGTTTTTGCTAAGTGCAGCGATTTCTGATTGATTTATTTAATCAAAAGCATTCTTCCAGTTCTTATTTTGCCGTCAATATTGAGGATATACTGATAAACACCTGAGGTTAAATTATGACCTGATGCGTTGAATGTAAATGATCTTCTACCCGGTGAAAGATTACCATCATGCAGCCTGGCGATCTCGTTACCCAGCATGTCAGTAACAGTCAGCTTAACATTTGAATTCGCTTCGAGATTAAAGCTGATCTCGGAAGTTCCGTTAAATGGATTCGGAACGTTCTTAAGCTCTAAATCACCAGACTGTTCACTGGCAGAGAGAATATCTTTTTGGTTAACTACCACAGTAATAATATTTGAAATAGCTTCGCCGCATTCATTTGCTGCGATGCAGTAATAATCGCCGGCATCGACCATTGTGACAGTAGTGCTGTAACTTGAACTTGTCGCATTATTGACAGCTGTGCCGTCTTTATACCATTGATAATCTATAGGTTCCGTTCCGGTTGCTTCGATTTCCAGATCAAGTATCTGGTCTTCTTCCAATATTAACTCATCATCAAGATCCTTTGTAATTTCAGGCTTAAGATTGACTGTAAATGTTGCGGGATCAGACTTAAATATAATTGAACTTTGCTCAATGGTTATTTCTGCGTGGTAATCGCCTGCATGTTCTTCCTCAGCATCCGGGATTGTCAAAGTTTTTGATTTTGCGCCGGTGATACCATCAACATTTTCAACAGCATCAGTACCCTGATACCACTGAATATTAAGATCCCAGTTAGTGTTAGATGGTTCGGCGTCTACGGTGAATATTGCGGTTTCGCCTTCACATATTTCCACAGGCTGCGGATGCTGAGTGAAAGTCACGCTTGGGATGTAAACATTTATGCGATCTGTTTCAACTCTGTCTCCGCAGAAACCAATGACTTCAGCCCACAAATCTTCGAGCGCATCCTGTTTTGTGATATTTCTGATGCTGAGTTCATTGGATTTGACACCTGCGTATTTGTCATCATTCTCAAGTTCTTCCGTACCCATGTACCATTGGATTTTTTCCGGCTGCATATCAGGAGGAAATCCTCTGACATGGGATTTAAACTCTATAAATGCCGTGCCTCCTTCCGGTACATACTGAGTTTCAGGCTGGCGGGTGATCTCTGTGTTTATAGCCACATAAATCAGAGCATTTTTAGTATAAACAGTATCATTGCCTGGTCTGTTAGTTATCATACAGCGGTATTCTGCGGAGGTTTCGAAATCTGCATCATCGATCAAGAGTGTTGGTTTTGTTTCTCCGGTAATATTTTCACCGTCTTTCTGCCATTGGAATTGCATTATACGTCCGGTAGCCACAACATTCAGGTCGAGGTCATTACCTAAACATACACCTCTTGATTCGGGATTGTCAACAATTTCCGGTATATCCGGAGTCGTTCTGAACCTCCAAGTATCCGACCAAAAGCCGACGGCTTCCGGGCTTTCAGCACGGACGCGCCAGTAATATGTTGTAAAATATTCAAGAGGTGGAATTGTGAAATTGGTATCTGAAATGTCGGTGAATTCAAATAAAGGATTGGCAAAAGTGGTATCGGCAGCCACTTGAAGAGTATAAGTGACGTTACCGATTATGGACTTCCAGACCATTGCCGGCTCAATATCAGCGGCTTCATCTCCATTTGCCGGGCTGATCAGTTCGGGTTGTACACCTTTTGTGGTATAGCTGAATGATGATGACCACTGACCGATGCCATTTTCATTTTCTGCCCTGACACGCCAGTGATATTGTTCCAGATTGACGAAACCACCGACATTTCTTACATTTGTATCAATTGCCGGAATATTCTCGACTAAATCTGAAAAATCTCCTGTTTCGGTTATCTGCAGGCGGTAGTTAACATCGCCATATAGATTTTGCCATTTGAACTGAATATCAAAATCGGCGTCTATCATGCCGTTATTAGGATAAGATAGTGTAGGTGGATTGCCTGTTGTCGTAAATTCATAAACTTCCGACCAAGGACCCTCGCCGTGAGAATTTTCCGCTCTTACACGCCAGTAGTAGACGTGCAGATTTTTCAGCCCGCTGACAAATTTCATATTGCCATCGATATTTTGAATATCTTCTACGATTGTCGAGAAGTCAGGTGTTTCGGATATTTGCAGATGGTAGTTCTCTGCGGTTGCCTGAGCTTCCCATCTGAATTCAGGCATGGTTGGAATATCAGTTGCCTCGTCAGCAGGATTAATAGCTATAGGCGGTACAAGCGATTTTACACCGCTTAAAATAAGAGAGAAGTCCTGAGATCCATTCGTAAGATTCTCTTTATGGCTGATTTTAACTACATACAATCCGGTTTCGGGACTTTCAATTTCAATCTGTTCGATGTTATCGACATCGTTATCCTGCTTTTCTGCTGCGGCGGAAGGATTGTCGGGATTGAGTTCCCAGGGCTGATGTGACTTAGCAGCAGTTTCAAGTCTTAAATCCAAATCATTAATCAACATTGGTGTTCTGTCATTAAGTTTTTCCGCCTGTGGATCATGAGCTGGATCTGTCCAGCATATTGTTGCTTTTATCGGAGCATTATTATCTTTCCAGACTTTAATTTCGATTGTTTCTCCGTCATCAAGGGTGAGTTCCTGAATGCGGAAATCATTGATATATTCGGAATTGTCAGACATTACCTGCGCGGCTTTTGCAGTGTTGACGAGTCCCCAGCCATGTTTGTAATCGGGTCCGGTGGTTGTACCCGCTTCATCAGCAGTGTGGATAAGCAAACCTTTCATGGATGCTGCGCGAATTTCGTCGCTGCCGGTAAGATTTTCCCAGTGATTGAGTAAAAGACCTATTGAGCCTGAAACATTCGGTGCAGCCATTGATGTTCCGCTGTAATTAGAATAGGCATAGTTTGAATTGGCTGTGCTGGAATAAAGACCAACGCCGTTACCGCAAACATCGGGTTTGATCCTTCCGTCGTCGGCAGGTCCCCAACTGCTGAAAGATGACATCACTACATCAGAGGGCTCGGAGTATCCGGAAGGGATAGCATTGACTGCGCCGACAGTGAGAACATTTTTTGCAATTGACTGGTGGCTGATGCAGTCATATCCGTCAGCACCACCATCCTTTTCACGATAAGTACTGGTCAGTTCCCATGAATCAGTATTTGGATTATATGACCAATGGGTGACCGGTTGATTGCCGGGAGCGTCGTTTCGGTCATTACCTGCTGCTACGCAAATGAGATAATTAGGAGAATTATAAGCTACTTCATCCCATCCTTTTGTAGTATTTGTATAAGCTCCAAAATAAAAATCTTCCTCCTCATCGATACCTCTATGACCGAACCATGCCCAGCGACCGTCGCCAAAGAAATTATAGTACCAGCCCGTTATTATTCCGTAGGAATGATTGGACACTCTGAGCCCGTTTGCAGCAGCGCTCAGCATTTCGCTTTCGTCGTTGTTCCAATCATAGGCGTCGAGGACAGCCTCATAAGACATACCTTTAGCTTTAGCTTCAACTCCGGCAGCTATCATAGTGCCTGCAACATGAGTAGCATGGTTGTGCCAGTTTGGAGAGTTGTCAACTTGAGTCACTCTTCCGACCAATTCTTGATGTGTTTCCCGTACTTTTCCGGCGTCCCATTCTCCAAGGGTTTGTCCATTACCGGTGAGGTCGAATCCAGTCGAACCACCGGGCCAGAGTTTGTCGGTTGAAATTGTTTTAGCAGCGTCAACGTTATTGGTTGTCATATATAAAAAAGTGCCATCTAAATAGCCTTCGAGTTCATAAGTTCTGCCGTCGGGAGTAGTACTTCTGATCGGCATATCAAGGTCTTTAGCAATTTGTTCGGCTTGTTTTCTTTGATTCTGCCATTCGGTTGATTTTTCTCTGGCAAGTTGAAGCATTTCTTGCTTTTGTTCTTCGGTTTGGGCATATAAAGTAAGATTGAAGATAAAAATTACCAGGAAAATTGATTTTAACAGCTTCATGTAGGGTCCCCCAGTTGAGTATTCATAAAATATTATTATTCTGTTTAATGATAAAACACAAAATTAAAAAAAATTTCCAAATCTTACCAAGTTTATATTTCTCCATTTTTTTAGTTTCAAAACTTGTTTTGTTTGAATTAGTAAGTCAATATTTTTACATCTTTCTTTTTATAAATAATTTATTATAGATATTAATTTATCAAATCCGCAAAAGATATGCAGCAATGAAAGACATGTATGAATGATGCGTATTTTATATGATAAATTAGGATTGACAAATATTATTTGTCTTATATACTAATTATATCAAAAAATATTAATCTGTGCTAAAAATGTTGTTAATTTTTATTCATAAATATTTTCATATATTCTAATAATTTCAGGTATTGCAAATGCTTAGCTTGTTAATATTCAATAAATAAAATATTAACAGTTAAATATTTAACACTTTGAATATTACAAAATTATTATTATATTGGTACTCTGATATTGTGAAACAAATAAAAACACAAACTCTTGGACGAAGAATTCAAAAACAGCATAAAAAACATAGTCTGGGCACTGCGCAGGATTGTTAACCTGACTGCCCACGACTCAAGTGAGATGGTGAAAAGGTATGGTATAACCGGTCCGCAGAGTCTGGTGTTTAAGACATTGAATTCATCCGAGGTGCCTCTTTCTTCGGTCGAGTTGAGCCGGAAACTTAACGTGACACCCTCGAATATTACCGGCATTATCGACAGGCTCGAGGAAAAAGGGCTGGTTCAACGAATCAAAAAGCAGAATGACAGAAGGACATCTCTGCTGGAACTTACCGACAAAGGTAAGGATTTCGCCGGAATACTTCCGGATCTGATTGAAGATAAACTTATGAGGGGGCTTAGTAATCTTAGCCCGACTGAGGTTTACGGCATATATTCCGCACTTGAGAATATAATAAAGATTATTGGCGAAGAGAAAGTTGATAAAGCGCCGCTGGATCAGGACTGATATAGCAGCGGAGATTCTTGATCAATTATGCGCTTTAGTAAATTATAAGGATTAAGATAAATATATTTTACAGTTTAAGTATTTTTAATTTGTAACAAAAATAAACGGGTGAAAAAGTGGAGTACAAATTGTTAGGCTCAATACCGATCGAGATTAAACCGGAAAGATTGGTGCGCAAAATCAGAAATGGTTCGAAAAAGAGTATCACCAGAAGAACCAAAAGAGAGATCGAAAAGGCTATCAATGAGATCAATAGCTGCGCAAAGGCGAAAGCTATGTACAAGACACTGCCTTTGACCGATGATAATGGTTTGACTATACCGGATGGCGAGCTTAACATTAAAAGCAAAAAGATCCGCAAAGTATTTGATCCATGCGATAAAGCAGCAGTTTTCCTTGTTACTTTAGGCGAGGAAGCAGATAAGCTTATCGCGGATAATATCAAAAAGCGCCCGCACTACGGATTTATTCTTGACGCTGCGGCATCGATAGCTATAGAATCCGCAGCAGAGTATCTCGAAAAAACGATTACAAAAAAATTGACAAACGGCGCTCGGGCAACTATGAGATACAGTCCGGGATATTGCGACTGGTCAATAGCTGAACAGAAGAAATTGTTCAGCCTGCTTCCATACAAAAAGCTCGATGTTAAATTATCAGATGATTGTCTGATGTCGCCCCGAAAATCCATATCGGGTATCATCGGAATATGCCCCGATGCATCGAACGACTTTACAGGCAACGCTTGCAGGGATTGTTCACGCGAGAATTGCCCTTACAAACGCGAAAACAGAAATTAATAAAAAATAAAGAGAGAATTATGTTTATGGGTAGTAACAAAACGAGTACCACTCGCTGGCAGTATCAACCTCTGTCTGAAGAGGATATTAGCCAGATCCATGAGAAAAGCATGCAAACGCTTGAGGAGGTAGGCTTCGAAGTTCAACAGGAGGAAGCCTTCGAAATGTTCAAGAAAGCCGGCGCAAATGTAGAGCACGAGTCGCGCATTGTCCGGCTTAAGGAAGATCAGGTTAAGGATATTATCTCTACTGTGCCATCGCAGTTGACGCTGTACGGAAGAGATCCTAAGAATAACATACATCTGAATTCCGGCAATGTATATTTCGGTACCGGTGGAACGGCTCTGAATGTACTAAATTATGACACCGGCGAACAAGTGCCGGCGACGCTGGATGATCTTAATGACATTATCCGCATTGTCGATAAGATGGATAATGTACATCTTATGCTTCTTCCGACCTATCCGAATGAAGTCCCTTTTGAAAATGTTGACGTAAACCGCTTTTATGCAGGAATGAAATATACTTCAAAGCATATTATGGGCGGCGTTTATACATCGAAAGGTATAGACGATGTTATAGCTATGGCGGAAAAAGTAGCCGGCAGCGCCGCGAAACTGAGAGAAGAACCCTTTATTTCGATCATTACATGCGGCATTAGCCCGCTGAGAGTTGACAGCAAGTACGGCAGTTATGCTATGCAGGTTGCTCGTCAGGGTATACCGGTAGCGGTGCCTGTCGAGCCGCTTTGCGGGGCTACGGCGCCGGTGACACTGGCGGGGACGCTTGTGATACAGAACTGCGACGGACTGATCCACATGATGCTGACACAGCTCGCAAATCCTGGAGCGCCGGCAATTTACGGCAGCGTCGCTACATCCGTCGATCTGCTCAATGTCAAATATCTTGGCGGTCCGGTGGAAAGCGGGATGATAAACGCCGCTACGGCGCAATTAGCCCGCCATTACGGCTTTCCGTATTACTCGACAGCGGGAATAAGCGATTCCAAGACGCTCGACGCTCAGTGCGGATATGAATCAGCCGTTAATAACCTGCTGGTAGGACTTGCAGGCGGCGATTTCATCCACGATGCAGCCGGGCTTATGGAATTTGCCACCACGGTAAGCAAAGAAAAGATAGTCATTGACAATGATATTCTCGGCATGGTAAGCCGCTCAATTAAAGGAATCAATGTAAATGAAGATACAATGGCATTCAGTTCTATTAAAAACGCGGGTCCCGGCGGCAACTTCATAGCAGAGCGTCATACGCGCCGATTCATGAAGAAAGAGCATTATAAACCCACTATTAGCGACCGCCAGAGCCGCGAAGATTGGACAGCACAGGGCAGCAAGACCGCAGCCGAAAGAGCACATGAGAAGGTTCTGGAAATCCTCGGAAGCGAACCCGAATTATACATAGATAAAGATATTGAAAACGATCTCACTGAATTATACCCGAAAATAAGAATAACCGAAGGAGTTAAGTCATGATAGTAATTGGCGAACGAGTTAATGCAACAAGAAAATCAATCTCAGAAGCGATTTTAGCGCACGACAGCGAAAAAATTAAAGAAGAAATCATAAATCAGGATAAGGCAGGAGCCACGTATATAGACTTGAATGCCGGTACCGGTATGGGAGATACCGATCAGGAAATTTCCGACATGAAGTGGCTTATTGATCTGGCATTGGATAATACTGAAAAGCCTCTCTGCATCGATTCGCCGGAGCCGCGCAGCATTAAGGAATCCGTCGAATACCTCAACGGGCGCAGAGACTGGATGCTGAATTCCGTCAAGAAAGATCAGGCTGTGCTGGATGCATTGCTGCCTCTGGCTGCCGAGCATGACGTGCCGATAGTAGCTCTCGCAATGAGCGAAGACGAAATTCCGATGGAAGTCGAGAAAAGGCTTGACAATTGTAAAGCTATACTCGAAGCCGGCAATTCTGTGGGCGTAAAGCCGGAGAATTTCTATTTCGATTCGCTGGTGATGCCTATTTCCTCAAATTATAAGAACGGCAGGATAACGCTCGACACTATCAAAGCTATCAAAGAGAGACTGCCGGAAGCAAGAACTACAGTGGGCACCTCAAATGTCTCTTTTGGGCTGCCGAAGAGAGCGCTCATTAATGAGGCGTTTTTAGTCTCGGCGATGGCGCTGGGATTGGATTCGGCAATATGCGATCCGACGAGGAAGAGTATCAAGAAGGCGCTGACGCTGGGAAGACTCTTAAACGGCAAGGACAGACACTGCCGCGGCTACACGAGGACTGTGAAAGCCGGCGAATTTGATGATTGATGTTATTTGAAAACTGACGCTGGAGCGTCAAGGTATTGCGTTCCAACGCCAGAGCGTAGGAACGAGGGTTTTAAAGTATAATACATAATATATCGAACAAAGTACAATGGAAAACGATTTTAGAAAAGGCGTGATAGTAAAACCGGTCGAGAGGATCGACGAAAAGCAGATCGAGTATATCGATGAAGCTTCCATGTCGATACTCGAGAATCCGGGCATATTATGCTTCAGCGAAAAAGCGGCGGAAATATACGAGAAAGCGGGCTGCCGGGTAGAAATGGAAAATGAAGATCAGAACAGCCGCCGCGTTAGCATACCCGCAAATGTAGTGAAGGAAGCTCTGAGAAGCGTCCCGACAGAAGTCATATTAGGCGCGAGAAACCCGGCAAATCGGCTAAAACTCGATGCGAGAGAGCCGCATATTCACTTCGGAACAGGCTCAGAGACAAATATTTTTCAGATGATGGAACCGGCAACTTTTGTCAAGAAAGACGATCCCTCTGTCGAGATAAACTATCCTTATTACAGGGAAGAGAGAGGCTCGGTAAATCATCTCTGCCAGTCGGCGAAGCTGTGTAATGCTCTGGAGAATGTTGACTTCTTCATAAGGAATGTAAATATCCAGGATGAAGAGATTGATTTTGACAATAAGGATGCAAATGTATTCCTGGCAGCCTTGATGTATATGACAAAGCATGTGCAGGCGGGCGTTGTCAATCTCGACAAGCTCGATGATATTATCAAAATGGGCGAGATTATCGCCGGCGGCGAAGAGGAATTCAGGAATAACCCGGTTCTTTCATTCATCACCTGCGTTATCAAAAGCCCGCTGCAGATGGTCGAAGATACAACAGAGAAGCTGATTGAGATAGCTAAGAGAGGACTTCCCACAGTTATTTCAAGTTCCCCGCAGGGCGGCTCAACGGCGCCGATTCGCGAGGAAGGTATTGTGTCGCTTATCAATGCTGAGATTCTTGCAGGTATAACATTAACGCAGTTGGTAAATCCGGGAACGCCTGTTCTATATGGCGCAGTGCCGGTAAGAGCCCGGCTGGACAATCTGCATGACCTTTACGGCGCGCCGGAATTCATTCATTATAACATGAATGCGGTGATAATGGCGCGGCATTACGGCATACCTTGCTATTCATCGGCGGGAGTAGGCGATTCGAAGGTCCCCGGAGTGCAGGCGACTGTAGAGAAGCTTTTTGCGCAGTTGTCGGTGGCGTCGGCGGGTGCGCAGTATATTCACTATGCTTTCGGGCTGCTCGATAAGACGAATATCTTCAGTCCCTTGCAGGCTGTTTTGGATAATGAGCATGTGGGAATTATCAAGAACATCCTGACACAGGCGGGCTTCGACAGCGATCAGGCAAAAGATGCGGTCGAAGAGATAAGGAAGGTTTCCGGCTCACAGACGAAATTGTTTGCGAAATATATCCGGAAAGCTCGGCGACTGGGGTTTGTCAGCGAGCCATACCGCTTCGAGACCAAGGAATACAAAGACGAAGTCCTTGAAAAAGCGAATGAAAGAGTGAACGAAATTTTCAACGGAGACGATGAAAAACTTGATGAATCAACAATAGATGAAATATATAGATCAATTCCCGGGCTGCTGCCACGGGAGAAATTCGAAGTTTAAGACCCGAAATCAATTTTTCATAACAAGATAAAGGAGCTAAAAATGAGTAATGTGTTGGAAGAACTTAATAAAAATCTTATAGCAGGTAGAATTGACAGTGAAGACGAAGGATTCGACGGCACTATGGAAGGACAGCCGGGCGTGATGGAACTCGTCCAAAAAGCTTTAGACGAGGGCATTTCGCCCAAAGAAATACTCTCAAACAGTTTGAATCCCGGCATGGAAGAAGTTGGTCGCCTGTATGAAAGCGGTGAATATCTTATTCCTGACATGCTCGCTTCGGCGGAATGCGTCAGCGCGGCAATGGAAATACTCGAGCCGATGATGATAGGCGGAGAAGTCGAATCCAAAGGCAAATTCGTTCTCGCTACGGTAGAAGGCGATCTTCACGACATTGGCAAAAATATTGTTGCCACCATGCTTAAGGGTTCCGGTTATGAAGTACAGGACCTCGGCATCGGCGTAAAGACCGACAAGATAATCCAGGCAGTTAAAGACAGCAACGCCAATTACCTCGGGCTTTCGGCGCTTCTCACTACAACAATGGGACACATGGAAGAAGCGATAAAGGCGCTTGAAGAGCATAAGCTCAGAGATAAGGTCAAGGTATTGATTGGCGGCGCCCCTGTTTCGGAAGATTTCGCTAAGAAGATTGGCGCCGATTATTACTGCGAGGATGCTTTTGATGCGGTATCAAAGCTGAGTTAAAATTTAGGTGAAGATGTGCCGCGCCTGTTAAGTGCAGCACAACCGAATCACTATTATCATTGCTAATAAACGGAGAATCAGCATGGCTGAGCATACAAAAATGAAACGATACAGGTTTCTGAAAGACAGCGACTATAGCATTATTCATAAAGGAGCGTGCCGGATTCTTGAAGAAACCGGCATTATTATTGAAAATAAAAAGGCGATAGAAATTTTCGAAAAAGCCGGCGCCAAATACGAGGATGGCAGGGTGAAGATTCCTCAATCACTTGTTGATGATGCCATCAAAAAGACGTCAAAACAAATTATTATGGGTGCCAAAGATGAGAATCACCGCCTGAATATCGATGTGAACAATCCCATCGCTTACTTTGGTACCGGCGGGCAGGCGTTATATGTCCTGCATTATAAAGACGGTGAATTTGAAAGAAAACCGGCGGTATCGCAGGATCTTGTCGATATTGTCAGTCTCTGCGACAAACTCGACAACTGCGATTTCCTGACACGCCCCGTCGAGCCGGATGCAGCCGAAGAAGAGATGGATTTGACGAAAACGAAGATATTTCTTGAAAATACATCAAAACATATAAATCTGGCAAATTTAATACAAATTGATAAGTTAGAGGATATTATCAATGAAGTTAAGGATAAGTCATGGATTTCCTTTATTTCATGCGTGCTGGTCAGCCCGATGAAATGGGCTGACGATACCGCCGATAAATTCATGAAGATAGTCGAAAATGACATCCCCGTCTCTATTTCGAGTTGTCCGCAGGCGGGCGCTACTTCACCATTGTCAGAGGTAGGGGAGATCATGCAGGTTAATGCAGAGATCCTGTCAGCAGTGGTTCTGGGCAACCTGGTACGCCCCGGAGCGAAGCTTCTCTACAGGGGGATTCCGATTACTTCAAATCTGCATACCGATCTCTCACCGCGCTGGTGTCAACCGGATAGTATTCGGCGCGTGGCTATTATAGCGGAAATGACTCAGTATTACGGCATTCCCTGCTGCGGTACTGCCGCCGTATCCGACGAAAAAGAGCCCAATGCGCAGACTGTTTCCGAGAAAACATTGAGCTATATCTACGAAGGCGCCAGCGGCGCTCAGTTCATTAACAGCGCGCTGGGGATGCTCGAGCAGGTCATGACCGTCAGCCCCGAGCAGTATATTATCGATGATATAATTCTTGGGCATGTTAGAAAATTGTTTTCTGAAAATCCTGATAAATCGCCGGATAAGATCGCAAAGCAAGCTATTCCCGAGGTACTGAAGATTTTTGGCGTGGATGTTGACGCAGACATGGAGCAGGAAATTACCAACAGAATAGATTTCGTCCAGGATGCGAAGGAAGAATACACGGAAGAAACCATGGATGCGCAGTGTAACATTATTCACAAAGCGCTGGTATCGGGAAGCGCCGGAACTAAATTTATGAAGTCTGCGCGCGCCGGTCTGCGAAAAGGTTTGCTGTATTCCGGCAGCCGCTTCGATCAGAAAATTGATCTGACGGAAGTTTTGAAAAGGAAGATAGAGATTCTGGGATAAATTTAACCGCAGGGTTCATAGGAAAGTCAACCGCAGGGTTAACCCAGCGGTTGAAAGCTCCCTCAAAACATCAATTTTTCATCACTAGAGGATGATACGCTAAATAGTCATGGTATTGCGTTCCAACGCAAGAGCATTGGAACGAGAGGCAAAAATTTCTCAACCGCAGGGTTTACCCTGCGGTGAAAACTTCATCACTAACTATTTTGTATAAATAAAAACAGAGTTTATCATGTGCGGTATAGCAGGCTGCTACGGAAAATCAGACGAGACGATAATAAATAAAATGCTGGACGCGCTTCCTCACCGAGGACCCGACGACCGCGGCTTACATACATTCGAATATGCGGCGCTGGGACATACACGGCTGTCAATTGTTGATGTGCTGAAAGGTCACCAGCCGATCATTGCGAATAATGGCAGGACAGCCATCATTTGCAATGGCGAGATATACAATTTCCTTGAACTGAGGAAGGATTTAAAAAGAAAATATGATTTCAAAACTTCTTCCGATTCGGAAGTTATCCTTCATCTCTATAGAGAGAAAGGACCCGACTGTGTCCGCGATCTGGACGGAATGTTCTGCTTTGCGATCTCGGACGGCGAGGATTTCATGCTGGCTCGCGATCCCATAGGTATTAAGCCGCTGTACTACGGCTATGTGGACGGCAATATTTATTTCAGTTCTGAGCTCGGCGCTATGAGTCTTGCCGGCGTCAGCGAGGTGCACGAATTTCCCGCAGGACACTACTTCACGCCGAAGAAAGGATTTATCCAGTATTACGAAGTCCCCGAAATCCGCGATTATCTGCTGACGGACATCGAGGAAGCATCAAAGCAGATCAGGGAGAGTTTCATACGCTCAGTTAAGAAAAGATTACTCGCCGATAAGGAAGTCCACGTCGGCTCGTTTTGCAGCGGCGGGCTGGACAGCAGCCTCGTAGCGGCGATAGCCGCCGATGAAATACCGCACCTGCATACATTTGTAGTCGGTATGAAAGACGATGCCGGAAAAGAAAGCGACGACCTCATCGCTTCCAGAATAGCCGCAAAGCATATCGGATCGAACCACCACGAACTGCATTTTACGGAAAATGACTATTACGAAGCGCTGCCGGACGTTATCAGGAAGCTGGAAAGCTATGATCCGTCGCTGGTGCGCTGCGCTGTGCCATGCTATTTCACATGTAAAATAGCTGCCGAATATGTTACAGTCGTACTCACGGGCGAAGGCGCCGACGAACTCTTTGCCGGCTATCACTACATGAAAAATTATCCTATGGATAAGATCAATGCCGAAGCCCGGCGCTGCATAAATAATCTGCATAATATCAATCTGCAGCGTGCTGACAGAATGGGCATGCTGTTCAGCCTTGAGTTGCGGGTGCCATTTCTGGATACGGAAATGATCGATCTATCCACGAAAATTCCGCCGGAACTCAAAATCCGCTACTCTCAGGAAACCGGTGATAAAATTGAAAAATGGATACTGCGCAAGGCTTTCGAGGATTCCGGCTATCTGCCGAATGATATCCTCTGGCGCTACAAGGTGCAGTACACACAGGGCGCCGGCTGCCAGAGTCTCGGCGAACGCGTTGCTGAATCGGAGATTTCCGACGACGAGTACGAACGCATTAAGGCGGAATATCCCCAGGCAACCATCAACAGCAAAGAAGCTGCTTATTATTTCAAGATTTTCCGCAAGTATCATCCGCAGGATTCGGTGCTCGGATCAATTGGTATCTGGGCAGGCTTTGATTTCGCAGAAGAGCGGGATAAGGTCAGTGGGACTATGGATGGTGAGTTGAAGCATGATTATGGGCAGGGTGGTAGTTGTATGAAATAGGCGAACCACCCCTTACTCCCCTCCTTATCAAGGAGGGGAAAAGAAACAGGCTCTTAACACCGGAAAATTCATTAGGAAGCATTTATTTTTTTAAGCGTATGCAACAAAGCGCTTTAGCGCTTTGCAAGGGATCTGAAAAACTAAGATTTTGCAACAAGCTAAGGCTGCTGTTGCAGATAATTACAAATAATTGTTATTTACTAATGAAAAATTCAGGTTTAAAGTAAAATTATGGATTTCTGTAGAAATAGGTAAAATTTCATTAGAAATGATTATTTAAATATAATTTTTTGTAGGATTTCCCTGCCTTACTAAGGAGGGGAAAAAGGGAAGGTTGAAAAAGAAAAAAAAAGAAAAATAATAGAATTTTTGAATAAAATCCGAAAGGAGTCAACGCCATGAGCGCTATAACAGGAGTAACAGGAAAGAAAATCGCATTTAATCAAGTAGAAGAAATGCTTGAGAAAATCAAGCACCGCGGACCCGAAAAGCCATTCGTACAGGAACTCGACGATGGCGGTGTTGCCGCAGGTGTTATCGGGCTGTCCGAGAGATCGACGCCCGCAATTACCGGGGAAGAAAAGCCGATTGTCCTTCTGGACGGCGATATTTACAATGATATTCCCTCAGGTAAGACGAATGTTGAGTACATCCGTGATCTGTACATGAATGAAGGCAATAAATGCTTCAAAAAACTGGACGGCAGCTTTACCTGCGCGATCATTGACAAAGATGAAACTGTCCTTGTCAGAGATCACGTCGGCTCGCGCCCGATGATCTATCAGCCGCAGGACGGAGCACTTTTCTTCTCATCCGAAGCAAAATCGCTTCTGCCGTATGTAGATACGGTGGATGAACTACCGCCGGGACACTACTATTCCACAAAAGAAGGCTTACAGCAGTTTGAGGGCTTCGTCCCCGATCTGCCGGATTTCAAAACGCCGGAAGAATCCGCTAAAGTCCTTGAAGAGCTTATGGTCGAAGCCGTCCGCAGAAGAATGGAAGACGGCGCAGTGGAAGGTGTCGCACTAAGCGGCGGGCTGGACAGCTCAATAGTTGCATCGATCGCCAAGTCAATCAAACCGGATATTAAACTCTTCAGCACGACGATCCAGCGCTATCCCAGCAAAGACCTGAAATACGCCAAAATGATGGCTGAATATCTCGGTCTGGAACATTATATCTATGAGATTACCGATGACGACATCCGTAATCTCATACCGAAAGCTGTCTGGTACATGGAAACTTTTGATGAGGACTGCATTTCCGGCGCAGTAGCGAATTTCTACACTTCGAAGATGATCTCTGACTTCACGAATTGCATCCTCGTCGGCGAGGGTGCTGATGAACTCTTCGGCGGCTATTTCCGCGAATTGAAGGACATTCCCGATCCCGAAGAGAAAGAGAGAATAGCCAAAAAGCTGGTGTTTATCGCATACAACACGGCTCTGAGACGTCTGGACAGAGGCTGGACTTCGAATTCAGTAAATTACCGCACGCCGTATCTCGACAGCAATGTCGTGGCATTCAGCAATGCGATAAAAATGGACGTGAAAGTCCGCTACGACGAAGAGCAATCCCGCAATGTCGAGAAGTGGATTCTCAGGAAAGCCTGTGAGCGCTGGCTGCCCGACGAGATAGTCCATCGCCCGAAACTTCGTTTTGCCGGCGGCAGCGGCGTCGATGATCTGATGGATGAACTCACTGCTGACAAGGTCAACGAAGATGAATACAAGGCGAATCCCAAGACGGAAGGCGGACACACGCTCTATTCACCGAAAGAGCTTTACTACTACCGCCTGTTCAGGGAATACTTCCCCGCAGGCTACGAGAAGCTGGTCGTCCGCTGGGATCCATTCAAATAAAAGATTTCACAGTGATTTTACCTGCGTTATTATTTTGCAGTCAGGAAAATTTCCTGGCTGCATAATTTTATAATCTCATGACCCACTGCATCTTTTGCGACATATTGAATGGCTCAGCCGAAGCCACTTTCATATACAGAGATGAACTCGTCTCCGCTTTTATGGATATTCAGCCGATAACCACCGGTCATGTGCTTATCGTACCTAATTATCATGCAGCGTACATTTCCGATCTTGATTATAAATCAGCCGCTCAGATGTTTGTCGTCGCTAATAAAATCAATGAAGCTATACGCAGATCAGAATTGAAAAGTGAGGGAGTAAATTATTTCTTGGCTGACGGAGCTGCCGCAGGGCAGGAAATTTTCCATGTTCATCTGCACGTATTTCCGCGATTTAAAGGTGATGGAATGAAAATTCAGGTCGGTGATGATTACCACCGACCCAAGTCACGCAATGAACTTGAAAATGCTGCTAAACTTATTATCGCGAAAATGGTCGAAGGATGATTAGTTTTTATTCACTCACCGCGCCCGGCAGATTTAATTCATTGAATAATTTCATCACTTCATCAATAGTTTTCGAGCCGAGGTCGCCCTTGCCGTGCTCACGGACTGATACTGTGCCTTCGTCGGCTTCTTTCTGCCCGACTATGAGCGCAAAAGGCACCTTCTGCTGCTCGGATTCGGCGATTTTGCGGTTTACCTTTTCACTGCGCTGATCTACTTCCAATCTGCAGCCAGCTTTAGAGAATTTATCAGCAATTTCATTGGCGTAATCATGCTGCTTATCTGAAATTGGCAGTATCTTCAATTGCACCGGTGCTATCCAGAACGGGAAATTCCCTGCGTAGTGCTCGATAAGGATAGCCATGAATCTCTCGATCGAGCCAATTGGCGCGCGGTGAATAATTACCGGTCTGTGCGGCTGATTATCCGCGCCGACATACTCCAGCTCGAATCTCTCAGGCATCACATAATCCACCTGTACTGTGCCGAGCTGCCAGCGCCGACCGAGAGCGTCCTTCGCGATAAAGTCTATTTTCGGTCCGTAGAATGCCGCTTCGCCTTCGGCAACGGTGTAGTCGAGATCTATCTCGTCGGCAGCTTCCTGGATCTCTTTCTGAGCACGATCCCACAGGTGTATCTCGCCGCCGAATTTTTCCATATTTTCATCTCGAAATGACAGTTCAATAACCATATCAAGATGAAACACATTGAAGAAATACTGGATAAGATCGACAACGCCTTTAACTTCATCTTTAAGCTGATCTACAGTACAATAGATATGCGCATCGTCCTGGGTGAAGCCGCGCACTCTCGTCAATCCCTGCAATTCGCCTGACTTCTCATAGCGGTAAACCGTGCCGTACTCGAAAAGCCGCAGCGGCAGGTCTCTGTAGCTGTGCGGCTGCTGCATATAGATCTGGTGATGATGCGGGCAATTCATCGGTTTCATGATGTACTGCTCATCCTCGATTTGTATCGGCGGGAACTGCGCATCCTTGTAGTACGGGTAATGCCCCGAAGTCTCGTACAGGTGCAGATTTGCGATATGCGGCGTGATCACCTCCACATATCCCCTGTTTATCTGTTCTTTCCGCATGAATTCTTCAATGATTCTGCGGACAGTGGCGCCTTTCGGCAGCCACATCGGCAGTCCGCCGCCTACATTCTGCGTTATGAAGAAAAGCCCGAGTTCTCTTCCAAGCTTCCTGTGGTCGCGCTTGCGGGCTTCTTCGAGGAATTTGAGATAATCGTCGAGCTGTTTTTTCTTCGGAAATGTAATGCCGTATATACGGGTCATCATATTTCTTGATGAATCGCCCCGCCAGTAAGCGCCCGCAACCGAGAGCAGCTTTACATGCTTTATCATGCTTGTATCGGGCACGTGAGTGCCGCGGCAAAGATCTATAAAATTACCCTGCTTGTAAAAAGTTATTTCATCTTCTTTCAGTCCGTCCAGAAGTTCGATCTTATACTCATCGCCTACTTCCATGAAATGCTTAATTGCTTCATCCCAGGATATCTCTATTCTCTGGTATTCTTCTTTCCTTTTTGAAAGTTCCTTTATCTTCTCTTCGATTTTGGGAAGATCTTCGTCGGTGATCTTCTGCTCGTCGGGTAGATCGACGTCATAATAGAAGCCGTTCTCTATCGCAGGTCCAACGCCGAATTTTACGCCGGGGTAGAGTTCCTGGATAGCCTCAGCCATTAGGTGCGCCGAAGAATGCCAATATATCTCTTTGCCTTCGGGATTGTCGAAGGTGACTATTTTTATTTCCGCATCTTCATGAATTTTTCTTGACAGATCATATCTCTTACCATTAACAATTATTCCAAGCGCATTCCGCGCCAATCCTTCGGAAATGGATTTGGCAATTTCCATTCCGGTTGTACCTTTTTCAAATTCTTTAACGCTTCCGTCAGGAAATGTAATTTTCATTTCTTATTTTAATTTATGTAAGACAAACACTTTTGTTAATTTTAGTAAAACTTGCATTTTTAACGTTTAGTCATTACAATTATTTCGAAATCTATAATGATAGACAATTTCTTTCGTTAATATGTTATTATTTTATAAACTTTGCGTATACTTGCTTAGAACCTTATAGCAAGAAAATTTATTTAAATAAATTGCGGGGATAAAAATGAAAATCATATCAATTTTGACAATATTGCTGACAGTCCTTATATTTACACCATCTCTTGTTCAGGCTCAGGATGATGAACTTGGAGACTTGGGTTTTGAAGATGCCCCGATGGAGGAACAGCGTCCGCCCTATTTCGGCATTGGCGCGGGCTACACGGCGAGCTTCTTCTTCCCGGATTTCAGCGAATTGAACAGTTCAATGACGGATAATTTTGATCTTGACGATCTAAAAGGCTCGGTATATATGAATGGTGTCGAAATGTTCTTCGTCGCGGTCCTGGTAAAAAACCTTAGAGCCAGCGTTTCCGTGAACTGGGGATCTAAACAAACCGAATCATCATTTGAAGAAGATGGACAAAGTTTCACTAGGGCTTTAGACTATCAGGTGAATAATTTCTTCGTATTTTCATTGGATTATGCTTTTGTATTGACAAAAAATTTCGCCTTGATTCCACGGGTCAGCTTTGGTACGAGCAGTTTGACTATAGACACTTATCAGGGAACTACTTATAACTGGGGAAACGTCGGACCAAACACTGATGAACTGGATTGGATGAAACGTGCCGAAGCAGGATATTATCTTATCAGCCCTCAATTAAATCTGGAATGGGCAATAACTGATTTTGTAATGTTCAGAGTAGGAGGCGGCTACAACTTGTCAATGATCAGTGATTGGGAATATAACAGGGGAGCTAGGCTTGAAGGCGTTCCCGATGATATAAATGCAAATGGTCCTTTTGTTCAGTTTGGTTTGTTCGCCGGACTTTTCAATTATTGATAATAATTATTTGGAAAATTTCTGATAATTGAATAATCTTGTATTCTGTATTAAATGAAATTTTCAATTATTTCGTTTAATTACGTGCAAATTTAGGGCTCGTAGCTCAATTGGTTAGAGCGCCGGACTCATAATCCGTAGGTTGGGAGTTCAAGTCTCTCCGGGCCCACAAACCCTTCAAATAAATTTATAAACTTATATCGTGAAATTGGTCGCAGGCAGCAAGACCATTCTTAGCTTTATGATCTTCCTTATCTAATGATAATGCATTTTTAAAGCATTGTCTGGCTTCTAAAACTTTATCCAGATTCAGATATGCTTCGCCGCTAAGTGTATATGCAGCCGGGCTGTCAGGATTTTTTTCAATCAATTTGCTAAAACATTCTACTGATTCTTCGTAATAGCCCATTCTGAGGTTAACAATTCCAAGATGGAAGAAGGCTATATTAAAATCAGGTGCTTTTTTTGTTACATGAGTGTATTGTTCACGGGCAGTAACATAATCTCCCCGATGATAAGAAAGTATACCTTTCCAATAATTTGCCATCAGAAAATCATCATCGATTTCAAGAGCTTTTTCCATGCATTCTATTCCATCTTTGATCCTTGCCTGACGGTAATATGCAAGCCCAAGTTCGTACCATGCCGTCGGGAAATCGGGCAATTTTTCAACAGCGGATTCAAGATTTTCAACTGCTTCTTTAAGCATTCCCAGACGGTAGTAAATATTTCCCATATGTTTATAAACTATTCCATAGTCTGGATTTGCTTCCAGGGCTTGTTTATAATAATCGATTGCTTCCATGTATTCGCCGTTGGTTTCAGCCTGATAAGCTGCGAGAATATTAGGATTTTCGGAATCGAAATTTCTTTTTTGGGAGCCGCGCATTTGACCTCCGAAAAATTTAAATTATGAAACTTATATAATTAAAACCGATAAAACCAAAATAAAATTTCATATTGTATTTTCAAATGAAAATAGGAGCTTCAATTAATACTCTTTTAGGGGCTGTCCTATAAGTCGTTTTTTTCTATCCTTCGACTCTGCCCCGCAAAAGCGGGATTGTGCTTCGCTCAACTCAGGATGACAAAAACGAGTTATAATGGGAATGTCACACTGAGCGGAGCCGAAGCGGGACACCATTCCATCACTTATGGGACAGCCCCGATAAAGGATTGGTAAATCTTATAATTCCATCGGAACCGGCTCATCGCCGGTATAATCATAGAATCCTTTACCTGATTTGCGTCCGAGATAACCTGCTGCTACCATCTTCTTAAGAAGAGGGCAAGGACGGAATCGCGGATCGCCGATATCTTCGTGCAGCACTTCCATGATGGCAAGTGTTACATCCAATCCAATCAGATCAGCTAAGGTCAAAGGTCCCATCGGATGTGCCAGTCCCAGTTTGGCAACATTATCAATAGCATCTACCTTGCCGACACTTTCCATCACTGCGAAGCATGCTTCGTTAATAAGCGGCATCAGTATTCTGTTTGCTATAAAACCGGGATAATCATTTGCCATGACAGGTGTTTTGCCAAGTTTTTGCGAAAGCTCTTCGACTCCTTTGTAAGTTTCTTCGCTTGTAGCGAGACCGCGGATAACTTCCACCAGCTTCATCATTGGCACCGGATTCATAAAGTGCATTCCGATGACTTTCTCGGGGCGCTTGGTATGAGAAGCCATCTCGGTAATTGAAATAGTTGATGTGTTTGAAGCAATCACGGCATTATCACCAAGTAAATTATCCAATTGTTCAAACAATTGGAATTTCAACTGCTTGTTTTCGGATGCTGCTTCGACAGCGATATCTGCGCCTTTGCCGTCTTCAATATTAGTCGTAGTTTTGATTTTCTCTAATGCAGCATTCTTTTGATCTTCAGTGATCTTTTCTTTCTTGACCTGCCTGCTTAAATTTTTGTCAATAGCTTTCATGCCTTTTTGCAGTGCTTCTTCATAAGCATCGCATAAAACAACATCATAGCCATTTTGAGCAAATACATGAGCTATGCCGTTACCCATTGTGCCTGCTCCGAGTACCAATACTTTTTTTACGTCCATATTAAACCCTCAATTATTTGATTTGAATATTTCTTAGAGTAATTGTAAGTAAATCTTATCTTATAAAATAAGATTATTTTAATAAAAAAAGAAATTTGTAATGGAATTATCAACAAAAATTTAAGTTTTTTTGAATTTTTTTTTGGAATTTTCTGACACAATCTTAATTTAATACTTTATTAAAAAATAATCGACGGGATTTTTATGGCTGATAAATTCAAAGCTTTATTTGTGGAAGAATTTGAAAAAAACAAGTTCAAGCGATGCATTACGGAAAAATCAATAGATGAATTGCCCGACGGAGATGTTCTGATAAAGGTTTTATATTCCGCCTTAAATTATAAAGATGCTCTCTCAGCAAGAGGACATAGGGGGATTACCAGAAAATATCCGTTTACTCCGGGAATCGATGCAGCGGGGACAGTCGAGGAAAGTTCATCAGAGAATTATTTGCCGGGTCAGGAAGTTCTTGTAACAGGTTACGATCTTGGCATGAATACTTCCGGCGGCTTTGGGCAGTATATCCGAGTGCCTGAAGAATGGGTTGTGAAGCTGCCTGCAAATATATCTGTCAGAGAATCGATGATCTACGGCACCGCAGGATTTACGGCAGGGATTTGTTTATACGAACTCGAGCGGCTTGAAATTACACCTGACAGGGGGGATGTACTTGTGACAGGTGCAACCGGAGGCGTAGGAAGCCTTGCTGTTGGTATGCTCGCTAAAGCCGGTTATGATGTGATCGCAGCAACCGGTAAGATGGATAAAAAAGATTTCTTATTTGATTTAGGAGCTAAAGATGTAATCCCAAGGGATAATGTTGATGACCAGTCAGGGAAACCTCTGCTTTCAGGCAAATGGGCAGGAGTTATAGAAACAGTCGGAGGTAATACTCTGTCCACGGCAATTCGTTCCACAAAGATGCATTGCGCCGTTTGCTGCCTTGGAAACGTAAGGGATGATAAGATTAATACCTCGGTGTATCCATTTATTCTCAGGGGAGTTTATTTAATTGGTATAGATTCTGCTGAAAAACCAATGGAGTTGCGACTGGTGATCTGGAATAAAATAACAAACGAGTGGCGCATTGACAATATTGAAAGATTAGTTAAAGAAGTTACTCTTGATGAACTCGACAACGAAATTGACACAATTATGAAAGGAAATCAAACTGGGAAAGTAATTGTAAATCTTTGGAAATAATTTTCTTTCCTTTTCGGCTTTTTAATTAATACTTTTCACGACATATCATTTAAATTGATAATTAAATTTTCCTAAACTAAAAAGGGGGTAAATGATGTACAGAATAATTACTCTTTCGTTTTTATCATTCTTTCTTTTATGTTCATTTCTACCCAAAATAATTGCGGAAAAACAGGAGGAGAATATGGAAATTAAAATTCAAAGCAATGCATTCAAACATGAAGGGATGATCCCTTCGAAATACACATGCGACGGCGAAGATATTTCTCCGCAGCTTTCCTGGGGAGATGTACCTGAGCAGACTCAGAGTCTGGCTTTGATTTCAGATGATCCTGATGCTCCTATGGGCACATGGGTGCATTGGGTAGTTTTCAACATGCCCCCTGATAAAACTTCCTTGCAGGAAAATTTCCCGAAGGATAAGAAAATGCAAGACGGTACCATCCAGGGGATTACCAGTTTCAAAAAAAATGGCTATGGCGGTCCCTGTCCACCAAGTGGAACACACAGATATTATTTCAAGCTGTACGCACTTGACAAAAAGTTAGATCTCGGACCTGATGCTGAAAAATCAGACGTTCTTGAAGCATTGGAAGGTCATATCCTCGCCACTGGTGAACTTATAGGTAAATACAGCCGTAAATAATTTGCTCTTAATAGCAGTTCCATTTTAAATTATCATACTCTTCCACAGTAATTATACTTTGGAGGAGTATATGTTTTTGCATTCCTGTATTATATTTGTATTTTCATGATTTTTAAATTCTTATAAAGAACTTTAAAATTTTTGGAACAAAATGCCGTTCATTGTGTATTTATAGTTAAAAAACAAATTCATAATTATGATTGTATATTTTTAATATCAGATGACAATATTCAACAGGATGGACGATATGAACTTCTACAAAGCAGGAGACTTTAAAGTGATCAAGCAAGCAGCGATAATTTTGACGCTGGTTATGATGTTTATGGTTAATTCCATTTACCCGCAAACCAATAACTACAATTTAGTTAAAAAACAAAGCATGAAAAAAGACGGTTCGGTGCTGCTCCCTTCGGAGCAGCCGGGATATAGTTCTGATTATATCTCAGCAGAGGATTTTGTAAAAACCGATGCGATTGAAGAATTCAGAAAAAAACACGGAGACTGGACACTTCAATACGATAAGGCTGCTAATACTCCTCACTTTGCATTCGGAAAATCTATCCAAATCGATGGTTACAGTAGAATTACGGAAGACAATGTGGAAGAAGCGGCTATGAAATTCATCCGCGAGAACGCAGATGTAATGAATCTTGATCCGGATAATCCGGAGCTCGTCCGTACCACTCATGTCAGAAATCGCTGGTATGTTTCATACAAACAGGTTCATGAAGGTATTGACGTGCTTTTATCTGAAATCGAACTCAGAATTTATGATAATGCAAAGGTTATGGCATTCGGAGTTGATTATTACAATGAAATTGATATTGATACAAAACCCACAGTAAGCTACGAAACAGCAGTGAACAATGCTGCGAAAGGGTTTGATAACAAAACTAAGCGATCAGCTATTTTTTCCAACGATCCACAGGATAGAAAGGTATATATTATTCCGGTTAAATACAGGGATGATTATACGTGTAAGCTGGTTTATAAAGTAAAGGTAGCTTCTGAGGATCCAACTGAGAATTTTGTCAGCTATGTTGATGCTCACGAAGGAGATGTTGTCTGGCGCTATAATACCGTATCCGAGGCTATGACTGATGTTCATGCTTCAGGTGGTATTAAAATGACAAATCCTACTGATCCTGAAACTGTCGAGAATTTTGCAAATATGTATGTGAATATCGGCGGTGAACAACATACCACTGATGAAAACGGCAACCTGCAGGTTGATGTGACGGAAGCCACTGATGTTATTGCCAGACTGGAAGGACCATGGGTTAACGTAAAACCGGAAGACAGGCAAAAAGCTCAGTTCTCAGGACAGTTAAATCCCGGCAGCGAACTTGGTATCGAATGGACAGACAATAATTCTCATCGTTACGAGAGAAATATGTTTTTCCATACCAATTATATTCATGATTACATGAAGAATATCGACCCTGATCTGGATGCGATAGATAAGCAGATATGTGTTATGATCCAGTTCAATGGACAGATGGTGAATGCAATGTCAATGGGAGATACTATCAGATTCCTGGGCGCTAACAGTACGGATATGCTCCTTGCGGACGGTCCTGCTATATTATATCACGAATACGGACATTCAATTAACACTCTGATGTATAAGTCACTTGGTAAGGGAGAAATGAACAATATGGCTTGTCAGGAAGGTACAGCCGATTTTACTGCGGCTTCCTTACTTGATGAGCCCGGTGTAGGTGTTGGCGTATTTGCTGTTGACCCGGACAGTGTGATACGTAATCTCGATAATAATAATGTTTATCCGGAAGATATCTCAGGTGAATCCCACCACGACGGACAGATACTTGGTGGTGCTTTTTGGGATCTCAGAAAGCTAACTTCAACGGAAATCGCTATGGAGATATGTCATTTTGCACGGTACGGAACACCTGATGACCCGGATAATGGTACTGCTTTCAGTGAATGGTTCGTCGAATCGATCATAGCTGACGATGATGATGGTAATATTAGCAATGGCTCACCACACTATGAAGAGATCGTGGAAGCTTTCGGCAAGCATAAGATCGGACTTGGTTTATTCCAGCAGAATGCATTCAAACATGATCCGCTGCCTAATACGCAGGAAACGTCATCATCTTATATTGTAGAATTCGATTTCGGAGCGATGAGTTTGCCTAACAGCCTTCCTGATTCACTGGCTGTTGTATACTCGACGGATAATTTCGAGACTTCACACACGGTCATGGCTGAGCAAATTGATAATTATAATTACAGTGCACCTATTCCCCCACAGGATAAAGGAACTATCGTATGGTATTATGTCCGTGGAGTTAATAAAGTAAACGAAGAAGAGGTTAGATTTACAGCGCAGGCTAAATCTTCAGAACCCTATGTGTTTTTAGTTGGTTACCAGCTTGCTCATAGCGAAGATTTCGAACAGGAAACAGGTTGGAAAATAGGAGCTGATGATGACGATGCAACCACAGGTATATGGGAAAGAGAAAATCCTGAAGAAGTTAATTTATCCCAGATGATGATGGGTGGATTGATCCAGCCGGGCGATGATCATACTGAAGACGGATCATATTGCTTTGTTACCGGCTCCCAAGGTGGTTTTAATTTCTATCAACATGCATTGATGAGAGGGAAGACCTCTGTAATATCCCCAACATTTGATATATCGGCTGCTGCTAATCCATTGATCACATTTTACAGATGGTTTGCTGTCCTGAGTTTGGGGCAAATGGGCTCATCGGAAGATAAACCATATTGGATAGTATCTGTGTCCGGAGATAATGGTGATACGTGGATAACAATTGATAGTTCAACAGCAACTACTGATGAATGGCAAAAGAACATGTTGGTTATTCCGGACGAAGTAAATTCATCCAAGAAATTCAAGATAAAATTTGCAGCGGTTAACAGCATTCAGTCAACTTTTCCACCTTTGGCTGAAGCTTTATTCGATGATTTTGAAATTTTATCTGCAAATGACGGAATTGTCTCTTCAGTAGATGTATACAAAACCGGTAACAATGATCTGATTACCTGCTGCCCCAACCCTTTCACAGATAATATAAAAGTCAGACTTGGAAGCATCAATTCAATGGCGCTGAGTGTGTCCGTATATAACATGATGGGGGAGAAGGTTAAAACTTTAAATACAGCAGATAGTTACATGTCTAATTTAACTTGGGACGGCACCAATCAAAATGGTAAGAAACTCCCATCTGGTGTATATTTCATAAGGATCACCACTGATAATAAAGTCATAAGCAGGCAGGTTATCAAGAATTAAACTTACAATCCAAGTTTATTAGATGTAAATATTAGATTCAGATTACTTTACTATGGCTGCACCGATTTGGGGCAGCCTGTTTTTTTTTGAAACCCAAAAAAATCATTAGAAATTTGAATTTACTGTAAACTTATGTAACAAAGTGCTTTAGCACTTTGCAAATGGTCTGAAAAACTT
>CAZXYS010000045.1:0-28712 GCA_964645005.1 uncultured Hyphomicrobiales bacterium | reverse complement strand
CTCCTTAGTAAGGAGGGGAGTGAAGCCGAAGGCTTTACGGGGTGGTTCTTCTAAATTATCAAATTGTATTATGTTAGTAGGATTGATGATTTCGAATGAAATATCCGGGATAAATCATATTTATCTTAAACCCGGAATTTTCATTAAATATGTACATTTATTTGTAATCACTTGCAACAGCATGCTTTAGCTTGCTGGTGTTGCGAAGTTTTCCAGTTCCTTCGCAAAGTGCTAAAGCACTTTGTTGCAATACTTACTAGCAGAATCAACTTTTCTAATGCAGAATGTGGGTTTATCTTACCTGTGAAAAAATCAAATAAAAGCTCTTATTTTACGTTAAAATTTTAATTATAGAAAACAAAGTTTATTGGTAGTTAAGCATATAAAATTAAATTATATATAAATAAATCAATAAACTTATTATTAATAAAAAAAGGTGAAAATCATGTTAAAGAAAGTAATGCAGGATGCTTTAAATAAGCAAATCACGAAGGAAATGTATTCATCGAATCTGTATCTTGCGATGGCAGCTTATTATCATTCAATCAATCTTAATGGGTTTGCAAATTGGATGAGAGTACAGGCTCAGGAAGAGATGGGACATGCATTGAAGATATTTGATTATGTTCTCGATCGCGGGGGTATGGTCCAGATTGGTGAAGTAGCTTCTGTTCCCTCGGAATGGGAAAGCCCCTTAAACGGTTTTGAAGAAGCATTGAAGCATGAAGAGATGATAAGCGAAAGCATAAATCAACTTGCCGACCTAGCAGTTTCAGAAAGCGATCATGCAACCAATGTTATGCTGCAGTGGTTTATTACCGAACAGGTGGAAGAAGAATCTACAGTTAGTGAGATTGTTGACAGGCTGAAGCTTGCCGGTGATTCCAAGGGCGGTTTGTTCATGCTTGATAATGAGCTAAAAGGCAGAACTCAAGTTAGTGATCAACAGCAGCAATAAAAATCTAAGTAAATTATCTAAGAAAAGCGGGGTTTACCAGGCTCCGCTTTTTTTATGTGGGGTATTCTTTAAAAGTCCGGATCGCATTACTTACAAATTCCTTCACGAGCGAGGGATCATTATTCCCGTTCTCGTCTTCCACGCCTGAGTGGGAATCGACGCCATAGGGCTGGACTGTGCGGATGGCGTCGGCAACATTCGCCGGATTCAAGCCGCCGGCAAGGATAACGGGTTTTTCGCTTATTTCCACTATCCGCCTGCTTATGCTCCAGTCGTGGACTTTGCCGGTGGCGCCGACAGCGCCGGTTGAGGGATCGTATGTATCAGTGATGAAAGCGTCTGCGAACTTAGAATAATCTTCGATCTGTTCTTTTAATTCTTTTGAATCATATTTGCCGACAATCAGGCTTTTAATTATGAATTGATCGCTTTTTGACTTAATTAATTCGATTTCTTTAAAGTCAATCTCTCCGTGCAGTTGGACTATGTTTGTTCCAAGATATCTGCTGAAAGCGATTATTTCATCAGCTTTGTCGAGATAGGTGATAAGTACGGGATAGACAGGCGGCTTGATGTCGGGGATGATTTTGGCGGCTTCGGTTTCAGGCATGTCTTCGACGTTGATATCGAGGCGCAGAGGAAAGCCTAATGAATTGACGCCGCCGGATATCATCATCTCTGCGTCTTCGCGGCTTTTTATGCCGGCGACTTGGATTAGCGGGTATGGTAGTGTAAAGCTCATTTAATATCTCCTCATTACTAAATTTCGATTTAGTAATGTTAGTTTTATGCAAAGTTGTACTTTGCTATAGATTTGTCAAAGCACAGCTTTTCTGAAAAATAGAATTCAAATCGAAATTTGGAAGCAGTTCTGTGTAAAGCTCATATCTTCAAGTATTTATCAATATATTCCTTAATTTTGAATTTTCTTTTTAATCCGTTGTAGTTCATATATCTGATTTTTCCGAAGATCGGGCGTTCCGTCCAGCCGCGGTCGTGGACGCCGCCGATACTCCATGCTATCCCGGTATAGCCATTGGGATCACGTCCGTCGAGTTCATATTTGTCATTCAGGTAAATGGCGGTTTCCAAGGCTTTTTCGGGGGAAGCGCTCCATTCGAGGATTTTCTTCGCCCAGTACATGCGCATATAGCCGTGCATTTTGCCGGTATCGGTCATTTCTGTTTGTGCGGCGTTCCATGCCTGATCGTGTGTTCTAGCCATCTCGAATTGTTCTCTGGTGTAGATGTATTCCCGCCTGTCGCGGCGGTGGATATTCAGCGTTTCCTTTGCCCAGCCGCGGAAACATTCGAAATTGTCATAATTTTCATTATGGAAGCAAAAGTTGTCGGATAGTTCTCGACAAACGATCAATTCCTCGAGGAAGGCGTCTTTGGACTGTTCATTGGCGTCGGCGTTGATAACTTCCAGCGCAGCTCTTTGTGCCGAAATATGCCCGAAATGAAGATATGGCGATAAATTTGACTGAGCATCAAGAGAAGGATCATTCCTGTTTTCCGAGTATTTGTCAAGTTTATTTTGAATAAAATTGTCAAGAATATTTTTAGCAGCTTTTTCGCCCGGTGTGAAATTGGGGACTTCGTCCGGCTCGGAATAATTTTTCGGGTTATAAAATCCGCCGCTGCTCGACTTTTCCGAAAATTTAGCCGAATTGTAAGGATGTCTCTTCAATTCGGGGAATTCCTCGAGATAATCCGGAAGCAGTCGCTGGATTTTCGGGCGGATGGTGTAGGCAGCATGTTCTTCCTTGTCGCTGACAATGCGGCAGGGGACTATGTTGTGGGCATCAACTTCATGAAATGGAATTTTTGTCGACGAAGCAACCGACCTCTGCCAGTCTCTCTTGATCCGCAGCGGATCAAAGTCACAAACGAGTGCTGAGGCTTTTACTTCCTTTAAAAAATCCGGTAAAACTGTTTCCGGCTGTCCTTTTCGAAGGAAAAATGGGATATTCAGTGAATAGAATTTCTCGGCTGTTTCGCTCAATCCGCGCATCATAAAGCCGTATTGTCTCCGTGCGGCATTCAGGAAATTCGGTACGAGGCAGAAAATCACCGCCAGCGGCGCTTTCCTTTCCATAGCGAGCTGTTGAGCATAGAGCAAAGCCCAGTTGTCGGCGGCTCGCTGGTCGCGGCTCATCCAGTAAACAATGGGTCCATCACCCGAAATATCAGCTTTTATTGTATGAATTCTGTTTTTATTCATTAAAAAATTAGTTAAATTTAAAATGTATTGAACTTAAAGATAGTGAACGATTTTGTTCAATTTTTTATATGAATTAGTAAAAAATTAATTTAAAAAGGATTCAAAATGATCGATCAGTTTATAAAGTCAACAACCTTAATGCTCGTGCTGCTAAATCCCTTCCTATTAATAGTTTATCTGTTGGATTTAGTAGAGGAGCTAAGTAAAGCGGAATTTGCCCGTGTGCTGATCAGAGCTGGGATGATAAGTTTGATAGTATTTGCTCTGGTTGCAGTGGTTGGTGAAAAATTATTTGTTGATATATTCCAGGTGAAATTTGCGTCTTTCCAGATTTTCGGCGGGTTGATTTTTTTGATCGTCGGACTTAGATTTGTTTTTGTAGGATACGAAGCATTCAAGGAACTACGCGGCAAACCGGGGCATATTTCCGGTTCGATAGCTATGCCTATCATGATTGGACCTGCAACAGTCAGCGCGAGCGTTATTACCGGTCAGAGACTGGATACACCTCATGCGTTGTTATCAATATTCATCGCTTTGTTTTTATCAGTCATTTCAATGATATTTATGAAAAATGTCTATGAGTATATTCAATGGCGGAATGAAAAGCTTGTCCACAGGTATATAGAAATAACCGGACGTGTCACTGCACTGGTGGCAGGTATGATATCGGTCGAAATGATCATGAGCGGGGTAGCCGAATGGATAGGCGGGTTATGATTATTGAATAATTTTGCCGGGTGCGCCACACGCTAATGGTGCAGCGCATCCTGACAGGTCAATTCTTAACAGGTCTGTGGATATGTTCCGCCGCAACGCAGGCAGCACGGAAAGCTTCCCTTACAGCATTGCGAACCAGCTTAAGCCGCGGTTTTTTAATTGCATATCGTTTGTCTGCGCGTTCCACAGCTTCGTACATGTATGTATCCATCGAAACTTCTATCTGGATTACATGTATATTTTCTTTGGGATTGTGATGGTTCCTCGTTATAAAGCCGCCTGCGTACGGGACATCCCGCGCTACCGAAAGATCGAGCCCCTGCGGCATAATCTCATTTTTCAAAGTATCGCTGAATGATTTGATTATAGCGCTGTCCGCGGAACTTCCCTCGAGGGTGCCGATCACGAAGTTCGCGCGTTCGTCGCCTTTGTCCTCGACGCGGCCAAGACCGGTAGATGTCATTGAATGGCAGTCGAAAAGCAGTGCATAACCGCGCTCTCGCTTCATTCGTTCTATCAGAGCGGAAATCATATAATGATAAAGATCGTAATAGGCTAATACTTCTTCCCTTTCCTCATTGGAATATGGTTCCTTAATCATTAATTTATTGTTTATATCATAGTATTCATCAGCCGGATTGGTCAGATGATTTTGCAGATCATCTTCGTCCGAACCTTCGCGCTCGCGGTTCATATCGACGAAAAATGGCGCAAGTTCAGAGCGAACATGCATTCCCTCTGAAGTTTCATACAGTAAATCGCTGTAGAGATCTATTTCCACAAGGCTCTTCTCGCTTAGCTTAAAGCGATCCCTGAATTTTTCCGGCACGAAAACGCCGGAATGCGGTATAGAGACAATGTATTCGGGGCTTTTTGGTTCAAAATTGATAATATTGCGAATGTCAAGATTGTATTTATCACCACTGAAGACGTCATATACTTCTCTTTCCCCTTCGTGAGCTTCATATAATTCATCAATTTCGGGCCATTGGGTACCTGTCGGGAATGGCGGCGTCTTTTCGCCTAACCAGCTAAGCGCGGCAGGCGCCGCAATATCCGCATCTTTGCCGAGGAGTTCTCTCTCGAGCCTGTCCATAACTATCTCGCCGATAGAAATTCCGTAGTTCTTTAGCAGACCGCGTCCGCCGGGGAAGGCATTGATCTCAAGTATCTTCCCTGAATCGAGTATATCAACCGAAGCCAGCCTGCATTCCGGGAAGCTTCTCTTCAGTGCTTTTGCAATGGCTTCCTGGTGTGCGGTTAGATTATAACCCACTTCACTGGCGCCGCTGCTTGCATTTGTTTTCCATTCACCGTCGGGGGCTTGACGATACATAGCGCCTATTAATTCATCATCGAAAAATGTAACGACTATATCGCCTTTGGCAATTTCAGGGCAATATTCCTGCACAATTACATAGCTGTATTCTTCCAGATATTCAGCTATTTTCTGATCCAACTCGGGATCGTCGAAATGCATAAGATGCACCTGATTACCGCAGCCATATCCGAAGCGGTCTTTGAGAACGAATTTGTTTTCATTCCACGGCAGTTTCTCAATTCCCTGCTTTGCTTCTTCGAAAGTAGAAGCGGGGTAAGTCACAGGATGCGGCAATTGCGGCGCTCTTTCGATTACTTTGAACTTGTCGGTCGTTATCAATGCAGCGTCAACGCTTTCCAGCATTTTGGAATGTTCCGATGCCCATCGCAGAATTTCGAGATTTTCGGTTTCATCCGTGCGAATGTCATCGCCGCGAACAATGAACAACTGTATATCTGTGAGGGGTACAAGCTTCCGTTCGACTACACGCAGATAGCGATGAGCCTCGAGCGGATTTTCACGATCCCAGGATTGATCGAGCTTCAAAATGGACATATTTGCCTTGGCTTTGTTGTTATCTATCACAAGATCATCCATTGTGAAATGGTAGATATTATGCCCGTGCGCTGCCGCTGCGGAAAGTATCTGGTTTACCCCGCTGTTATAGAGATCCACCGGCAGGTCGCTGCTGCTTAGCTGCCCGCTTTCGAAGGCTATATTCAGCGCTTCTTTGGGGAAATATCTTTGTGCGAACCATTTATGCGGCTTTTGTGAATAACCGTTTGTAATTTTGACTTCAGCTTCTTCTTTCTCAGAAACTTTACCCTGATTTATGTTTTTAGTCGGCGCTTCCCCGTCGGAAGCAGCCGAGTATGCTTTACCGACTACATTTTCCTTATTCCGAACAAGTTTATCGCCAACTTTACTTAACTGTCCGCTGCCTGCCATGGTCTTTTTCCTTTCCGTTTTTTCCATAATAAAAGTTTCTATCAAACGATTTTCCGATAGCTAACGACGTGATTCGCTGTAAAAAAATTGTGATAAAACCTTATATTTATCGGGACTATTTATTTTGGGTTCAAAATACAAGATTGCATTTGTGGCAAAAAATAGCTAACTTTTTTAAATTCCTCTCTTTGAGGGGTACCCGAGTGCAGTCGTAGCTCAGCGGAAACCACGCTTAAGCGTGGCGAGGGCGGGGTGGATTCTTACTTCACCCAAGGTTTTTTATAAGCCTATGGATAGATTGCAATTACAAAAGCGTTAGATGGGAATTCCCATTAGATATGAACATTTATTTGTAACAACTTGCAACAGCATGCTTTAGCTTGCTGCTAATTTGATTTTTTTCATACCTTTTGCGGAGCGCTAAAGCAATTTGTTGCAAAAGTTTAAAGCAAATTCAAATTTCTAATGAATCTTTTTGGTTTATACAAATAATTAATATTAAAAGATGTGACATTTTGCTGATTGAGACAACAGGCAAGCAGAAAAGATATTGGAACGAGCTTATTAGCTCAGCGAAGAATCCAGTACTGACGGGCATCCTGGAGTCTTCACTTCGTTTGTTCAGAATGACGATTCCGGGACAGCCTCTACAGAAGCTGTCAGTGTTAAGATATACTGAAACAATTTTTGCGAAAGTCTATCAAAAAATCTACTTCACATTAATATTCACAGGCGATTCCTGTTCCTCAGGAATATCTTCTTCTTTGCTTTCATCCTGCGATTTTTCTTTAGGTACCATGCGGACATTCTGTCCCCATTCCATCTGCTCTTCCATGCGGCACGACCAGACTAACTCGTCGCCCCAGACGGTAATATCCGGGCAGCCGTCGCACATGTTGACCCTGCCGTCTTCGTGCATGTCCGCGGGCTGGATTATCATTACCGATTGATAGTGCAGCTTCTTGAAGAATGCTTTCGGATTGTCGCGGAATGCGCTGAAGTAATTTTTCATGATATTCCTAATGCCCTTGTCGAATGGGAATAGCCAGAAGAAGCTGCGCCCTCTGCGAACTTCTCTGGGATGAGCATAAGAGAGATAAGAGCCGGTGAAGAAATGTTTCATGGTTTGCACTATTTCCATGAATTTGGGTCCGACATAGCCGAAGATTTTATGCTTGTTGCCCATTCTGCCGGTCAACAGCCATTTGTAGGAATCGGGTTTTTCGGTGCCGTTGAGATATGCGCAGGGCATGAAGCCGGGATACTCTTTTCTGATTATGTCAACAAGTTCGGGGGAGGTTATATCTGTCCGGCGGTTGTCATCTTTCGTAGAGTACATCATGTCGTCGAACTCTACTTTTTGACCGCCTGCGTAATAGTCGAAGTCCTTGCCTAAAATTGCCATTCTGTAAAGGATAAATACCATTACATGTATTTTATCCATGTGTTCCTGCGCAAATTTCATCAGGTCGGGCATATATTTTAATGTTTCGGGATAGACGGTGGCGTTGAATGCAAGAGAAATTCCGCCTACTTTATTGATCATTTCTGCATAAAGCAGGCGGAGTTCGTTGAGTTCCAGTTCGTTTTTGTTTTTCCAACCGGCGCGTGTTTGTCCGCTGTCAAGATGAATTGTAAAGCTGTCCAGACCTGCTTTCTTGAGATCTTTGGTCATTTGTTCGTTGAGGGCGAGGGCGTTTGTGTTTAGATTTGCCTTCCAGCCCTTTTTCTTGACCATTTTTATAATATCGAGAATATTGGGATGGGTCAAAGGTTCCCCGCCGGCGATGGACACGGCGTCGGTTTTTCTGTATTTTTCGAAAACATCCAGTTCATGTTGAATTTGTCCAAGAGATTTGTGGGAATTCATGCGGTTTTTGCGATAGCATCCATCGCAGTACATATTGCATTTGCTTGTCGGTTCGAGCCATGAGATGGCATTGTCTGTCATATTCCATGGCAGCCTGTATAAGCTCGTTGGGGTAAATACGGGTTTCATATTTTTCCGTTCGTTTTGTGTTACATGTATTATTATTTAATATTATATTCGTTGAATTCCAAAAAAGAAAGAATATCGTAACCATTATGTTTCTAATAATAGCTTTTTTTACTTGAAATACATATATGATAGACACTCTTAAAAAGGATATTAAAATAATAAAAGTATTCGGATTACGCAACCTAAAGATTACAAATAGATATTTGTTAACACAGATTCTTTAAATATATTGATTTATTTATAAACACTTGCAGCAGGATGCTTTAGCTTGCTGCTAATTCGAAGTTTTTCGCATTATCTGCAAAGAGCTAAAGCACTTTGTTGCAAAAGATTACAACAAGTCCAAATTTTCTAAAGAATTATCCCATCTAACATTTTTCTAATCACAGGTATTCCATAGGGTTACTAAAAATCAGGGTTTAAATAAGAATCCACTCCGCCCTTGTCACGCTTAAGCGTGGTTTCCGCTGAGCTGCAATTGCGCTCGGGCATTCCTCAATGAGGGGTTTTGAGTCCGACTCATAAGCACTAAATTTTGTGTAACATCCTTTTTAGCTCAGTGAGGGAACCTGTATTCATCAGATTCCTGCCCTGCTAAAGCAGGTTCTAAAGGCATTCGCAGGAATGACTTTTTTATAGTTTTGGTTCAGCCTCGACGTTCTGAGGCGATTTAGCTGTTTTTTGTCACAAATGCACTTTTTGTATTTTGAATTTAAGTTAAATATCATAGGTCCAAATATATATTAATAATGTTAACAGGTTATTTTTTTATTGTTAATGTGCTGTTTATTTTTTCCAGAAGGAAGGGGCGAGAAGTATGATGACTGTGAATACCTCGAGCCTGCCGATAAGCATAAATAAGGTCAGAAGCAGTTTTACGGCGTCGGGCAGGAAGGCGTAGTTGTCTGTTGGTCCGACTGCGCCGAGCCCCGGACCGATATTGTTTATGGCTGCCGCTACCATACCAAGCGATGTAGGCAAGTCGTAGCCTATCAAAGCCATTATCAATGTACCAAGAACCGCTATCAAAACATATATCACAAAAAAGCCGGCGATATTCATTACTACATTTCTATCGATCTGAACATTCCCGATTTTAATGGGTATGACTGCACGCGGATGGATCAGCTTAACTATTTCGGAATAGGCGAATTTCACAAGTACGAATATCCTCAGAACTTTCATGCCGCCGCCGGTCGATCCCGCACAGCCGCCGACGAACATTAGAGTAAACAAAATCAACTGCGAACTCAGCGACCACTTCTCGTAATCGGCGGTACCGTAGCCGGTGGTTGTCAGAATAGCCATTACCTGGAATAATGTGTAGCGGACAGTTTCAAAAATCGTAGAATAATTGTTTAGATAAGTGTCGATTCCGAGAATAACTGTTGCAGTAAGGATCAGTCCTACATAAAAACGAAATTCATTGCTCTTCCAGTATTCGCCGATATTGCCTTTCAGCAGGCGGTAATGAAGAGAGAAATTTGTCCCGGCAACGAACATGAAGAAAATTATGACAAAGTCAATGTAGCCGCTGTTGAAATGCCCTATGCTTGCATTTTTTGTGGAAAAGCCGCCGGTAGCCATAGTTCCGAAGGTATGGCAGAGAGCTTCGAATAAATTCATACCGCCGATCATGAGCAGGACAGTTTCAGTGATAGAGATAAGCAGGTAAACATACCACAGAATCTTTGCTGTCTCGGTGATGCGCGGTGTGAGTTTTTCGGCGGCGGGGCCGGGGACTTCCGCTTTGAAGAGCTGCATACCGCCGACGCCCAGGAACGGCAGTATAGCAATAGACATGACGATTATCCCCATGCCGCCTATCCAGTGTGTCAGGCTGCGCCAGAAGAGGATGCCGTGGGGCAGAACTTCTATATCTTCGAGGATAGTGGCGCCGGTGGTGGTGAAACCGCTTATTGTCTCAAAGAAGGCGTCGGCGTAGTTCGGGATCGAGCCGGATAAAATGAATGGCAGGCTGCCGAATATTGAAAGCACTATCCAACCGAAAGTCACTACAGCAAAGCCTTCTTTGGGGCGCATCTCTTCTTTTGTACCGGATAAGAAGAAAAAAATGGAGCCGAAAGCCGCAGTGATACCGGCGCTAAGAAGGATAGGTATAATATCGCCGTCGCCGTAATATATTGAAAATGGAACCGGCAGCAGCATTGCGACGCCGAGAAACATTGTTAAAAAGCCCAAAATCCTTATGACCAGTCGAATTCTCATTTAGTTTCAATTATTCAAACAATTTATCAACATCTTTCATAGCTTTAGGCAGAGTGAAGACAATGACTTTATCGCCCGGTCGAATGTGTGTTTCGCCCTTAGGGACTTCCACGGCGCCGTCTTTCTTAATGACTGCGCCGGCAACGGCGTCCCTCGGGAAGTTAATATTTTTCAGAGGTTTTTTAATGATTTTTGATTTATCATCTGCAAAATATTCTATTATCTCAGCGTCAACGCCGGGCAGCTCTGCAAAAAATGCCACCTGATGCCGCCTGATAAATTTCCGGATGGCGTTCACTGTAATTAATTGCTTGCTAATTACGGAGTCCATACCAATGGACGGAGCTAATGCCTGGTATTCGAGTTTGGTAACGAGGGTGATGGTTCTGGGAACACGAAGATGCCGGGCGACAAGACTCGTGATGATATTGGATTCGTCATCGCCTGTGACGGCAATGAATTCATCCATGTCCGAGAGTCCTTCAAATGTGAGCAAGTCGATGTCAGTGCCGTCGCCGTGGATGACGAGGGCATTGTTTAATTTGCCTGCAAGCTCATTTGATTTTGCTTCATCGGTTTCGAATATTTTTACATTGTAGTCATTTTCGAGCTTTTCTGCTATGAATTGTCCGAGCAAACCTCCGCCGGTTATCATAACATTTTCAACTTTTTTCTGATCTTTGCCGAAAAACTTGAGAGCCTCGGTAAAATAATCCGGCTCGCAGATTATGAAGATCTGGTCATTTTCGATGAGCATATCCTCGCCGCGTGGAATGATGGTATATTGCTTTCTTTTGATGGCAACCACTGTCAGCGGCGGATTCCCATATTTTTTGCCAAGATCTTTTAGCGGGGTGTGTAATACCTTGGAATTGCTGTCGAGTCTAAGTCCGAGAAATTGGATCTTCCCTTTTTCGAAATCGATCAGGTCGGTGGCGCTGGATTGTTTGACAAGCCTGACAATGGAATTTGCAGTTAATAGTTCGGGTTGGAGTACATAGTCTACGCCAAATTCTTTTTTAGAGAATAATTCGCTGTTCTCAGTAAATTCAGGGTTGCGGACTCTAGCTATTGTAATTGGGCTGCCTGCTTTTTTAGCTAATTGGCAGGAGAATATATTAACTTCGTCGGAATTAGTGAGCGCTGCGATAACATCTGTTTGGTCGATGTCAGCTTTTTTTAGGAGTTCCGGGCTGCTGCCGCTGCCTTCGATGACGAGAACATCCAATTGCTCTTTTGCATAATTAGCTCTTTTTTTATCTAATTCGATAAGAATGATATTATGTTTTTCCAAGGAAAGACGTTTAGCAAGTTGAAAGCCAATTCCGCCGCCGCCTAAAATAACAATATTCATATTATATCGATTAAAAATAATTAAAATTTTTGAATACAATAATACAATGTTTAAACCGGATAGTAAAATTTAAAAAAAATAAAAAACTTGCTTTTTAAACTAATTTTTTTTAAATTTATAACATCTACCCTAAACACTTTCCTTTGACTATCAATTCAAAGGTCTACTTTAAGATATTTACAAGCATTAATTCCAGTGCAATGTTAAATAACTAATTAATTTAATATTGGTACCATGTTCAATAATAATATTATAAGGCTAAATACAAGAAAAAAAATCATCAAATTTTTGCTTGTATTTATGAATCATTTCTAATAAATTGTAAGAACGTATTCTTCGAAAATTGATTATTAATATAGTTTAATAATCAAGAAATTAATTACAAAATTTTCGTTTCACAAGATTTAAAGGTGTTTTTGACACGTTTAAGAGGAAAAAATCATGTCAGTTGAAGCAGGAAAAGTTTACTTCGTTTTATATCTCGCAGTAGTTTTGGAATTGCTGATCATCATCGTTGAGCGTGATGAAGCAGAAGAAAGCCTGCGAAGAAAACAGAAAGAAACAATGAGAATTGTGGAGAGTATTCTATCACAATTGCAGACTGGATCGGGTACGGAAGCTATCAATACGAGACCACAGGATGAGATAACAATTCCTCCCAAGGGAGTTGATCTGAAAGAAATAATTGGAGCTGATATCAAGCCGTACAGAAGATATATCGTAGAAGTTGGTGTTACCGATGTTAGTTCGGCAATTAAAAAGCAGGAAGGTGAAACAGAAAAGGAATATGTCCAGAAGCTTCGAAAACTTGTGGAATTAGGAAATGTTGAGGAGATTGAATATCAGATATTTTATAGCGATAGCGACAATCCTGATAATGCTCCGCAATTTCCAACGCAGGATCAGATAAGAGGTCAGGGCTTTAGTTTCACTGATTGGCAGCCGGGCGATCTGGTGCAAGTGCCGAATAATCCCGAAGCTGAGTGGGAATTTCTTGGGCTCAGAAAGCTAAGGCTGGACAAAGAAGAGACATTTAATAATATTGATTTGCAAAATATTACTGTTAAATCTCTTCAGCCGGTTTACCCGGAGGAAGATATTTTAGTTATAGGACCCAGCTTTGCTCCGAAGGAAATAACTGAGGATAGTATTTTCTTCTATTCACAGAAAGCCAGCTTTGAAGCTTACGAAGAAGCTAAGAATCTTCAGAAGAGATCTTTTATCGTGAATTTCAGACCTCCTGACAGAGCTGGATGGTATAAACTGAGATTCAGTTCAAGAACTAACAGGATCCTTGGTGTTCGCGGAGACAAGGCAATAGAGGAGCTTGATGATGAAACTACTGTTAATATTGGTACGGTTCAGTTAACAGTGGAAGATCTGAAGAAGGTCAAAAAAGAGTTGGAATTTAACTTATCAGAATTTGATCTGCCTGATTTTCAGGAGTTTGCCAGAACCGGTGATTACACTGGCTTTGATAATAAATTGGGAGAAGCAATAGATGAATCATCAACAAGAGAGGATGCTCTTGATCTAAGAAGTAAATTACAGCTTTATGGCTATATAGCTAAACTTTTAGCTCCCGGCATGTCCGTACATTTCGAACAAAATCAGGGTGCTATCGAGTTTAACATACGTGTTATTAAGCCGGAAGTACCGATATCCGAGCCGGTTGTAAAAATTCCGGATTACAATGCCGGGTTTAATGAAGTACCTTCGGTGTTTGAATTCACTATAAGCCCTTATCAGGGTGAAAATGCCAATATAATATCAGGTCGGGTACTTGATATTAATGGGCAGACAGTTTCAAGAATAGATTGTCGCCCATTAGACCAAATAGCTGACCTTGAGGTTGAAGTGGCACCGCCCACACAGGGTGGCAGGCGTGAGTATCGCGGCTATGTAATGGAAGAGTTGCCGCCGGGTAAATATACTGTTGAAATAACTCACAAACTGACAAGAAGGCAGAAAATTGAGACAGGTACTCTGGAAATATTTGAAACTACACTGACAGAAGAGAGTGGGCAAAAGATAACCGGAAGGTTAAGTGCATTTGCTTATTACGGTTATAATTTATCTATAGATGCTACCCCAACTTCAGGGGGTAAAATAAAATCGAATCAATTTAGAATATATCTTTACACTGACAATCAGGAAGGTCAACAGGGCAATTATATTAGCGGTTTGTCAGTATCAAGAGAAGAAGCACTTGAATTGAATCCGGAAGCAGACAAAGTAACCTGCAGAGTAACATGGATACAGCCTTACACTGGTAAAGAAATTGATCTTTATCCGGCTCAGACATTTGATGTTAAACAGGAAGAGCCGACAGTATCTGCCAGAAATATGGTTACCGATGTTAATTGTACCGGTACAAAAGTTAAGATAGCTCTAACCAATATATCAGTATCAACACCACTTGCCGGAGCTGACATAACCGCTGATATTGAAGTAGAGCTGGGACAGGCTGATAAAGCTCAGGGATTGAACACCTATAGTATTTCGGTACAACCGACTATCGACGGCGATCCCGAGACAGGCTATAATGTCTTTTTCGAAATGGATGGAAAGCTTCCGAGAGGAGAAGACAAGATAAGAGGCATAGTCACGGTTCCAGTAAAAGCCAAAGCAATAAATCCGGTAAATTACAAAGAGTCCGAATGGTCAACACAAGTTATTAATGTTAACATTAATTGTGAGCCTGAAAGAGGCAGGACCAGAGGAAGAGAAAGAAGAAGATAATAATGAGTAATTATAAAATATCAAAACGAGGGCTGAAAGATATGATAAAAAACATAATTAGAACAGTTGTTTTCAGTCTGGCAGCGCTGACAATACTTGTCAGCCTGCCTGTGAATAAAGCCTATGGACAGGATGTAGACGAATCTTTCAGAATAAAAACCGAAAGTGTCTTGCATCGTTTTACAAATTATCGTTTTTCAAAGATATCTTTATTTAAAGTTAAAGATGTTGGGCAGCTTCGTAAAGCAATCCAGTCGAAAGAAAGATCTGAAAAAATGGATGCAGGTACTGAAGAACAGGAAAAAATACTCAATTCAGCTACCCAGGCTGCCAAACAAATCATTTCTACCGGTATTGACCAGGGATTCTCAAAGGGTAAAATTCAGAGAAATTTCTTTCAAAGAGGAGAACCGATCCCTGAAAACTTTGATCAGGTATATTCGATCATTGAGAGCCAGAAATCAGGTAGTGTTAAAGTTCTAAGAAATGGCTATCTTATCACCAATAGGATGTCTGCAAAAGAAGATATTCCTGAAGTAATTATCGGTCTTATTATCAATTATGAGGATGAAGAAACTCTTAAAAAGAATATTGACAGACCAAGTGCCAAGAATATCTATACTTATGATGAGATGAAGAACTTCGAATTGCCTAAAGATGAATTTGGCGCTGCGAATATGTACGAGTTGATGATGACCTCGTTCCGCCAGAACAATGTAGACAATATTACGGGACAGGCTCAGGGTATCGGTACTTTTATGAGATTCTTCCCGAAGCAGGCAGGAGTTTCCAGATCTTTGATCCAAAATCCTTACGAAGTAACGCCGGAAGAGGTTCAATCTTTCAAGCGTATTTCAGAAGGTAATCCACTAGATTACAATTTAAAAAAGAATGAGGTAATCGTAAGTCCTGATATGATAAGCTGGACAAGATATGATATTAAAACAGAAGAATGGTCCGGCGGGATTGATACGATAAGCACCATTACTAACCGAGGATTGCCGAAATTTGGTGTGGAAGCGCGCTACGGTTTGGATGATATTAATTATCCTTCATTATGGAGCGAGAGAATGACTCTAAGCGCAGTGTGGCAAAACGTTAAATTCGGAGCAGTTCTTCCGACTCATGGTTGGGCATCTTTATCAGAGGATCTTTATAATCAGAATAGATCATTTACTGTGGGCGGAGTTGGAATTGCCGGGCAAGCCGATTTTCCGGTTTTGGTAATACCAAAGAGCGGAATATTTCATGTAAGCGGTAGTTATATATTTGGCGATGCCGCAAAAGCTGAATATAAAGACAATGATATTAATAATATAGATATCATTGCAAGAAGAGATTACATGGTCCGTGCTCACGGACAATTGCATTATACATTCGGCATCAGTGTTGATTCGGATTACCTGTTAAGATTAGGTATGGGAGCAACGGCATATAATGCGGAAACATGGGCATTTGAAAAGCAGGAAGGCGAAGAAGAGGAAGTTGATTTTAACAAAGTAAATGACGAAACAGTCGGGGGTTTCTCCGGTAAATTGGAATTCATGTCAAAAAGTGCAATAACACCTTATGGCGGCTCGCTGCAGTATTTTGATGAGGCGCTAATGATGAATATATGGTTACAAATACCAATAATTGAAAATACATTTTCAATAAGATTGGATGCCAAAGGATTCTTTGCGGCATTTCGTGACAATTTGAATCCGTGGGAAGAGAAAAGCATTTTCACTCCTACGGCGCGTTTCGTTGTTATTTTTTAACTTGAAATTAACTAATTAATTAAAATGAATTTATTCAGTCGGAAAAATGGTAGCTACGTTATGAAAAAATACTTGTTAATAACGATCATTACATTACTCGCAATTGTTAACATCCAGAGCGTTAAATCGCAGCCAATAGACAAAAACGCGATCATTGATTCATTAACTACAATGGATCCTGAGATAATGCAATATTTCCCAAGATGGAAAGTTTGTGAACCGGATTTGGCATTTCAAATTCGGCAGTCATTCATTCTGGCTGGCTACGACAAGAGCAAACTCAGCACGAAAGAAGTTCAGGTGCTGGCAGCCCCCAGAGAATTTGACTATTTACCTTATGACATACTCATGATTAAATGCGGTGATGCCAGCATGAATGCTATGGAGATAAGCTCGAACATCGGGGATATGCTGGTTAGTTTTCTATCCGGTGATTATTATTACACCGGCAGGGACCGCGGATATCCGAAAGATGTAGCCAGCAGGGATTATTGTTACCAGGATATTCCCGTATCTATTCCGGTTTCGGATGATGAGCGCGAAGCTATAGAGAATTATCTGCAGCCGTCAAATGTTGACCACGCTATTACATTATCACTTTTTGAACAGGTGCTCAAGATTGGGAATACCGGATTTTGGGTAAAGTCCATTCTTGGCAATGATAAGATTGGCTATCCTTTCTGGAACGCCGGTGAAAGAAGCATTGTGCTCAGAAGACCTCTGTATCGTAACGAGGATTCTAAAACCAACCGCGCAATTAATTATCTTATCAATGCTTATCTTGGAGGGTCATTTAAAATTGACGGGGGGCTCACTTCTGATAATGATCTGCTTAGCTGGGTAAAAAACAGAACTTTAAATTCAAGTCCGGGCGGCAAATTAATCGGAGGATTAGACTTTCATTTGCCAATTCATCCACAGGCGGGAGCTTCTTTCGATCTGGAAATTCCGTTGTCAAGCCTTGAATTTGATGCTATCGACCCCACAAAATTCGGCTATATTCGTGTACCCGATGGAGCAGTTGAATTCCCTAAAAATGAAGCCGAAGCATATCCTGTAAATAGAGTGGCTCCGATTCTGAGATCTACAGGTCAATTTACATTATTCTATAATTGGTGGCTTGATGATGAAAACCCGGAGAATTATTTCAGATTTGATTTGGGGCTTTCTTACGCTGAAGTGCAAGAAGCAGCCATCTATTATGATTCTTCAACGTTTGAGACTAAATTCAGACCGAATAACATGAGAGGCACCAGAGGGCTGAATATGTATAATAACGATGAGTTCGGAGATTGGCTCTTTGCCAAGTTAGAATACCGCAATCAGGCATCATTTCCTTTTGGTGCAAGCGTACAGTATTCGAACCAGATAATGATGGCAAGAGTATATGTTCCGTTGTTCGGAAAATGGCTGTATATCGAAGGCAAATATGCTACACCTCTAAGAAAAGCGTATCCTTATGAGGTTGAGCATTTCTTCATGATTTCGCCTGTATTGAGATTAACTATTTAATATAAAAATGCAATTGTAAACCCTCTGACAACATTTGTTAGAGGGTTTTTTTATAGAATTACTGAAATTATAAAATAAAATCCTGATTAAAAGTTTTATAAAGAGGAAAAAAAATAATATTATTTTCAGTCATTTTGTTTAAGATTGAAGATAGAAAAAAATAGGATTTTCGACGTAATAACACAAAAGAATAACTGCGGGGGATTACTAAAATGTTGGTTAGACAAATTTTGTCATATTTCTGTATTTTATTGATTTTATTATTTTTTACCAATGTTGCATTAAGAGCAGAGTTAGAATCAGATTCACTCAAGAAGCAAAAGTCGCAGGAAATTCTCCAATCTGCCGATGTTAAAACAGAAAGAAATGAAATTGAGATAACCCTTAGGAGTGTGGATATTTCTAATTTTCCTAAGATCAAGATATTTATTGAAGCTTTCAATAAGTTTGGACGTCCGCTTGATACTTTAACCAAAAGAGATATAAATGTTTTCGAAAAGGGAGTAGAGAAGAAGGTATTGTCAATAAATAAAATACCTGTAAGCGAGGTTGTGGCTGTTGATTTTATATTTGTTATAGATCAAACCGGTTCCATGCAGAAATTCATTAACGCCGTAAGGAATAATTTATCGCGTTTTACGAATTCTCTTGTGCAAAGAGGAATCAACTATAGAGTTGGGCTAGTTCTTTTTTCGGATGATATTGAAAAAGTATATGAGCCAACTGAGAATGTTTATGAATTTTTGAATTGGCTTTCTTATGTAGATGCCCGCGGGGGCGGCGATGAGAAGGAAAATGCGCTTGAAGCTCTCGAGGCTGCCTCGAAAATGAAATTCAGGGTGGAAGCCGATAGAGTTGCTGTGCTTATTACTGATGCACCATATCATGAAAAAGACGATGACGGTCATGGAGTGACAAATCAAACCACTGAGTCGATCATTAAGCAATTAGTCAAAAATGAAGTTAGAGTATTTAGCATAACGCCGCCGCGATTGGGCAAATATAAATATATTTCCAAGAAGACACGCGGGACTTACTATGATATTGATTATCCATTTTCAACGATTTTGGATAATTTCTCTAACCAGTTGACAAATTTGTATTCACTGACTTACAGTTCGGATCAACAGGCTGTGCCGGATTCAATAGAGATTGGTACATACGATCCCCAAAAAGGGAGGCTTGTCAAAAAAAATGTAGCACTGGTAGAATTGGGCAGAAAACTTATTATTGAGAATCTGTTATACCTGACTAATCAGCACAGTCTGCCGGATACAGTAAAAGAACTGGATATCCTGGCTGACTTTATGAAAAACAAGCCGAATATCACTATTCTTATAGAAGGACATACCGATTATATTGGTAGTCACTGGCTAAATGACAGGTTGTCATTGAAAAGGGCGAATAGTGTAAAGGATTACCTTGTGAAAAGAGGTATTGATGAGAAAAGGATAAAGACGATCGGTTACGGTGAGAAAAGACCTATTGCCTCGAACAAAACAGAATTTGGCAGAAAGTTGAACCGGCGAACAGAGATAGTGATAGTATCGAAGTAGATAATCCAAAGTGTTTCTTATTTAAAAAAATTAAGAGACTCTCTCAAAAGGATGGAAACCCGGGAATATCACTCTGAGAGCAGTTAATAATCAAGTATTCATAAGATTCCTGCCCTGCTGAAGCAGGATCTAAAGACATTCGCAGGAATGACATTCTCTGACTTTTGGGACATCTTCTGTTTTTTCTCAATTTAATAGCGAAGCGGTTCATAGAAACTGAAGCTTTATATTCCCCTGCTGGGGATAAGTTATCTCGCCTTCGTGTGATTTCGTCGTAATGTTAATTTCTACATTTTTATTGTCGTTATCCTGATCGCCAAAGACCATATCTTTCGACAATGCGAATTCGATTATATCCTCACTGGCAAAAATAACTTTTCGTGATTTCAATTGCTGCTCAGAGGAAAGATTGAAACCATTCTCTGAGACAGTTATTTTGAATTCCGCGGGTGAGAGAAAGTTTATCTCTATCGATTCGCCGTCGTGCAGCTTTCGGACAGTGTCAAAGCGGAAGTGAAGGCTGTCATCGCCGGAAGCATACCACAGCCGGCGCAGCAGTTCGCCTACCTGATGCATCGCGGACATCATACTTTTCGCTTCGAACCAGCCGGCGCCATCCCATTCGGGCTCCGGTTTTATCTTGCCGTCTATAATCGGATTGACCACTTTCTTTTGCGGCTGCATGAGAACGCGGGCTTCCTGGTCTGTGATCGGGATGTAAACTTCCTCCGGCACTTCCGAACCGATAATCTTATATACATTTTCGATGTGCCAGCGGAAGAGAACGTCGAAATCGCTTTTGTTTTCCGCCTGATGCTCGTCGCCGTACCACCAGAACCAGTCGGAACCTTCCGCGATATAAAGCTCTTCCATAGCTTCTTCGAACTGCTCTTTGCTCAGGTCTTTCTTTGCCTGTATGAGGGCTTCGCGTGCTTTAGCGATCATCGCCCAGCCTTTGCGGTCGTCGTCGTGACCTATCCAAATGCTGAAATTGCCGTAGATCCAACTGCCAGCCTGAACATGATTAATTGCCGGAAGGTAGTCAAGGTGTTCATCGGCGGCTGCTTCCGAACAGGTGATTGTCTCGAATTCCTTTGCATTTGTCAACTGCTTGTAAAGTTCGTCGAGGAAGGGTACACCGTTATCCCGGTAGTATTCCCAGCAATTTTCGCCGTCGAGCATCACTGATACCGCTGCGTGTTTTAGTCCTTCATCGCCGAAATCCTTGATAATAGCATTGCGTATATTATGCAGATGGTGGCAGAAATCATTTGCAGCGTCGAACGGATGCCACTGCGAATAGACAAAGCCGATACGGTCGGAAAGGAAATGATCCCTGAATAAAATGCCAATATCGCCGCTTTTCGATGAAAATTTACGGGGGAAAAATTTCTCGGTTTCCTTGAATTTACCTTTCATTGAGTTTTTCAGAATATCTTCATCCGAAGCTATCCATTTGAAGCCGGATTTTGTCATTATATCTATAGCTTCGTCTGAGAGTGAACCTTCCGAAGGCCACATTCCTGCCGGGGTTTCGCCGAATTCATTTTTGTGGAATTCCAGCGCTCTTTTTACTTGTTCTTTGGCGTCTTCCGGCGATTTGAAGATTGGTTCGGGCATAGGGAGATTGGGCAGCGCTTCCAATGCTGACTCCGAATTGCACAGTAATGGCAGGATAGGGTGATACATAGGCGAAACGCTTATCTCAGCCTGCCCCAGCTTGCTGAGTGAACTTAACTGCGGGACGATCTTCCTTAAGATGTCTATATGATGGTCCATCAGCAGCTTTTTCTCGCTTTCGGTAAAGTCGCCGCCTTTTTCGAAATATCTTTTCACAAAATTCACCTGCCGGGAAAAATGTCCTATCCAGGTAAGATTGTACCAAACCTGCAGGTCGCGCCAGTCCTGCGGTTGGAAGATTTTCAGCGCTTCTTCGTGGTTCCTCGATTTCTCGAAGAGTTCCCAGTAGCGCGGATAGGGCTGGATCATGTTTTGCTCGTTGCACAGGAAGAAATTCTTTAAAATTTCGCGCTTGTCGTCATCGGTGAGCTTTTCCGCTTCGATAAGCGTAAGCCGCTGGACCTTGTCATAGCGGTCTTTGTTGATATATTCATTTATTTGTTTGTGTAATGACGGTACGATGTTGAATGTCTGCCTGATCTGCGGGAATTTGTGCAGAACTTCCGGCAGATCGAAATAATCCTTCACGCCGTGCAGCCGCACCCAGGGCATTAAAAATTCCCCGTCATACTGGTAGCAGGGTTGATGTTTGTGCCAGAGAAAAGCGATTTTTAATGGATACATAACTATTCGGTTTTTATTTACAAATTATTTAAAATACAATTTTGTCAATTTATAAGATAAACAGAGAAATTCGAGAGATGATTATTTTATTCAATATTTGTAATAGTAATGTGTATAATCGGAATAAGAGAATCAATATCAATAGATTAACCACTCCTTCTTTTCCGGTCCTTAATAAGGAGGGGAGCATGGGGTGGTTGTTTTAATATATTTAATATCAACATGTTATGTGATTTATTTTCCTTTATGAGTTATTTAATGTTAATTGAACATGAATTCGAAGTCAATGTTGACACCGAAAGAGAGATACACATCGCTTACGTTTATAAAATCTGCCTGAACCACGGGTGTAAACAGTATCTTCGGGTCTTTCACCTTAATATCGAAATTCCAGCCAGCGCCGAAACTTATGAAGAAATTGCCGGTTATTGACTCTTCTTGTGATTTGGCGTATTTTGGTGGTACGTTACTATTATATGAAACTGATGTTAGAAAGCCGACACCCGGCGCGCCCCATAGCTTCAGATTTTTGACAGGGTACCATACAACAGGAATACCGATGGAATATTCAAAATCCCCTGTCAGGAAGAATTGTCCGTATAATCCATAGTATACCGTTGGAACCAAAGCCATTTCATAATAGACTTTTATACTGGGTGCGAGCTGTTCAACATTGAATTTGTATGTCGCGCCGCCGAAAGCGCCAAAGCGGTTTTTGAGCGGCTTGCCGGATTTTTGGGCAATGCCCTCTGTAGTGAATGCAAGGCTTGTTAATAATAATATGATTGTGACAATTATTTTTTTCATATCTTTTATCTTGTTAATAAAAAAAGAAGAACTGAAAAACTTCAGTTCCGAATATTTAATTTAACTCATTACAGTTTATTTTTAAAATTTAATTTTTGTTGCTTGATTTTTTAATTTGGAATTTCCATATATTGATATTACAATTTTCTTGTTTCCAGCAAATTAGAATTTAAATAGATATTTTCATACAAATTGAGGAATAGTCATGGAAAAATTCAAGAATTATATTAACGGCAAATGGGTAGAAGCCAGGTCCGGCGATACTTTCAAGAATATCAGCCCGGCTGATCACGAAGATATTATCGGCGAATTCCCGCTGTCGGGGCAGGAGGACGTAAACGACGCTGTCGCCGCTGCTCGCGAGGCTTTCAAGAGTTGGAAAAATGTACCTGCGCCCAAACGCGGGGAAATAATACGCAGAGCAGGCGGTATTTTTGTCCGCAGAAAGAAGGAACTGGGGCAGATAATGACCCGCGAAATGGGTAAACCTACATTTGAGACAGAAGGCGACGTGCAGGAAGCTATCGACACCGCCTACTATGCGTCAACGGAAACGCGCCGCCTTTTCGGCTACAATGCGCCGAGCGAAATGCCGGATAAGATGAACATGTCTTTCCGCGTGCCGGTGGGCGTCTGCGGGATAATCACCGCATGGAATTTCCCGGTTGCGGTGCCGTCGTGGAAGATATTGCCCGGGCTTGCAGCAGGTAACACTATCGTTTACAAGCCATCCAAGGATTCGCCTCATGCAGGCGTGATCTTTGCGGAAATTCTTGAGGAAGCCGGAATCCCGCCGGGTGTGTTCAATCTTGTGCTTGGCAGAGGAAGTATGGGGAATATGATAGTAGAGCATCCTGATGTAGATTTGATCGGCTTCACCGGCTCGACGGAAATTGGCTATAAACTCGGCGAGATCTGCGGCAGGACGAATAAGATATGCTCACTCGAGATGGGCGGTAAGAATGCGCAGATAGTGATGCCGGACGCAAATATGGAACTGGCGCTCGACGGGGTTATCTGGGGTGCTTTCGGCACTACCGGTCAGCGCTGCACGGCGACTTCCCGCCTGATCCTGCACAAGGATTGCTACGATGATTTCCTGAAAATGCTCAAGGAAAAAGCTGAAAGCCTGCGTCTCGGTGATGGATTGAAGGAAGGTACGGACGTAGGTCCTGTTATTCATGATAATGCATTGAAAGACATAGCTAATTATGTGAAGATAGCTCTCGACGAAGGCGGACGACTGATATGCGGCGGCGAGCGCGCCGGCGGCGGCGACCTCGACAAGGGCAGCTTCTTCCAGCCTACTGTGATTGCCGACGTAACCCGCGATATGACTATCTTCAAGGAAGAGATATTCGGTCCGGTGCTGTCGGTGACGAAGGCTGAATCGCTCGATCACGCTATCGAACTGCAGAATGACTGCGATTACGGCTTGTCATCGTCGATATACACGCGAGATGTCAATGCTTCATTCAAGGCTATGCGCGAGATAGAAGCGGGCATAACCTATATCAACGCCCCAACGATCGGCGCGGAAGCTCACATGCCATTCGGCGGCGTCAAGGGCACCGGCAACGGTCACCGCGAGGGCGGCTGGACGGCGTTCGACATATTCACGGAATGGAAAACGGTCTATGTGGACTTTTCGGATAAGCTGCAACGGGCGCAGATAGATAATTATTGATACAAGTTAAATAGTTAAAAAAGTCCCCTCATCCCTAACTCTTGATTCATCAAGGTTATAAGAGCTAAAGATGAGGGGTTTTATATGCTTTGTTTGTTCTAAAACAATTTTTGATATATTCTGTTTTTGTGATCCAGGTCAGAAATAATACCAAATTGTGTGGTAGTCGCTGATGTTCTCACCGCGGGAAGAGATCTCCTTTAGATAATCCCAGATCGGGCTGTCGGTATAGTTATAGACCGGAACAGCCGATATATTCTTCTCCCAGGGATGGAATTCGTAAACACGTGAGCCATCGGACAGGATCATTATCAGGCGGTGGTCCTGCCATGAACGCAGGTGATTTTTGCCCATGCGCGGCACATTGAAGACAGGCTCGTCCGTGCGGTCAAGTCCCGGGAGAAGGCGGGCTTCCTCTTTGCGTTCCTGCAGGATACGTGCCAAAGGAACCATGTAACGCTCGGTTTCGTGCTTGCCTTTCATGTTGAAATTATAATAGGGATCGATGCCTATTGATTTCAGGTCGCGGCGGAGTTTGGCAGTCTCGAAGCGGCGTGAGTTCTCTATAGTGAAAACTTCCTGATTGTAAACGCTGATGCCAAGTTTGCGAATTTTATTTACCGCTTCAAATGCTTCGGGAGTGACCTCGTAAGAATGTTCGAAGTGAGTGACTATGGAAATTTCCTGCCGCGGCGGATTGTGAAATTCTTCGAGGAGTTTCATTAATTCATCGTTATAACGCATAGGCATGACGACCGGTGTTCTGGTTCCCAGTCGTATGCGATAGACCTGTTCCTTTTTCGAAAGTACTTCCAGAAGTCTGCGGATGCTGTCATTTTTCATGATCATGGGATCGCCGCCGGTAATGAGAACATCGCCGATAGCTTTGTGTTCGTCGAGCCATTTGAGAGCATCTTCTATCTTCTGCCGTGAAGCCAATGCTTGCGGATCGAGGCACCCTGTAATTTCCCAGTTTCGCTGGCAGTAAACACAAATCTGAGCGCAGGTGTTGAAAGGTTTGACAATAGCGATGCCCGGGTATCTGCGGGTTATCAGATCCACAGGCGAAGTATCGTGCTCGCCCATGAAATCGAATGTAATATCTCTGACGGTGCGGTGTTGTACCATCATATCTACATAATTCAGGGGAGGAATTACCTGTGCCCGAACAGCGTGGTCGTCGCCGACTGACATTTTTTGGTCCATTAAATGCAGGTAGTAGGGAGTAATGCCGAAAGGTATTTTATGCTTGACAGCTTTTTTGACGGCTTCAGTGTGTTCCGAATCCATTTCAATAAGATCCAGCAGGGGTGCAGCCGATGTAATTACATGCTTCAAATGCCACTGGTAATCATACCAGTCGTCTTCGCCGGCTTTGAAGTAATCCAGAATTCTCTGTTTATTTTCCTTCCGGCGCTGAATAATATTCTCTTCCAGACCGGAGGGATAATCATCGAAATACTTTTTCAGTTTTGCGCCAATACCATCGAGAATTTCCATTCTTGCGGCAGCAGCCTCTCTACCGTGTTTCAGCAAATATTCAGGCATTGCGGGCAATATTTTGCCATCTTTGCTATATACTGTGCTTTTGCCTTTTATTGATTGGAATAAATATATGAATTCAATAACAAATGCAGGTTTGATCTTTTCTTTATATGATTCATCGGTGCCGCTGAAAATATTCCATAACACCTCGAGAGCGGAAAATTCTGTGTTGTATTCGTTTATTGGACCGATAATGCTTTTAAGGGCTCTGATACCTTCTCTTACGGTTGCTTTTTCCATGTCGTGAAGGTGATTGTCGAGCCTGAACAGGTCTCTCTCAGCATTCTCAGTATAAGAATATAGAACATTCCTTGCAGATTCAAGATCTTCGCAATTTTTTATTAAATGGTAAATATCAGGATGAAAATCATAGAATAATTCAAGAAATTCATCTACGGTACCGTCCAGAGGCGGATTCAGCAATATATCCTGATCGGGAGCTATATATGAACTCTTAATCCTTGTTTTACCGGCTGTGGTTTGTTTTGTGTTTTTTTGTTCGTTCATCTTAATTCTCCGGTATTAATAATACATGTAAAGCTATTTTTTTTAATGATATTTTATCCGGTAAAAGTTCCCGAATTTTTGTTAAATTGTATCTTTTAATTAATTAATTACCTTTCATTATGGTATTATTAATTACAAAAGATTAACAAGATAATAATTTTTTTGTTTAGATAAAAATTTCAGAATTTACTGAAAATTAAATATAATAATTTTTGTGAATAAACCAAATTTTATCAATAATTTGAAAGGAAAAGATGAGATTTTTAAAACAAAATTTAGCGGGGATAGTGTTAATTATGAGTATATTCTTATTAACTATGTGCGATACAAATGAACAGCCCGGAGGAGGAAAGGCGTCTCCGGAGGGGAAAAAAGCAGAGTCAGGTGAACTGATGAAGCGAAGCGAGATCGATCAAAAGTATAAATGGGATCTTACAGATATTTATGAAAGTGAAGATGAATGGGAAGCAGATTATAAAGCCGCAGCTGAGATGGTTGATGAATATTCCAATTTTGAAGGTAAGCTGGGTAATTCGGCGGAAACATTGCTCGATTATTTGAATTTTGATAGGGAAATATCGAATCGGTTGAGAAAACTATATCAATTTGCTTCGTTATCAAAAGACCTAAACCTGAAAGAAACAAAATACCAGGGAATGTTCGAAAGGATCCAGAATTTGCAAAATAAGGTAGAGACTGCAAAAGCATTCGTACGTCCCGAGATTCTTTCCATAGGCAATGACAAACTAAAAAGTTACATTTCAAAGAATAAATCATTGCAGCATTTCAACCATTATTTCGATAATATGCTAAGGTTTGAACCTTATACGTTATCAAAATCGGAAGAGAAGATATTGGCACTTGCCGGATCTGTTGAAGAGACCTTTATGAAAAATTATCGGCTTTACACCGGTGCGGATATGGAATATCCAAGCGTGAAAGACCCGGAAGGCAATGAGATTGAAATGTCCCCGGCACGTTATTATTCGGCAATGAATTCGGAAGACAGGGCTTACCGTAAACGTGCTTATAAGGCGATTTACGTACCGTTTACGAATAGCCTGAACTTTCTAACATCGAATTATAACGGCAGTATCAAAGCGAATATATTCGAGGCTGAATCGCGGGGATTCGAAAACACTCTTGAAGCGGCGCTTTTCCGGAATAATATACCCGTCGAGGTTTATACAAATCTGGTGGAAACGGTAAATAAAAATTTACAGCCATTGCAGCGCTGGGGAGAATTGAAGAAAGAAGTTTTGGGACTGGAGGAACTGCATCCATACGATGTTTATGTCTCGCTTTTTCCTTCGGTACAAAAGCAATACAGCCCTGATGATGCAATGGAGATATTGCTTGAAGCACTTAACCCATTAGGAGATCAATATATCAAGGATTTAAAGTATGCTTTCGAAAATAATTGGGTGGATTTTTACGAAACGGAAAATAAACGTGCGGGAGCCTATTCTACAGGTGCTGTTAAGGGTATCCACCCCTATGTGCTTATGAACTGGGGATATACTTTGACCGATGTTTTTACCCTTGCACATGAAATGGGGCATAACATACATTCGTGGTATACAGCTAATAATCAGGAATATCCTTATGATGATTATCCCATATTTGTTGCCGAGGTTGCTTCAATTACGAATGAGATCCTTTTGCTTAACTACCTGATTAATAATGCAGAGAGCAAGGAAGAGAAGATGGCTCTGATAGAAACCGAACTGAACAGGATAAAGAGCACTTTCTACAGACAGACACGATTTGCGGAATTTGAAATGGTGGCACAGAAGAAGATCGAAGAGGGGGCAGCAATTACCCCTGATAAATATGCGGAGCTTTTTGGGAATATGTACCAGAAGTACTGGGGTGATGATATGGTAGTCGATGAGGAAGAGAAAAATTCCTGGCCCCGGATTCATCATTTCTATTATAATTTTTATGTATATCAATATGCAACGAGTATGGCAGCGGCACAGGCAGTTGCTCAGCAGATACTGGATGAAGGGCAGCCAGCGATAGATCGCTATTTGAATTTCCTTCGCTCGGGAAGATCAAAATATGCAATCGAGACTCTTGAAGATGCAGGTGTGGATATGACCCAGCCGGAGCCTATTCTTGCTGTGATCGAGAAATCTAAAACCCTTCTTGATGAACTTGATAAACTGCTTAAAGAGAAATAAGATTGTGTTGTAAAGTTAAAAACTCTTTATCCCTTCCAACGAAAAAGAAGGGATAAAGAGAAACTTATAATTCTGTCTATGTAAGTTATTTATGCAAAATGCCGGATTAGAATATATTTCTATACTTCTTCAAAAATCTCATTGAAAAATTACAGAAATGGCGCCATAATGTCACCTTTACGAATGATGGTATCGATGATCTTAGTTGAAAAGATGACGTTGCGGTTGAACTCGCCCATAACAATGAATTGCTTCAACCCGGCTTCACAATACAAAATTGCATTTGTGGCAAAAAGCAGCTAACCCGCCTCAGAACGTCCCGTCAGATGTTACATCTGACGGAATTCCCCT
>CAZXYS010000044.1:5068-29808 GCA_964645005.1 uncultured Hyphomicrobiales bacterium | reverse complement strand
CAGGATTTTTCTCCAAATCAATGGTAGGATGGAAAGTTTTAGCATTATCATTTGTCCTATAAACATAATTATCATACTGCCCAGATAAAGTTTCGTTATAAAATAAATAAGTAGAATCACTAATTTTATCAGGAATTGTAAACCAACTCCCTCCGGTTATGTCGGAGGTAATATTATGTGTGGTATCCTTAAAAGAAGTTACTCCAAGGAATTTTCCTCTTCCACAAAAAATAAATTTGTTATTATGAATCGAAAAATCTGAAATTGTAAGTACTCCCGGAGTTACTTCTCTATAAAGTGCACCGGCAACTTTTTTTGCTGAATCAGTATTTACCACCTCATATAAGAAGTTCTTATAATCTTCAAATCTCGGTTGATAATAAGTATCCCAGAAATTTAAATATAACTTATTATTTATAACTTTATAAAAATCTCCTCGGACATTTCCATTTTGATATACCAGTTCTACTGATTTAAAATCTTTGGTTCTATAAATACCATAACTGATCTTTGTATAAAAATAATCTGAATCCGTATCGATCTTCAGGTTACTTGTTTTTGGGGGGATAATATCAAATTCATGAAATTTTACAGTATCAATAACTTTAAGTTCCTTATCAAATTTAATGAATTGAGCTGAATCTATTGCTGCATAAAGGTTCCCCTTAAAAAAAGCAATTGACTCTCGATAACCATAATGAAAATAATTGCCTAAATAATCAGAATATAATTGTAATTCATTTTTAAAATAAAAATCATTATCAATAATAAATAATCTGTTTCTTGACCTGAGAAAATAACCTCCAGTATAGTCTACAACTGCCAAAACGGAATCTTCTAAATCAGCAGATTTCTCCCATGTTTTACCATCATCATTAGAAACACTGACTTCTCCCGCATCATTAAAAGCAGTCATTTGTGTATCCTGCATAAACAAATCGACTATTGTTCCTCTATCAAAAACACTAATTTGATCCCAATTTTCACCATCATCGTAACTAATAAACATCGAACCATAGTCAGCATAAACCGCTATTATACTATCTTTTGTCTTAATACCCTTGAAATTAATTTTAACCGGAGTAAATTCAAATTCTTTAGTAAGAGACAATTGTGATAAAAGTATTGTAAAAAATACGAAAGTTATTAACCTGATCATTTTAATCTCCTTATTAAGAAAATAGTCAACCGGTAGTTTTATTCTACCGGTTGATTTCAATTACATTTACGGATAACATTGACTTTCAATATAACCACAATCACTCCATTGACTTGGTGATGGTGGGTCAATTTCTTGAATGTCTGTTGTGCAATAGACGTCTTCATCATCAGGTGGATCTCGCTGCTGGAGCACAAAAACATAATCTCCTGAATTAGTATCATAACAATATTTCCAGATTTCGTCGCAGTAAACCTGTGGATTACAGGGCCAATAAAAGATATCGTTATTGTCGTTGTACATTTGCCAACAAACATAATATCTTACTATTATCTCATATCCATAGGGAGGATCATCGCATGGTCCAGGTGCACCACATAAACCATTAATAAAGCTTTCAGTTTTTATTTCAGCCATAATAGCTTCGTAAACTTCATTTACAGTTCTTGGAGGATCATGAACACATTGATCATCTTTACCAAATGCAAAAACTTGGACAATCCCTGGTTGGGTTGAAGGACAAGTGTAACATATTTTTATGTCATAATCACATTCAAATATTTCCCAGGTTACCCATTCAGTAGAAGTACCAGATGGGCAATCTCTAGCAGTTATAGTTTTAAAACTGAGCATAGCAATAACAGCTATGATAAAAAAACTAAAATATTTATTCATTGTATTTTCCTTTTTTAAGTTAACAAATTTCTTAGTTATTTGAATACACTACTGTTTTTAAACAGCAATCAACATTACTCTTAAGGATTTTCTTTGCCCAATAATGTTGGAACTACCTCCTTAAACTGCAATTCCTTGGGCATTATACAATGAATTTCAACATTTTATCCTCCGGTATTGTTAAACAAATTTAACTTGCCTAACACTGTGAGGATGATTATCTTTGTACTATGCAATCAATTGGGCTAGAATCATCACAGGTTACCCCAACATGATTGAGTATACAAGTCCGGCATCCTCGCTGGTGTCGGGCTTTTTATTTCTACCTATTGTCAAATTACATTATATAAATACTTTTTTCTTGAATTATTTTTTCACTCCCCTATACTATAGACAATTTAAAAGCAAAAACGTGCCGAATTTTAATCATTTTTTTCATTATCTTCGGGGGGGGGGATAATAATATATCTCTCAATATCCGCAATGCTTTGTAATATTTCTTCTTTACTATGTCTATTGTTGAGTTTCTTTTGTCAGCTATGTCTTTGAATTTTACACGCCAATAAATTTTTAAAAATACTATATCCCGCATGTCATTACTTAATAATCTCATCGCCTTATCAAAAAAATCACTGTCTTCCAAATTCTTATCCATATTAATATTATAAAATTTTTCAACCTATGCCGAAGAAAAATTTCCGGAATCAAGATCTTTTCTTTCGAGATATTCCATTCTGTTTGAATCCCTTAATTCATTAATCAATCTATTTTCGGCTGCTGTGTTAATCCATTTATAAGTCATTTTTTTACTATTTTTAACATGAGGAGGCGCGTATTCATGGTATAAAGAAATGGCATAATCAACGCTATCCTCAACTAAGAATAATTTAGCGTCGGGATACTTTATCAACAGATAATTCACTATATTTTCTTTTATTTCGAGCACATTAGCTGCATGAATAATATAAAAAACGATTATCGACTTCTGTTGCTCTCAAAATATATATTTCAATTTAAATAAACAAATCTTTTCGAGTAAATTGGCAGATTATAGTATTATTTATCCCAGCTTTTTCATTAAATATGTACATTTATTTGTAATCACTTGCAACAGCATGCTTTAGCTTGCTGGTGTTGCGAAGTTTTCCAGTTCCTTTGCAAAGCGCTAAAGCGCTTTGTTGCTAATACTTACAAGCAAAATCAACTTTTCTAATGCAAAATTTGGGTTTATGCATCCTTTAGCAGTTAACCATTTGCCGCTTTATATTACATGAGCAATGAAAATTAAGTATTATTTTTTAATAAACGAATCTGACTAAATATAATCAATCCGTGACTATCCTCGCTTTACCGTGGCTTCGCCGGATTGTCCAAATTACTTATAAAAAAATCATTTGTATAAGTCAAGCAAAAACAATGGCTAATGAATTTAAGTGCAATAACGCTGATATTTGGCACATCTTTTTATTACTATTTATTTTGTAATTGTTGAAAATTAGTTTATATTTCCCGCGGGCGTTATTTATAGTTAATAAAATCGAAGGGGTATTGACTTTTGACGTCCGCGGGATGTTTAATAATCGAGAGCAGGCAATGAAAAAGAAAATCAGCTTTACAGGCAGCCAGGGATTCGACCTCGGCGCCCAGATAGACACACCGGAAAAGCAGGATCCAAGAGCCTTCGCTATATTTGCCCACTGCTTTACATGCAACAAAAATTACAAATCTACCAAGAATATCACCGATACAATGGTCGAGCATGGTTTCGGCGTTTTCCGCTTCGATTTCACCGGACTCGGCGAAAGCCAGGGCGATTTTTCCAATACGAATTTCTCGTCAAATGTGGAAGACCTCGTGGAAGCTTCAAAATTCCTCAAAGAAAACTACGCCCCGCCGAAGCTTCTCATGGGACATTCCTTAGGCGGCGCGGCTGTGCTGCAGGCGGCAAAGGCGATCGATACGATACAAGCTGTCGTCACTATTGCGGCACCTTACGAATTGAACCGCCTGTCCCGCCTGCTCATAGATGAAAAGGAAATTGAGGAAAAAGGCTTCATAACAGTCAATATCGGCGGCAGCGATTTCCGATTGAAGAAGCAGTTCTTCTACGACCTCGAAGAAAGCTATATGGAAGTGAATATCGAAAAATTAAACAAACCGCTGCTGATCTTCCATTCCCCATTTGATAAAATTGTAGGCATCGATCAGGCGGCGAAGATCTTCCAACATGCCAGACACCCGAAAAGCTTCATATCCCTGGATAATGCCGACCACCTTCTTATGGATGAAAATGATTCGAACTATGTGGGAAAAGTGGCGGCTGTATGGGCAGAAAGGTATATTTGAAATTAAGTATTTTTAATTTTATGTTATTATAGGAGTTATGAAGATGAGGAATTTATTAATAGTAGTTTTGGTTTTGATCGCTGCTTCGTGTCTTGCTCCGGTCAACTTATTCCAGGATAAGCCGGATACAATTGATGAGGCTATGGTCTACCTTGATGAAATTATGGATGATACAACCAAATATAACTTTATGACTCTGCCTGGTGATATTGCTGTTATTCGATTACATATGACCTTAGGTATGTGGATAAGAAATAATTGGGGGCTATAGGGACATAGCAAACTTAAAAGATTCTTTCTTGATAAGGGGATAACTCATCCTGACGAGATGTCCGGAATTATACTATCAGCTTATTACCTTTACTTAAATAAAGAAGATTATGGTATTGATTGTTTGATGGATTATGAATGTTATAAATCCAAGAATTACAAAAATTTATTCAATGCGCCAAGTACAAATGAGGATTTATTTAAATATTTTTCTATAGGTGATACAATTGTTGTGTCCATTTACGCCGAAAAAAAGAAATTATTCAACACTTATGGTTCATCTGTTAGAGGTATAGATGTGATTTTAGGGACTAAAGTTAAAAAGAATAAGATTAATAATGTTGAAGCTGAATATTTAGTTATTCACTTACTACACGTACCAAATCCCAGAGGAAAAACACCGCAATATAGGGCTGGAGACACAGTTGAAGAAACACCTTATTATTGCAGTCTAATCCCGCCGGTTGATTGAATTGCGCCACATAGTAAGAAGGATACATTGGAAGTAAATGAATAACTTGTGAAACCATTGAAAAGTAATAATTTGCATTTATTCATTATTTCCCAACCAATCTCTCCACTCCTTCCATCACACTATCCACCTCAATATAATTCATACAATTAAAATGCTTCTTTGGGCAGTTCGCACGACCAATATGAGTGCATGGACGGCAGGGAATATCCTTTTCGATAATCACATTCAGGCAGCGATAGGGCGCAAATCCGAAGTCAGTGACAGTTGAACCAAATATAGCAGTGAGAGGTGTCTGGCGGGCAGCGCCAATATGCATAATACCGGTGTCGTTGGTAATTAGCAGGTCGCTGTCATCGATGATTTCAGCAGTGCTGGTAAGAGAAGTTGCACCACAGAGGTTTTCTATATCCGAGTTTGTGTTCTCAGCAATGTAGCTGCATATTTCCATATCACCTTTTCCACCCAAAATAATGATATGTGAATTGTATTTGACTTTTAACTTGTTGATAAGCTCTGCAAATCTCTCCGCAAGCCAGCGCTTTGTGAAATGATGGGCTCCCGGTGCTATGGCGATTGATTCGATCTTATCAGGTGGTTTTCTTTCAAATGGGAGATGTCTTCCGACTTCACTGTCACGGGGCAGCCAGAATTCAAGTCCCAATCCGTCGTCGTCAATATTTAATGATTTTGCAGCGCTTATATATCTGTCAGGGATTTGGACAGGCTTCTCATGAAGTGATTTTTTAAGATAAACAAGAAATAGCTTGTTTAATCTGTCTTTTCGGAATTTTAAAATATTATCGGAAAGCCCGTTACGGAAATGAATAGATCGCAGATTCATTTGCAGATCAATTACGAAATCATATTTTTTAATATTAAAACTTTTGAGAAAATTATTCCTATCTTGTTTTAACTCTTTTAAATTTTTTGATTTGTCGTAGTGAAATATGTTTGAAATATGGGGATTGTTTTCTAATATTTCTGAAAATACTGAACTTACGGCAAAATCTATTTGACTATCCGGAAAATTTTTTCGTAGAAGTCGAATAAGCGGTGAAGTCAGCAATACATCACCGATAGAACTTAATCTAATTAATAAAATTTTATTAATATTTTTAAAATTTAAAATTTTCATATAAATTGTAAAAAAAGTACAAATTAATTTTGGGAAATTATGAATTATTCAATTGAACACCGCGACAAAATAGTAATTTTTACCGTAAAACACACAAACGTTGAGCAGGAAATTTCTTCGGAATTTAAAGGGGAGCTATTGATAGTTAGTCAGCCGGATATCCAAGGGCTTATCATCGATATGACAATGGTTGAGATGATGGACAGCTCCGGTATCGGCGCTTTACTGCTAGCAAAAAGGCAATTGAAAGAACATGGAGTGTCAATAGTTATTGTAACTATTGAAGGTATTATAAAGACATTATTAGAAATTTCCAAGTTAGACCAGCTTTTCGTTTTTACAGATACAGTGGAAGAAGCAATAGCTTATCTGCAAGGTGACGAAGAAGCTGCTTAATTTTCGTCAGAGATATCCCAATCACCGCCGTGTTTCTCAGGATACGGTGGCAGGGGCAGTGAGTCAGGTATTCCCATCAATGGAAAATCCTTTCGTAACGGATAAAGAGGTTCGCCGGAGTCGGGATCGGCAAAGTCCTCCGGCATGTAGAAGCGCCGCAGGAATGGATGACCTTCGAATTTAATGCCGTACATGTCAAATGTTTCTCTCTCATACCAGTTTGCGCTCCTCCAGATGCTCGTCACGGATGGGCAGGTAGGATATTCACCATCCAACTTAACCCTTAACCTAATCCGCGCTTTGTTTCTGTTGGAATACAGGAAATATACCGTTTCAAATCGGTTTTGCTTTGTTGCCCAATCGATAGCAGTTATGTCAAGACACATATCAAAGCTGGTCTCTTCATTGTCGCGCAGTTCCTGACATAGTTCGACGAGCTTATCCTTAGGTACGAGCAAAGCTATTTGATTGCGGTGCTCATAAGTTTCAATATCCGAGTAAATTTTCTTTGCGATCTCCAATACTTTTTCTTTGTCTGCTGCCATAATCTTACCAATTATTACTTATTTCATTAAGTTTTGAGCTATTCTATAATAAAAATTAGCTCTTTTCTAAATCACAAACATACAATTTAATTATTTTATTTGATAGTTTCAATAAAAACATAATATTGAAAGAAAAACTCTTAACTTTCCTGCCTGGTTCATTAGCAAAGCTCACCGGGGAATTATGCGAGTGTCCTTAACTTTGGGGTTGTATTTCAGAGCGGTGCGGAAATGGCTGATGTCTGTGTCGAGATTTCTCTCAGGACATAAGCGACTCTACGGGTTACGTTGGTGACTTGATTGTCTGTGCCAGGGTTTTATCGCACATGTTTAATCGATTATTGTGCTGGAGAAGCTGTATCAAAGCCAACAGCATGTGAACTGGTAATTGACTTTGCTTTTTAATTTTTAGTTTTTTTCTTGCAATAATCTGAAATGGAGGAAATGTAAGTTAATTTTGTAATCTTTTGTTTTGATGTCGCGTTAATTGTATCTTTGTATTATATATGTGACTTGATTGTATAAGAACAATTTTTAGATTAATCATTAGATTGATTCTTGATTAGGTGATTTTGGGCTCCTGCATTCGCGGGAATGGCAGACTTATCAGTTCTATCTATAAAAAATAAGGGCAAATGGCAGAAAAAAATCTAATAGATAAAATCGAGCAGTATTTTAATCAGCAGAGGGAAGTATCGGGTGATTACCTCTATTTTAACGAAATTAAAGAAGATAAGGAAGAATTGAAGGAGCATAGGGGTAATTCAGAGGAGAAAACGAAGTTGCTCGATGATCCGGATGATCTTTTCACAGAGCGGGAAGAGTGGATGGAGGCGAAGGATCTCGATGAACTCTACGATAAGATACATAACTGCACGAAGTGTCCGCTGGGCTTTTCGCGGACGAAGTTTGTCTTCGGCGCGGGAAACCCTAATGCGGATATTATGGTCATCGGCGAGGCGCCTGGTAGAGATGAAGATCTGCAAGGTGAGCCGTTCGTCGGGCGCGCGGGGCAGCTTCTGACGAAAATTCTTGCTGCAATCGGCTTTAAGCGGGAGGATGTGTTTATCGGCAACATCATTAAGTGTAGACCGCCGGAGAATCGCCGACCGGAGCAGAGTGAGATAGATGAATGTGAGCCCTACCTGAAGAAGCAGATCGAGCTTATCAATCCGGAGTTTATACTGGCGCTGGGGCTTACGGCTGTGGATTCGCTGCTGAAGAAGAAGCACGTAATGCGGGATACGCGCGGTAAGGTGCTGGATTATCACGGGATCAAAACTATGGTGACGTACCACCCGGCGGCGCTGCTGCGGAACCCTAACCTTAAGAAATTAACGTGGGAGGATGTGAAGGAGTTGCGTAAAATGTATGATGAGTCGGTTGGGAATTAGGATGTCTGAACCGCTGATTTGCGCTGATTATTTTGATTTCCCAGATTTTGTTCTGAACTGTGATTTATGTGATTTTTGGGATTACCGTGATTTTCAGAAAGGTTTAAATCCTACGGATTTCTGTCCAGAGTAGGGGATTATTCGATTACGAATTAAGAATTGAGGAATGATGCCGGAGGGTTAGATATATACTACCTATTTTACAATATTCTGACCGGCTTTCGGTTAATGTTTTGTTTAGATGTGATGTTAATTGTATCTTTGTAAGATATATTTGGCATAACTTTGTAAACATTATTATTTGCCAAATGTATTCTTTTTTAATCCTAAATTGAAAAAAGGTTAACGGTTAAAGGCTAACGGATAAAACGGAATAAGGCGTCAGGTGTAACACCCAACGGAGACGGAAATTAGATATGACGACGGTAGTCAATTACGAATTAGGAATTACGAATGAAGAGTGACGCTGGAGCGTTGGATTGAGATCATTTAATTTCGGTAGTAGAATTAATCAGGAAGGATAGAGATGAATATAGCTGTAGTTTTTGGCGGGATTTCGCCGGAAAGGAATGTGTCGATCGCAGGCGGTATCGCCGTAGTAAAAGCATTGCAGGAATTAGGACATACCGTGAAACCGATTGATCCGGCTTATGGTGCGAATGGACTGAGAAATATTGAGGAATTGGAAGCAGTGACCTCTTTCCCGACTGATGAGGAATTGGCGCAGTTCTCGACGAAATCGCTTATTGAATGCGTCAATTCTGAGTTGTTCGATAATGTGGATGTGGTTTTCATACTGCTGCACGGTCATAATGGCGAAGACGGCAAGTTTCAGGCTCTGCTGGATCTTCGCGGTGTCCCCTACACGGGAAGCGGTGTGAAGGCAAGCTCGCTGGCGATAGATAAGCTCTCGTCGAAAATATTATTTCAGGCTGCGGGGATCCCGACGCCTTCGTATATCCCAGTGAGAAAAGATGAAATTGACGACTATGATTTTTATAAGCAGGTAAGAAGCGAACTTGGGAAAAATGTAATTGTGAAGCCGAACGATCAGGGCTCGACTATAGGTATAACTCACGTGAAGTCGGGTATCCTGGAAGATATTCAGCTTGCGGCAAAAAATGCGGCGAAATACTCGGATCGCTTGATAATCGAGCAGTTTATCAAAGGCAGAGAGATCACAGTCGGGATGCTGGGCGATGAGGCGCTGCCTATAGTGGAAATCCTTCCTGATACCGGTTTTTACGATTATGAGCATAAATATACGAAAGGCAAGACGGAGTACGTCTGCCCCGCGGATATCCTCGAAGATATCGATGATTTTACGCGGAATGCTGGTTATACGGCGTACCGGGTGCTCGGGTGCCGGGGGTTTGGCAGGGTGGATTTCAGACTCGATGAGGACGGGCAGCCATTCTGTCTGGAAGTTAATACGATTCCGGGGTTTACGGAGTTGAGCCTGGTGCCGATGGCTGCGAAAGAGATCGGGATGGATTTTAAGGAACTCTGTCAGAGGATTATTGATCTGGCGCTGGAGGAGTAGGGCACAACTCCCTTTGTCCCCCTTTTTTAAGGAAAAATAAAGATTCCTGCCCTGCTAAAGCAGGATCTACGAGATTAGCAGGGATGGCAAGATTTGAAGAAATGACAAATATTATATTATGTAGAACAAAATCAAGATGTTATAGATATGGAAAAAGACATTCAACTGACAGGAATTGGGAATGCTCTCGTCGATCTTCAGTATGAGATGCAAAATGACGGGGTTGAATCGCTTGGAATGAGCAAAGGTGAAATGAAGCTCGCCGATGCGGAGGAGCAAAGTAAGCTGATTCAAAAGCTTGGCGATAAGGAGCATTTTAGGTGCAGCGGCGGTTCTGTCGCGAATTCGATGATAGCGTTCAGCAAATTCGGCGGACGCGGCGCTTTCCAGACGACGCTGGGCAATGATGAGCTCGGGCTGTTCTATTCGAATGAGTTTAAAGAGCTCGACATTATCGTTCATGCGGAGCTGCTGGATTCGCAGCCGACGGGTACGTGTGTAGTGCTGATTACGCCCGATGCGGAGAGGACTATGCATAGCTCGCTGGGGGCTTCGGCTCATTATGCGGCGGCGAATTTGAATGAGGATCTGATCCGGCGCTCGGAGTGGATATATATCGAAGGGTATAGGTTTACGTCGCCGGAAGGTGTCGAGGCGTGCGCAGCCGCGATGGATATGGCGCAGAAGTATGATACGAAGATTGCCGTTACTTTTTCGGATAGGTTTGTGACGGAGACTTTCAGGGATGATCTGGAGAGAGTTACGAAGAACGCTGACCTGATTTTCTGTAATGAGTTGGAAGCGCAGTCTTTCACGCAGACGGATAATATAGAGGATGCGTATAAGGCACTGAGTGAGAATTATAAGAACACGGCGGTGACACTGGGTGCGCGGGGTTCCCGCATTAGATGGGAAGGCAAAGATTATGAGATTCCGCCCTACGAAACGAAACCGCTGGATACGACGGGCGCCGGTGATATGTACTCGGCAGGTGTGTTGTTCGGTCTGATCAATGGCTGTCCGCCGGAGAAAGCGGGACGTCTGGGCGCCTATGCCGCGTCGCGGGTGATCTCTCAGTTCGGTGCAAGGTTGAATGAGGATCATCGAGCAATTGCGGAGGAGATTTTGGACCGCTGATTTTGACCACAGATTTCGCTGATTAATTTGATTTCCCAGATTTTGTTCTGAACTGTGATTTATGGGGGTCGGGGATCCGGGGTCTGGGGTTTATTCAAATACGAATTAGGAATTGCGTATGAAGAGTCCACCCTGCCCTTGCTGCGCTCGGGCACCTCTCAATGAGGGGAATTAATACAACCCCCTTTATCCCCCTTTGCTAAGGGGGAATGAGATTCCTGAATTCGCAGGAATGACTTTCACTAACTTTTGAGATAGACGCGAGACTTGAGATTATTAAAGTGAAGCTTTGAGGAAAGGCGCTGATGCCCAAATCGGAATTTGGGAATCAGGATGCCAATAGGTTTGGTGCCGGAGGGCTGGCATCCCCTCCTTTTTTACAATAATTTCAACTGCTTGCGGTTATTGTTTTGTTTAGATATTGTGTTAATTGTATCTTTGTAAGATCTTTTTGGTAAAACTTTATTTACTCTGTGAGGTTTTGCCAGATGGATAATTTTTGGTTCTAATTTATAAAAGGTTAATGGTTAAAGGTTAACGGCTAAAGTTAAATAGGTTGATTTTTAATTTTTGGCTGACGGCGGCTGAAACCTGTGGATTTGTTCAACTGTGAGTTGAAGAGTCCACCCGGTACTAAACACTGAGTATGGCGTCAGGTGTAATACCTGACGGAGACTAGAGGTGATCAAAGTATAACTTTGAGGAAAAATGATAATTCCCAAATCGGAATTTGGGAATCAGGGTGCGTTCAATTACGAATTGAGGAGTCCACCCCGTCAGTCCTTCGGACTGACACCCCTCAATGAGGGGAATTTTAGATTCCTGCCCTGCTAAAGCAGGATCTAAAGACATTCGCAGGAATGACACTTTTTTAGTTTTAAATTGAAGACGTGGGAGAGTTTCTCGGTGGGAATCATGTTAAATAAATTTGATAACTTATTGAAAATTATATGAAAAAAGGTGTTTCTTTTATACGGTTTGTGATGGTAATGGTGTTATTTGTCATTATTACCAATACTTTTATTACTGCGCAGCAGGGGATGAAATTTGCGGAATTAGCTCAGCGGCTGGATAAGTATTTTGCGAAGGAGCTTATTCTCGACCTGAAAAGAGAATTGCCGATGGGCTCGGATTATTCTATCTGGGGCTGGGATGTCGGCGATTTCTCGGGTGATGATTATACGGATGTCGCCTTCACTGTGAAACTTGCCGCGGAGAAGGAGCGGGTAGTGCAGGTGTATCTGTTTGTGAATATTGAAGGGTATCTGACAAAGGTCGGACAGTTTGAATATGAATATGTTGATATTCCTCTGGAGATTGGCGTTGTTATCCGGCATAATGCGTGCTTTGTGACGCGGAAACGGAAGCAGTTCGACTGGCTGATTCGTGGATATACTTTCGATAACGGCTCGCTGATATGGCTGGATGAGTTCACTACCCGCAGGAAAGGCAGGTTGACGCATGAAACCTATAAAAACTACAAAACTTTGGAAAATACGGAGAAATATCTGCATACGAATAGCGGTGAGGTGGAATTTTTCGCAGATTATCTGGCTATCCCCTCTTACAGCCGCGATCGGCAGATCTATAAAGGTCATGCGCATGAGCCGTTCAGCTATGATGTGGATTATGTGCATAAAGGAGCCTATTATTGGAAAGGGAAGGATGATGCTTCGTTCAGGGTGCATTCGAAATATGACAGCAAGTATCTGTATATGACGGTGGAAACTATTGATGATAAAGTGGTTACGCAAAGATGTGATACCTGCCTCGGGGATTTTGTCGAGGTGTGGATGGATGTTATCCCGCCATACCTGGAAGGGAAAGACCGGTTCACTATCACCAAGGGGAATACGCTGAAGTTCAGGACTAATGCGGAAATTGGGATATACTGCTTTTCGGTTTATCCGGGGGATTTCTATGAGAAGAAGCCCTATATAAAGATAAGTACGACGGATGATCTGGAGCCTTACCAAAAGCAGGCGGCGCGCAGTGTGCAGGTGGTATCGGATACGACGCATAAGGGATTCCGGTTGAAATTCAAGATTCCTTTTGCTCTGCTCGGATTTGAAGAGGCGCCAATCTATGAGGATGATTCGACTGAACTGGGCTGTACGGTCGTTTATAGAGATATTGATAATGAATATAGACCGGAAGAAGAAACGCAGATAGCAACGTCGAAGTTTGCGCCGCTGAATCCATCGACTTACGGGGCGCTGGTGCTGGTGCCGGATAAGGAATGGTACGGAGATACGCAGAATATTTATCGGGGGGAGATCTTGAAGCATTTGATGGAGTATGGGTTTTGACCACCCCCTAACTCCCTCCTTAGTAAGGATGGGGAATAAGAGTGGCGGTGAAGGGTTATACAATTTCTAATTGATACAATCCCTTGGGTCCTCCTTTGCTAAAGGGAATGAGGGGAATTTTAGATTCCAGTCCTGCTAAAGCAGGATTTTCGTCTTTCGCAGGAATGACATTCACTATCTTTTGGGATGGTCTCGAGATGGGAGATTTTCAAAGTGAAACTTTGAGGGAAAGAACTGATTCCCAAATCGAAATTTGGGAATCAGGGATATCTGACGGGAAACTGTTTACAGGATAGTACGGAATAACAATAAATAATTGGGGTTTAGGATTAAACCACCAATTGGATTACAAAAAGCTAAATAAACTATTCAATGCAAATCATTTTTTTTGTTTGTATTTAATAAAACCTTTATCTTTGCAACCATTAAATTGAAATGGCGAGTGACAACGACGATAGAAAAAAACGTAAGAGTTCGTTAAACGTTGTATTTAAAGAACTTGCGCCATACCTGGATCTCGGATTAAGGATGGCTTTGACAGTAGGATTAATGGCATTGTTAGGATGGTGGCTCGACACTCAATTTGATACGAAACCATTGTTACTGATTATTTGTTCTTTGTTTGGGATTGCCGCAGCATTCGTAAATTTTTTCAGGACAATTTCGCGGCAGGAAAAGAAAAAGAAAGGTAAATGATACTTGCAATATCGGCGGGGATATTACTTAGTTTATTGAATGCGCTTGTATCGCTGTTCTACAGCAAACGCGCATTAAAAAAGAAAGAATTCGATGAATTTAACAAAATTGTCCTAAGTTCTTTGGTTATAAGATTCTTTGTGATGTTAGCCTTGGTTTGGGCGGGCATGATGATATTCGAAAATCATAAGCTTTCTTTCGCGCTTGCCCTGCTTACGGCAGCATTCGTTTTTATGATGTTAGAGATATTGTATCTGCATAAATTGGCTAAAGTAAAAAAATTGCAAAACCGGTAGATTGAAATAAGGAAAATCTATGGCAGAAGATATTAAAAAATTTGACCAGCATTCGGAAACAAACGAACATAATACGGAACAGCATTCTCAACAAGAGGAAATACATATCGAACATAAGGAAGCCCGCGGCGATGAAGGCGGCGGCGATGCTTTCTCTAAGATTTACAGTCAGATAGGCGATCACCCCGGATTTTACTGGGGGCTCTATAAAGTTGTGGATCTGCCCAAGATAATAATCGACGACGGCTTGCATTTCTACTGGAATAAGAAGCAAATGGAAGAAGCAGGCGAGTTTACGATGCATCATCATAAGGTTGTCCGCGCTTCTGATCATGAGCCGCCGGCGATGAATCTGTCCCCATCCAATATGGTAGCTTTCGAATGGATAGTGATGTTCATTGTTGGAATACTTTTCATTAAAGCCGGAAGCTGGTTCAGGAAATACCCGAAAAAAGCGCCGAAAGGACTTGCCAATTTAATGGAAGTTATGGTGTTATATGTACGCGATGAGATAGTCCATCCAAATATGCCGCGTAAAACCGGCGACCAGTTGCTGCATTATTTTGTTGCTATATTCTTTTTCATACTCGGGTGTAATCTGTCAGGATTGATACCCGGGGCACATACGGCGACAAGTTCGCTTGCAGTTACTGCCGGTTTGGCATTAACGGCGTTAGTAGTAATTAATATTACCGCTATTATTAAAACAGGTATAGGTCCGTATTTGAAGCACCTGCTTGGCGGCGCGCCCTGGTATTTTGCGCCGATAATGGTGCCGATCGAAGTCCTCAGTATTTTTGTAAAACCGTTCGCTCTGACCATTCGTTTGTTCGCGAATATGTCGGCGGGTCACATTATTATATTCTCATTGCTGGGAATCTTGTTTATGTTTAATTCTATATGGGTATCCCCGGCAATAGTAGGTTTCTCGGTGTTCATCTACTTGCTTGAATTGCTGGTGGCATTTATCCAGGCTTATGTGTTTACGGTACTGACAGCAATATTTGTCGGTCTTGCTATCGGCGAGCATGGCGGCGAGGAACACGCGCATTAATTCAGTAAGTATATTATTTTTTAATGAATTAAGTAGTTAAAAAAATATAAATAAATTGTTCATTTAAATTAAGTTGATTTTCATTAAAAAAACGGAGGTTTTTTAAATGGATCCCATTTCCTTAGCTTTTTTATCGGCAGGCGTTGGCGCTGGATTGATCGTTATCGGCGCAGGCATTGGAATCGGTAATATCGGTTCATCGGCAATGGAAGCCACGGGGCGTCAACCCGAAGCAGGCGGCGACATCAGAACATCAATGATTATTTCAGCCGCTCTTATTGAAGGTATCGCATTCTTTGCTGCTGTTATCTGTATAATTTTAGCAACGAAGTAAATGTGCTGACGTACTTCTATTGCAAGAATGCGGTAGAAGTACGTCATAATTTTAGGATTCGAAAAATATGCAAGGTGAAAAATGGACTCTCTACTTAGTGTAGATCCTGGCGCGATTATTTGGACTATAGTTAATTTCCTTATCTTCCTGCTGATTGTTTCGAAGCTGGGGAGTAAGGCAATAACAAAAGCCCTGAAAGATCGCGAAACTAAAATTACCCAGGATATCGAGGACGCTGAGAAGACAAATCAGGAAGCCAAAAAATATCTGGATGATGCGCATAAGAAGATCGAAAGCGCCCAGAAAGAGATGGGCGAAATAGTCGCCAAAGGCAGACAGCAGGCTGAAAAGATCATTCAGGATGCTTCCGATGAGGCTAACCAGATAAAGAAGAAAAAGCTGGATGAAGCCGTCGGCGAGATTGACCGCCAGAAGGAAATAGCAATCAAGGAATTGCGTTCCGAAGTAGCGGATCTCGTTGTTCAGGCTGCTGAGAAGATCCTTGAAGAGAAACTGGACAAGGAAAAACATTACAAGATGGTAGAATCTTATATTGAAAAACTTGAAAAAAATTAGTCCGGGAATAAGATGATCGAAAGAAAAGTATCAGCCAGATTTGCGCGAGCATTTTTAGAAACGGCGCAGGAAGAGAATCAGACCGATCAGGTGCTGCATGATCTTCAGGTGGTGCGCGCTGTTGTGGATAAGTCAAGAGAGATACAAAGTCTGCTCAAAAGTCCTATAGTAAGGGGATATAAAAAGAAATCCATTATGGATCAGATTTTCAAGGAACATGTATCCGAGTTGACTATGAAATTCCTTACGCTGCTTATTGACAAGAACAGAGAAGATCTTGTCGATAGTATTATAGCGGAATATGAGGAATTTTACAATGAATTGAATAACAGGCTGCCAGTGACGATAGTTTCTGCGGTGGAACTGAATGATGAATTGAAGAATCATATCGAGAAAAAATTGCATGAGCTAACGCAGAAGACTATTGTACCGGAATATAAAATTGATGAAACCGTAAAAGGCGGTTTGCAGATATATATTCAGGACTGGGTGTTTGACGCTACGGTGAAAAGTCAGCTCGAAACGCTTTATCATAGTTTGGCTGGGAATAATGGTGTTTCAGGATAATTGAAAATTATGAAACCGGAAGGCAGGTGTTTCTAAGGTGTTTGAATGTGAAAAACGTAGTATTGCATTTGTAGGAATGACAGGGTTAGTAAGAATTTTACAACCCCCTTTGTCCCCCTTTTATAAGGAGGAATTAGATACCTGCTAATGGTTTAAATATAAATTTTGGAAGAACTAATTTGAACTTAAATATATAGGAATTGAATTATGGCAGAAGTTCGTCCGGAAGAGATTTCGGCAATATTGCGGCAGCAAATATCCGGTTTTGAGAAGGAAGCCGATATTTACGAAGTTGGCACCGTACTTCAGGTGGGCGACGGTGTTGCCCGAATTTACGGTTTGACCAAGGTCATGATGTCGGAATTGGTAGAGTTTCCCAATGATGTATTCGGCATTGTGCTTAACCTCGAAGAAGACAATGTCGGTGTTATGCTGTTCGGCGATGACAGTCTCGTAAAAGAAGGCGACCAGGTGCGCCGGACAAAACGCATTGCGTCGGTGCCGGTCGGCAAGGAATTGCTCGGCAGAGTGGTAAATCCGCTGGGAATTCCGATTGACGGCAAGGGACCGATCAATACTAAAGAAACTTTACCAATCGAGAGAAAAGCGCCCGGCGTGATCTACCGTCAGCCGGTGAAAGAACCGGTTCAGACGGGAATTAAAGCTATCGATGCTCTTATTCCTATCGGAAGAGGTCAGCGTGAGCTTATCATCGGTGACCGCCAGACAGGTAAGACAGCGATTATTCTCGATTCGATAATCAATCAGAAATATACTCATTCCGAAGAAGCCAAGAAGCTGGGAATCACACCGCTTTACTGCGTATATGTGGCGATCGGTCAAAAAGGTTCGACAGTAAGGAATGTGGTGTCCTATCTCGAAGAGCATGGAGCAATGGAATATACGATAGTGGTAGCTGCCAATGCGGCAGATCCGGCGCCGATGCAGTTTATCGCACCCTATTGCGGTGCATCGATGGGAGAATATTTCAGGGATAATAAAATGCATTCGGTCACGTTTTATGATGACCTTTCGAAGCAGGCTGCGGCTTACAGGCAGGTATCGCTGCTGTTAAGGCGCCCCCCAGGACGCGAAGCGTTCCCCGGCGATATTTTCTATCTTCACTCAAGATTGCTTGAAAGAGCCGCGAAATATTCCGATGAAAAAGGCGGCGGCTCGATGACTTCGCTGCCGGTGATAGAAACGCAGGCAGGCGATGTTGCGGCGTATATTCCGACCAACGTTATTTCGATTACCGACGGTCAGATATATCTTGAGCCGAACCTGTTCAACGCAGGTGTAAGACCGGCTCTGAACGTAGGTATCTCTGTATCTCGTGTCGGCGGTAATGCGCAGATCAAGGCTATGAAGAAGGTAGCCGGACCGCTGCGCCTCGAGCTTGCTAACTACCGCGCTCTTGAACAGTTCGCAAAATTCGGCTCAGACCTTGATGAATCAACACAGCGTCAGCTTACCAGAGGCGCAAGAACTGCTGAAATCCTTAAGCAGGGACAGTTTGTTCCGGTGCCCGTTGAGAAGCAGATATCATTGATCTTTGCGGCTACGCAGGGATTTCTTGATGAACTGCCCGTTGATTCACTGCATCGCTACGAGCAGGAATTCTACGAATTTTTAGATAATAATTACAGTGACCTTCTTTATAGGATCAAAGAAGTTGGCGAGATGAGTGATGAAATTAAGAACGGTCTTAATGAAGCTATAGAGAAATTTGTCGGCGAATTCAAGAAATCACTTGAAAAACAGCCGCAAGAAGAAGCAGTGGAATCTTAAAACGTAATTTGACAATAGAATCAGATTGAATTTATGATAGTATTAACCGGCGGCGCAGGATTCATTGGTTCCTGCTTTTTGAAAAAGCTGAATGACATGAAAATCTATGACATTATAGTCGTAGATCATCTGGGCGCCGGTGACAAATGGAAAAATCTTATAGGCAAGCGATTCAGTCAGTTCATTGACAAGACAACTTTCCGGCAGTATATCCGCGATAAGGATTACGGGGCGACGCTGGATGCTATTATTCATCTTGGCGCCTGCTCTGTCACCACCGAGCGTGACGCCGACTATATGCTTGATAATAATTACATTTACAGCATTGAACTTGCCGAATACGCTAATGATTTCGAGGCAAAGTTCATCTATGCCAGCAGCGGCGCCACCTACGGTATGGGCGAAAACGGATATTCGGATTATGAGTTTGATAATCTGAAACCGATGAACGTTTACGGATTCTCGAAGCATTTGTTTGATCTGTGGGTGTTGGAAAACGGGCTGGAAAATAAATTCACGGGACTGAAGTTCTTCAATGTATTTGGTCCGAATGAGTATCACAAAGGCGATATGGCGAGCGTTGTTTACAAAGCCTATAATCAACTGAAGGATACCGGCAAAATCAAGCTCTTTAAGTCCAATCACCCGGATTACGGCGACGGCGGGCAGAAGCGCGACTTTATCTATGTCAAAGATGTAGTCGAATTGATGTGGCGAATCTATGAAGCGGAAGAATTTTCGGGAATTTATAATATCGGAGCCGGAAAGGCTAAGAGCTGGAATGATCTGGCAAATGCGGTGTTCAAAGCTGCCGGTAAAAAGCCGGATATCGAGTACTTCGATATGCCGGATCATTTAAAAGGGCAATATCAGAATTTTACCGAAGCCGAGATGGATAAACTGAAATATTCACTTGGCTCGCTAAAATTCACGCCGCTGGAAGAGGCGGTCGGGGATTATGTCCAAAATTATTTGATGAAGGATTGGAAGTATATTTGAGATTGCTTCGCTGCGCTCGCAATGACAAGGGATGGATAGGAGATTGCTTCGCTGCGCTCGCAATGACAATTATTGTAGAACCAAATTATAAGATAAGCGACTATGGCTACTTTAAGAGATATTAAGAGAAGAATAACAGCAGTAAAAAATACGCGGAAGATAACATCTGCGATGAAGATGGTGTCCGCCGCCAAGCTGAGACGCGCACAAACCGCTACAGAGCAGGCGCGCCCGTATGTAGGAAAGCTAGAGAATATGCTCGGGAACCTGATCTCAGCGGCAGGATCGGATTATTATCATCCGCTGCAAAGGAAAGCCGAGGAAGTTAAGTCTATTGCAATGATAGTTATAGCTTCCGACAGAGGGCTTTGCGGCAGCTTTAATAATAATCTTTTCCGTGTGACGATGGATTATATACGCGGCAATTTAAAAAAGCAGTATCCGAATGCGAAAGTTTCAGTGATACCCGTCGGTCAGAGGACTTGTTATTTCTTCAGAAAAAGAGAATTGCCTGTTATAAAGGAATTTGCAGGTGTTTTCAATAATCTTAATTTCTCGGTGGCTAAAGATATTATTGAATGTGTGCACGATCCGTTTATTAACGGTGAAATTGATAAAGTGCAGATATATTTCAATGAATTTTTAAATGTAATTTCGCAAAAGCCGAAGTTAACTTCCCTGCTGCCTGTAGATCCGGAAACTGCTGCGGAAGATGAAAGCCATTCTTCAACAGATTATATTTTCGAGCCGGACAGGAAGGGAATTTTGGATACATTGATGCCGAAATATGTGGACATCGAAGTTTGGCGGGCGCTGCTGGAATCCCATGCAGCCGAGCACGCGGCAAGAATGATGGCTATGGATGCCGCTACGAATAATGCGTCCGATCTTATCAGCCACCTTGAGCTGGTCTATAACAAGGCGCGGCAGGCGGCAATTACCAAAGAAATGCTTGAGATTGTCGGCGGCGCTGAAGCTCTGCGGAAAAGCTAATAAATACTTTTCTAGGAAAGCCGTTCTTAACCGAGAACGGCTTTTTTTTTGATGTGTAATTAATCAATGAAAACGGATATTTGAAAATAATTTTTTTACAAAAACTGATAAATTATGAAAAAATTTATTATTGCAGCAATTGGAATTTTAATGTTGAACATCCCCCTTGCCCTTTCGCAGGCTGAAACTGATTCGGCGGAGTATTACTATAAACAGGGAAAAGAGCATTTTAAGAAAAAGAATTATGAGAAGGCTCTGACGGATTTCAATAAAACGCTGGATTTCGATAATTCGCATGTGAATGCTATATCGCATATCGGGATGTCGTATTTTCAGCTTAAAGAATTCGAGAAGGCGCTGGAATATCTGGATAAGTCGATTACGATGGATGGATCGAATGCGGAAGTGCATTTCCTGCGGGGACTTGCGCATGAAAGTCTTCAAAAATACGACAAAGCCCTGGAGGACTATAATGCGGCTATTGCCCATAATTCCGCAAGAGCCAGGTATTTCTACAAGCGGGGGAATGTTAAGCTGAAGCTGGGTAAAGCAGAGAGCGCAGTGGATGATTTCACGGGCGCTATAGAACTTGAGCCGAAAGAGGCAGCTTATTACCATGACAGGGCTCTTGCGTATATTCAATTGCAGAAGCTGAACCCGGCTATGAAGGATCTGGATAAGGCTATAGGATATAAAAAGGATTTCGCCGAAGCATATCATAATCGAGGGCTTATTCTGAAGATAATTGGTAATCCTGAAGAGGCGCTTTCGAATTATGATCAGGCTATTAAGTTGAATTCTCAGCTTACAGGGGCTTATATTAGCAGGGCGAATGTGAATTATTCTCTGGATAAATACAATCAGGCTGTTAAAGATTATACTACGGCAATTGAGCAGTCAAAAAAGCCTGAAGCAGGTCTTTTTGTAAGCAGAGCTAAATGCTATTTTAATCTTGAAAAGATTGATAAAGCCGAAGCGGATATTGAAAAGGCACTCGAGATTGATCCGAATTTCGCGGATGCATATATTCAGAAGGGAATTATTACGATATCGCAGAAAGATCCTGAGGAGGCTTTGCAATATTTTAACAGGGCATCGGAGATTGAGCCGAAAAATATCTCCGCTCTTCTTAACAGAGGTACTTTGAATATTAGGCTTGATGACTATCAACAAGCATTGTCAGATCTTGATAAAGTGATAAATATCGATACATTAAATTCGGATGCATACTTCGGGAAAGGGCTGGCATACGATGCGATGGATAAGGCGGATTCGGCGCTGAAGAATTATACCAAAGCGATTGAGCTTAATCCGAAGAATTCTAATGCGCGCTATAAGCGAGGTTTGATCTATAAAAAGCGGAAGGAGTATGAAAAGGCAATAGAAGATTTTACGGAATCTCTTTCCGCGGGAGGCAGGAACTATAATGCTGTCTATAACAGAGCTTTATGTTACGCAGCTACAAGGAATTATGCGAAAGCTATAAATGATTATAACCAAGTGCTGGCGGTGAATAAGAAATTCCCGGAAGCTTATTATAACCGCGGAACGGCTTATGCTGTGCTGGATAAGCCGAAGCAGGCGCTGAATGATTATACATCTGCTATTGAGCTTGATTCTCTAAATCCGAATTACTATATGAACAGAGCTATGGTGAATCAGAATCAGGGAAATCTTCAGGAAGCATATAATGATTACAGCGCGGTGATACAACTTGATTCAACTAATCTCGACGCGCGGGCTTACAGGGGTTCGCTGCTGGTGAACTCGGAGAATTATGAGAAGGCTATCGAGGATTTGAATATGGTGGTTGATTCCATGCCGGATTTTACTCCGGCGCTGTATAACCGCGGGATAGCCTATATGAATTTAGAAGATTTTCAAAAGGCTGTGGAGGATTTCACGAGTGTATTGGAGAAGGAACCGGAAAATTTGAACGCGCTCTATAATCGCGGCTCAGCTTATTCGAATATGGAGAAGTATGGTAAGGCGATCGAGGATTTCAATAAGCTGCTGGAGAAAAAGCCGGATTTCGGCAGGGCTTATTTCGACAGGGCGCTGTGCTATTCGAAGTCAGGTAAGCCTGAAAAAGCGATAGAGGATTTCACTGTGGCGCTGGACTTTAGCTCGGAAGATCCGAATATTTACTATAACCGCGGGATTAATTACGAGAAGTTGAAAAAGTTCGATAAGGCTATGCAGGATTATAGGAAGTTTATCGAATTGGCTAAGAATTCAAACAAATACCAAAGCTTTATTCCTAATGTGAAGAAGCAAATAGAACAATTGAAGAAGAGGATGGAAGAGTGAGTGCTATTCTATTCTTTTCAAAGGATAAATTTCCATAAGAAATGAAAGTTTTTCTATATATAATGATATCAGTGATTTTTACAGGTTGTAATATTTTGCTTTATTCGAATATCCAGCCACCTGAGCTAATTATCAAGTCAAATAAGCTATCAGAAACAAAAATTGAAATAAATGCTGATTTGCGAAACAATTCATTGAGTTCTATCGCCTTGCTGAATATTCCTAAAGATTCTGTGAATTATCGGTGCAGACCGAATCCTTACTGGCAGCTTAAAATCTTTTTGAATGACAGTATTCAGTTGGAAACTAAAAATGAAATATTGTTTAAACAGAAACTACCTGAAAAAACTGATTGTTCAATTATAAAGTCTAATGAAATAGTGAAATTTTCATTTAGATTGGATGTTGAGGAATTGGTTAGAGTTGAAGAGTTGCTAAATAGAAAGAATGATTCGTTTCAAAGTAGAGGTGAGTGCACTTTTCAGTTGTTTTACCAAGATAGTTTTAAAAAGCATGGTTTGGCAGTGGGTTCGGTTGGAAGTAATGAAGTTGAGTTAGCGCTGTAAACCTTCATTTTCCAAGCTTATTGTCTCTTTATTATAATACTCTTTTTTAGCTTTTTTAATATCTTTTCTATCTACTTCAGTCAATGGGGAATCATCATGATCGATAATAAGTTCTTAGAAGAGGTCTATGAGTACTTCTCGTGGTTGGGATTTGAGTATTTCGAGTAAAGTTTCTCGCGGTATGGTTAAATGTTCAGTATTCATGGTTATTCCTCTGGTTTTTTATTTATTGACAGATCATTTTAGATTTTATTTTTTACGAATCTATCCCCTTCCTTGATATAACGCCCTGCTCGTAATAGTGCTTCACTTCCGTCATGTCGGTGACGAGGTCGGCGGCGTCTATCAACTCTTGCGGGCAGTATCTGCCGGTGAGGATGAGTTCTACGCCGTCGGGGCGGGCATTGATGAAGTCGAGGGCTTCGCCGGTGGTTGTCAACTTGAAGTAAATGGCAGCACAGATCTCGTCGAGGATGACAATTTCGTGGCTGCCGGCTGTCATTATTGTTTTTGCTTTATGCAGGGCGGTGAGGACGATGTCTTTCTCTTCTTTCGTGGGCATGCGGTTTTCGAGGACAAATTCGTCGCTGCCGCACTGCCAAATCTCTATATGTTCCGATAATTTATTCAGGCTTTGCAGTTCGCTGTAGGGGAAGCTTTTCATGATCTGCAGGATGTAGGTTCTATAGCCGGCGCCTGCTGCACGCAGAGCCAATCCCAGCGCAGCCGTGGTTTTTCCCTTGCCGCTGCCGGTGTAGATCTGGACGTATCCTTTGCTTAATCTGCTCATAGTTAAATAAAATATTATTTAAATCAATCGGTTTTTTTAATTTGTGATACTAATTTAATATATTTTCGAGAAAGATTAATGAATTTTTACTCAAATAATGCATTAGCAAATTTACTTTCTCGTAATTATTTGCAACAAAGCGCTTTAGCGCTTTGTAAAAGAGTATAATGATATTGAATTTAATAGCAGGCTATATTTGCAGCAAGCTAAAGCATGCTGTTGCAAGTTTTGGTAAGTTATCTTTGCAGCAGGCTAAAGCATGCTGTTGCAAGTTTTGGTAAGTTATATTTGCAGCAAGCTAAAGCATGCTGTTGCAAGTTTTGGTAAGTTATATTTGCAGCAAGCTAAAGCATGCTGTTGCAAGTTTTGGTAAGTTATCTTTGC
>CAZXYS010000044.1:0-4968 GCA_964645005.1 uncultured Hyphomicrobiales bacterium | reverse complement strand
GCAAGTTTTGGTAAGTTATCTTTGCAGCAGGCTAAAGCATGCTGTTGCAAGTTTTTACAAATTTGATAAAAATCAAAGTTTAATGATTCAAATTACAGACGATATAGCTATTGATGAAAGCGAATTGAGTTTCGACTTCGTCAAATCATCGGGACCGGGCGGACAGAATGTCAACAAAGTGGCGACTGCCGTACAGTTGCGTTTTAATGTCGTTCAGAGCTTTCTGCCCGGCTATGTCAAGGATCGTCTGAAGAAAAATGAAGGTAATAGAATTAATGACAGAGGCGAACTGCTTATCGAGTCGAAAAATTTCAGGACTCAGAATAAAAACCGCCAGGAAGCTATCGATCGGCTGACTGCAATGATCAAAAAGGCGTCCGAGAAAAAGAAGAAGCGGAAGAAAACCAAACCTACGCAGGAAAGCCAGGAAGAGCGCATCAAAAAGAAAAAAGAACGCGGACAGATAAAAGAACTCAGAAAACCAGTAAAGAAAATTAATTAATAAAGGCAAATGGATCGGCTGGAAAAATTTATCGATTCTCTTTCACGAAAACCTTACCCGGTAATTATAATTATCGTGCTGGCTCTGTATTTTCAGACTCTTTTCTTCGGATATGTTTATATTGATGATAATGAGATAATTATCGATCGCTATGAGAAGGTCGGCGAGCTTTCGTCAATCCCCGAAGCTTTTACGCATGACGCCTTTTTCCGCAAGGATATGGTGTTGTACCGCCCTATGCTGACTATATCGCTTATCCTGAATGCTGCAATCGGCGGGAAGGTGCCTTTCGTCTATCATCTGACGAATGTACTGCTTCATGCGATTGTTTCGTGCCTTATCTTTCTCTTGTTCAAGGAATTGAAATATCACCGGAAAACCGCTTTCTTTGCGGCATTGTTTTACGCGGTGCACCCGGCGTTCGTCAATCCGGTCAACTGGATCGTGGCGAGGGACGGCATTATGGCAGCGATGTTCAGCATTGCCGCTTTCATCACCTTTATAAAATTTATCGAGACAAGTAAGACCGAGCAGTATGTTTTGCATGTCATATTCTATGGGCTTGCCGTATTCTCTAAGGAAACATCTCTGATTTTGCCCGCGGTGATGGTTGTTTACTACATTATTTTTGTTGATAAGAAGCTATTCAAGCCGAAAAATTATCTGTTGCTGGGAACGTGGATTGGGTTTATTATACTGTTCTTCCTCATGCGCAGCCTCGCGCTGAAGCCGGGACTTGAGACGAATATCGAATTCGGGTTCGGCGCGGTTCTTTCGAATCTCGCATTCATACCGGACGCGGTGCGGAAGTCGATCCTGCCGTTGGAACATTCCGTACTGCCCTCATACAGCACAATAGGTGCTATCCATGGGCTATTCTGGATTGCAATGATAATTATCGTAGTATTTTTGAATAAGCAATTTAAAAATAAGGCGATATTATTCGGGCTGCTTTGGTTTATGATAATGGCTGTGCCTGCGATGTTCATACGCTATCCTCAGGCGGATGTGTTCTTCGATTATGTGGATAACAGGCTGTATTTCACGATTATCGGCTTGATTATAATACTGGCGGAATTGATTAAAAGTTCATGGGCGAAAGACAGAAGAAAAATAAATGCAATTATATTATCAGCATTTTTTATTTTTTATATAATAATGACATTTATTCATAGCAGGAATTATCAAAATCCCGAGACTTACTGGAATAATGCAATTGCAACGAATCCCGGCAAAGCGATGATGCACTATCGCTGCGGATATTCTCTGTGGCGTTATTATTTTGATCAGATGGATGATCCGGTAAATGTTGATATTAGTAAATTCGATGATGTGATCGCTCACTTCGAGAAAGCGCTGAATCTCTACGACGACCGCCCCGAAAAGAGATATACACTGAAAAATTATACCGATTTGCTCAATCAATTGAAAAAATATGATGAAGCATATCAAAAAGCCCTTAAAATTAAAGAATTTTTAGAAAATTATCCTGAATACAAATCGTATTTTAATGAAACGTTAAGTTCTTTATCTGCGAATATGATAGACAAAGGGGCAATTTCATACCAGAATGAAGATTATGAAAGGGCTCTTGAATTGACCAAAATGGGCATCGAGATATATCAGCCAAACGCTCTGGCTTATACGAACTTAGGTATGATATACGACAAAATGAACAGACCGGAAAAAGCTATCGAAAACTGGCAGAAAGCCATCGAGAAGAACCCGGAATACATAAATCCGTATAAGCACCTGCTGGTTTATTATATTAACAGGAAAAAGTATGACAAGGCTGCTAAATATGCGGATGATTACGTCGCTCACGGCGGTGAACTTGATAAGAAATTACTTAATTTTTTAAAAAATTATAAATAAAGGAAAGTGTAAAATGGAAACCGTAAAGATACCGAATATCGATACTGAAGTTTCACGATTAGCTCTCGGCACATGGTCTATCGGCGGAGTAATGTGGGGAGGCAGCGATGCTGATACTTCATTCAAAACGATAATGAAAGCTCTTGACAAGGGGATCAATTTTATTGATTCGGCGGCTTCCTACGGTAACGGAGCCTCGGAAGAATTAATCGGCAAAGCCCTTAAGGAATACGGCGAGAGAGAGAATCTCATTGTCGCCACAAAGGGCGGACTGGAGTTTGGAGGACCGCTGCCCACCCGGAATTCATCGAAAGACAGAATTCGCAAAGAGATAGATGATTCCCTAAGAAGGCTGCAAACGGATTATGTGGATATATACCAGATTCACTGGCCCGATCCGCTTGTTCCTTTTGAGGAGACGGCTTCCGTCATGCAAGAACTGCTTGATGCCGGTAAGATTCGCGCTGTCGGCGTAAGCAATTACACTGTTGAGAATATGCAGGAATTCAGCGAGGCAGCGCCAATCCATACCTGCCAGCCTCCGTATAACTTGTTTGAAAGAGATATCGAGCGCGATGTAAAACATTATTGCGATGACAATGAGATAGCTATTCTGGCGTACAGTTCTATCTGCCGGGGGCTTTTGAGCGGTAAGATCAATGAAAGCGCTGAATTCGAAGGCGACGACGTTCGTAAGAATGATCCCAAGTTCGAGCCGCCGCGCTTCAGGCAGTATCTTGATGCGGTGAGGGATCTGGATCAATTCGCTTTGAATAATTACGGTAAAAATGTGATGTCGCTTGCGCTGAGGTGGATATTGGATAAGGACGTGGAAGTCGCCTTGCTTGGCGCCAGAAAGCCCGAGCAGCTCGATATTATTGATGAAGTCTTCGGCTGGGAGCTGGACTACGATGCTATGGATGAAATTGAGAGAATATTGGCGGATCACATAAATGATCCGGTAGGACCGGAATTTATGGCGCCGCCGGCAAGGGAGAGATAAGATGATTTTACTGGGCTGTCCCGGAAGTAGTATTTGTCTATACTACTAATTTGCCCCGCTAAAACGGGATTTCGCAAGCTCAACTCAGGATGACAAAAACGAGTGTTTATGGGAGTGTCACCCATAGCGGAGTCGAAGGATACGAGTGATTAATTTCATTGCGAGGGGCGATGCGACGAAGCAATCTGTAAGAGTCGCCATTGATAACAGTAAATTTGCAATTTAAAATAACTTTATTATATTCATTTTTTTTCAATGTATAATTAAAAGGAAATAAAATGAAGATCCCTCTTAAAAATATATATAATGACGCAAAAAATTATTTCCCTAAAATTGTCGAACACAGACGCAGAATTCACAAAAATCCCGAATTATCATTTCAGGAATTTGAAACTTCGAAATATATACGGAACGTCCTTGATGAATTGAACATTTCATACAAGATAATGGCTGGGACAGGTGTGATAGCTGCGTTCGGCAGTGGTGAAAAATGTGTTGGATTACGTGCTGATATCGATGCCCTGCCTATTCAAGAAGAAACCGGGCTGGAATTCTCCTCTCGAAATGATGGAGTGATGCATGCCTGTGGACATGACATGCATACTTCAATGCTTCTCGGTGCAGCAGAAATACTTAAAAAGTACGAAGTTAGTCTCAATGGCGTTGTCAAACTTATCTTCCAACCCGGCGAGGAAAAACTTCCCGGCGGCGCAAAAAAACTTATCGAAGAGGGAGTTCTCCAAAATCCTGCCCCCGAAATAATGTTCGGACAGCACATATTCCCGGAGCTGCATGTTGGTAAAATAGCTCTGGCATCCGGACCTGTAATGGCTTCCGCTGATGAGTTTTACATCACGATAAAAGGAAAGGGAGCACACGCAGCCCAACCTCATAACGGGTATGATCCGATATTAGCCGCATCGAATCTTGTTCAACATTATCAGTCAATGATGACCAAATCCCGCGATCCCCTAAAACCGGGTGTGCTTTCGGTAACCTCAATACATGGCGGCTCAGCTAACAACATATTCCCCGACGAGGTTGAGCTCAAAGGTACAATGCGAGCATTCGACGAACAATGGCGGCGGGAGCTGCATAATCTTTTTGAAAGGCACACAAGAGAAATTTGTTCTCTCTACGGGTGCAGCAGCGAGATAAACCTTGTAAAAGGCTACCCGGCTGTTGTCAATGACCAGATAGCTGCCTTGTTGACTGCTGAAGCCGGTAAGGAAATTTTTGGGGAAGAATTCGTTATTGAATTTATTCCAAAAATGTGGGGAGAGGATTTTGCTTTTTATGCACAACAGGTACCTGCAGCATTCTTCTTTACGGGGGTTCTGCCTCATCATGAACAAACTATGCCTACATTGCACAACTCAGGTCTCAATCCTGACGAAGAAGGAATGATTTACGGAACCACAATGCTGACTGTTGCAGCTATGAAATATTTGTACGAATAAACCCGGAATTTTCATTAAATATGTACATTTATTTGTAATCACTTGCAACAGCATGCTTTAGCTTGCTGGTGATTTTGTAATCACTTGCAACAGCATGCTTTAGCTTGCTGGTGATTTTGTAATCACTT
>CAZXYS010000043.1:0-30766 GCA_964645005.1 uncultured Hyphomicrobiales bacterium | reverse complement strand
TTAACCACCCCTTCTTTTCCCCTCCTTAGTAAGGAGGGGAGTGAAGCCGAAGGCTTTACGGGGTGGTTCTTCTAAAATGATGAATTGTAATTTGTTAGTAGAACTCAAGAGCACCTACTGCAAAATCCGGGTTTAACAATATATCCAAATAAATTTACAGGACCTATATCTTCGTGACAATGTTCCTATTGTAGCTTAGGAGCATATCACCTGACACTTCAGCATCATTTTCTACTTAAAATTTAAAACTCTTCAGCCTGCAGCCAGTAACCAAAAAAATTACATCATCTCTTCTATCAGCTTCTCGCCCATCGCAATAGCGCCGTCAAGGGCAGTTCCCTTGGGTTGTATTAACTTCATGCGGCCGTGGGCTTTAATGCGCTTTTCGAGTTCCATGGCGAGGATCGTTTCCGCCTCTATGATGCCGCCCATACAGGCAACCTGGACATTCTTTGTTTTATAGCTGGCAGCGAGCGCTTCGAGGACTTCCATCAGGTGGAAGGCAGCCCGGTTGATAATCTCAATGCAGACTTCATCGCCGTCTTCGGCGCATTTCATGACATTGGGTGTCAGCAGGTGATATTCGAAAGTCCTTTCGGCATAAGCCTTTACGATAGTACGCGGTTGCTTAATATCTATATTCGGGTAGAGACCGCTAAGAATGTCGGTGAGTGCGGTAGCTTTGCCGCGCCCGTCAAGCGCCCTGACAATGGCAGTCAAACCCTCGCGTCCGATCCAGGCACCGCTGCCTTCGTCGTCAAGCTCGATACCCCATCCGCCGCAGCGCACTAACTTGCCCTTTTCCATTTTGCCAAGCCCGATCGACCCGGTTCCAACAATTAGAATTATTCCATTCTTCCCTTCAAAAGCGCCCTCGATGGCAAGTTCCGCATCGCTGGTTACTATTAGATCGTTAAGAGTTACATCCTGACCGCGGCCGAGAGTTTTCAGGAGGTGAGCCGAACGCATTTTCTCTTCTTCGAGCCATACCCCGGCAAGCCCCACAACCACGGCATCCAGTTCAGTTGAATCTATTTCGGATTTTTTACAAAGGTCGATAATAATGTTAAGAACTCTTTCACAGGATTCCCCTACGCCGACGGCGCCTATCCTTGTTGTGCCGGATTGAGCTTCGGCAAGAACCTTCCCCTCGCGATACAGTATCCCTCTCGTATGTGTGCCCCCGCCGTCAATTCCGACGATAGAGTATTCGCTTTTTTTTGCCATTGCGTTGCCATAATTTGAATTTCAAAATTTTACTTTTTTATCGACTAATTAACAAATATTATGCCAGCCGGTAAATTAAAAACCGCTAAATTAATAAAAGCAACCGATGTCTATTAAATCAGATTCGAGCGGCGCTTGTAAGTGATTGCAGTCTAAAGATTAATTGGCTCTGGGGGGTGACCAGCCGTCTCTCGTCCATTTGATAAGCTCAATATTTACCCTGCCGACAATGACATTCATCTTGGCAAAAATCGGCACGCGGGCAGCGTCGTCGCTGAACCATCCTTCGAATTTTCCGCTCAATCCGTAAATACCTTCCCAGTCAGCATTGCCGCGGAAATAGATGGTTTTGACAGGATAATCCACAGCATCTATCTTGGTTTTATCCCGCTCGCCGACGAAATTTATCTCAGTATAGACCGTATCTCTGCCAATGACCGTCGGAATTCGGATATTTCTCTTTAAATCCGTATAACGCCGGGCAAGATAGAAAAGCGAGCAGCCGTCGTTCCATTTCTTTCCCGTCTTTACCGTATCGGAAAAATTGAGTCTTTTTTCCGTCCACATCTCATTGATAAGCTTATTCTTATCATAATGCATAAGCAGCTTCTGATACGACCACTTATCGCTCATAAATTTCGTATTCCCAACAAATTTATGGGAATAGGAAAGCGTAGGATCAAGCCAGCTCTTATAAATCGTTTTCACAGAAAAAAAAGGAATACCTTTATACGAATCAATCAACGCTTTGACCCTATAGGTCAAGTCGCTGGACAGATTCTCTTCACCCTCGATTACGACCTTTATTGTACCCAGCTTTATCCCGAAGTATGATACTTCATATACGAGCTTTTCGCCAGGCTGGATAATTTGTGTCTCAGTATCGCCTTTCAGAGATAAAAACGTGCTCAGAAATATCAGAAGCACAATTGAAACAAATATGGGTCTTATTTTCATTTTATTGATAATTATAATGAATTTTACATTTACAAAATTATGTGACGCCGGAACATTTTATTAATTGGAATTCAAATTAGCTATTCTTACAGCGTCGGGAAACAGATTCTTGGCTTTATTTACCATCCTGTCGGTAGTATAATATATTTCCATATATTCATTATGAGTCCAAAGCGAACGGGCAATATTAGCCTTTATCATAGTCTCAATAAAGTCCTTATCCTTTTCAAAAAGTTTTTCATCCCATTCGATATCCTTTCCAGCGGCGAACTTCTTGAATTCCGTCATTAATTCATCGTTAATCTCGAATTCTCTCAGATATTTTTTAAAATCATCCTTATAATCTTCTTTGATATAGCTTCCGCCGGCATGAAGATACATATCGATAAAGCGGGTATAGAGATTATGATTCCTGAGCCGCCTGCCAAGTTTGGAAAGAGTGTCGAATTTGACGACATAATCCGGCGTTATCCCGCCGCCGCCGAGGACTATCCTGCCGCTCTTGGTATAGTAAATAGGCAGTGTGTCACGCTCGATCATATTCTGCTTTTTGGTCGAATCAATATGTTTTATAAATACATAATTTTTGGTGACTTCGATTTCGCTTTCATCATCCTTGCTTTCGAGATGTTTCTCAAGTTTCGAGAGCACGTCCTCAAGATAGGCTCCTTCTTCCAGATTCAGGCGTCCGGCAAGTCTGCGATACTTGGCTTCATCCTTATATGGTCTCTGGATGCATCGCCCCGATGGAGTATAATATTTAGCGATGGTCAGCCTGAACGAAGACCCGTCATAAAGTCTGAACGGACGCTGAACAAGCCCCTTCCCGAAGGAAGTCTGTCCAAGAATCAATCCCCTGTCAAGATCCTGCACCGCACCGGAAACTATCTCACTGGCGGAAGCAGAGCCTGCATCTATGAGCACTATCAGAGGCAGATCCTTAAAATTACCCCTTTCACTGGAAATAAAAGAATCCTCGAATTGCTTTTTCCTGCCTTTTGTATATACAATGGTATCGCCGCCGTGAAGAAATTCATCGGCAGCGAGGATAGCCTGCTGAAGCAGCCCGCCTGGATTGCCGCGAAGATCGAAGATCAATTTTTTCATTCCCTTTTCCTTCAGCGAACGGATAGAGTCCTTCAGTTCATCATGGGAAGCAGCGGTGAATTTGGTCATCCTTATCACGCCGATATCAGTACCATCGACCACGAAAGAAGCCATGATACTATTTTTTGGGATTTCAGCGCGCGTTATTGTAAAATGCAGAAGTTCAGGCTCGCCGTGCCTTTTGATATCGATGTCGACCGTAGTGCCGCGTGGTCCCTTCAATTTTTCGGGGACTTCGTCCTGCTTTAACCCGATAGCATCATTCCCGTCGATTCTGACGATCTTATCGCCGGACATTATACCCAGCGAATCGCTCGGACCGCCGGGAATAGCGGATATTACCGTTATAGTATCTTCGATAATAGTAAACACAACACCAATTCCGTCAAAGCTGCCGCGGAAGTCTTCGTTGGCTTCCTTAGTCTTTTTAGGCGGAATATAGACGGAATGCGGGTCGAGTTCCTTGAGCATACCCCGGATGCCGCCTTCCACAAATTCCGAAATATCTATATCTTCGATATAATTTTTATTAGCAGTTTGAAGAACCTGGATAAGTTTCTTCTGCTCCTGGAATATATTATCTCCCGAGATCACCGGCTGAATGAAGAATCCCAGTAGAATTCCCGTCAACGCCGCAGCTGCCCAATAAAAGAACTTTTTCATGCTCAAACCGTTATTTTGACTTTAGAAATTTATTATTGATTAAATAGATTGACGTACTTTGTTTGGGGATTATTGACGGGGAAGTGAAATAAGTAATATTCTGCGTATATATAATGAAAAACAAACTATATCGGTAAAAACTAAGATTTAATAGGTTAATAGAAGTCTATCTGCTACAACTTCCTTTTCAAGAGTTTTACCTTCCATTTGAAACCTTCTAAGCATTGATCTACCGACGCTTACGAATATTTCACTTTCGAAAAGTCCATTCGGAATAGGCAAATCACATATATAATTACCCGATTTTTTGTTTCCATCTATGCTTAAAGCAACTCGAACACCTTTCGACTTTGCTGAATCAATCTTTTCAAGCAATTTTTCAAGTGAAAAATTCTGGGCGCCGTATAAAATGCTCTGACTGTGGCTGTATGGGGGATCACAATATATTAAATCATTACATTCAGCCATATTAAAAGCTTCCTGATAATCAATATTCAGGAATCTAACATTTTTCATTCTGTTATGCCATTCTTTAACTCTTTTTGCAAAATTATCAACTGTAATTGGTGTGTGAACGCCGCATGGCGTAGACATATATCCGTCAGCTTTCCTGAATCTAACTATGCCGCCATAACATGCTCTAAGCAAGAATAAGAAATCAGCGCCGTTAGGATTTGAATTATAGGATTTTTTAACTTCTTCATATACTTTAACTTTATCTTCGTAATCGATTTTATTTCTTCTTTCAGCATACCAAATAATTAGTTTGTCAGGATTTTCAGCAAGTGTTTGCCAGATTTCTATTAATGGCTCGAATACATCGGAACCTATACCTTTGCCAGGTGATACGGTTGCCGTTATGGCGCCGCTGCCTAAAAACGGCTCATAAAATGTATTAAAACCAGTCGGAAAATATCTTGATATTTCACCGGCAAAGCGATGTTTGTTGCCGACCCATTTTAACAGTTGAGTTTTGGGCGGATAATATTTTGCGTACTTATAATCTAATGTTAGCTGCATTTTTTATTTTTTTTACGAAGGTACAAAACATTATGTTAATATCCCAATTTGGGATAAACTAAATTAGGATATTATTTTTATTAAGATGGATAAGAGCTTATATAAAAAAGAATACAAAATCCTGCTTGAACAAATTTACAGGTTAAGGATAGGCGCCGGGTATCGACAATTGGATCTCGCTGTTAAGTTAAATGTACCGCAATCTTATATTAGTAAAATTGAAAATGGCGAGCGTAGAATCGATTTACTTGAATTAAAAGATATTTGCGAGGCTCTTGGAAGTAATCTTTATGAATTTATCGAAGAATTTGAAAAATATTTAAATGAAGCCGAATAAGAATTACACTAATTTAAGTCCTGAATTTTGGGCTGTTGTCAAATTACTCAATCAACGATTGGGATATATTGAACGTGGCAACAAGAAAAATCCTGACTTTGTGATACCCAAAAAAGAACAAGTCAAGAAAGTATTTGACATTGAAGGTCTTAATTATGCAAAACTTATAGAAAATGATAAATGGACTGATTTAGGTAAAAAAACAAGCAATTACTTTAAATACAGAAAGAAAATTTTGAATGAACAGGTTGAACCTAATCTAATGGATGAACAATCTGCGAAGAAATTGTTTCATAAATTAAAAAACGAATACAACCCAAACTGCCCGCTGCCGCTAAACAAACAGAAAGGTAAGAAAAAAGATTTTGCTTTCTTTACCGGCAATATAAATATGCTGATCGAAGCAAATCTCAAAGGTCTTGAATGCAATTATAATCCAGTGGAATTAACTGCGATTACTATTGATAACTTTCCTGCAATGACATTATCAAGACGAGTCGACAGCGCTTTCCCAGGTGTAATAAATCCAACAGCAATATGGGAAATCAAGGAATATTATTATACTACAACATTTGGAAGCAGAGTTGCTGACGGCGTTTACGAAACATTACTTGATGGGTATGAGATTAAAGAAGCAGAAAAAAAACTTCAATAAAACGTCAGACATTATCTAATGATAGATGCATATTATACCTGGTGGACACTGGGCAGATCTTATTTATGTAGAATTATTGACATGCTTCAAATGGGATTTATTGACGAAGTTTTGATTGGGCGGGAAGTTGTTGATAGATTACCCATAATTGTCAAACAATGGAAGAGATATCTTCAATAGATTAGAGATGAAAATAATGGTTAAACCCATAATTTGCAATAGGATAAACATATAGTAGAATAAATAGCTTAATACTAAGAACTTAACCACCCCTGTATCCCCTCCTTACTAAGGAGGGGATACAGGGGTGGTTTCTCTAATTCTTTTAAATGTACTCTGTTAGTAAAAGTGAGTAGTCCTAATGAAATATCCGGGTTAAATGCTTTATTGATGCGCTTGCTCGCTATACCTCATCTGTTCCTTATGCACCGAAGCCGAACTATCGCCCTTGATGACGCGGCAACGTAAAAGATAAATATTATGCCCATAAGTTCACTTACATATAGCACTTCCGTATGACCAAAGCGGGTGAACGAGCCGCAGAATTTATGAAGCTGTCTTGTAATAAAACGGCTCGAAGGCTGGTTTTGTTTTATAGCCTGCGGCAGAATCCCAGGGTATAACGGATTCAGCTATCCTCTCTTGGAATGAACCGAATTCAGCGAGGTATTCCAGCATACCCTGCTGCTGCCAGCAGTATTGCTGGGGCAGCTCGGGAAATTTCCTGAGCAGCTTGCCGTAGCTGGCTGCCGCTGGGATAGACCAGTAGTAGTTGAGGATTTCGGTTCTTATTTCGGCATTCCCCTGCGAATAGGCGAACGGCAGTACACAATTTATCAGCAGTTCTGTCTTTAGCTTCTTCCCTGCGCCATTAATTTTTATGAAATGAAAATTAATGATTACCCGCTTCAGATCTTCCGCAGAACATTCCCGGATATTCGGAATAATCTCTTTCAATTTGCTATTCATCATATTTAGCGGGATACTGTCCAGATCATGGCAGTTATAGTATGGTCTTTTTCTCTTATTTTTATATTTCTCGATAAAGATAGAGGCAAATTCCGTAAAAGCCTTATTTTCAGGCATATAAGAAGCCAGCCTATCCGCATCCCCGCTCAATCTTTTTAATCTTTTAAATGCAAAGTCCTTCAGTTCTTCGATCCCTGAGAGGGATAGTTTATTCGAAGCTGCCAGACCGGGCAGGCATTTCTTTACAAGTTTTTCCCTGTCGAGTTTAAGTATCTCATGCGGCAGTTTTTTCTTCAGGTCATTTTCGAACACAATATGAAGCACAACATTATCATATTCATGATTTTCATGGTGCCGGTGCTGCAGCCATTCGGAACTTTTCCTGTGGAATTCGGCATCCCCGATAACCAGCCGCCCATCGAGCAGCATCGCTATATTTCTGAAGTCCGGACCACCATAGACATTGATCACACCGGGGGAAAGTATATGCGCACGTTTCCCGCTGCCTGTTTTGAGCTCACAGGGACTTGCATCGAGAAAGACATGAACCATTCTCTGCAAATGCCGTTCATGAATATTTTTTGCGGCGGTCTCCATTTTGTCCTTCTATATTTTCTTTAATTTACTAATTTTTACCAAATTATAAAAATTTTTTTCATTATTTGGAATAACGGTTATCGGAGAAAGGCTAACGGAGAAAGGTTAACGGCTAACGGTTAACGGCAAAAATCAGTTATATCTTTATTTGTAATCAGCAGTGTCCGGTTATGGATAATTTAATTCTTTATAAATCATTAAATAACAATGACTTATATACCATAATAAAATTTTTCTAATTGAAATTAAATTCATACCTTATCATTAAAAATTAAAGGATAAGCTACGAAAAAAGGTAAAACAATTTTTGAAAAACCTCTATAAATCTAATATTTAACGATTTTAGTATTTTCAAAGAACGAAACGTATTTTGATCATCAACTGAATTTGTTTAACTTATAACCGGACAGTAATGATTTGTAATAAAAAATCAGTCAACTCTATTCAAGCATAATAAGCCTGTAACCAGCAGCCAGCAGCCTGTAACCAGCAGCCGTTAACCTTTTTACGTTTGCTCTAACAAAAAATTATTATTAAATTTAAGATTCAATTTTGCAAACAATCAAAAGAGAGATAATATGGATATTGAAAGAAGCAGAGAGCTACTCAAGGAAGCAATGTACTACATCCCGGGCGGTGTCAATTCGCCGGTGCGGGCTTTCAAATCCGTCGGCGGCGATCCGGTTTTCATAGAGAGAGGGCTCGGATCGAAAATCTTTGATGCCGACGGCAACGAATTTATCGATTACATAGGCAGTTGGGGACCGCATCTATTCGGACACAATCCCGAATTCATAGTATCGGCGCTGGAAGACGCCCTGAACCAGGGCACCAGCTTCGGCGCCCCGACCGAACTCGAGGTGGATATGGCGCGGCTGGTATGCGAACTCGTCCCTTCAATAGAACTGGTGCGCATGGTAAACAGCGGCAGCGAAGCCACCATGAGCGCGGTGCGTCTTGCACGCGGTCATACGGAGCGGGACAAGGTGATCAAATTCGAAGGCTGCTACCACGGACATGGCGATTCCTTCCTAATTCAGGCGGGTTCCGGCGCGTTGACCTTCGGTTCGCCGACCTCGCCCGGCGTCACTAAAAATATAGCAGCCGACACATTAGTAGCAAAATTCAATGACCTCGGCTCAGTAAAAGAGATCGTAAAAGAGAATAAAAATAATGTAGCCGCCATAATATTAGAACCTATAGCAGGAAACATGGGCGTTATCCGTTCCGATAAGGATTTTTTACAGGGATTGCGCGATCTCTGCGATGAAGAAGGAATAACCTTGATATTTGACGAAGTGATGACCGGCTTCCGCGTTGCAAAAGGAGGCGCTCAGGAAATCTACGGTATTCAGCCAGATCTCACCACCTTCGGTAAGGTCATTGGCGGCGGTCTGCCGGTGGGCGCTTTCGGCGGCAAAAAAGAAATAATGGAAAAGATCTCACCTACAGGTCCGATCTATCAGGCAGGAACACTCAGCGGCAATCCTCTTGCTATGGCTGCAGGCGTTGCGGCACTGCAGTTCATAAAGGACAATCCCATTATTTACGAACAGCTCGAGGAAAAAGGTGCCTTCCTCGAAAAAGGCTTACGCGAAGCAGTCAATAAAGCAGGCAGGAATTATACCATAAACCGTGCCGGCTCGATGCTTTGCATGTTCTTTACGGACAAGCCCGTAAACAGCTTTAGCGGCGCCGTATCCTCAGATACGGGACTCTATGCGCGCTATTTCCACGGAATGCTCGAACGAGGTATTCATCTTACGCCTTCCCAGTTCGAATCAATATTCGTTTCGCTGGCTCATTCAATGGAAGATTTAGAGAAAACCGTTGCGGCATCTGCGGAAACTCTGGAAAAGATATTTTAAATTATGTGACCGAAATTCTCATTGGAGAATTTAACACATATAACATTAAATATAATAAATACTTAGCCTATCCGAAATCAGGTTTTCGATAATACTTTTTCGTCTTATAAATGGAACGGAAAGTTATATTTAATTTATTGTTATATATTTACTTAATCGGATTTCCTTATAAGTCAATGAAAAAGCATACCTTCTTATTTTATTAAAATTTTAAGAGAATTATTTTCTATTCTTTTCAAAAAAATTCATATTTTTGCAGTTCTTTATATTAGAATAATAATATACCTGATTGATCTCGCTGCAGGTCAATCAAAAGAATATTATCATTAACTGATTTTTAAAAGAGTAAAATTATAATCTTGAAAAATCACTCATGAAAAAAAAGCTAAAATTAGGTTTTCTTGCTTCGCATAACGGATCTAACATGCAGGCAATTATTGATGCAATTAATTCCGGTAAATTATATGCTAAACCTGTAGTGTTAATCTCAAATAATTCCGATTCCGGGGCAATGGAAAGAGCCAAGAAAGAAAAGATACCCTGTTATCATATCAGTTCAAAAACTCACCCGGAGGAAGGGCAGGAAGACAAAGCTATAGCAAATACATTGGAAAAACATAATGTTGACCTAGTTTGCCTGACCGGCTATATGAAAAAAATTGGTCCGAAAACTCTTGATCGATACAAGGGAAGAATAGTAAACATACATCCTGCTCTACTTCCAAAATACGGCGGACAAGGAATGTACGGCAGATATGTACACGAAGCTGTTATAAAAGCAGGCGAAAAGGAAACTGGTGCGACAGTTCATCTGGTTGATGAAATTTATGATCACGGAAAAATACTTGCCCAGGAAAAAGTGCCCATTCGACCGGATGACAACCCCGAAACACTCGCTGCACGTGTCCATAAAGCTGAACATAAACTTTACTATCAGACATTGCAAAAAATTGCTAAAGGAAGGCTCAGCCTGGATTAAGCCGATTAATTAAATGTTGAATCGGAATTTTTCGTTAGAAAACTTGAATTTATTGTAATCCTTTTTAACAAAGTGCTTTAGCGCTTTGCAAATGGTCTGAAAAACTTAGAACTAGCAACAAGCTAAAGCTTGCTGTTGCAAATGTTTTCCGGAAAATTCTATTTTCTAATGCAATATTCAGGTTTAAATAATTTCAGGGATTAAAGCCAATGAGCAACAATATTCTTAAGCATTTCCTTCCAGGTATCCCAATTATGCCCGAATTCAGTGCCCCAGTATTCCGTATTATTGGGAATATTCTTTGAATCGAGAATATGCTGCAAATGTCTCGTAGCATCAGGATTTTCACCCTCTCGTTCGCCGGTTATGATATAAACATGATGCCGGCTCATAAGGAAGGAAAGCCAGTAATTGTCAGTCAAATTCGGCAGATAGTGTATCGGTGAATTGAAATAACAGTTTTCATCGTGGATACCACCGGAGAAGGCTTCCAGATTATAATTGCCGCTAAGAGCAATAGTCCCGAGGAACATGTCCGGGCGCCGAAAATACTTATTAGCAGCATGATAAGCTCCCATCGATGCACCGCAAGTTATTATCGGCACTACACCGCCACACTCCTTAATAATAAAAGGGACCATCTCTTCTGTTATGAAATTGTTATATTTAAAATGCATCTCAGACTTCTGTTCTACCGGGAGTTCATCATTCAGCCAGCTTTCGGAATTGACACCGCTTATCGTGAAAACCTTTATCTTGCCGCTTTTAATATACTGATCAATCGATTGAACTAAACCATGTTTTTCATTTTCAAGAAAATCATCTGTGAAAGTCGGAAAAAGAAGAAGCGCCAACCCGAAATGACCGTAAACGGCAATGTCCATCTCTCGGTTGAGAGATTTGCTGTAAATAGTATGTATTAAACGTTCCATTAAAATTAAGGATTTCTCATAAAAGTTATGTTAATTATCCAAAGATAGTAAAAAATCAGGAATTTTTATTAATAATCATTTCAGGGGCAAATGGCAATTTATTATCAAAGAAAATAATTAGTTCACCTTCATGGACTTGGATAAATATTTTTTCTTTGGCAGCTATATTTCTTGCTCCTTCTCTTAGCCCCAGTTCCAGTTTTTCATTAATCAATTCCCAGTGTAGATTCTTTGTTGTTAATAACACGGAAGGCTGCGGGATAAGGGATATGAGTTCTTTCTTCCTGGTCGGCAGTTCAATATTATCGAATGTTGACATGCCGTATCTTTTTCTGTCATATATACATAAATTCATCTTCTTCGAGTACCGTTTAAAAATACTCCAGTTATTCAATGTATGTTCCAGTTCTCCGCCATGGAATCCAATTATAAGTACATTTTCATATCCAATTTCTTTAGCAAAGATCAGTGTTTTTTCAAAATCATTAATATCCTGGCTTGGCTTATGAATAATCTTACTTTTATCAATCTGTTCGGACATCGGATCCACATAAAACGTATCCAGATCACCAATTACATAATCCGGCTCTATCCCCCTTTTTATCAATCTCAAAGCAGCTCCGTCGGCAGCCAGATAGATTATCTCTCCCATTTTACCGAAGAATTCATCATCAGGAATATTGCCGTCCAGACAAACAACCGCATCAAATTTTTTTCTGCCGAAATTATATTTAATAAAATTATCATCCATATCCATAGAAAACCTGCTTCATACAGACATTATTTGAATTTATTATTTCTCGAAAACTATACTCCACATTCCCCTGAAATCCGTAATATCATATCCTATAGCTTCATCTTCAGGATATTTCTCTTTAATTATCTCATAATTTTCTACCTTAAGTTCTTCTCCCAAAACGCCATGGCAATTCAGACATACCATACTATTGATCTTTATCGGAGAAAAATAAGCAACTTTGCCATCCGAAGCAGCCTTAATCATCGGCTTTAATTCGGCACCTTTTTCATGAAGATGAGCATACTCTTTAAGAACTTCCATTTCGAGAGAATTAGGTCTGTTTTCAGGATTCCTGACTTTCAGGCTTGTCCGGCGAATTTTCGCGTTATACGCCTGCGACAGAGAATCAGTAAGCGGGTAGGCTTTCAAACTGCAATACCCGATGGCATCCGGAACGCCGCCTTCACTGATTGCTTTAGCGAGATGTTTGCTCAGCGTACTGAAGCTTGCTTCAACAATTTCTTTACCTTCTGCCATATAATCCTGACCCTCGGCTGGCTTGGATTCCTTTTTTATGTTATCCTGGGAGCAGGAGAGAAGAAGCAGCGCGATGAGCATCATCAATAGGTATATTATTTTTTTCATTTAAATCACCAATTTAATAATATTATTAATTTAAATTAATTTTTGATCCGCTTTTATTTCTATGATAAATATACTAAATTTATATGAAATAATCATTGACTACACATATCGATTTTCTTATAATCTATAGTTTTGTTAATAAAAGATGAAACTATTGCCATGTTTCAAATAAATGCCGCCGAATAACCTGAACTCTGGTTAGCTTATCAATTTCTTGCGGAGCATACATGAAAAATGATTGGAAAAAGTCAGCGCTAAATATTACAAAATGTCGCTTTCAATATATCCAAAAAATAAGCAAGCCAGAGCTGCATTGGGAATGATTGAATATTAATCCTATTTATTTCATTAGGGGAAATGAAAATACACTTAAGTGTCATTGCGAGCGAAGTTGAGCGAAGCGGAATCCTGCTTTAGCGGGGCGGAGCCATCTCTTGACTTTCGAGATTACTTAGTCACTTTGTTCCCCGCAATGATTGTGTAGTACTTGGATTTCGCAGGATAGACGGATTCTAATGCAAAATTTGGGTTAAAATTCATATATAATCTATAAATATTTGTTATATAATGAATTATATGTTGCTTTTATCTTTATATTATTTAACTGAGGGACGTTTTGAGGACGTTTTAGTAATGTTGTTTTTCGATTATCTTTATAATCTTTGGGAAAATCTATTGTATATTGATCCAGTATGAAAGACTCGTATAAATCTATTGTGCTTTCGCAATAAGATCAAAATAATTTGTATTTCACGTTAAAAATTAACCTACCCGGTTTTTAATTCACTTAAATTATCATTTTGATTTGGAATTAGCCGCTTGAATGTATTTTTTTTGTTGCTTATCATAGTTATTATTCAGAGCTATAGTTAATAATTAAGAATACGTATCACTAAATAACAGTATTAAGGTTAAAAAAACAGAAAAAAATTATTACTAATCAGGTATAATATGGAGCTTAACTGAGGTCTATTAAATTGCAGGGTATTTCAAAGTAACAGTCGCAGCGTCGAATGCTACCCGGATAAGAATTTTTTATTCAATTTTTTTTTCAGGTAAAATTTAATAATTTGTTTAAAATTAAATATACTTGTTCAAAATTGGGAGATGATATGTTAAAATCACGTTTACTTATTACAGCAGCTATTTGCGTAGTATTTGCTTTTTCCAATATGCCTGCGCAAAAAGACAGTTCAGAATTTATCAATCGCAAGATACTTGGAATGGGCAGATTATATACTATGGCGCCCAATCCGGACTTTACAAAAATAGCAAGTGCTGGCGGAAGCGGATGCATATATATTTGAGATTTAAAAACAGGAGACGTGATTAACACTTTAACAGGACATACCGGATCGATACGTTCCGTCGCCTGGAGTCTCGACGGCACGAGGATTGTTAGCGGGAGCTTTGATGGCACAGTTAGAATATGGTAAGTTGATAAGCCAATTCCAGTTAAAGAATATCCAAAGATAGGTACGAAAATTAGAGTTTTCCCCAATCCCTTCTCTTCGAAATGCACAATCAAGTACAATCTTACCAAAAATAACAGAGTGAAGATGACTATTCTCGATTCGTTTGGTAAGACTGTAAGGTCCTATCCTGAAGTATATCAATCACCGGGAGAACATCAATTTGTTTTTCATGGTGAAAACTTTGTGCCGGGTGTTTATTTTTATAAGATGATGATTGGTGAAGAAATCAAATTTGGAAAAATGATATTATTGAGATAAGTGCTTCATGAGTCTTTTAAATAAAATTCATGTAACTTGTTGATTAAAATTTGATTTAATTTTTTTTTTAATATTTTAGTGGGCGCATATACAATTATAGAATTGAAATCATAAAATAGATTTTCAAAAATAAGGGTATCATTTAGTAAAGGGGGAATTCAAAATTGAGAGTTTTCGTCTCATAAAAACGAGTTTCATCTTCGTAAAAGTTGATTGCGCTTATGTAACGCCGGTTTCTCTAATATGTATTCCATGGATTAATCCGAAGAAATAAATATGAAAAATAATATCTTTGTGCTGAGCCTTCTGTTTCTCGGGATTTTAATAGGTAAGTTAAATTCCCAGAGCCTGCAGATGTTCGATGTCGATCCGTCAAATTTTCCCACCGTAAAAGCTAAATTCTACGCTTTCGATGCCAACGGCGATCAATTGCTGAGTTTAACGCCCCAGGATTTCTCTTTGAAGGAAGATGGTATTGACAGGAATGTGACCAGTGTTTCGTGTCCACCTAAGAGTGAGCCTGCCGTTCTGTCTTCGGTATTGACAATTGATATTTCCGGTTCCATGCAGGGACAGGGGATACAAATGGCAAAGTCGGCTGCGGAAGCCTGGATTGACGCTTTGCCCGGCAATGGCTCTGAGTGTGCATTAACTGCTTTCACCACTGATAATTTCATAGTTAATGATTTTACCACGGATAAAAATCAATTAAAAAATTCTATGGCAACATTGTTAGCGGGCGGCGGGACTGATTTCGACGCTGCTTTGTTAAATCCGCTTGCTGGTTCATTGCTGATAGCCGAAGGCGGAAGCCACAAGAAAGTAGTTGTGCTGATAACCGACGGACTTGCCGGAGGCGATGAAGATGCAATTGTAAATAAGGCTAAGCAGATAAATGCAACCGTTTACTGTGTGATTGTGGGGAACGAATGCCCGCAGACATTAAAGGATGTTTCCAATCGTACGGGCGGTATGTTTTTTGAAAATATAAATACTCAAGCCCAGGCTGTGGATGCTTTTATGCAAATTATTAATTTTGCTCGGGGTTCGGATCCGTGCACAATAACATGGGAAAGCGGTTACGGATGCGAAGTGGTCAGAAAATTAGAAACTGAGATTCCATCATATTCATTAAGCAACGAGACTACGTATAACGTACCTGTCGATGCTCTTATAAAATTAGAGAAAAATCCCGTTTCGATAGGTCTGGGATATATCGAGCCGGGGACTACAAAAGACACTATTTTCAGCATTGAAGCAAAAAATGCAAAGTTGCGGATTCTCGGAATTACCCCTTCGAATCCCTTATTCACAATCACTGATTGGGATGGTTCCGCGCCCCCATTTACACTTAATCCCGGTGATATTAGGAATATAACCGTGAGTTTTTCCCCTGTTGATTCAGGCTCTCATTATACCAGAATAGAAATAGAAAAAGACTTATGTGGTTCTGACTACGTTTACTTATCCAGCTTTTATGTTAGCGATCAGAAGAAAAACCCGCTAAAAGTCACTCATCCGGATGGCGGAGAGGAATTTGCCGCAGGCAGCGATACAACGATAACATGGGAAGGGATATTGCCCTCGGATACGGTACAATTACAATATAGTACCAACAATGGAAGTGACTGGAATACAATTACGAATACAGCTTCAGGGCTAAAATATAACTGGACAATACCCAATACACCTTCTGATGAATGTTTGATGAAGGTTAATCAATTAAAAGAAGGGGTAAAAGGTACTGGTCACAAGATACTTGGAATGGGTCAATTATATACTATGGCGCCCAATCCGGACTTTACAAAAATAGCAAGCGCTGGTGGCAGTGGTCGTATATTTATTTGGGATTTAAAAACAGGAGAAGTGATTGATACTCTGACAGGGCATACTGGGACTGTAAGATCCGTCGCCTGGAGTCCCGACGGCACGCATATTGTTAGTGGAAGCCGGGATAACACAATCAAGATCTGGGATGCTGACAAAGGTGCAGAGATTAAGACTTTAAAAGGACATACTTTTTGGGTAGAATCCGTCGCCTGGAGTCCCGACGGCACGCGGATCGTTAGCGGAAGCTATGATAATACAATCAAGATCTGGGATGCTGACAAAGGCACTGTGATTAACACTTTAACAGGGCATACTGGTTGGGTAAATTCCGTAGCCTGGAGTCCCGACGGCAAGCGGATTGTTAGTGGGAGCCGTGATGATAAGATCAAGATCTGGGATGCTGACAAAGGCAAAGAAATTAACACTTTAGAAGGGCATACTGGTTGGGTAAATTCCGTAGCCTGGAGTCCCGACGGCAAGCGGATTGTTAGTGGGAGCCGTGATGATAAGATCAAGATCTGGGATGCTGACAAAGGCAAAGAAATTAACACTTTAACCGGGCATACTTCCACTGTAAATTCCGTCGCCTGGAGTCCCGACGGATCGAAGATTGCAAGCGGGAGCTCTGATGAAACAATCAGGATCTGGGATGCTGTTACAGGCGCTGTGATTAGCACTTTAACAGGTCATACAAGAAGTGTATATTCCGTCGCCTGGAGTCCCGACGGCACGAGGATTGTTAGTGGGAGCGACGATGGAACAATCAAGATCTGGGAAGCAGCCACAGGCAAAGAAATTAAGACTTTAACAGGGCATACTGATTTTCTAGAATCCGTCGCCTGGAGTCCCGACGGCTCAAGGATTGTTAGCGGGAGCTGGGATGAAACAATCAGGATCTGGGATGCAGCTACAGGTGCAGAGATTAAGACTTTAACAGGGCATAAGTATTTGGTATCTTCCGTCGCCTGGAGTCCCAACGGCTCAAGGATTGCAAGCGGAAGCTGGGATGGCACAGTAAGAACATGGTATTTAGAAGAACCCATGCAGGAAGATGTATCCGATTCTCTATGGTCCATAGTTGTGCCGGAAATTGAAAGTAAAGATGTCACGATGACTCAATATTGCGCCAATGCTCCCGAACCAAAGGATTCGATAATAACTGATTTTATTACAAATAACACAAAATTTGATTTAAGAGTTGATTCAATAACAATAAGCGGTACTGATGCTGATGATTTTGAAGTTTTCCACAGAAATATACCGTTTACCCTCGAGCCCGGAGAAACGGCAAAAGCTAAATTCCGATTCCATCCGGTAACCCCCGGCACAAAAACAGCAAAAATTAATATTCATTATCAATCCGGGGTTTTAACCAAAGACATCTCGGCGGAAGCAGTTGATTGCAGCCTGGAAATTCTAACAAAAAACATAAATCTGGGAGAAGTATGCCTGAATAATATCAAAGATTCAATCGCAGCTGTCCTCAGAAATAGTGGAAACATGGAACTGAACATAGATTCTACAGTAATGCTGGGACCGGATTTCCAGCAGTTCGACACTCTTAATGGCGGCGGCTCGTTCTCAATATCCCCCGGCGAAGAGCATGAATTGGAAGTGGAATTCAGTCCCGTCCGCGAAGGCAGAACCAGCACACGAATAGCATTCTATCACACCGGATTAAGCTCGCCTGATATTATTACATTATTTGCAGAAGGGATAAAATGTGAATTAACCGCCGGGGACGATGTTTACATCGGTTCTACCGATCCGTGTCTCGATAATACTTATATCGATTCAAGCATAACAGCAATAGAGAATAACGGAAAATTGGACGTGGAGATAGATTCAATTCGCATAAAACCTGACGACGGCGTATTTACATTTGAGAGTCCCGTAACAGAACCCTTCACGGTGAAAGCCGGAGCGGTAAAATACATTCCGATAAGATTTGAGCCTACGGACACCGGCAGAGCATGCAGGAAATTGATCTTTTATTATAACAATGCATCCGATACAGGCGAGTTGGAACTGTGCGGCAGGAAAGAGAGATCGGAATTTAATATTGATCCGGAAATCAGAAATATAACGAATTTACAACCGGGCGAAACAAGGGAAGTAACATTTACTATACACAACACAGGGACACAGGAATTGCTATGGCAAAGTCCGCCAATCTCATTAGCCGGTGGTAAATTCACTATAACAGACATTGACCCGAATCCTACGCCGCCCGGTAAAACTTCCACAGTTAATGTAAGATTCGAAGGCGGAAGCATTGATTCGACCTATACCGGAGAATACGTATTTGCGGATACCTGCGATAATAAAGACACAATTCGACTTAGCGCAGATGTAGGCAGAGAGACGGGATTGCTATTGAAAGCAGGAAATGTTACTGCCAAACCAGGAGACAATATAGAAATACCCATATTTTTAAGTGAGCCGCAAAGCGATTTGAAGAATGTTTCCTCTGGCATTTATACCCAGCTTAGTTTCAATGCGAACTTATTGTTTCCCGAGCAATCTCTGACAATGGTAGAATCACAGGAGACAGAAACAATAAACGGCGAATATATTAGAACTCTTAAACTATTTTTACCCGACAGGATATTTGATGGTTCTCAAATCGCAATACCAATGAAAGCCGCTCTGGGTAATACGGACAAGACCTACCTGAGAATCAATCAGGACTCAACATATTTGGCAGGTGATCCGCAAGGAGTGAACATTCAAACAGAAGACGGAATCCTGAAGCTGAATATCTGCCGTGAGGGCGGCGACAGGGTGATAAACACGGATAATGTGTTAACATTGAACCGGAATTTCCCGAATCCGGTTAATAACAGAACTGTCATTGAATTTATTCTCGTTGAATCAGGCTGTTACGAGTTGAGCCTCTATGATCTTTACGGCAGGAAGATACGGGTGTTGGACAGCGGAAGTGACAGCCCCGGCTGCCACAGGATAGAATTCAGCGTATCCGGACTTCCCGGAGGCATGTATTTCTATCAATTGAGTACAAATTCAAAAACAATGCAAAGAAAAATGATAATAAACGAATAATTTAAATATTTTGGATGAAAATGAAATTTAAAGCAATATTAGTATTAATAATTTTTATTTCAGGCTATGCCGAAGCAATATCAAAAGATCCGCCCACTGAGAAGATGTTCTACACAGGTGTTTTCGGTGATGCGAATTTAAATTATCATTATGCGGACTTCAGGTCATTGCCTGGTTACCCTAATTGCTGCCAGGGCTATGATCATGGCTTGGGAATGGGATTCGATGCCGGTCTATTTTTTGAATTGCCGGTGATATATAATATAGGAATACAACTAAGAGGAGCATACACTGACAACAGCGCATTGCTGTCATGGAGAGAAAAGACTACCTTCGGCATTGAGGGCGTAGATTATGACGGAGAAATAGAACATACCATTGATGCGGATCTGCGATACATTAAAATAGAGCCTTTAATATCATTTAAATTATCAAATCACATAAAATTACTATTTGGAGGCGGATACAGCTATGCTTTGAATCATAAATTCACGCAAAAAGAAGCAATAAAAAGTCCTGCTAACGCACTTTTCGAAAACGGCTTAAAATCAAGGAATGTTTTTGAAAATGAAGAATTACCTGACATCAACGAAAACGCAGCCTCACTTGATGCCGGTTTAACATATTATCTGCCGTTAAACAAGAACGGATCATTGATATTAGCGCCTGAGTTGATGCTCAGCTACCGGTTGACACCGGTAGTGAAGAATAAGAATTGGCAGGATCATTCGGCGAAATTGGGAGCTTCCCTTATATTTGCACCATCACATCCAGAACCGGCATTGGAAGCGGCGCCGCCACCGATGCCGGAACTGCCGGAACCGCCGCCTTATATTTCCACTTCAATTGAGGCTAAAGGTGTTTCCGAAAATAAGGAAACCGAGGTTTTGCCTTTAAAAGTGGAAGAATTCATAGCTAAGAAAACCACCCCGTTGCTGAACTATGTATTCTTCGATCAAAATGCTCATGAATTACCTGATAGATATAAAATTTTGGATAAGAAAAAAGCCGGAAATTTTTCGGAAAGCCATTTAAAAGAGCAAACCACATTGGAAGTATATCATAATATCCTGAATATACTCGGTTTCAGAATGAAAAATAATCCTCAAAGTCAACTATTGGTCAGGGGCTGCAACTCAAACAGAGGCTTGGAAAAGGGAAATATAAAACTATCCGAAAAACGCTCTGAAACCATAACCAAATATTTGACAAATGCATGGGAAATAGATCCAGGTAGAATAAAGACTGAGACAGTGAATTTGCCTGAGAATTATTCAAGATACGATGTTGACCTGCAGGACGGCATAAAGGAAAATCGCAGAGCGGAAATAGAATCCATCAATGGGGAATTGTTAAAACCATTAACCATCAGGGATACAATAAGAAAAATAGACCCGCCGGCACTTAGATTTTATATGTCTACCAGAAGCCAAAATCAGATAAGCAGTTGGAAAGTCACAATAAGTCAGCAGGATAAGATTATTAAGGAGATCAAGGGGGAAGGCGATGTTCCCAATTCCGTTGATTGGCAGGTGACAGAAACTGAAGCATGGCAGCTCAGAGGCAACTCCCGACTTGAGTACGCTCTACAGGTTACTGACATAGATGGTAATACAAATATGGAGCAAAAGAAAGAAATACCATTGGAGTTAATTACCCTGCAAAAGAAACTTGTGGAAAAAACAAAAGACAAAATAATCAACAAGTTTCAATTGATTTTATTCGGATATGACGAAGCGGAAATAACGACTTCAAATAAAAAGATCATTGACGATATTATCAGAAAAAGTATAAAACCGGAATCGGAGATAAGAATAACCGGCTATTCCGACCGCAAGGGGGATACATATCATAATAAGACATTATCTGAAGATAGAGCACAAAATACAAAGAGTTATCTTAACCATCCCCAGACTCTCGAGTGTCGAGGAGTAGGAGAATCAAACTTGTATGACAATGATCTGCCGGAAGGAAGATTCTATTCAAGAACAGTGGTAATTGAAGCTGTGACGCCAAAGTGATCTTTAGAAATTTTTATTAAAAACCTGCCGCTAAATTGGTATGTTTTTTCCGCTTACAAAAAAATTTTGCCGCTAAAAGGTATTCTGTTAGTCGCTAAAATAACACATTCCTGTCGCTTAGATGGCGGTATTTTGCGGCTTATTGCCAAATATGCACCCGCTCCCAAACAAACTTTAACCCGTTTTATCCGGTTTTATAAGCCGTATTTTGCAGTTTGATTGATGGATAAATGTTTGATTTTTGCCCCTTTTTTTATTCATTTTAAAAGACTTTCCGATATTATTATGGCTAACCAATTGAACGGATATTTTCACAGACAGATCATTAATACCGGGATGTTCCAAATATTAACATTTCTCAATAGAATTATCTTAGGATTTTTGTTGCTGAAGTCCCATAGATTCATCGCACAGAATTGTAATTATGCGAGAAATGCATATTTCGGAGATAGTACCCCACGCATTTCGGAGCAAATTACCCCACCTATTCCGACCAATACTTGCATGATAAATGATAAGCCCTGAAATAAAATTGTCTAACAAATCAGGGCGGATGTTTAATGGCAAATGTGAATATTAGTATGAGTAATATCAGACAGATTCTTAGACTTTACAATGAAGGCACGTCTAAACGGGAAATTGAAAAGCTGCTCGGAATTACCCGTAAGACTGTCTCTAAGTACATATTCCTGTTGAAATCTACAGGTCTTAGCTATGATAATTTACGGGATAAGTCCGAGGGCGAAATTTATGAACTCTTCCTGGATAAAGAGAAGCCAACATCAGATCGGCTCCGGAAATTACAGGAGCAACTGCCTGCAATGGAAAAGAGCTCAAGCGAACCGGTGTAACGAAAGCCAGTAAAAAGAAGATTTAATCGGCGCTGTAGAGAATGCTATGCATTATTTTTAAGGCTCGCCACGTGCAATTATACCGGACAATCTGAAGTCGGGCGTTCAAAAAAGCTGTAAATACGAACCAATTTTAAACGAAGATTTTCTCAACTTTGTCCTGCATTAAGGCAGTTGTGCTTTGCTTTTCATTTAATGTTTCTCAGCTATACGCAGGCAGGGATTTTAACCACTGAACTTCCTGCGAAGAACTGAACTTTAATTCTACCACTTTCCTGTCCTACGAAGCACGAAACCCCTGCTTGCGTATAGCTGATGTTATGCCTTCGCCCTTCTTTTCTTGTGTGTTTATATTCCATATTTCAGCCTATTGTTTTTCAAGTCAAGAACTACTTCAAATGTATTAAAAAAGTCAAACCCTATAATTCCGTCTGTTCCACCCATCATCAATGTCATTTGTAACAATGGCGGTAAATTCCCATACTTTACGATAAAGTCGTTATCATCAAAACTTGTTGATATTTCAAAACAATCCGTTTCAAATTCACCTACGCCTGGGTAGAAGTCTTCATCTGTTCCAATACTCTCATAATTACTAGTTATGCTGTCTGATAAGTATGATAGTTTCGCACCTGTGTCTAAGAAGAATTTTAGTTCTTGATTGTCAATTTTTAATTCAATAATCGGTATACCCATAAAATTTGAAATGTTTATTTCAGTCCCTTCAAAGGTTATCGCTTCTTTATTGAACTCAACAACTTCATTTTTGTAGTCAAAACGGATTTTAAAGTTTGATAAAACATCTGCACCAAGTAAAGTCGTTATTTCAGTTCCAAGCATTTCTGAAATTTTAGTAACTGTAAATCCCATATAATTTGTGGCACAATTATAATTATCAGAACAGAATGTCAAATTGCTTGAAGCGTGAATTGTCGAAGGTGCTCCTGTGTCAATTAGTATTATGTTCTCACCGTCTTTGATAATCGGGTGTCCTTTGAATAATGTTATTTCGAATTTCTTCATTTTCTAACTCCGTTTGTATAATTTGTACGTTGAACCCGTTGAACTGAATTGAGGAAAACTTTTGGCAGTGTCTATGAAACCATTTTCGCAAAGCAATTTGTCAAGAGTGTTGATTTCCCAATATCTAATTTTAAATTCATCTTCATAACCAAATTCTTTCCCGTCAAAAATGCCACTGCATTATTCCCTATATGTATATGTGTCATTCTCGTTGTTGCTCGTTAGTTCAACAATGCGTTTAAAATTATTCGTTTTTTTATTTATCAAACGACCTGCATTAAAGAAAACCGTATTTGGCAAATCAAAAAAGAAATAACCACTTGAATTAATGTGCTTGCAAATGTTCTGTATGTTCTTTGAAAGTTCGTCTTCAGTAACTGAATAACTCAAAACGGTGAAAAGTGCGATTGCCAAATCTACTTTCCCATTATCATATTCTGAAATTGAATAGTTGTGAATTTTAATTTCAGGTTTGTGTCCATCTAGCTTTCTTTCAAATTCATTAACCATTCCACTACTTTTCTCTACAGCAATTACGGAGTAGCCTTGTTCAGCCAACGGAATTGATAATCTCCCTGTCCCTGCACCAAAGTCAAGAATCGTCCCTTTTGGCAAAATTTGATTGATTACGTTCAGGGTTTCGGTCGTAAGATTGTTGTAAAAACTTCCAAAAGTCTGTTCGTAAACAAAGTCATAATATTTTCCCCAATTATCGTGTGCTTGTTTCATTATCGTGTCCTTTTTTAGGGTGAGTCATAACGGCCAAGTATATGCGTAGTGCGGGTTTCGGAGCACTTTACTTTCAATTTAGCTGTAAGTTTATTTAATTTAATTACTTTCATATTAGCACTTTAGCCCGCATTACGCTTATACATTGTTGGGGGCAGTTATTCTTTAACCACCTTAATCGTTTTTGCTCCATTATTCATAAATTCCACATTTAGCAAGTAAATACCTGATGGCAATGTCTGTAAATTTACTTCTTTACTTTTGTTTTCAATTAACTTACTGCCCATAAAATTATACACAGAAACACTAATTATTTTATGATTCGATTCAAGGTGTAAATTATTATTCGTTGGGTTTGGATAAACCTTAAGGTATATATCTTCCTTCTGCTCATTAAGTCCTGTTATATCATTGCATAATGTATGTGCATTAAAAAAATCCCATAATAAATAACCGGCATGAATATCTTCATTTGTATTCCCCAATTGGGGATATTGTGGAACAGGAACACCAGGCCATGTATGTCCACCATTGATAATTTTATAGAAATAGAAATCAGCATCACAATCACAATCAGTGTATTTGTACAGTTCTACTGTCGAACTGTCTTCCGGAATGCTATCAGGTATATTAACGGCTGATGCTGCATTTTGACAATTATTATTGTTTACCCAAAACTGTACAGCTGTATCAACCGGAACGATCGGTGTAACTAACGGATTACTCATCGAACCACCGTTATAAGGTACTTCAGGATCTGCTGTTCCTGAAAAATATACCATAGGAACAGCTTTTGACGGATTACAAGATTGAATTAAGTTCGTATCCATAGAGCAACCCAGACCACCAACGGCTGCAAATCTTTCAGGAATTTCACAAGCTAATCGCTGTGTCATAAAGCCACCATTAGAAAATCCGCAAACGTATATTTTATTCGTGTCAATATTGTAATCGGCAGCAAGGGTATCAATGAGTTTAGAAATAAAACCCACATCATCTATATTCGCATTATCTGCTGAAGTTCCTCTGCCATCAGCCCATGTATAACCACCATATAGGGCTTCTGCATATCCTTGGGGATACACAGACAGAAAATCATTTTGATTCGAAACAAAATTCATTTGTGTAAATCCCTGAACGGATAAGTAATTGCCACTGCCTCCGTGAAGAGTAAGAACTAAAGGTGTAGAAGAACCATTAGAGTACGTCGGTGGAATGTGAACTATGTATTTCCGTTGATAACCTTGGTGTTCAAGGCTGTCAGACACATTTTGTTGTGAATAGGCAGGCAAACAAGTTAAAAACAAAACTGCTATTGTGAGTATTTTTTTCATAACCAAAAGTTATTTTTTTATAATTTTATGTGTAATGTATAATTCTTCCTTATTAAAAATGAACTTAACAAAATAAATACCCGAAGGAGCTGAAGAAAGATCAATAAAAAATTCAGATTCGTCGAAATTATTACAATTAATCAGGTTACCTAAATTGTTATAGACTTCATATTTTCCTTTACTGAAATCTTCAAGTATTACATTGAAATTACCCTGACTAGGATTTGGTGCTATATGAACATTAGCTTTTCTTACATCGGGTTGATTTTTTATACCAACAGGATTTATCGAATCATTTTGAAAATCAACAATGATGTATTGATTGGCTTGAACGCATTGTTTTGTAAAGATGGTACCATCAGGCAGCGTAATTTTTAAGTCAGCACATGTTTTATTACCAAGTCCAAAATGTGCTTCCAATGCACTGCTCGATTTGTAAGTATGATTAGTGTATATGCCTCTGAAACCAATCAAACTACTACTGTTAGGATCGAATAATTCAACCCTGGCTCCGATAAGTCGTGCATGGTTAATGCCGGTAAAGCCAAAACGCAGCCAATTATTATTAGCGGCACCGTGTAAACCGCTATTCATATAAACTTTATCTTCATACTCTTCGGCATAACAGGCTATTCCTGAATTGTCAGGATCACCGGAAATCATTAAGTCCACTAAGCCGTCATTATTTAAATCGCATGCTTCTATAGATATGCCTGACGCATCAATACCTGAAAATTCTGTGGTTTTTCTCGAAAAAGTGCCGTCTCCGTTGTTCATATATAATTTTGTTCTGCTGCTTACAACTTTTTTCTGTTGTCGTCTATCCAGCACAACCAAATCAATCCATCCATCGTTATTAAAATCAGCAAAAGCTGCATCAGCATGATACGCTCTGCGATAGGCAAAGCGTTGAGGGTCAATACCGGGTTGAGCAGTTACCGGATTTGGCTTCCAGTACAAAGCGGTAGTGACTTGTTCTTGAAAAAAATCATACCAGTCAATATATTCATCGTTCAGATTGTTTAATCCGGCATTAGTTGTAGCTTCTGTCCATGTAAAATTATCATGACCGTACCAGAAGCTTGCTCCGGCATCTGTAGGGTGGGGCAATCGATCTCTGTCACTACCATCAAGAGCAAGTACATCAAAAATACCATCATTATTTACATCTGCAAAAAAGAGGTATGACAAACCAAATGCACTATCATTGGGATGCATTCGTACGAGGATTTGAGAGGCTGTATCATATTTCATTCTGGCCTCCTGAGCCATGCCGTTGAGGCTGTCTTTAGCATAGCCAAAAATACCGGAATCTTTAAAATTGTTTTTCCATGTAAAAATGCCTTGTCTGTATTCAGCAGGGGAGTAAGGATGAGTAGAAGGAGCATCTGCAGGAAGTATATGGCAGCCCTGGAAAAGATCAATATCACCGTCATTGTCAGTATCCCGGAGTGTAATATCAGGACCTGCTTTATCTTTAGCAGGGTTAAGATAAAATCCACCAAAATCAGGAACAGTTGAAGTGCCGCCAATATCTTGATAATCACCATTAGAAAACTGATTTCCCGAAGGGTGAAATAATAGAAGCGCTGATTTTGGTAAGCCATTGAAAGCTGCAGCTACATTATCAGCACCAATAGCAATATCTAACCATCCATCTTCATTGACATCTGCAATGCTAATTTGCCTGTTATAAGCAAGCTTGTTAAGAGCATTAACATCTTGAGAAACATCCTCAAAATGATTGAGAGAGTCATCAGCCAAAAATAAACTACAACCTACGGGTGAAGTTCCGGAAGGTATTTGTCCCTGGGTCATCATTGCAGGTTGTCGCCCAATAAAAACATCAAAAAGTCCGTCTTTATTAAAATCCACCATAGCCGGTATTTGACCCCCTCTCCATCCCTGACTTAAATCTTCAGGGGTTGCAGGTGAACCTGTAATAGTAATGTTCTTTTCTTCAAATACCCAGCCGCCTTTATTCAGAAGTATTCGCAATTTATCCCGGGCAAGCGTGTCATCTAAAACATTAAAATCAATAGTGTTGTCGCAAATACTGTCCCGCGGTGGCCATCCTTCCAGATTGAATGGTGGAGTATTAACCAAAAGTATATCTATGTAGCCATTGCAATCTAAATCTGCTAAAGCAAATCCATTTGTTCCTTGCACATTGTCTGTAATTCCCGGAACATGAATGTTCTCAAACAATTGCCCTGTACCTGCCGCATCATTAACGGCATCAGAAGAACGGAGTGTTTTTAAACTTCCCGGTTGCTGTGCATTTGTAAAAGCCGGCATTAATAGTGTAGCGAGAAAAACACCTAATAATAATCCTATCTGTTTTATATTTATTTTTTTCATAATTAACTACTCAATTTGCCAAACCGTAATTGCCCCCAACGGTTTGGCTATGCGTAGTGCGGGTTATCGAAGCACTTCACTTTCATTATACTACAAAATATCTTTATTTGCATAATCTTTCACTTTAGCACTAACTCCCGCATTACGTATGAGCCTTTGTTATGGGCTTTTATTCTATTTTAATGCTTCCAGGGATCTTGTCCTTTTGCTGTATTTAATATAGAATTTGTCAGTATCGTAGAATTTATAATATTTAGTTTTTGACAGACTCTTTTGACCACAATATTCATCGTATTTATAGTCAAAGAATTCAGATTCAGGATAATTAGTTATTTCCGAAACAAAAAAATCATTTTCTACTAATTTTGAATTGCCATTTATCTCATATGTAATTCTATTACTAAACACAATTGGGCTTTTCTCTTCCGTATATGATTTCGTTTTTATTTCTTTCCTTCTCGGATATTTGAATAAATCACAATTTCTAATTAATGCATCATTTATTGAATATTCAGAAATCCTTTTTGTCGTTTTTGGTGGGATACAAACAACAGAATCTTCCTTTATCGAAACAGCATATCCAACAGATGAACTAAGATTTGCAGAACCTGAACTTTTGACTTGATTTGTCTGTATGTTATTATAAATGTTAAGTCCTGTTACAGCTACAGAACCAGTTGATGATTTCGAAGTTGAAGCAGATTTGCTCTCAGATGTAGTGAATGTTCTATTTTTGAAATAATCATATGCGAAACCATTTAAAATAAAATTGCTTTCGTTCAATTTCACATAAATCTTACTGTCAGATTTATTGTAAAAATTAAATCCAATATTTCCACCATTAGCCCATAGATTATAAGTTATTTTGCAATTTTCATCTTCAAAAAAGAGCATATCGGACTTGGTTATAGATTCATTTACTGGTTTAACATCATAAACTTGATAAAATGATGTTGATGCACAGGATGACAAAATTAAAACTGTGCTAATTGTGTAAAGTAAATTTTTAAATTTCATTGTTCAATAATTTTTAGTTTATATTTTAGATTATTTTATCGAATATTCTCACTATTTCTATTTGTTAACCTTTAAGTTGGATACTGTTCATAATTGCCCATAACAACTATATTGACGCAACTATACAATTTTATTTTATTTATTGCGTATAAAAATCAAATTTAGTAATCTATTGTTCATTATTGCATATAACAGGAAATGGATTGTTTAGACGATTTTAAAAAGCTTTTAAGCATTAAAAGGTATAGTCCCCGAACTATTAACTCTTATGCTAATGCTCTGAAAACATTCTTATCTGCTTTTCCGAATAGGAATCCTGAAAATATATAAAGAATTGAATAATCACTTGAACCCTGAAACCAATGAGCATCTAATTTCTGAAGAAGATTGGTGGAATGATTTTATCAGCAAGCTAATTTTTTGGACCGATAAACAAGAATTCTGTATAAATGAGAACGATGTGTTTGTAAATGATAATGAAAAGTTTTATGAATTATTTAAAGATAATCCAAATATATCAGTCCTTAAATTACCAAAAAACTATCACCCCCAAATTCAATATTTTATCGAAGCTGTTGGCATTTCTCATCTTTCTAAATCTGTAAAGATAGGATTGGTATCTGAAGTAACACCAGTAATTGAACGAGGCTTAACCAAGCAGATTCAAAATTATGTTCCATATATTCTAAGATATTTATATAAATTAGAGCATGATCATTACGAAAGGCTGAAAAAAGATGTTATATCAGCTCAATTAAAGAATCTGACATGTTATAGTCTCGAAAGCCTTAAAGTGAAATACAGTCTTAATAATGAATCTGTTCCCAGCGAGCAGGACTCCCTTCTTTATAATGGAAATTTGTATATTCAAAGAGAAAAACTTGAAGACACAGACCATTTGGCAATAGAACTTTCAAAATTATTCGGAGATATGAGAGGTTTGGACGACTTTCTCATATCGCTGTTTGATAAAAAGACTGAGGACAAAATTGAGAGACTTATGAAAGCAAAAGGAATTGAGGAACTGCCAAATGACGAGAAAGAATGGTCCCATGTAGTGGAGATGAAGGGTGAGTTTGTTGAAGGAAAAGAAAGGGGAGAAACCATAGTTGAAAAGAAACTACCACCACTCAATATATCTGAAGCACCCCAGACCTCAATGCCGTCTCAAATTCCTGAAGGTTCTGAAAGCATTATTGAACAAAAACGGATCGAGAAAAAAGAATGGCAGCCTGAGCTTACACCTGCAGAGGTTGAAACTCAAGTTAATAAGCTGCAGGTGTTGGAAAGAACTGAACCTAAAAGCACTATACCTGAAATTCTTGAGGCAGGGGAACCTCGTAGCGAACCACAACCACCTCCAAAGCCTCCCAGAGAGACAGCAAAAGATACTTTAACTCAGGAAGCAAAAACAGCAATTGGTAAATGGGGGGAAGAATTTGCTCTTAAATGTTTAAAAGACAAATTGAGTAAGAAATATCATCAAGGAGAGGTAAAGGAAACTGAAGATGGTTTCGCGATTATCTGTGAAGACAAAACATTTGTCGAATTGCACTGGCTTAATAAAAATAGGGATGAAGGCGAAGGCTACGACATCAAAGTAATTGAAAATGATAACGAAGAATATATCGAAGTAAAATCTACTACAACAGATGACAAGGGATGGTTTGACATGTCCAATAAACAATGGGAATTCGTTCTGGAAAAGGAGGATAATTTCCATATATATCGCATTTATAATGCTGGAACTAAGGAAGCGAAACTTGTCGATATCCCCAATCCGAAGCAACTTTGGCAAGAAGGTCGTTTAACTGCATATCCGATTCGTATCCGTATATAAGACGGTAACAAATGGATGCAAAATGATGCTCGCAGCCTTGTCCTATGGGGCGCCTAACAGTGGACATACGGCTGCGCTTCGCTCCGCCCCCTTCAAGAACGACTTCGTATTTCTCCGTGACGTTGGCAAACATTTAAAAATATGACTTTACTAAAAACACAGCCAAAAAACGATATTGATTATATTTATCCCGAATTTTGCATTAAACATGATCTTTTCTTGACTTTGACACTTAAATTAAGTAAGTGATTGATATATAAGGGACTCCG